>JBBQWZ010000026.1:0-89725 GCA_038210135.1 Bryobacterales bacterium
TTGGAAATCGCTCCGCGATTCCCACATTCCCACAGCCCCGGATGCTCTTCCTTCCCGCAAAAACCAAACCAAGAAAGGAAACCTAGCGGCGGATCGCTTCGCTCCCGCCTTCAGGCTCATTCTTCAATGAGAAAATGCTGACTACCCTTCAAGCGACCGAACGAATCCGCTTTGCTGGGAGAATCGCATAATTTGAACGGGGTCTGACGCCTGGATTTTTGGGCTTCGGCTAGATGGCAGTGGGGGAGCTTGGTAGTCAGGAAAGGAACCCTGGCGGTATCGGATTCCCCTGGCGGGGCTTGGGGTTCGATCGGTCGTCTTTAAGCAGGAGGGCCTCTGCAGGCTCCCCTGCCCCGGCCGCGATAACAGACGGCTCCAAGGTCCAACTTCGACCTATCTTCGTGATTCGGCCGTTGGGCAAACGGATTTAGATTGTTTTTCTCACCGCCGGGCGGGTACGGACGCCTCTCGCGCTTGCGGGACGGCATTTGACCAGTACTAGGTGTTTCGTAGTCCTATAAATACGGCTTTTACGGATTTTCGAGTGGCACGTGAAGGCGTATCGTTAAAAAGACAAGGCGTGGCCCCGATGGGGCCAAAGAGCGGTCCTGCGATCCTCTCTACATCCGGGATCGGGCCAAATGTTCCGGATTTGCTTGTCTTTATTGGAGGGGCGGATCTCTTTCGAGACTCCGCCCCTCATTTTTCTTTACTCGACAGCTTTGACGGCGATGCTGACTCCGCCTTGGGTGATGGGCGAGGTATAGGGGGATGCGCCGGCGGTGATCACGACGGCCACAACCGGACCCGGGCTGTAGCCTGGACTGCCCGGGTAGATCAGCTTTGGAACAATCACCTTGATCGCGAACTGTTTCGCGGGCAGGCCGGGCACATCGATGAGGTTCGCGTCGACGCCGCTCGAATAGAGCGATCCGATGTAGACATTCAGCGGGGTGGCGGTCACCACACTCTGGTCCACGTGTTGAAGATGGCCCAGCCCATTGGCGACGATCGAAACGATGGAGCCTTCCGCGGCTGGATTGTCGGAGGAATTCAGGGTGCCGTCCTGATTGAAAATCAGACCCTGGCCGATCCCGGTTCTGTTGGTTGTGTAGATGGCGGGCGAAATCGCCGTGATGGGCATGGTGATCGCGTTCGAGAGCTGGCCGGCCACTTCGACTTCAACCCGCACTTCGATGCGGCCATCCTGAGTCGGAAGCGTCATAAGTGCGCGCGCCAAAATCTGGCTGTCCTGCCAGTCGAGAATCTCAACCGCGTTTCCATCGAGCAAAACGCGTCCCGGCGTCGCGCCGAATCGGGCGCCGCGAATCGCCAGAATCTCCTCGGGCGCGATGGCTTCGCCGAGTAGGCTGGCGGAATTGAGGACGGCATCCAGCCGGGGTCCGGATGCGCCAATTGGCGACAGCGCCGCGACGAACACATCGGTGTCACCGACCGTGGTATTCAGACCGTTCACGACTGCCAAAGATTGCGTGTGGCCCACAATCACCGGATTGTCGGCAAGGTCGGCGGCGATGCCAGTGACGAGGAATGGCCGGCTGTCTCCGGCGAAAGTGGAAAACAGAATCTGCGTTGCGTCGGAGCTGACTTTGGTCGCAAAGCTGGTGCTCTTGTTGTAGAGGCCCTGCGTTGGCGCGCGGGTGGGAAAGGCGAATGACGCGGTGGTGCCACCGACGAGGGCGTTGCCTTTGGAATCGGAGGCAATGGCGGTGCCGCTGTCGCTTGCTTCGCCGCTCAAGCGGGTGGCTGCGAGCACAGTGGTGAGGTCGGCGGCGACCCGCATCATAAATGCGTCGCTCGAATCGCCGCCTAGGAAATCACCAGCCAGGGGATTGTAGGCGCGCGGTGCAATCGCCTGGAAGGCTCCGGACGTCGCCTGAAACGACTGATATCGCAGAGTGGATCCGGTCAGAAGCAGGTCGCCCACCGGAGTAAGGGATGCCGCCGAAAGCAACGCTTGAAACGCAGGGAGCGCTTGGGGCGTGACGTCCTTGCCGTTTGAGTCCAACTTGGCGACGGCGAATTGCGTCAGCAGGTAGGCCTCGTTTTTTTGATTCACGGCGATGCCATTCGCAAATCCCTGGCCGACGCCGGTGGCATAGACAATTGTCGAGCCATCGGCCGAGAGCTTGAGGACGGTGGGAACGCCGGTAATGATCGGCGGCAGGTGGCCGATCTCGGCTTCGGCGCGATCGGCGGAGCCGAATAGAATCGAGCGCGAGGTTTCGGTGGTGATGGCGATATAGGCGGCTCCGCTCGAGTCGATCGCGATGCCCGAACTGGGACGTTGGTACGTTCCGGGTGCCTCGCCGGGCACGGTTTCAAAGACACGCGAGTACAGGAGCCGGCTCCCGTCAGCCGAGATCTTGACTACGTACGGAGCAAAGGAAGTTTGCGTCGGGGTCGACTTGGCGCGTCCGGGGAAGTCCAGGGAACTCGTATTGCCGGCCAGGTACACTCCGCTGGCGTCGGCGGCAATGCCTACGGGAGAATCGATTCCGCTACCTCCGAGAAGAGTGGCCCACAGGATCTTACCAGTGGGATCGAGCTTTGCGACGAAGGCGTCAGAGAAGGTCGAATTCGAAGAGTATAAACGAGACGGCTGCGAGGGATCGGGGTTGGGAGCGAGCAGGAGCGGTAGGTTTCCGCCGGCCAGGGGAACTCCGACCGGATTGGTGAAGCCGTCGGTGCTGCGATAGACGCCCGGCGCGCCGGACACGTACACGATGGCCGCATTCGGATCGACGGCGACGGCGGTCGGAGCGAAGAAGAACTTCTTTACGAGGGTCCAGGTGGCGGCGTCATTCGTCGTTTTCCAGAGGCCGGAGGGTAGCGAGACGTACACGGTGCCGGGGTGGGAGCCGTCTGTAGCGATCGGGTACAGGCCGGCATACTCGGTTTCATTCGGAAGAGGCGTGCTGATCCAGGTGACGCCTCCGTCTGCGGATTTCAACAGGTTCGTGAGGTTGAGGCCAAAGACGACGTCCTTGCGGCCGGGGTCGAAGAGGATGGTGTTCAGAGGCTGGGTCAACATCTGCCAGCTGGCTCCGCTGTCGTTCGAGCGCCAGGCGTTTTGGGTGGTGCTCAGAATAAGCGAGCCGGGGTGGAACGGATCCGCCATCAGGTGGGCAGCAAATTGGGTTCGGGGAATCGGGCCGGGTCCGGCGTTGATCCAAGTCGCGCCGCCATCGGTGCTGACCAGGCTACCCATGTTCCGTCCGAATGCGTACGCCGCTTTCGAATCGACGGCAAATAGGATGGGGTAGTCGTTATTCGTGAAATGCAGGTTGAGGGCTTGCCAGTGGTCGCCGCCGTCGGTGGTCTTGAAGGTATCGAGGCCGAAGACCGCATACAGGGTTCCGGGGTGGAGGGGATCGGCGGCCAGGGCGGTCAGCGCGCGGCCGGTGGGTGGGTAGACGATGGCGCTCGCGCCGCCGTCCACTCTATACAAAGTAGAGTCGAGCCGCTTGGTGAAGAGGGTGGTGGCGGGAAAGTCGAAGGAGTTGGTGGTGCCGCCGACGTAGTAGTTGCCGGCCGGATCGCGAGCGATTCCAGCGGCGGACTCGTTGTCGCTGCCGCCAATTTTGGTGACGAACCTGATCTGGGCGGGCAGGTTGGCGGCGACGAGGAGGCCAATGAGAACGAGGGCGTACATCTTGGCTTCAGTGTAAGCCTATTGATGTGTGAATTCGAATCGGACAGACCACATACTGGCGGCACCCCGATTACAGCAGGTTGACACCATACCGAGGGCAGAATAAACTCGTGAAGCTCAATTTTCACTTTGCTGGGAGGCTGTGGATGCGAATCGCCCTGTCCGCGATGTTCTATGCGCTGTTTGGCGTGGCGTTGGCTTTGGGTCAGAACGCTTCGGTGTCCGGAACCGTTGCCGATCCGTCTGGCGCGCACGTGACTGGCGCGACGATGAAAGCGGTCAACGCGGAAACTGGCGCCGTCTCGATAGCGACAACGAACGCCGCGGGAGTCTACGGCATTCCGGCGCTACCTCCGGGGACCTACAGTTTCACAGCCGAGCATCCAGGTTTTCGCAAGGCTCTCGCCGCGAAAGTGATTCTGGAAATTGGTTCTCAGGCGACGGTGAACTTTAGCCTGGAACTGGGCCAGACCACCGAGTCGGTAGAAGTGCAGGGCCTGGCCACGGAAGTGAACGCCACCAGTGCGACGATCGGCGATGTAGTCAACGGGAAAAAGCTTCAGGATCTGCCGCTGACAGGCCGGAGCGCGTATGGTCTGCTGACGACCCAGCCTGGCGTCATCAGCGGCACCAACTTCGTGATCAACGGCAATCAGGGGAACGCCGTGAACTTCACGATGGACGGCATCAACGCGCAGAACAACCTGCTGACCGGTTCGTTCTATCTCTACACCAACGTGGTCAGCGTGGATCGTGCGGAAGAATTCCGCGTGGTCACTTCACCGGCGGACGCGGAATTCGGCCGCGGCGCGGGACAAGTGCAGATGGTCACGCGCAGCGGATCGAACGCCTTTCACGGCAGCGCATTCTATGAACACCGCAACACCGCGTTGAACGGCAATAACTTCTTCAACAACTCGCAAGGCCTCGATCCGGTTACCGGCAAGCTGTTGATTGGCAGGCCCATCCTGATTCAAAACAACTACGGGATCCGCCTGGGCGGATACATCAGGAAGAACCGGACGTTCTTCAACGGCATTTGGGATCCATACAAGCAGCGCCAGAGTCCGACGTTCACGGCGACGGTGCCGACGGCCGCGGCGCGCGCCGGCAACTTCCGGTATGTGTCCGGGCTGCAGAACCAGAACGCCTCGGGCGGCGCTCCGACGGTGGACGCATCCGGCAATCCTCTTAATCCCGGCGCCGTCCAGACGGTGAGCCTTTTCGGACGCGACCCCAACCGGCTGGTTGCCGACCCATCGGGCGCGGTCGCGCACAATCTGGCGCTGATTCCGCTGCCGAACAACTTCCGCGTTGGCGATGGACTGAATACGGCGGGCTTCACATGGAATCGGCCGGTGCCGGTCAACTTCGAGCTGTATGAAGGCCGCATCGATCACCTGTTCAACGACAAGCACCGCATCGCGCTGGTGCTGAATCAGCAGTCTTTTCACAGCATCAACGTAGCGGCTCCGCCGCCTTACCCAGGTGTGCCGTGGCAGGTGAACCCGACGGAAACGACGCAGTACAGCGCGACCCTCACCAGTGTTCTGCGGCCGAACCTGATCAACGAGGCCAAATTTGGAGCCTTCCGTCCGCGCACGCTGGTGAACACGCCTTTCGACGTCAACTCGGTTGGCCCGTACGACAATAAGGGGCTTCTGAATACTTCGAGCGGCGTGCCGTACGTCCTCTTGTTCGGCTCGCTCACCAGCCCGGTAGGTGGACAGCCCAGCAATTACATCGCGCCGGTCTACCAGTACGGCGACGCGGTGACCTGGATCAAGGGCCGACACACATTCAAAGGCGGAGTGGAAGTGCGGCTGATTTCGGATTCCGGGTATGACGCCGACAACGTGGTCCCCAGAGTTCAGTTGGGGGCCAGCGGCATTCAGCCGGTTTCCGGAATCAGCACCATTCCGGGGATTGGCTCGAATCTTGGGCTGGCGCAGGGCTTGCTTTTCGATCTCAGCGGCACCGTGACGGCTGCGTTGATGGTGAACAATTCGCCCGGTGGCGCCAATCCGAAGTTCCTGCCGGGCGAAACCCGCTATCGCGAGTGGCACGCGAACGAGTACAGCGGGTACTTCAAAGACGATTTCAAGATCACGAAGTCGCTGACCTTGAACCTGGGCATTCGCTACGAACTGTACGCCCATCACTTCGAGGGACAAGGCAAGGGGCTTGCTCCGGTGGGCGGCGGGGGCGCGGTGTTTGGCATTTCCGGCAATACGTTCGCGACCGGTGAGTTTCGTCCGGGGACCCTTTCAGGGGCGATCACCACGATTCAGAACATTGGCCCTGGCACGTCCCATCCGGATGTGAATCTTTACGAGACGGATCGCAATAACTTTGCGCCGGCGGTGGGATTTGCCTGGTCGGTGCCGGGCGGCCGTTTCAAGTGGCTGAACGGAGGCTCGGACCGGACCGTCATCCGCGCGGGATACGGAATTGGGTACGAGCGACTGCCGATTTACATGACTCACGTCCATGCCGGATTTGAGCCGGGCCTCGCGGAGACCGACACGTCGTTCACCGCGACCAACATTCGCACGCTGACACTCCCGGTTCCGCCCGTGGGTGTTCCGCTCTCCACCATTCCGATTTCCGGGGTCGGGTCCCACTCACAAACGCTGTATGCGTTTGCGCAAGACATTCGCACGCCTTACACACAGAACTACAATTTTTCGCTGCAGCGCACGCTGGGTCATGGATACTCGTTGAACATGGCGTTTGTCGGTAGCAAGGGCACCAAGCTGCCGCGCTCGGTCAACACCAACGAAGCCAACATCTACGAGAACGGGATCCTGGCGGGATTCAAGGCAGTTCAGGCCGGGGGCTCTTCGCCGCTTCTGGATCAAATCTTTGGAAGCTATCCGGCCGTGATTGCGGCGGGCGGTACGTCGAATTACCTGCGTGGGTCGGCCCCCACGAATGGCTACTTCGCCAACAACAACCCGGGCGGACTGGCATCCTTCATCAATACAACCAACGCGCTGACTGGCGTCGTCGGCGGATTGGTGGGCCGCGCCGGGCTGCCGGCTAATTTCGTGGTCGCCAATCCGCAGTTCGGGCCCACGTACCTGGCAAGCAACTTTGGTAATTCGACCTACAATTCGCTCCAGATCAGCCTGAACAAGCGGTTTTCGAATGGCTTTACGGTGCAGAGCAGCTATGTGTGGAGTAAGGCTCTCGGCGAAGAGGAAGGCGACAGCAGCACCTATCAAGCGAGCTACCGCACCTTGCGCAACATGGCCGAGGATAAGCATCTGCTGAGCTTCCATCGCCTCTCCGTGTTCAAAGCGAACGGGATTTACGAACTCCCATTTGGTAAAGGCAAGACGTTCGGCAGGAACGTGAACGGCTTCTTCGATCGCCTGATCGGCGGTTGGCAGATTGGCGGGATCTACAGCCTGTATTCGGGCGCGCCCATCACGTTCTCGGGACAAAACACCATAAACGATTTCTCCCTCGGCGGCTCGACGTCATTCACGCCCGTGCAGGTGGGCCCCACTCCGGTGACTGGCGTTACGAGACTCGGTAGCTCGGTTACATACTTCCCGGGGGCCACGACGATCATCGATCCGACCATACCGAGGATTCCGGGTGGAATCGCTACCGGTCTTCGCGCCGTTACCGATTCGAGCGGCAATCTCCTGATGGTGAACGCGGCCGCCGGCCAACTCGGCAATACCGGGCTCACCACGGCGACCGGTCCCGGAATCAACGTCTTGAACGCGAACCTGATCAAGAAGATCAGAGTCACCGAGAGGGTGGGGTTCCAGGTGGGCGCGAGCGCCGACAATGTGACAAACACGGTGCAGTTCGGAAATCCCAATACAAGTATCAACAGCACGAACTTCGGCAAGATCACAGGTACCACGGTGGGTCCGCGTGTCATCGTGCTGCAGGGACGCATTAATTGGTAAACAGGCTCATCGAACTTGCGCAATCGGTTTCGGATGCGCCGTCCGTCAGCCTTTGCGCACGACGCGGAGCGATCGGAATTGCCGCCGGGCGGCGTTACACTTGGTGATCTGACGAAACGACAGAGCGACGCGCAGCGCCGGTGAGCCGTACCGAAGATCTTCAGGTTTGGTGTCGACGATTGAGGTCGGCAGTTGCGCATGGCGTTGGGATTCGACGTTCATCGCCGGCTCCGCCGGCAGGACACCAGACTCGACCTTCGCTTTATCTCGCGGCGTATAAGATCGCGTCGGTACGACGCCCACAGCGCAGTGCATGACCATCTCCTAATAAGTCCGCTACGGTGTTCATAGAGGAAAAATCAAACCACCGGGAACAACACTGCGCCGGGCTTCTACCGGTGCACGGCGATGTAGAGCGTTTGGGTGCTGGCGACGCCGCCGAGCACGAACCCGAGCGGAACCAGATCGTTGTCCGCCACCGCCGGCACGACCACGTTGAATTGATACAGCCCCACCGCGCCCGGAGCCAGGCCCGCATACTGCACTAACGCCGCCGTCTGCCCGAACAGAATCTGAAAGGTTAGCGCGAGCTGATTGGATTGGGTCACCACCTGACCCGCGGAGAACGCGGGGTTGACCCCTCCGAATCCGACTCCGTACATGGTGATCGTGTCGCCCGGTCGCGCCTGCCTTGCGGGCACACCCGGAATCACACCCGGCGGCAGGATATAAGTTACGTTGTCGGGCAGCAGAGCCACGACGTATTGTTTGCCCCCGATCGAGAATGAAGGCGGTGCAAGCATTCCAGGGTCGGTGGCTTTGAGCGTCACGTTGATGGGCGCGCTCGTGAGTCCACCGTTGGTCACGGTGAGTGGCACTGGACCGCCGGTAGCGACGTTCGATGGAACCTGTGCGCTGACTTGAGCGGGGTTGGACTGAATGTAATAGACCGCGGCTTTCTGGCCGCCGATCGTAACCTGCACCCCGTCGAGCGACGTAGGTGCCGTGTTGCCGATGAAATCCGCGGCAGTCCAGGTGCGTGTCGTGTTGGACAGGTTCGATCCGTAGATCTCGATCCATGATCCGGGTGCGGCGTCGGTAAATGCTCCGTAAGCTCCGGCGGTGATCGCGTGATCGATCAGAGGCGGAGTGCCCGTGCTGGCTGACGTCCAGGTCCAGGTGTCGGTCAATCGGACTCCGAAGCGGTTTCTCCCTCCAAACAAAACAATCTGGGTATGCGCGGTGTCATACGCCAAGGCAAGTGATGACCGTTCTGACGGACTACTCGTGGGCAATTGAAGAGTCCAGCGAGCGCCGTCCCAAGCCCAGGTGTCATTCGGTTGCGCGGCGCCGCCGAAAAGGATGAGTTGGCCCCGGCTTGCGTCAAATGCCATCGCCGCGCCGACACGCGTCGACGGGCTGATGGAACTGGATCGTTGCGCCCACGTAGTTCCATCCCAGACCCACATCGCGTCGCTACTGGTGGCGAACACCCCACCGAACAGAACGACTTGCGCGCGGGCCGAATCATAGGCCATTGCGAAATTATCGCGCGGCGAGGGCCGGACGGGCGGAAATTTCTGAGTCCAATTGGTGCCGTCCCAAACCCAAGTCACATCCGTCGTACCCAAGCCCTCGGCGAATCCTCCAAACAGCATGATCTGGCTGCGCGCGGCATCGTATGCCATCCCGTGACCGGTGCGGGGCGAGGGGCTGGATTGCGGAAACTTCGGGCTCCAGTTGATACCGTCCCAGACCCACGTGTCGTTGAGTAGCCCTAAATCGTCAGTCCCGCCAAACAGGATGATCTGGCTGCGCGCCGCGTCGTAAGCCATTGCGTAGCCGCCCCTGGCGGGCGGCGTCGTCTGTGGGAACTTCTGGGTCCAGTTGGAACCATCCCACAACCAGATGTCGTTCGCGCCGGTATACAGAACCATTTGGCTGCGGGCCGAATCGTAAGCGAGGAGCCCAGGAGCCTGCGGGAATCGCTGCGGTATTTGCAGTTTCCAATTGCCTGAGGTCTGCGCGCTGGCCTCCATGGTCATTAGCGCGACCAACAAAGCTAAATTAACCAAGCTATTCCACATCGACCAAGCCTCCGAGAACTAACGAAATGGTATCGAACACGCAGGGCCTCGTCAACGCTTCGGCGCTTCGTGCCCGAGCGAGTCGCAGCTACCGGTGCACCGTAATGTACAAGATCCCGGCGCCCGACGGACGCCGAGACGTATCAACTTGGATCAGGTATCGGAGATCTTGCGTTACTCGCGCGTACTCGGCAAGGCGACCGTTTCGCTCTTGACGAACTTGTGCGTCGAAGGATCAGCGGCCAATCGGAGCCCTCTGAAGCCAGCTACGACGAAGTCCGAGAGAACAACGACAGCAACCCGCCCAGGCTGCTGGTCTTCTTGGTCGTTTCTTCGCGTCCGCCGATCCGGTCCGCCAGCTGCATCATCGCTTTGCCGAACGCGCTATTCGACGGAATGGCCTTGCCTTCCATTAGCGCACGCTGCACCGCCTCGTAATCGCTCGGAACGATGTGGAACACTTCCGTATGCAGCGCCGTGCCGATCACCTCGCGGTTCAGCCCGACGTCGCGATGATAGCGGTTCACGATCAGCTTGATCTTCCAACGGCCCACCCGGTTGTTGTCGAGGTACCCCAACACGCGCTGCGCCGCCTGTAGCGCCGGCAGTTCGTTGGTCGTCACCAGCATCAACTCGTTCGCCATTCGGGCCAGACTGAGAGCCCAGTCGCCGTACGCCGCGCCCATATCGACCACAATAATGTCGTACCGGCTGCGCGCGAATTCGAGAATCGGCGAGGCATCCCGGACATCGTTCACGCCTTCGACCAGCATCTCTGGAGCCAGCAGCACGTCCACGCCCTGCGAGGTCGTCACCATGGCTTTCCACAGATCGTCGTCCAGGTCTTTGTCGGAGCCCCGCTTCAGCACATCCATGAAGCTATAGCTGGACTTCACCTTGAGCAGAAACGAAAGCGTTCCGGTCAGCGGATCCATGTCCGCCAGCAGAATCCGCTTCGCTCCTAATCGTTTGCACTGAAAAGCAAAATTCGAAGCCAGAGTGCTCGCGCCGCAAGCGCCTTTAGCCGGCATGAAGCAAAAAATTTTGGCAAAAGTCTGATGAGCGCCGTCGTCCAACTTCAGCAAACGCGCCAGTTTGCTGAGCGCGCCCGAAAGCTGCTCGTCCGTAATCGGCTGAATCAGGAAGTCCGCCGCGCCTTGCCGCAGACAGCGCAGAATCAACTCCGGATCGTTGCCCGACATGACGGGAATGACGCTGAGCTCGGAATTGAACTTCTGGATTTCGGTGATCTGCGCAAAACCGCGTTCCTTGTCCGACGCCAGATCCACAAAACACAACGACGGAGTCTTGCCCATCAGAAACTGCTCAAGAGTCTCCGACTTCGGATACTCGCGCAACGAAGTCATCGGGGCCGAGGCGTAGGACTTCATCAGCGGCTCCAGCTCTTCGAGCAGCCGTGTCCCAGGGCCAATAAAGGCAGGTCTCCAGCGGTTCGTAGTGCGGGGGGCCTCAGACATTTCGAAAGGCAAACGGACTCGATCGAAAGGAACGTCGTCGAAGACGTCCTAGAGAAGTAAATCGGCTGGTTCCGATCATAACATGAGAGGCATTTGCCCTTGATCGCACTAAGCAAATGGTAGGCGTGGCCGATAAGGACGCTGAAGGTTTCGGAGTTGCCGCGAGGCAACACCCCTAGGAACTGGCCGGAAGATCTCGGAAATCTCTCAAATTGCGGAGTCGATAACGTGAAGCACACCATTTCTATTTGCGACAGCCAACCGATTGCAGCCGAGGGACTTCGTTGCCTCTTGCGGTCTTCAGACGACCTGGAATTCGTAGAGTTTGGCGAAAGCCTGAGCCATGCTTCGGCGCTCGTCGCAAAGTCTGGTTGCGATCTTCTGGTATTGGACAAAGCCTTCGGCCTCCAGGCGGTGATGGAAACTATCGTGGAATTGCGCCACCTCCCGCATCCAGTGGGAGTCATCGTCTGGGGCACCGCCATGACCGAGGCGGAAGCCCTGCGCCTGCTTCAAGTTGGCGCTCGCGGCATCCTCCGGAAATCCGCCAGTCTGGCGCTCATTCAATCCTGCCTCCGTGCCGTCGCGAGCGGATCGAGCTGGATGGAAGATGGCGTTTTCCGCGAAGCTCAGCGATCCGATCGCTACCCGCGCAGCGAATTGACCCCGCGCGAGCAACAAGTCCTCGAACTCGTCGAGCAAGGCTATAAGAATCGCGAGATCGCCCTCGAACTCGGCATCCGCCCCGGCACCGTTAAAATTCACCTCAAGCACATCTTCGAGAAAACCGGCGTGCGGGGCCGCTTCGGTCTCGCTCTCAACGGACTCAAAGACCGCGGCCTGGTCGGGATCCCAGCCGCCTAGCCTAAGGCCGAACGGGAAGCGCCAATTCCGTCACAACCGTTTGGCAGTGGACTAAAGTTCACCGTCCTCCTTGTCGATGAGGGCATTGTCCCCCGTAGACGGAGAATCATGCTGAGTCCGACGAGAGCCCTAAAGCTCGCCATCAAGGCCGCCGCCTGGGCGACCCCGCACATCCAGCAGTGGCACCGCGACCGGAACCTCAATCGGACCGAAGCCTTTCGTCACATCGAGTGCGGAAATTGGTCCGAAGCGGAAAATTTCTTCGGCGAAGCCCTCGCCGAGCGCAACCACGCCGCCAAGCCTCGCATCGAGCTTCTGACCGGTTTAGCCCGCGCACAAAGCGGATCCGGCAATCGCGCCGCCGCCATCCAAACCCTCGAAGCAGCGTCGCAGCTCGCCGCCAGCTCGAAGAATCTCTTCTCGCAGTCGAAGGTCCTCCAGACCCTCGTCGACATCCAGCTCGGAGAAGGCGATTTCGCCGGCGCCGAAAAAACCGCCATCGAGATCGACCGCCTGGAACGAAACCTGGTTCCGCCCAGCCAGCCCAATATCGCGATCGCGTCCCGCAAACTCGGCATCGCTCTCCGCGGAGCACAGCGCCACGGCGAATCCATCATTGCCCTCGAACGCGCCGTGAAATTCTCGGAACAGGCCTTCGGCGCGAAACACGCCGAAACCGGAAACTCCTGCGCGGAACTCGGAGCGGTGCTCGCCGAATCTGGAGACCACCCCAAAGCGCAAAAAACTCTCCGCCGCGCGCTCGAGATTCATCGCGAAGATCCCGGTCCGCTTTCGACCGAAGCGACCGACGACATGGCGCAGCTCGCGTCGTCTTTGGCGGAATGCGGTCAGTTCGAAGATGCCGTCACCGAATATGAACGCCTCGTTGCCCTCGGCGAGCGCCAGATCGGCGGCGATCGCAAGGCCCGCGCCGAAGCGCAAGTGCGCCTCGCCGCCTTGTACGTTCAGTCCGGCCGCATGTCGCAAGCCCGCGACTTATTGCTTCCGTCCCTCAACGCTCTGCGAAAGACCGGAAGCTTCACCTATATCCTGGCCCTCGAAGCGATGGCCTGCGTCGAAGAGGATTTCGGCCGCTTCAAAGCCGCCCAGGAATTCCGCGACGAGGCCGCCAGCTTATCGCCCGCACAATCCCAGGACAGCGAAGTTACAGCGGAAGAATCTCTTCCCGTTCCGGATCGAACCTGATCTGCCTCTTCTGCACGTACGCAATGTTTCCTAAGTGAGAAGCCTGCGCCGACCGGTGGCCAATGTACACATCCCCGTTCGGACGCTGACGCGAAACCATGCACGCGAGGAAATTCTTGACGTGATCCACCGTCTGCTCGACCTGCGACTGCACGATCACCGGCGGCTCCTTTGGATCTTTGCTGCGGAATTCGAACATCCGCCGATTGATCAGCAGCTTCCCCTCGGTGCCGCACATCTCGACGCCCTCGCCCTTCACCCCCGGAGCCAGCGTCGCCTCGAACGTCGCCGTCCAATCGCGCGGATACTGCAACAGCACGTTGATCGTGTCCGGAGCCGTCCGCCCGTCCTTATAGTGATAAACCCCACCCGCCGCCGACGCCGTCACCGGATTGTCCTGGCCCATAAACATGTGGACCACATCGATCCAATGGGTGAACAGATCCGTCACCTGCCCGCCCCCGAAATCCAGATACGCCCGGAAATTATAATACTGCTGCGGATCGTAATCCCGCCACTTCACCGGACCTAAAAACCGCGCCCAATCCAGATTCGATGGCTGCGTCTGCAACGACGCCGGAGCCTTCCGCAAGTGATACCCATTGCCGTGCCACCACGTCCGCGCCAGCGTAATTTTCCCCAACCGGTTGGTATCGAAGTACTCCCGTTTGGCCTGCAAATAGTGATCACCCGACCGCTGCTGCATCCCCACCTGGCACACGCGATTGTTCAGCCGCGCCGCCTTCACAATCACCGGACCCTCTTCGATCTTCAACGTCAGCGGCTTCTCGACGTACACGTCTTTGCCCGCATTCAACGCGTCCACCGCCACCCGCGAATGCCAATGATCCGGCGTCGCGATCAGCACCGCGTCCAGCTCTTTCATCTCCAGCAGCTTCCGGTGTTCGGAAAACGACCTCGCCTCCGGAGCCTTCGACATCGCCCGGTCCACCCGCTCCGCATACACGTCGCAGACCGCCTTCACGCTCACCTGCGAATTTTTCTGGAACGTCTGCATCACGCCGAACCCGCGTTCTCCGGCCCCGATGAGCCCAAGATTCACCGCGTCGTTAGCGCCCAGAATGCGTTGGTAGGAAGCCGCCGAAACGGCCACGGCGGAACGAAACAAATCGCGGCGAGTAGGTTTCATACTCAAGCCAGAGTACATGAGTTCGATAACTACCGCAGTGTCCGTCGATCAGCACCGAACCGCGACCGTAAGGGAGCGGACCGAAAAACAAACCAAGAGAATCTCCCAGTCTCGCCTGCACATCTTCCTTTGACGTACCTGATTACATTTACTTGCTACGGGTGGCATCTGCCTGGCCAAGAAGGCACGGTAGACCGCAATCACAATGCTCCTCACAGCCGCTTGCCCGAAGGCAAACCTGGACTCCGTAATGCGAGTCGGCTCGTAATGAAGCACCCCTCATACGATATGTCGGACGCCGAGACGCAAGCAATCGTCCTCAAAGCAATCATCGAGGTCTGCGAATACAAAAAGTGGCTCCTTCTTGCCGCGCATGCCGGAGTCGGCGATGAACGCTTTCAAGAGTTACGCCAGCCGCGCACTAACCACAATGGTGCCAAGTGAAAGAGCTCGCACCCGCTGGGCTCGCCACGGCAGCACTCGCTATTTATGGACCCGTCGGGAAATCGACGCAGCCGTTCACTACGTAGTCAGCAAACAAGGAATACCGATGGCGTTGTTCGTGGCACCGCAGAGGTCCGCTCCCTAACGGTCGCGGTTCGGTGCTAAGATCCGCGCGCCCTACTTCATCCCCAATTGCGCGAATTCGCCGGATCCACCCGCCCGTCACAATGGTGCCAAGTGAAAGAGCTCGCACCCACTGGGCTCGCCACGGCAGCACTCGCTATTTATGGACCCGTCAGGAAATCGACGCAGCCGTTCACTACGTAGTCAGCAAACAAGGAATACCGATGGCGTTGTTCGTGGCACCGCAGAGGTCCGCTCCCTAACGGTCGCGGTTCGGTGCTGGCCGCGGCCTACCTCATCCCCAATTGCGCCGCCAGGAACGCATACGCGTCCGCCTCTTGCGCCACCTGCTCGCTCAGCGCCGTACCCATTCCGTGCCCCGACCCAGAACTCGTCCGCAACAGAATCGGATTCGGACCCTTCTGCGCCGCCTGTAATCGCGCCGTCATCTTGCGCGAATTCGCTGGATCCACCCGCCCGTCGTTCTCGCCCGTCATGAACAGCACCGCCGGATACGCTGTGCCATCCACCACGTGATGATACGGCGAGTACGCGAACAGCGCTTTAAACTGATCCTTCTCCTTCACCGTGCCGAATTCCGTCACGTTGAATGCGCCGTTCGGAAACAGCTCCACGCGCAGCATGTCGTAGATGCCGACGTGCGCCACGACCGCCCGGAACAGATCCGGGCGCTGCGTCAACGCCGCGCCCATCAGCAATCCGCCATTCGATCCGCCTTCGATCGCCAGCTTTTCTGGACTCGTGTATTTCGCTTTAATCAGGTATTCCGCGCACGCGATGAAATCGTCGAAGACGTTCTGCTTCTTCGTCAGTTTCCCCGCCTCGTGCCACGACTCGCCGAACTCGCCACCGCCGCGTAAATTCGCCACCGCATACACTCCGCCGTGATCGAACCACCACCGCCGCGATGCATTGAAACCCGGTGCCAGGCTGATCGAATATCCGCCGTATCCATACAAAATCGTCGGATTTCCGCCATCCAGCTTCGTGCCCTTTTTGCGCAAAATATTCAGCGGAACCTTGGTCCCATCCTTCGACGTCACCATCACGCGCAAAGCCTCGATATCCGAAAACGAAACCGGCGGATCCGCAAATAGCGCCGTCTTCGTCACCTGCCCCGTCGCCGGTTGATACCGATAGTACGCTTGCGGCTGCGTGTACGTCGCCGATGAAAACAGCAAATCATCGCCCGCTCCGCGAACCAGTTGTCCCACTGACGAGATCATCTGGATGTCCAACATTTTGCCGTCGGTGCCGTCCGCGCGCAGCGCACGCAGCTTCGAGGGCCCGCCCGCCATGTAGCTGACGTACAGCATTCCGTCGGTGACAAGAAAATTGTCAATGCTTGCCGTCGCCGCCGTAACCACCGTTTTCGCCGGCGCCAATTGAAACTCCGGACCCGTCAGCCGCAGAATCTTCCCCAGCGGCGCGTTCGACTTCGTCAGCAAGTACAGATCGCCGTTCGGCGCGAAGGCTCCTTCCGAGCATCGATCCGATAACCGCGTGATCTGCTTCCACCGCCCGCTCGGTCCCAGCAGAAAATGGAAAAACTCGCCGCCATCGCCATTCGCTACCGTCGCCAAAACATACTTGCCGTCCGCGCTCGACTGCAACGCGACCTCGGCAATCCGCGGAAATTCCTTGCCCACCGCGTAAACGTCTTGCTTCAGTGCCGTCCCCAGCTTGTGAAACCAAACCTGTTGAAAAAAGTGCTCGTCCGCCGGAGGCTTCTCGCCCGGAGCCGGATATCGCGTGTACCAGAATCCCGTCGAATCGCCGTTCCACGTTACCGAACCGCCGCCCGTCGGAAACTGCACGCGCGGAATCGCAATGTCGATTTGCTTTCCGGTCGCCGTTGCGAAAACGTACACCGAGCCGTCCTCGCTGCCGCCCTTCGAGAGCGAAACCGCGACCAGCGTGCCATCCAGCGACGGAACGTACCAGTCGATCGCCGTGCCGCCCGAAGCATCGAGCACGTTCGGATCCACCACCACCTGCGCGGCGGTGGGCTCCTCCGCCGTGCGCATCGTCACCAACAGCCGTTGCGCCTTCGGTGGTTCGAACTTCATCGCGAACAGCCGGCCGCCGCGATTCCAAAGACCCCCATACGACGGCGGAACCTTCGCGTACATCGCGGTCAGCCAGCTTTCCGCCACTGGCCGCAGCGGCAGGCTGTCGAGGTACTTCCGCGCCGTTTGATTCTGTGCCGCCGACCACTTCCTGGTATCCGCGCTATTGCCATCGTCGAGCCAACGGTAATCGTCCAAAATCTTCGATCCCGAATAGTCGTCGGTAACCGTGTGCTTCGGGCTGGCCGGATAGCTCAACGGTTGAAAGGCGGAGAGAGGAGTCAACATCAGCAAGCCTCCTCCAGCGAACAGAACCAAACTGCGCATCGCTTACTTTCCCGCCGCCTTCACCGCGTGCCCGCCGAATTGCTGCCGCATCGCCGCCAGCATTCTCGACGAGAACGAATTGTCCTGGCGTGAACGGAACCGCATCTGCAGCGACAACGCGATGATCGGAGCCGGTACCGACAGATCGATCGATTCCTCGACCGTCCACCGGCCCTCTCCTGAATCTTCCACATACGCCGCCAGCTTATCGAGCGCGGGATCTTCTTTCAGCGCCAACGCCGTCAGTTCCAGTAGCCAGCTCCGGACCACGCTTCCCTGATTCCACAGATCCGCAATCTTGCCGAGATCGAGTTGATAACGCGACGCCTGCATGATCTCGAAGCCTTCCGCGTACGCCTGCATCAATCCGTATTCGATGCCGTTGTGAACCATCTTGACGAAATGCCCCGCGCCCACCGGACCGCAATGCAGGTAGCCGTTCGGCGGCGCCAGCGTCTTCAGGATCGGTTCGACCAGTTGGAACACAGCAGTCTCTCCGCCGACCATCAGGCAATAGCCGACCTGCAGTCCCCAGATACCGCCGCTCGTCCCGGCATCCATATAGCGGATTCCGCTTGGCTTCAACGCTTCGGCGCGGGTAATGTCGTCCTTATATTTGGTGTTGCCACCGTCGATGATCAAATCGCCCGGCTTTAAGAGCTTCGCCAGGTGATCGATCATGTCCTGGGTGGCCTGGCCCGCCGGAACCATCACCCAAACCACCTTCGGCGAAGGGAGCTGATTGACCAGATCCTCCACCGTCTTCGCGCCCAAAGCGCCCTTCTCCACTGCTTTGGCAACCTTCGCCTGGTCGCGGGTGTAGGCGACCACTTCGTGGCCTCCCAGCAGCAACCGTTCCACCATGTTGCCGCCCATGCGGCCAAGTCCAATCATTCCAATGCGCATCTGGTGCACTCCTCTCGAAAACCAATCTTTTGAGTGTACTCCGAAGCCCCCAAACTCGCCAGTTCCAGGCCTGCCAATTTACAGTGACTAGCATTAAGCTATTGATAATACGCCGCTTACACTACAGCGACGGCCGCATGTGGTGTATACGTATCATCGTCGGGTACCACCGAATGCGAGCTGCGCCACAAGCGCTCCGAGGGAGCACGTCGGAAGCGGAACCTGTAGCGTTTTCCAAAATTGGCTTCGTTTTGCAAAATCCGGGAACAGGGAAGAATGAGCAGCGAAGTCTACCCTAACGAATCATTGAAGAGGGTGGTAGTTACATCTTAAACAACTGAAAGATAGCTACTTCCGCACGAATGGCTTCGTTTTGCAAAACTGGTTGATGAACGCCTTGAACTGTACGGGCACCGAATAAATTGCGATTATCTGGCAATATATTACTTGACATGCTAACACTCATATAATATCATCACATCAGGTTGACATGCGTCAGCCGAAACTTTAGCGAGGAGAATCTAAATGCTGATCAAATACACTCCGTTCGGCGAAATGGCCGATCCGTTCCGCTTCCTGGATACCGCGGTCAACCGCCTGCTGAATGAACCGCAGGCTACCCGCCCGTGGATGCCTTCCGTGGATATCCTTGAGAACGAAAACGAACTCGTCCTCAAAGCCGATATCCCGGACGTCGAATTGAAAGACATCGATATTCAGATCGAGAACGGCACCCTGAGCCTCCGTGGCGAGCGCAAGTTCGAGAAGAACGACGAGAAAAGCGGCTACCATCGCATCGAGCGCAGTTACGGCACGTTCGAGCGTTTCTTCAGCTTGCCCGAAACCGTCGACGCCGAACACGTGAAGGCGGACTACAAGAATGGCGTCCTCAGCGTCACCCTTCCCAAGAAGGAGCTCGCCAAGCCGCGCCAGATCAAGGTCGCGATCAATAATAACTAGATCAAGGAACCTGCGGGATGCGGGTTTCGTCTGAAAGATCGAGGGCGCGCAATGGCGCTCCCTCCGAACCAGGGGCGCGAAGGCGCCCCTTTTTATTTATGAAAGCCGGGCGCCATGCGCCTTTTTTCTCGCGGAAGCATCGAACCAGCAAGCGATATGAATTCCCTCAAGACAGCGCTCCTCCTCGGCCTCCTCAGCGGCGTCTTACTGGCCGGCGGAGCCGCGCTTGGCGGACGCCAGGGTCTGATCATTGGCCTCCTGATCGCCGTCGGAACCAACTTCTTCAGCTACTTCTTTTCCGACAAACTAGCGCTTGCCTCCTACAGCGCCCAAGCCGTGACACGCGGAGAGAATCCGCAGATCTACGCCCGCGTAGCACCCATCGTCGAAGGCCTCGCGCAGAGAATGAACATCCCCATGCCCAAGCTGTGGCTGATCCCCGAGGAATCGCCAAACGCTTTTGCCACCGGCCGCAACCCGCAGCACGCCTCCGTCGCCTTTACGGGGGGCCTCCTCCAGTTGATGAACGACCAGGAACTGGAAGGCGTCATCGCCCACGAACTCGGCCACGTCCTCAATCGCGACATCCTCATCAGCAGCGTCGCCGCCACCATCGCGTCCGCCATTACGTTCCTCTCGCATATGGCCATGTTCTTCGGCGGCGGACACCGCCGCGACGATCGCGAAAGCGGGAGCCCGGTCGCCGGACTGCTCATGATGCTGATCGGCCCCATCGCCGCCGGAGTCATCCAGATGGCTATATCGCGTACCCGCGAATTCTCCGCCGACGCCACCGCCGCCAAATATACCGGTCGGCCGCAGGGCCTGATCAGCGCGCTCGAGAAACTGGAAAGCTGGTCGAAGCGCATCCCTATGGACGCGTCCCCCGCCACCGCGCACATGTTCATCATCAAGCCCTTCACCGGCGAATCGCTCATGCGGTTGTTCTCAACGCACCCGTCCACGGAGGAACGCATCGCGCGCCTGCGCGCCTTGGCCCCTTCCGCCAATGTGGCCTAAGCTGGAGCGTGCCCGCCGATTCTCCGAAGACGACCCAGACTGCGACGGTCCGCGTCAGCCGCAAAGGCGCCGACCGCGTCGTCAACGGTCATCCGTGGATCTATTCGAGCGACGTCATCGATCGCTCAACAGCCGCCGCGGGTGACGTCGTAAAGGTCGCCGACCACCGCGGCAAACTCCTCGGAGTCGCGCACTACAGCTCAACCTCAGAAATTACCCTTCGCTTCTTATCCACCAAAGTGGAAGAAGTCAACGCCGCCTTCTACCAAAGCCGCATCGATACCGCAGCCCAATTCCGCATCCGGGCCGTCCGCGATTCGAACGCCTATCGTGTGGTCCACGCGGAAGCCGATCGCCTGCCCGCCCTGATCGTCGATCGCTACGGCGACTACCTGGTCGCGCAGTTCCTCAACCAAGGCATGGATCGCGCGCAAGCCGAAATCCTTGAAGCGCTCGTCAAGACCTATCAGCCCAAAGGCATCCTCGCCCGCAACGACGCGCAAGTCCGCAAGCTTGAGTCGCTCGAACGCGAAGTGAAGGTCGTCTACGGCGAAATCCCCGATATCGTCCGCGACATCGAGTTCAACGGACTGCGCTGGCAAGCAGACTTACTGCACGGCCAGAAGACCGGCGTCTTTCTCGACCAGCGCGAGAACTACGCGGCGGCAGCCCGTTGGGCGAAGGGCCGGGCGCTCGATTGCTTCACCTGCACGGGCGGCTTCGCTCTGCATCTGGCGCGAACTTGCGAAAACGTTGAGGCGGTAGACTCGTCAGAAACTGCCCTCGCGACCGCGGCCGCCAATGCCGCATCGAATGGCCTCGCCAATATCCGCTTTCGCGAAGCCGACGCTTTCCAGTTCCTTCGCGGCGCCGTGTCGAAGTACGACACCATCGTCCTCGACCCGCCCGCGTTCGCGAAGACGCGCAAGCAGGTCGAGACCGCGCTGACCGCTTACAAAGACATCAACCTGCGCGCTCTTCGCCTGCTGAATCCCGGCGGAGTTCTGGTCACCTGCTCGTGCTCCCATCACGTCAGCGAGGCGGATCTGTTTGAAGTCGTCGCCGCCGCCGCGATCGATTCCGGCAAGACCCTCCGCGTCCTCGAACGCCGCGCGCAGTCCTCCGACCACCCGGTCCTGCTGACCGTCCCCGAAACGCTGTATCTGAAGTGCCTGATCTTGGAATTGGTCTAGAAGGCTACTGCTGGTCGTAGCCCTTCAAGCGCCGGACCCAGATGTTCCGGAAGCGCACGTTGTTGTGGTGATCCTGCAACGCCAGCGGCTCCTCGGCGTCATGCGGCTCATATGGCTTGATGATGCGATGCGCCATCTGCCCGATCATCTCCTGCCGGTTGTGCAACAGCACTCCGTTTAGAAATACCGTCAGAAACGCCGGCTTCGTCAGCTTTCCACCGTCGAACTTCGGCGCCTCGAACACGATGTCGTACGACTGCCACTCGCCTGCGGGACGCGTCGCATTGACCAGCGGCGGCCATTGCCCATAAATCGCGCCGGCTTGACCGTCCGCGTAGGTGACGTTCTTGTAGGAATCCAAAATCTGAACCTCATAGCGATGCATGATCAGGATGCCGCTGTTCCCGCGATCCTGGCTCGCACCAGTGATATCGGTCGGCTCCATCCACTCCAAGTGGATCTGGCAATCGCCGAACTTCTGCTTGCTGACAAGGTCGTTCCGGCCCTCTTCGATGTAGCCGTCGATCACCTTCCAGGCTGCCGGAATTACGCCCGTCCTGGTCTCATGCTGCCATTGAAGAACGTCCTTGCCGGCAAAGAGAACGATCGCATCCGACGGCGGCTGTCCGACGACAGCGGCTGGAGCCACCTGCGGAGGACGAGGCCGGTCGATGTCGTGGACGCGCCACTTCTGTCCTGGCAATACCGGTGTATCGCGATATCCGACAGGGGGCTGCGCCAGCATCGGCAGACAGAAAGCGAGTAGGCAGATCAGTCTCATCGAAGTAGTCCTTCTGTATGAGAATACGATACTCGCTCGCGCTCGCTGAACTAGCTACATCGGCGCCGTGAAGCTGCCCGTCCGCAAGCAGGACGCCAACCACTCCGAGCGCGGATATCCGGACGCGAGAAGTCCTTTGACCTCCGCCTCGACATCGTATGCCACACGGCGCGTCGCCAGCCAATCCTCTTCGATCAACAGATACGAAGCGCGCGGATCGCCATCGAACGGCAACCCGACGCTCCCGGTGTTCGCCACGATCTTGCCGCGAACCGTCCGCACGAACGGCACGTGAATATGTCCATAGACCGCGATCTTACCGGGCAAATCGCGATAGACGACAGCGAGCGCGTCGTCGAGCGCGTTAGCCGCCGGAGCATCCCAAAGATTGCCCGGCGAAGCGTGCATCAGCATCACGTGATCCTGTAGATGTTGCAGGGGCCGAGACCGCAGCCATTCGATCCTGTCAGCGCCCGTCAATTCGCGCGTCCGCGGAGCAAACTCCTCAAACAGAATCTTGCGCATCTCCGGCTTCACCGGCATGTCGCGCTGCAATTCCTCGTAGCGCTCGGGCGCCCAAAGCGTCTCGTCGGTATTTCCGGCGATGGTGATCCACCCCAATTCGCGGATGCGGTCGATCACTTCGGCGGGCCGGTGCCCGTGCGTCGCCAAGTCTCCGCCGCACAAAACGACATCCGGTTTGGTGATCGCCAGATCGGCAATCAGAGCCTCCAAGGCACACAAATTCCCGTGAATGTCCGAGGCAATGGCGAGACGCACTTGCCCGTCATTGTATCTGCCGGCTGGGTCGAACGGTACCAAAGGGGCCACGATTCGCCCCATTCTATTGCAGCGAAAGCTCCACTTACGGTAATTTGACCCCTCGGTCTGGGATCAGATGCGGTGAAAGCTTTTGAGGATCTCGCGAGTGGTGTACCGCAAAGCGATGGGACGCCCGTGCGGGCAGCTCATCGGAAACTCGCACGCAGCGAGTTCGCGCAGCAGCCATTCCATCTTAGTCTGATCCAGCCGCATGTTGATCTTGATCGCTGCCCGGCAGGCGATGGAAGCGGCGATGGAACGGCGCAAGTCGTCCACCGACGTTTGCCGCAGCTCACTCTCCGCGATCTCGAGCACTTCGAAAATCACCTGTTCGATCTCGGCGGGTCCGATGGTCGCGGGCGCCGCCTTGATCGCAATCGTCCGGTTGCCGAACGGTTCCGTCTCGAAGCCGAGCGCATCCAATTCATCGGCAAGCCGGGCATATTCAATCTGCTGCGAGGCCGTCAGCTCGATCACGATCGGAATCAGAAGATGCTGCGTCTCGGCACGGCCAGCAGCACGCTGCCGAAGCACCTTCTCGAAGAGTATGCGCTCGTGCGCAACATGCTGATCGATGATCCACAAACCATCGCGGCCGGCCGCCAGAATAAAGCTGTCGTGGATCTGGCCGAGCGGGCGCAGGTCGGCGAGGATCGCCAAGCTTTCCGCTTCGGCCTCGAGGTTCAGTGCCAGCGGACCATGGGTGTCGGGAACCGGAAGACGCCTCTGCGATGACGCCTCCTGAGTGAGGGGCGGGTCGGTGAAGCGGAATCGCTGACCGGGACCCATTCCCGTGCGCAGAGTGAATTCCGGCAACAGCGACGCATCGTCGTTACCAGGAATCAGCGGCGCGTCGAAGCGCATGTTCTCGATGCGCTGCGTAAATTCGGAATAGGGAAGCTCCGCTGCCGGTTGCGCCCCCGGCGAAGCGTTCCCGAAGGCGGTCGCCGAAACCGGCAACGCTGTAATCGGCCGGCGATCCATTAGCAACTTTCGGATCTGGTCTCGAACGAAATCATGCACGACGCTGCCATGGCGAAATCGGACTTCCGTTTTGGCCGGATGGACGTTGACGTCCACCTCTTCGGCGTCGCAGTCGATGAACAGCAGCGCGAACGGATAACAAGCCGCCGGCATGAGGTTGTAGTAGGCGGCGGACAGAGCGTGCAACAGAAGCTTGTCGCGAATCAGCCGGCCGTTCACGAACAGGTAGATCGAATTCCGATTCAGCT
This sequence comes from Bryobacterales bacterium, assembly GCA_038210135.1. Classification (GTDB taxonomy): domain Bacteria; phylum Acidobacteriota; class Terriglobia; order Bryobacterales; family Bryobacteraceae; genus JBBQWZ01. Next base: position 24,289 of record JBBQWZ010000026.1, read on the forward strand.
TCTGCACTTGCGGACCCGAGACGAAACCGCGCAGGCTGAATTCGCGCTCGGGCATTTCGGCATCGACAAAAATCCGCGTCTTAGCCTCGCCGATATCGACCAGATCTTCGAGCGTCTGCGCGCCAAATACCTGATAGACCCGATCCCGAAGAGCGCTGACCGGAGTGACATCGAGCAATTGCCGGTCGTTATGCGTCAGCGAAAACGCCTTACCTGGATGCGCCAGACTGTAGTGCGTGACCAGCGAAGCGACATGTGCGAGTTCGGTGGATTCGCTGCGGAGAAACTTCTTACGCGCCGGAACGTTGAAGAACAGATCGCGAACCGAGATCGTGGTCCCGACCGGCACGGCTGCTTCGTCGCAGGTCAGCAGGCGGCCGCCGGCAATCTCCACGCGAGTGCCGGTGGTTTCGTTGGCGGCGTGCGTTTCAAGAAGCAGCCGTGACACGGAAGCGATCGACGGAAGCGCCTCGCCGCGGAAGCCAAGCGTCGCGATCGAATCCAGATCCTTGATGTCGCTGAGCTTGCTGGTGGCATGACGCTCAAACGCGAGCAGCGCGTCGTCCCGCATCATGCCGCCGCCGTTGTCCGAAATACGGATCAGCCTTCGTCCCCCGGCTTCGATATCGATCCGGATTTCCGTGGCACCGGCATCGAGCGAATTCTCGAGCAGTTCCTTGACGACGCTCGCCGGACGCTCCACGACCTCGCCGGCGGCGATTTTGTTCGCCACGTTGTCGGACAGGATGCGGATGCGGCCCATTTTGTGTATCGGAGGAAGCGGTAGAACCCGCGCTCTGAAACTAGCACAGGCCAGCCGCCACCGAAGATTGCCGGACTTAGTTCAGCGTGATTCCGCGCTCGCTCAGGAGCGTACCCGAGCGCTGTAGCAGGTTGAGCTGGTTGCGCCGGTAGTTGACGGCTTCGCGCACGAGAGCGGATTCCGCGGTGACGAGATCGCCTTGCGCCGACAGCACGAAGAAGATCGTCGTGGTGCCGAGCTCGTACTTCTTTTGCTCAGCCTCGAGACGTTTTTGCGCAAGATCGCGCGCGACTTTCGCGAGTTCGACGCTCGCCTTGCTGTTCTCGAGCTGGCTAATCGCGGTAAGCACCTGCAGCCGCACATTCGCCTGGCCCGCTTGTAGCGTCAGTTGATCGAGCTTGCGCTGCACGACGGCGTCGGCGTAGTTGGCGGCAGCCGCGCGATCGCGAATCGGAATGCGAAGCGTGAGCCCGACGCTATAGGTCGGATAGTTGAAGGCGAACGTCTGCCCAAGAGCGTCCGCGATTCCGCCCGGCAGAATGGTGGTGGATCCTAACTGATTTCCGCCGCGTCCGAACGTGCCGTACAGCGCGGTCAGACTGACGTCCGGGCGCAGCCCGTTCGCCGCCACGCGAAGGGTGAGTTCGTCGGTATCGAGCGCGACGCCGGTGGCCTTGAGATCAGGGCGCTTGGCGATCGCCTGGGCGACCATCGCCTCTCGATCCATCGGCGCAAGTGTAGCGGGAGGCGCAACGGATTCCGTCAGAAAGATCGGAAGATCGCGAACCTGTACGTCGCGGTCCGCGCCGATCTGACGGCGCAGCGCGTCTTCGGCCTGGGCCAGCGTGAAGCGGGATTGCGTCAACGAAATCTCCGCATTCGCGTAGTTGGCCTGCGGTTGGAAAATATCGAGCGGCGAGCTGGCGCCGAGCTCCAGTTCGCGCTGAGCGCGCTTCAGGGCCTCATTCGCGAGCTTCAAGCTCTCTTCCGAGACGCGCAGATTCTCGCGCGCGCCGATCACGCTCCAGTACGCGTTCTCGGTACCGGCAATCAGAGTGATCACGATGTCTTCGAGCGAATATTGCGATTGGCGCAGTCGGCTGCGAGCGAGAGTGATCGGAAGCCTGGTCAGGAACGCGCCACGATTCCGGATGAGAGGCTGCGAAATATTGACGTTGAAGCGCGACGTAATCGTCGGATTGAACAACTGGAACGAATTGTTATTCGAGGTCTTCAAGCCGTTATAGGAAAGATTGATCTGCGTTCCGGTCTGGAGGGTCTGGGCGTAGGTCAGCACCAACGGCTGCGTCAGCGTACTGAGGACGCTTGCTCCGGCAAGCGAATCGGACGTGGGAGTCCGCGAGCGGCTCGGCAAGAAACTGGCCGTCGCGAACGGGTCGAACACCGAATAGGCGCGCAGAATCGCGTTCTTCGGAATCTCGACGAACAGCACCTGAATGCTGATGTCCGGATTATTCGCCATTGCCAGTTCGAGCGTGTTCCGCAAGCTCAATTCCAGCTTGCCGCTGACGACAAAATCACCGAGGCGAACGGGCGGCTGCAATTCCACGCGAGGCGGAATCGGCGTGAAGCGTTTTTTGAGGTACGACGGCTTCGGGAAGAAGGGATCGTAATCGGCGGCGGGCGATACCGTCGCGGATGAGGCTAGAGACGACTGAGGCACCGGCGCGGGAGACGCCGTTTGCGCGGCCGCCGCGCCTATCATGAACAGGGTAAATATGAAGGTTCGCATCAAATCAGACACTCGATCAATCAATTTTGTGGCCGCGATTTCCGCTGCGCGCCTGAGACTTTAGGAGAGCCTCGCGGGATTACTCGTACCGGATCGCCTCGATGGGATCCAGTTTTGCGGCCTGCATCGCCGGATAAATTCCAAACAACAAACCGATTCCAACGGATACGCCGAAGGCGACCGCGATGCTGGTAAAAGTGACCACAGTAGACCAACCCGCCGCCGCCGCAATAATTCGCGCGAGCGTAAAGCCGAAGGCAATTCCGATGAGCCCGCCCACAATCGAGATGAGCACGGCTTCCGTCAGAAACTGGCGGATAATGTCAGACTGGCGGGCTCCAATGGCGCGCCGGATTCCGATTTCACGAGTGCGCTCGAGCACCGTTGCCAGCATGATGTTCATGATGCCGATGCCGCCGACAAGCAGCGAAATACCCGCGATACAAATCATGACTACGGTGAAAGTGAAGTTGGTGCGGCGCTTCTGTTCGAGAAGTCCGGCCGGTACGACGACGTTGAAGTCGCCCGCGTCTTTGTGCGTCGTGGCGAGAATCGCATTCACGACTCCGGCGGTTTCGACCGAATCCGTGCCGCCGGCGACCTTGATGTAGATGCCGTCGATCTCGTCTTTCAGGTAGCTGTTCGAATCTTCAAAGCGGCGCATCACGGTATTCAGCGGCGCGATCACCATGTTGTTCCGGTCGGTGACCTCGAGGCCTTCGACGTCTGAATCCGCGGTGGCTTGCTGGGCGAGTACGCCGACCACTTGCAGCCACGTGTCATTCACTTTGACGAATTTCCCGACGGCCGGCTCGAAGCCAAGTAGATTGACCTTGGCGGCTTCGCCGAGCACGCAGATGGGCGCGGAACGGTCGTTGTCTTCCGCGCTAAAGAAGCGCCCTTCGACCATGCGCAGACTATTGATCGTGAGGAATTGCGGCTCGACGCCGATCAGTAGCGGAGATTCCGTACTGGGCTTGGGAAGCACTTTCAGCGGCTTAAATCGCTTGCGCGGAGTGGAGGCTTCAATTCCCTGCACGTTCTCCGCAATGGCGCGGTAGTCGCGGAAAGAGAGGCCGGGGGAAACCGCGCGACGCTCCTGCAATTCGTTGCGATCGACCGCTTCCTTCGCTTCAATGATGATATTGTTGACGCCGAGAAGATCGATGTAGCTCATCATCTCTTTCTGCGCGCCGGCTGTGATCGCGAGCATTGCGACGACCGCTCCGACGCCGAAGATCATGCCGAGCATAGTGAGCAGGCTTCGCAGCTTGTGGACCAGCAGGCTCGAAAGCCCCATGTACAATTCGGGCAGTAGGCCGGAGAAGAAATTGCTCATGTTACTTCGCGCCTCCCTGGCCAAGCGCGCCCATGGGACCGTTCTTGTCCTTCTTTTCTTTCTTGTCTTTCTTCGTACCGGTTGGATCGGAGAGCGCGACGATTTCGCCGGCGGTGACGCCGCTCGAAATCACCATCGTCGATTCGCTGCGCTTCAGCGGTTTGATGAAGCGAGGCTCAAACGCGGAGCCCTTTTTGACATACACAACGGGCTTGCCGTCCTTCTCGAAGATCGCTTGCATCGGGAGCGATAAGGCATTCTTCATTTCGTCCACAATGATTTCGACGTCGGCTAACAGCCCGGGGCGAAGCAGCACGTCGAGTTGCGAATCCTCTTCGGGAGGAGGCGGCAGTTTCGCCGCAGCCAGTTCCTTCTCCGTGAATTGCGATCCGCCACCGCCAAAGCCCATTGGCATACCGCCGCCGCTAAATGGCATGCGTCCCGGTCCTGCGCCGCCCGGCCCCATGTCCGGCATTTTGATTCCCTGTTTCTTCAGATCGTCGCGGACCTTGGTCATCAGTTGCTTCTGCTCATCCGGCGAAAGATCCTGCATTTTCTTTCCAGCCAGCGCCTTCTGCATCGCGTCGCGAATCTTCTTCTGCTCGTCGCTCGGCGGAGGCGCTGACCCACCCGGCCCAGGCATCTGCATCATCGTCGGCGGACCCCCAGCCTGCGGACCACCGCCTTGCGGGCCTCCACCCGGCATGCCGCCAGGACCACCCGGCATCCCGCCCGGCATTGCACCAACCATGCTGGACGAGGATTGCGCGATCGGTTTGTGGCGATTGGTTTCGGCGGTGGCGAGTATCTTCTGGATCTGGTCGGGCTTCGCGCCGAGCGCCGTCAGCATTTCTCTCATGTCTACCGAGAAAACCACGTCGAATTTTTTTGCCGGATCGAACGACATCGCGTTCGAACTGGCTGTCCCGCTCATCGTCTTAATCGTTCCGTGCAGCGTCTTTTCGGCGATGGCGTCCATACGCATGATCACCGGCTGGCCTTCGCGAAGATTCGCGCGGTCGAGTTCTCCGACGCGGGCGATGACTTCGACTTCCGAAAGATCAAGGACGTCGGCGACCGGAATTCCGGGCTGCACCTGATCGCCTTCGCGGATGTCGGGCACCTGCATGCCGGCGAACATAAAATTGCCGCGATTCTGCTTAATCGCAACCAGGCCTGAGATGGGCGAAAGCAGCTTCACTTGCATCAGGCGGGCTTTCTCTCGCTGTAGTTCGACGAGGCCCTTGTTCTTTCTTTCGCGAAGGACGGCGATTTCGGCTTGCGCCTGTTCAATGCGGCTCTGCACGTCGTTTTCGAGTTGCTTCAGCCGCCGCTTGGCTTCTTCCAGATTGAGTTCGTTCTTTTTCTGGTCGATCACCGCCAGCAGTTCGTTGCGCTTTACTTCGAGTTCGGCGCGTCGGACGGAGTAGCGCGCGTTCAACAGATCGACCTGATCCTGATTCTGGCGGATGGCGAGATCGGCTTGCGACTTCTTGATCTGCTCGTCAATCTGATCGAGCTCAAGCTGCTTCTCCTCGAGGCGCGACTGGACTTCGGAATCGTCGAACTCGACGACCAAATCCTTTTCGCGGGCGAAGCCGCCGAGCGGCGCGAGCCGCGTGACCTGGACCGTTCCAAACAGATTGGGCGCTGTCAGCGTCACGCTGCGGACGGCGCGAAGCTCCCCGCGCGCGTAACTCTTCACCACCACATCGCCCTGGCGGACTTTGGTGGTGGCAATGCCTTCCTGCCGGGTCTGCAGGCCCTGCATGGCGCGATAAGCGCCATACGCCGCACCGGCAATGACGGCCACGATGATCAATCGGAGGAGATGCTTTTTCATGCGTTGTTCGTGTGGCTGGAAGCGCTACAGCTTCTTCGCCTTCTTGGCGGCTTCCGCCGGACTTTCGAGCGCGACCATCTCGCCGACTTCGAGGCCTTTCAGCACGATGATGTCGGAGTCGTTGCGCTTTCCCACTTCAATGTTGCGGACGACGAAGTTTTCGCCTTTTTGCACCCACACCGCCGGCTTGCCGTTCTGCGAGAAACTGGCACGCGCGGGAATGAGAATTTGATTGGGCCTGTTCTCGATCACGATTTCGGCCGTTGCACTCATACCGGGGCGCAAACGCGGATCAGTCTGCTGCAAGGTCGCGCGAGCCGGAAACGATTTATCGCTCTGAAAGGGACCACGCTGCAGGACCGAAGCAATCGGGCTGATCCAGTCCAGTTCCGCAGGCAGTTCGCGGTCGGGTACCGCGTCCACGCGAACGCGGGCTTTCTGGCTCAACTGCAGCCGGCCACGATCCACCTCATCCAATTTCAGTTCGATGCGCAGTGAAGAGAGATCGGGGATCTCCGCGATTCCAGCTCCCGAGGAAACGCGATCGCCTTCCTTGTAAGGCGGCGGTGAAGTGCCGAACGAACCGGATGCGCGCGCGTTCGGAACGATATTCACGACGCCATCGATCGGCGCGAAAATTTTCATTTTCGATAGGTAGCCGCGGGCGCGCTCCATGTCGCGAATGGTCTTTTCCTTCTTCTGCAGCAAGCGCTCCATGTCGGATTGCTGGGTCACTTTGTGACTGGTGATGGTGGTCTTCACCTGGCCCAGGTCGCCTTCGGAAATTCCGACGTCGATGCGATTTTTCGCGCCTTCGATCTCGCTGACGACTTCCGCCTTGCTGGCGTCGAGCTTCGAGCGTTCGACGTTATACTGCGCGGTCATCAGGCCCATGCCATCCTGCTCGTCGGTGATGCGGTGGGTGGCTTTTGTTTGCACGATCTCGCTATCGACCGTGCGAACGCTGGTATTCTTTTCGAGGAAGGTTTGTTCCTGACTGGCGGCGTCGAATTCCACCACCAGGTCCCCTTTGTGAATGGGACGACCGGATTCGGCCAGCCTCACGATACGCAGTTCGGGAACTTGCGGCGCGTTTAAAAGGGCGCTCTTCACGCTCCGGATTTCGCCGCGGGTGCGCACGCTGATAATGAAATCGCCGCGCCGGACCTTCGCAACGGGCACTTCGACTTTGGTCGTCTGGCCGGTATACCGGTAGGCGGCGTATCCTCCACCACCCGCCAAAAGCAGAAACACGCTCCAGTTGATGGCGCGCTTGCGGCCGGCGTTCTTTTGGCCGATTCTGACCTTGGGTTTGATATCTTTCGACATGTCTTGCCTTCCAACTGCGACTGCTTGAGACTGCGGGGAACTTAGGTTGCGGACGGGGACGGTGGCGGATCCAGTGCGACCACTTCGCCGGGTTTCAAGCCCTGGCGGATGGCGACGGTGAGATTGCTGGCGGTGCCAAGCTCCACTTCGCGGCGCGTCCATCCGGCGGGCTGCTGCACATACACATACGGACGTCCGCCCGGCTCATCGCGATAAATGGCCCCAAGGGGCACGGCCACCGCGTTCTCTTCTTTTGAAACGAGAATCTCCGCGCTCACGGAAAGATCGGGAATCACCCGCCCCTCCAACTGCTCGATCTTGATCCGCACGGGCAGTTCTTTGACGAAGCTAGCGCGCGCGCCGCCGCCCTTGGCGAGGCTGCCGATCGAAATCACCCGGCCCGGCAGTTCGAGATTCGGATAGGCATCCACGCGAATACGCGCGCGCGCCCCGATCCGCATTTTCTCGGCGTCCACCTGATTGACGGTCGCGTTCACGATCATCGACCGTGTATCCACGATCTGCATGAAAAATTGCCCCGGCCACAGCTGATCGCCCTGCTGGATGGGTGTGAATTCGGATCCGCGGAACATCTGCTGCACCACCACAAGGCCCTGAATTGGCGCCTTGACGATCATGCGGTTGGCATTCGCTTCGGTGCGGCGGAGTTCGATCTTGCCTTGTTCGAGTTCGATTTGCGCGCCTTTCATCTGCGCCTGCTGGCCGGATTCGTAGAGCTTCAACTGTGCCTGCACGGTCTTGTAATTGGCGTCGGCGGATTCGAAGGCGAGCTTCATCCGCTCGGAATCAATGGCGGAAAGAACGGGAATCGTTTTGAGATCGAGCCGCGCTTTCTCAACCTGCGCTCTGGCCTTTTCGATCTCCTGCAGTTTGGCCTTCTTGCCGACTTCGAGCTCCGCGAGAAGATTCCGGTAGCTGGCTTCGGTTTGCGCGACCGACGCTTTGTAGTCGTCCACGCGGCTCAGCATATTGACGCGGTCGAACTCGGCAACTACCTCGTCCTTCTTGACCATGGAGCCGGACTTATTGATGCTCAGAAGCGACAAAGAGAATTCGCCGCCGAAGCCGCCCGCGCCCATTTGCGCATTGGCAAGGGTGCCGGACGTGGTTCCAAGTCCCTCGGATCCGGTGGCCGACGAAGTACCCCCCGCCGACTTGGACGAGGTGCCCGACGCGGTCGTTCCCGTGCTCCGGCCGGTGGCGGCAACCAGTGCCGACGATTTGGTCCCGGCCGCGTTGGTCTGCCCGGAATTGGATGTGACCGCGAGCCCGGTATTGACACCGCTCGAGAAGGTAGATCCGGCTCGGCCATACTGTCCGCTGCGGCTGCCACGGAGTTGCGGGCTGGTCAGCGAAATGTAATTCTCCGCGGCCGTAACGCCGGTCAGCCGGATGCTGGTTTCGATGGGCGTCGTCGAGACTTGGTGGGTCCGAATTCCGGCCTGAGACGCCTTGGCTTCCGTCTGTTGCGTGGATTGTGAGCGCCAGTACCACAGGCCGGCCGCTCCGGCGATCAGCAATAGCAAGACCCAGATCCAGCCCCGGCTACGCGGCTTTTCCGGACGCGACGGCACAGCAGACGGACCGCGCGGCGCCTCCTGTTGATGCTGCGGACTAACCGGTACGCTGCTCATACAATGTTCAAAGCTAACATGGATTTGAAGCTTCTCATCCGACAGTTCATTACAATCAGTGACTTGAATAAGCCTGTGCCGTCACACACTCCGACGCTTACGTCAGTATGACGTTCTGACGAAGCAATCCGACCGAAGGTTATTCGGCCGGAAGCGGTTTTTGGTAACTTTCCAGTCCCGGATCAGCCGCTCATCGACGAGAGGAATTGCTGATTGCTCTGCGTCTTGTTGAGCTTGTCGAGCAGCAATTCCATGCTCTCGACCGGACTCGCCTGGCTGAGCACTTTGCGCAGCACCCACACGCGATTGAGTTCTTCGCGCGGCAGCAGCAATTCGTCCTTACGGGTTCCGGAACGAGTAATGTCGATGGCCGGGAATACGCGCTTGTCCATCAGCTTGCGGTCGAGATGGATTTCCATGTTGCCGGTACCCTTGAATTCTTCAAAGATGACGTCGTCCATGCGGCTGCCGGTATCGATCAGCGCGGAGGCGACGATGGTCAGCGAACCGCCCTCTTCGATGTTGCGGGCCGCGCCGAAGAAGCGCTTGGGGCGCTGCAACGCATTCGAATCGACACCGCCTGAGAGCACTTTGCCCGAAGGCGGAACCACCGTGTTGTAGGCACGCGCCAGACGCGTGATGGAGTCAAGCAGAATGACGACGTCGCGTTTGTGCTCGACCAGGCGCTTGGCTTTTTCGATCACCATTTCGGCCACCTGCACGTGGCGGGAAGCGGGCTCGTCGAAGGTGGAGCTAATGACTTCGCCCTTCACCGAACGCTGCATGTCGGTGACTTCTTCCGGACGTTCGTCGATCAGCAGGACGATCAAAGAAACTTCCGGGTGGTTGGCGGTGACGGAATTCGCGATGTTCTGGAGCAGCATCGTCTTACCGGTTCGAGGAGCCGCGACGATCAGGCCGCGCTGCCCTTTCCCGATCGGCGTCAGCATGTCCATCACGCGGCCGGAGTAATTGTCCTTCGTCGTCTCCATCTTCAGGCGTTCCTGCGGATAGAGCGGCGTGAGATTGTCGAAGAAAATCTTATTGCGCGATTCTTCTGGCGGTTCAAAGTTGATCGCGTCCACTTTGATCAGCGCGAAATAGCGTTCGCCTTCTTTAGGCGGCCGAATCTGACCGCTGACCGTGTCGCCGGTCCGCAGATCGAAGCGGCGGATCTGGGACGGCGAAACATACACGTCGTCCGGCCCGGGAAGGTAGTTGTATTCCGGCGCGCGCAGGAAGCCGAAACCGTCCGGCAGGCACTCGAGAACGCCCTCAGAGAAGATCAAGCCGCTCTTTTCGGCCTGGATTTGCAGGATTTTGAAAATCAGTTCCTGCTTGCGCAGTCCGGCAAAGCCTTGGACGCCGAAATCCTTCGCAACCGTGTTGAGCTTCTGAATGCTCATGTCCTTCAACTCGACGAGATCGAGCGTGGACTGGCCGTTTTTGTTCAATGCGCGCTTGCGGGCACCGGGATCGAGGCTATCGACGAGGCTGGCCGGGGGAGCCACAATCAGCGATTCCGCGGCGGAATCGGGAGGAGGAGCCCCGGGCGGAGCGGCAGCCGGAGGATTCGCCGCAACGGGCGCAACGGCGGCCATCGAAGCATCCAGGGGAGAGCCAGCAGGGGGGAAGGCAACAGCGGCCGGTGGTGCCGCGGCAGCCGGTGGTGCGGCCGGCTTCTCCGCCGGAACGCTCGCCGGTGCGGCGGCTTTCTCGGCGGATTTGGCAGCCGGCTTCTCCGCCGATTTATCGGAGGCTGGTTCCTTCGCCTTGTTCGCGGGCCGTGGAGCCCGTTCGGGTTTGTGATCCGGCGCCTTGGCTTCATGCGCTTTTTCGGCCTTCGCTTCGTCGTGCTTTGCGTCGGCGGCTTTGTCCGGTTGCGCGTCCGGCGTTTTCGCCGTTACTGAATCTTGATTTTCCAAATCGCTTGCCAAAGTTCCCTCACTCCCCGGCCTGTGGTGGCCGAGCACGGATGTAATTCGCCTTCCGGATACTGCTGCCTAATGGCCTTGAGCGTTTTTACCTGCTCGCTTTGCGATAGCTTGTCCATCTTCGTGACGGCCACCATGTACGACCGCCCCTGCGATTCAAGCCAACTCTTCAGTTCTACATCCTTGTCCATCCAGCCACGCCGCGCATCCAACAGCAGCAGGCAAAGCTTCAGCGACTCGCGATCGAACAGATACCGTTCGATCAGCCGCCGCCACTCTTCCTGCATGCCCTTGGGAACTTGTGCGAAGCCATAGCCAGGGAGATCGGCAAACCGGAAAAATTCGCCGATCTGATAGAAATTAATCAACTGCGTGCGGCCCGGCGTGGAACTGGTAAACGCCAAACCCTGCCGCTTCTGAGCACTCGGTTTCCCGGCGCTGCTGCCGTCCGCCGACGTCTTTGACGCGCCGATCGTACGGCCACTGGACTCCCGCTCCCCGGTTTTCACCAAGGCGTTGAGCAGGCTTGATTTGCCAACGTTACTGCGGCCCAGGAAGGCTGCCTCTGGCAGTCCGTTCTCAGGCGGAAACTGTTCGGGCCGCGAAGCACTGATTATAAACCGCGTGAACACGGCAAGTCCTTCGCGCTCATCATTTCAAGTCCCCCCAGGCGCGCCCGACCGGGCAGGCTCAGTGGGTGACCTTTTCTTCGCGGGAGCGGGCTACGATCTCCGCCGCCGACATCGACGTATGCACTGGAGCCGCATCCAACTCCCGTGCCAGCGCGATCTTTAGCACTTCGTCCATCGAAGATACGAAGTGAAGCTTCATTTGGCTGCGGATATTCTCGGGAATATCCGGCAGATCCTTTTCGTTCTCCCGTGGCAATACCAACTCGAAGATGCCATGCCGGTGCGCGGCTAGCATTTTTTCCTTGAGGCCGCCGATCGGCAGAACCTTGCCCCGGACCGTGATTTCGCCGGTCATCGCGATATCCCCGCGAACCGGAATGTTGGTCAGCGTGCTGATGATGCTGGTCGCCAGCGTAATTCCCGCGGATGGCCCGTCCTTCGGAATCGCGCCCTCCGGCACGTGCACGTGAATGTCGAGATGGCGGTAGAAATCGCGCGGAAGATTCAGCGACGCCGCCCGGCTGCGCACATAACTCATCGCCGCATGCGCCGATTCCTGCATCACGTCGCCCAGCTTGCCGGTGGTGGTCAGCTTGCCGCGGCCTTCCATGATGGTGGCTTCCGTCGTCAGAATCTGGCCGCCGACTTCGGTCCACGCCAAGCCGACCGTTGCGCCGACTTCGTTGGTCTTTTCGGCCATCAGATCGCGGAACTTCATCGGGCCGAGGAATTCAACCACTTTGGCGGCGTTGACCACGACGCGGTCGAACTTGTCGCCCTTTTTCGCCGTTTGCGCACGAACCACGGCGCGGGTGACTTTGCGGCACACGTTTCCGACTTCGCGTTCGAGATTGCGGACGCCAGCTTCGCGCGTGTAGCCCTGGATCAGGGTCTGCAGACCTTCGTCTGAAAACTCGACTTCGGCCGCCGTCAGCCCGGTCTCCTTCATCTGCTTCCGAACCAGGAATTTTTTGGCGATTTCGAGCTTTTCAAGTTCCGTGTAACCCGACAACCGGATCACTTCCATGCGATCCTGCAAGGCCGGCGGAATCGTGTGCAGCACGTTTGCCGTCGCGATGAAGAACACCTGGCTCAAATCGTATTCGACGTCGAGATAATGATCCTGGAACATAAAATTCTGCTCCGGATCGAGAACTTCGAGTAGCGCCGCCGACGGGTCGCCGCGGAAATCGGTGGACATCTTGTCGATTTCATCCAGCATGAACACCGGATTGCGGGTGCCGGCCTTCTTCATCATTTGAAGAACCTGACCCGGAAGTGCTCCGATGTAGGTGCGGCGATGGCCACGGATTTCGGCTTCATCCCGCACGCCGCCGAGCGATAAGCGAACGAACTTGCGGCCAGTCGCTTTCGCGATCGACATGCCGAGCGACGTCTTGCCGACTCCGGGAGGTCCGACGAAGCACAGGATCGAGCCGCGCGGATTTTGTACCAGGCGGCGGACCGCCAGGAATTCGAGAATGCGCTCTTTGATCTTCTCGAGGCCGTAGTGATCGGATTCGAGGACTTCCTGCGCGTATTTGAGGTCGCGGATTTCCTTGGATTTCTTCTTCCACGGCACCGCGAGCAGCCAGTCGAGATAATTGCGCGAGACCGTCGATTCGGCCGACATCGGCGGCATCTGTTCCAGACGGCGGAGTTCGGCGAAGGCCTTCTCTTCCGCGTCCTTGCTCATGCCGGCGGCTTCGATCTTTTTCTTGAGCTCGTCGAACTCGCTCTTCTCGCCCCGACCCAGTTCCTTCTGGATGGCCTTGATCTTTTCGTTGAGGTAGTACTCTTTTTGCGCCTTTTCCATCTGGCGCTTCACGCGGCCCTGGATGGTACGGTCCACGTTGAGCTTCTCGATTTCGATATCGAGCATCTCGGCGACGCGCGTCAGGCGATCGATCGGATCGAAGATTTCGAGCAGTTCCTGCTTCTCCTCGACAGCCAATTGAAGATTGGCGCCCACCGTGTCGGCCAGCTTTGAGGGATCGTCCACGCGGATCGCGGCGACCATCGTCTCGTAGTTCAGATTCTGGCTCAGCTTGACGTATTGCTCAAATAGGGTAGTCACGCGGCCGGTCAACGCTTCGAGCTGCGGACCCTGTTCCACACGGTACGGGAACGTCTTGATGACGGCCCGGAAGTAGCCTTCGTCTTCAGAAACCGAGACGACTTTGCCGCGCTCGACGCCCTCGACCAGCACTTTAATATTGCCATCGGTCTGCTTCAGACTCTGGACGATATTTGCGATGGTGCCCACGGCGAAGATTTCGTCGGGGCGCGGTTCATCGACCTGCGCGTCGTGCTGGGTGGCGAGGAAGATTTTCTTATCCCCGGCCAGCGCTTCTTCAAGAGCCCGGACGCTCGATTCCCGGCCGACGACGAAGGGCGTCATCATGTGCGGGAAGATCACAACATCCCGGATCGGCATCATCGGGATGCGCCTGGTATCCGACTTTTCTTTGGAGCTAAGCATTTGGGAGAACTATTGGGATTTGGACTTCAAGGAACGCCGGAACGCCGCGCCGGCTGCGGGCTGACAAGGGAGGCTTCTTTTTTATGGAAGCCGGCGGAACTTAGCCGGCCTTCTCGAGAAGCGCCATGTTGATTTTTTGCGTCATCACCATTTCCTTCGTCACCAGGAATTCCCGGACCTTTTTGTACGAAGGGAGGTAATACATCAGATCCAGCATCATGTCTTCAAGGATCATGCGCAGACCGCGCGCCCCGACCTTGCGCTCCATGGCAAGAGCCGCAATCGCATCCAGCGCGTCATCGCTGAACTTCAGTCTAACATTCTCGAACTCGAACAATTTCTGATACTGACGGATGATCGAATTCTTCGGCTTGGTCAAAATCTGAACCAAAGCGTCTTTTTCGAGATCCTCGAGTACCGCCACTACCGGCAGACGGCCGATAAATTCCGGTATGAAACCACTCTTGATCAGATCGACAGGCTGGATCTGCGCCAATAGACTGATATCGCGACGGCCTGAGGCGCCGACCCGGCGAACATCCGGGCGGTCCTCTTCGGGCGGCACGAAACCCATCGTCTTGGTTCCCACCCGGCGGGCTACGGTCTTCTCAAGACCGACAAACGCGCCACCGCAGATAAACAGGATATTGGTGGTGTCGACCGGCGTGAATTCCTGGTGCGGATGCTTGCGGCCGCCCTGCGGCGGAACATTCGCCACCGTGCCTTCGAGAATTTTCAGAAGCGCCTGCTGCACGCCTTCGCCTGAAACGTCGCGCGTAATCGATGGATTCTCGTCCTTGCGGCCGATCTTGTCGATTTCATCGATATAGATGATGCCCGTCTGGCAGCGCTGTACGTCCCAATCGGCATTCTGCAAAAGCCGCAGAATGATGTTCTCGACGTCTTCGCCCACGTAGCCGGCTTCGGTCAACGTGGTCGCATCCACGATCGCAAACGGGACGTCGAGGATTCGGGCCAAAGTCTGCGCGAGCAGAGTCTTGCCCGTTCCGGTCGGACCAATCAGCAAGATGTTGGACTTCGAAAGCTCGACGCCTTCCGGAGTCTTCTGCTTGTTCATCTGAATCCGCTTGTAGTGGTTATAGACCGCGACGGCAAGCTTCTTCTTGGTTGCATCCTGACCAATCACGTACTGGTCCAGGTATTCCTTCAACTCCAACGGCTTGGGTAGCTTATGGGGCGTTCCGTAGGTATTCTCGTGGCGATCGTCCTCGAGAATCGAGTTGCAAACGGCGATGCACTCATCACAAATGTAGGCGCGCGGATAGTCGCTGGGCGAAGAAATGAGCTTGCCCACGACGTCCTGGCTCTTGTGACAAAAAGAGCAGCGCAGAACTTCTTCGGAACCGGAACGCTTCACGCGCTGACCTCGTGGAGGGATGAAAGACGGAACATGCGGGTATTCTGCATGCGGATATTTTGGGTGCTAACGAAACCTAGTATAGCAGTTTCGTGACTTTTGGCATCTCCCTCTCGCCGGGTGAGGGAAGAAGGCTACCAGACCACCGGGACTGCGTACCTCGAAAAAATCGCGTCGGAGCTAACCAGCGGGGCGTCTTCGGCGACGCTCTGCGCGATGAGCATTCGGTCAAAAGGATCCCCGTGGTGCGGGGGCAACTGCGCTACGGCGCATACGTGGTCGAGAGCGATCGGCAATATTTCGGCGTGAAGCGCTTCGAGGATCTCGGGAAAAGCCTGTTCAGCGGGAGCACCCAGATGGAGTTTCCCGAGATTGGTTTTGATCACGATTTCCCAAAACGAAGCGATGCTGATCAGCAGCGTGTTATCGCCCTCGATCAAATTGTGCGCCGTGGGAGATAGCTTCTCCGGAGCCTGCACCGCCCACAAAATCGCGTGCGTGTCGAGCAGGACTCTCACTCCCGCGGATTTCCGGAGGTTGGGTCGTCGCCACCCTCGAAGGCCTTGGCGATCTGTTCGTCCGTTGCAGGCGAGAAGGCGTCATCGGATATCCAGACCCGGCTCCGCATCGTACCCAACTTCCGCGGCGGCGCCGGCGGTGGAACATACCCGGACAGCTTCGCGATCGGTCGGCCCGAACGAGCGATGATCACTTCTTCGCCTTTCTCGACCAATTCAAGCAATGCCGACAAATGCGTTTTTGCTTCGTGGACGTTTACGAATGGCTTCCTTGCGCGAACTGTAGCAGACACCGCCATGCCTCAAGGCTAACGCAATCCGTAGTTTATTGCAAGACTAAGTTTAGCTTGACTTAGCTTAGTCCGACTGAACTAAGAATCCTGGAGAAGTGGCTTCGTTTGGCAAATAACTGAAAAGGCTACTCTGCGCTCTTACGCGAGCGCTCGAAAAGGAATGCCAACGTCTTTTCCGTCCGGATGGAATTGGCAATGCGCCCCAAAGTGCCGTCCTTCTGGAGCTTGGCCCTGGTCACGGCAACGGCTTCCCGCTGCTGCTTCGCGAACCGCTGGACCTCTTTGTCCACTTCGTCCTGAGTCGCATCCAGACTCTCCGCCGTTGCGACCTTGTCCAGTAGCAGCGACGCCTTTACGTCCTTCAAAGCTTGATCCTTCTGCGTCTCGCGGACCTTTTCCCAATCGAGCTTGATGGACTTCGGATCGATCCCCTCAGCTGCTAGCGCGCGGAGCCGGCGCTCGACGTTCATCTCGATCTGGCGATCGACGTACACTTCGGGAACCGCAAAGTCGTGCGCCTCGACCAGCTGATCGATCAGCTTGGTCTTGGCCGTCTGTTGCGCCTCGAATTCCCGCTCGCGCTGAATGCTCGAGCGGATTGACGCCTTCAATTCGTCGAGCGTCTGGTAATCGCCCAGGTCCTTGGCGAACTCGTCGTTCACTTCAGGAAGCTCTTTTTGCCGGACCGCCTTCACGGTGGCGCGGAACTTGACGGTCTTGCCGGCCAGCGTATCGCGGTCGTAATCCTCCGGATAGGTGATGTCGAATTCCCGCTCGTCTTCGGGCGACAGACCTTTCAAATGCTCACTGAAACCGGCCAGCGTATTCTCATCGCCGATCTTGAGCATCAGCTCGTCCTGCTGGATTGGCGGCTCCGCGCCGGCCAGGCTTTCGAGCGACACCATCGCGTAATCGCCATCCACAAGCGGTCGCGGATCGACGTTGACGTACTCCGCCTTCTGCTCGCGAACCTTCTCGATGCGTTCGTCCACATCCGCATCGGACACCGCGGGCTCGTTGTAAACCACCGGCAGATCCCGATAGGTGCCGAGCTGGAACTCCGGCTCGACTTCGAATTCGGCTTTGAATTTCAGCGGCTCGCCGTCATGAAAATGAATGTCGCTGTACTTGGCCTGGCTGACGATCTTCAATCCGTCGGCTTCGAGCGCCTTGCGGAACGCCTTCGGAACCAACGCCTCGACTACATCCTGCCGGATCTCGGAAGCGAATCGCGTCTTAACCAGCGACGCCGGAGCCTTACCGGGACGGAACCCAGGCAGGCGAACCTTCTTCGTCACTTCAACGAGCGCGCGCTCCGTCTCGGCTTGCACGTCGGCGAGCGGAACGGTGACTTCAATACTGTGGCGACAACCTTCAATCAATGCCATTATGTGTCCGATTCGAGCTTGGAAAACCTTTGTGGCGCCGCGGAATCCGCGCCGCCGATCACTTTATGCGGATCGCGCCAGCAAAGCCACCCGGCGAGGGCGAACCGCTGGCGCGTTCCCAAACCAACCTTCGGCCAAAGCCTAACGGCTGGCAGCCGCGGCCGGCTTGGCCAATTCCTTCAGCGTGGCGGCCTTGTCGGTCGCCTCCCAGGTAAACGTCTCTTCGGTTCGGCCGAAATGGCCGAACGCGGCGGTCTTGCGGTAAATGGGACGGCGCAGCTTGAGACTCTCGATGATGCCTTTCGGAGTCAAAGAGAAGTTCTCCCGCACCAGTTCCATGAGACGCGATTCGTCCACGGTGCCGGTTCCGAATGTGTTCACCATCACCGAGACGGGCTCGGCGACACCGATCGCGTATGCCAACTGGACTTCGCAACGCTTCGCCAATCCGGCAGCCACAAGGTTCTTCGCGATATAGCGCGCCATGTAGCAAGCCGAACGATCGACCTTTGTCGGATCCTTGCCCGAGAAGGCTCCACCGCCGTGACGGCCCATGCCGCCGTAGGTATCCACAATGATCTTGCGGCCCGTCAGGCCAGTGTCGCCGTGGGGTCCACCGATGACGAAGCGGCCCGTCGGATTGATGTGATATTTGGTGTTGGCATCGACCATGTTCTGGGGGACAACCGGATCGATGATGAATTTGCGGACTTCCTCGCGCAATTGCTCGGTCGAAACGTCGTCCGAATGCTGGGTCGAAATCACCACCGCGTCGATGCGGACCGGCTTGTTATCGACGTACTCGACCGATACCTGGCTTTTGCCGTCGGGACGGAGATACTTCAGCTCGCCGGCTTTGCGCGAATCGCTCAAGCGCTTGCAAAGCTTGTGCGCCAGCACGATCGGCAGCGGCATCAACTCCGGCGTCTCATCCGAAGCATAGCCGAACATCAAACCCTGGTCGCCCGCGCCACCCGTGTCGACGCCCATGGCGATGTCGGGGGACTGGCTCTGAATCGTGTTCAGTACGCCGCAGGTTTTCGAGTCAAAGCCCATGGCCGCGTCGGTATAGCCGATCTCGGCAATCACTTCGCGCACCAGCTTCGGAACATCGACATAGGTCTTGGTCGTAATTTCGCCCGAGACCACGCAGATGCCGGTGGTAACGAGAACTTCGCAGGCCACTCGGCCCGTGGGATCCTCGGCCAACACCGCGTCGAGCACGGCATCGGAAATCTGATCTGCCATCTTGTCCGGGTGACCTTCGGTCACCGATTCGGACGTGAAAATATGACGCATGGAATCAGCCACGTCTTTACAACTCCTCCCAAAATCGGGGTTTTGCCAGCCTTGCAGAGTACAAGGCGAGCTTTGGTTCTCGCGGAGGGGAAACCAAAACTGTTAGTGTATCGCAAGCGGCGGCCGGTTCGCACACACCGGTCGGTGGAGAATACGATGCGGACAGCCCGCCTTTCGATTGGAGACGCTTTGCGGATAATACTTGGAAGCCTGACCATCGCCCTGTCCCTTTTCGCGGGCACAGTGGCCGAAGATGCGGAAGTGAAGGGAGCTGAGCGCCTCTTCGCCAGTTGGATTCGCGGCCAGATCGCCTATCGCGGACTTCCTGGAATCGCCGTCGGCGTGGTCCACGATCAGGAACTGGTCTGGGCCCAGGGTTTCGGATTCGCCGACCTCGACGCGAAGATACTCGTCTCGGCATCCACCAAGTTCAGGATGGCGTCGCATAGCAAATTATTTACGGCCACGGCCGTCATGCAGCTGCGCGACGCCGGAAAACTTCGCCTCGACGACCCGGTTTCGAAATATCTGCCGTGGTTCCAGATCAAGCCCGCGGAGGCCGACGACCCGCCCATCACCATCGAAGAACTCCTGACGCACAACGCCGGACTCCCTCGCGAAGCCGGACCACACTGGTCCGATCATCAATTTCCAAACGCGGAAGAAGTCCGCAAATTCGTCGCCGGCCACGTTGCGCCGTATCCGCCGGAAGTCCGTTGGAAATATTCGAACCTCGGCTTCACCATCGCCGGCATGATCGTTGAAGCGGTTTCGGGCGAGAAATTCGCGGATTATGTCCAGGCTCACATCTTCACGCCGTTAGGCATGAAGGATTCCAGCATCGACCGCGAGGTGCCCGGCCTTGCCATTGGATATGGAAGGCGAATGCCGGACGGCAGTCGGCAGAAGCTCGAATTCATCGACGCGAAAGCGATGGCTCCCGCAACCGGCGTCACTTCGACCGTCGAAGACATGGCAAAGTTTGTGTCCCTTCAGTTCCGCAAAGGACGTCCGGGCGGCGCGCAGATTCTGAGCACTGGAGCTCTTCGCGAAATGCACCGCGTCCGCGTTCTTGAGAACAATTGGCTGCGCGGAAACGCCATCGGCTTCGCCGTACAGCGCGACAAGGATCGCCTCTACGTGGGCCACGGCGGGTCGTACCCGGGATTCAAAACCCAAACCCTGATTCAGCTCGACGACCGCGTGGGCGTTATTGTGCTGACCAACGGGGACGATTCCGCTCCCGCCGATCTCGCGATGCACCTGATGCAAACCGTCGGAGCCGCGGTCGCAAAAGCGGGCGCCGTCGCCCCGAAGTCATTACCCTGGAACTCCGCCTGGAGCCGGTTTGCCGGACTCTATCGCAGCGCCGGCGGCGACACGCAAGTGGTCGAACTGAATCGCCGGCTGGTCCTGATCGATCCCTCCGGCGCCAATCCGGAAACGCAAACCCGCCTGATTCCGATCGGCGACGGTGTGTTCCGCTTCGAAGCCGTATCCGGCGGTTCGGCAGTCGGCGAAACCGTCCGCTTCACCGAGGAAAATGGCAAAGTCCTAAGGATGTACACCGGCGAGAGCTACACCACGCGCGTCAGCCCGTAGCCTCATGCGGTTGTCGGCTCGCCTTAACGGGCTGGAAAATCTCACCAGCTTGGTCCGGAAACCGTCGTCCTCGCTCGTCGTGCAGCGTGGCAAAACACGTATAGGTCTTCCGTCAAAACCTTCGATCGGTACTTCCCGGCAGACTCGCAACTCTCCATAAAACGATCCCTAGATCAGTTAATAAGACGGAATTCGGCCGATTAATAGACCGGAAATTCTGTCGTACTATAACGCTTCCCAATCGCCGGGCCGATGGACTCCATGAGGGCGACAGGCATTCTTGGAATGAGAGTTGTAACCGACGTCGAGCGAATTCGTCGGACCGTGATTTCCGGTGGACTCGATTGCCTCGACCGCTCCCCGCTTCGACCGGCCATGCTGGAACCAGCCGGAAGCGAGCGGCGGACGGAACCCAGATTTCCGGTCGTCCGTGCAGTGACGCTCCGCGTCTGGACGCCACCCAACTTCGAAATCGTTACCGGGCAGGTACGGGATATCTCGCGATCCGGCGTCGGATTGGTCACGCGCACCCATGTCGCGCCAGGCTCGGAGATCGAATTTCGCGTTGGCGAGTTCCAGGTTTTCGCGGAAGTCCGGCACTGCCGCGGCGCCGAGGGCGGGTTCGTGCTCGGCGCTAGAATCCACGATGTCGTCCTTCCGGACGGCCAGCACTGCAAGCAACTCGGAGAATAACTTCGCCCCGACCTACTCGTCGCGATGGACCGTGTCCGGCGCGAAGGCGGGCAGGCAGATCGCAATGTACTCGGCGCCTTGGGGAGTGCTGTAGCGCACCCATTCCCCCTTCGACGTGAGGATGGCCTGACCGGCACGCACATCGACGGCACCCTCTCGATGTTCGACGCGCATGAATCCAGCCAGCACCACCGTGTACTCGTCGAATTCCGGAGCCTGACCCGGCTCGCTCCATCCCGCCGGGCTCTTCATGTGGGCCACGCTGATGGCGCTGTCCCCGGTATTCACGCGGCCCACGTATTCGTGGATCTGTTTATTGCCGGGTACGGGAATAACGGTCGGCTTCTCAATCAGCTTTGGCATGGTGTCGCGTCGCCTCCGGTTGCGAATCCCATGGTGACAAAGCCGGGGCCGTATGTCACGGACCGTTTCGCTTCTACATCTAGCCGCGCAGCATCCAGCCGCACAGCAGCGCGCCCGTCCTTTCAAGGATGACAAGAAGCGCCGCCGGCGGAATGAAAAGGCTCCTGGCGGGACCCTCGGCAATGTGCGAAATGTGATCCGGATTGCTCGAAAGCGGAAGTAGTTCGTCACCTTCGGGATCGATTGTGGCGAAGCTGCGGACTTGCTTCGTCGAAGCCAATATCTCGGGGCTTGGGCGCTGGATCTGGACGGCGGGCCCACCGCGTCAAGCACGACTTTTCCCTCCCAAACGCAAAACGGCGGACCCTGTTCAGGTCCGCCGTTGGCGTTACTGCAGGGGAGATACCCCTTCGAGCTAGAAGCGGTACTGGACTGCCAGTTCCGCCGAGAAGCTCTTCGACGAGTTCACCGATCCCGGGGTCGCATACCCGATCGGCTGCCCGAAGAGCGCCGAGCGGATGTTGCCCTGGAAGGTGCCGCCATAGTTCGCGCGGTTCGTCAAATCGAAGAACTGCCCGATGAACTCGAGCTTCTGACGTTCCTTGAAGATGAACGACTTGCTGGCGCGCAGATCGAGCTGGAAGAACGCCTGTCCGCGAAGCGAGTTATAGGTCAACTGCGTCAACGAACCATCGGCGATGCCGGCGCGGATCGTCGCCGCCGACAGGCCTTTGGTCGCCGTCAGGTTGTCCGGCTGGTTGGTGAACACCACGGCGCGCGTGGCGCCGTTGCTGTTTCCAGAGCCGCGCCAGTTAGTTCCCTGCGTCGGGTTGTACGGGCGGGCGCTGGCGACCTGCATGATCGGGGCGAACTGGATCCCGTAAGGTAGCATCCAGATACCGGAGACGACCCAGCGATGCCGCTCGTCGTTCGGAGCCGGACCAAAGTCGCTCGGATCGAAGAGGTAGGCCGGGTTAGAAGCCGCATTGCCGAAGGCCGCGGGGCCGCCAGCATACGCCTTCGCCTGCGACAACACGTAGTTGGTGTTGATCGAGAAGTGCTTCGCGAGGCGGCGCTTGTACGTGACGTTCATGGCGTCATAGCGCGAGCGGCCGATCGAGCTTTCGACGACGATCTGGCCAAGCACCGGCAGCTTTGCTGCTCTGAACAGAGCATCGTAGGGCCGCGTGTTCCCCTGATCGGGGCGCAGCGGATTGATATTCTGACGCTTGGCTTCGCGCAGGCCGAGAATGTGAATATAGTTGACTTCAATGCTGTTCACGTTATCGATCTGCCACTCATAACCGGCGTTGAACTGGTGGTTGTACGGATTCGCGAACGACGGATCGACCAGTCGGCCAACCGCGCCGTCGACGAGCGTCGGGAGACCTGCCGGGATGGCAGGCAGCGGATCGACACCGTAGCGGAAGAGCGAAAGCGGCTTGCCCGTGCTGGGCACGATGCCGGCGCCGGCGTCGCCGAAGCCGGAGCTATTCAGCGACAGAGTCTGGGTGAAGACCGTGGCATTCGCCTGCTGTAGAGCGAACAAAGGCAGGTTGATGAAGGTCTGTCCGTAGTAGATTCCCCAGCCGGCGCGGACGATGTGCTTGCCGCCGCCCGTCAGATCGTAGGCCAATCCGACGCGCGGGCTGAAGTTGTTCTTATCGGTGTGCGGAATGCCGGCGAAGGGGCTGCCGACCGCCTTCAACTGCTGATAGGTGCGTTCCTGCGCCTGGACGTTGTCGCCCTGCAGGTGCAGATCGACGTCCCAACGCACGCCAAGATTCAAGCTGAGCCGCTTGCTCACCTTGAAGTCATCCTGGAAGTACACGCCGAACATCTTGCCGTCCTTCACGTTGAAGTACGAATCGCCAGAAGAAGCGGTCATCGCAGTGATGGCGCCCGGCGTCGCGAAGCTCTGCGGGTACAGCGTCTTGTTCGTCGTGATGACGCTAGGGTTGTCCTGGAAGGTGAGGTTCAGCGTGATCGGCGTCGTGAAGAAGCCGCCAAGCTTGGGTTCGTTCACAAAGTCCACGCCCATCTTGAAGGTGTGGCGGCCCTTGTTGATCGAGATGTCGTCGCGGAACTGCCACTTCCGCTGGAAGCTCTGCTGCGGCACGTTGCCGTTGGTTCCAAAGTTCACGGCCGGGAAAACCACGCGGGGCGTGTACTTGGTCGCGTCGATCAGGTTGTTCCAATACTGGTGGCCGAAGGTGAAGCTATTCACGACGGTCGGCTTCAGTACGCTATTGAGCGTGACGTTCGCCAGGATCAACTGATTGGTCGTGAAGTTTCCGGCGGTGAGGTCGTCGTTCGATCCGGCCTGATCGTTATCGCCGCGATTGGCCTGCGAGTTGTAGCTCACAAAGGCATTGTGTTTTTCATTGAAGCGATGGTCCAGGCGGCCGTTGTAGCGCTGGTCGCGATACGGCGTCGGGATCGACGCGGACGGCACGGCGCCCAAGGTGGTCAACAGATTCAGCTCTTTCAGGTTATCCGTCGTCACGCCGAGTGCGGTGTTTTCGCGCGTGCGCTCGATCGTGAAGAACACGAACGTCTTGTCCTTGATGACCGGCGCGCCGAAGCTGCCACCATACTGCTGGCGGCTGATCTCGGGAGTGGGATTGCTGCCGTTGAGCACGTCGTTCGCGGTAAGCGAGGTGTCGCGCTCAAACAGGAACAGCGAACCGTGCAACTGGTTGGTTCCGCTTTTCGTGATGACGTTGACAGCGGCGCCTTCGCTACGGCCATTGGCGGCCGAAAAGCGCTGCGTCGAGATGTTAAATTCTTCGACGGCTTCAAGCGGCAACTGCATGACAGGTCCGCCGACCGTGTTGTCTTTATTGTCGATACCGTTCACCGTGATGTTCACGTTGCGTCCGGCGGAACCGTTGATGCCGAAGATGCTGATGCGGTTCTTCGTAGGATCGTAGGAGTTCACCGGCTTCGCGCCCGGCGCGAGAAACGCCAGGTTGGCGAAGTCGCGTCCGTTGAGTGGCAGGTTCTGAACTTCAGACGGCGTGATCGCGCGGCTGACGTCTGTCTTCGTGGTGTCGATCTGGGCGCCCGTCGCCTCAACCGTGATGACTTCCGCTTGCGCGCTGACAGTCAAGGTTGCGTCGAGCCGGGTCGACTGGCCGACGGAGAGTTCGACGTTCTGAATGGCCGAAGTCGCGAAGCCTTTGCTCGAAACGCGGACTTCGTAGATACCGGCTTGCAGCAAATCGAAGTTGTACAAACCCTCGGAATTGGAAGCGCCGGTGCGGGTGAAGCCCGTCGCCCTGCTGCTAACTTTTACTTCCGCGCCAGGAATCGCCGCGCCCGACTTGTCGAGCACGCGCCCTTGGAGCGATGCGGTTGCGGTCAACTGCGCGAACGTATTCGACGCCAGTAGCCCAAATAGAGCCACGATTGCGATCAACAGAAAATGCTTTCGCATACCTTTCCTTTCGATAGTGCCTTGGTTATATGGATGTGAAGTGGAGGGAAACAGGGAGCCGACGCCAGTGGCATTAGGTGGTCCTGCGAACGCAGGTTTGAGCAGCGCGAACGGGACGCGCGACGGGCGGTACGGATTTCCCCGGAAAATGACACTCTGATGACTACGAGCCTTTCGCTCGATTTTTTGCCAGGCCCGTCCCCATGCTTATTGCCTGGACGGGAAATCCCTTTCCCCAAGGATCTAACCTAGCGTGGGGTCAGCGTAGCCTGTTGGTTGTAACTTGTCAATGAACAGACCTTCATAAAATCGTCCCTTTTGATTCGTGTCGAGCGATCAATCTAACTCTTGTAAATCAAGAAGATGTGAAGCCTGCGGATATTTCAAAATCAGGAATGCCGAGCCCGCCCGCGGTGTCCAAATCCTGGTCCGGCCAGAGTCCAGATCTCGCTATCTCCCGCTCCGAAACGGTCGCCAAGTCGCTCTCCCGAAAGGCCAGCAAAGTACGCCGGCCTTTCAAGGGCGATTTCGCCTATGGCCGAAGTCAGGCAAGTCAAAAATTCGCCTTGTATTCGCCGTTCCCGAAATTCATAGCGGATCTCTGCAACTAGCGGTCTTTCGCGTAGGGAAAATTATTTTCAAATTTTCCGGGAAAATTTTGCTGATTTGATGAGCTGACTCGCCACGGCTTTGAGCAATTTCGCCACAGAATCAGAGCCGCGCGTACGGTTGCCGTCCACACCAACCCAGGTGAAGATCCCGAGCCAAGGCGCGGTGGTTCTTGTTGGTGGCTGCACGCATGCCGGTATAGACCCGGAGCGTTAGTGAGGGGACCTTTACCACTCGAGCCCATCCTCACTACCCGCCCCAACACCTCGATAAGAATTTTCGATTGGCCATCGCCGCCCTTGCCCGATAAGATGGTGATGGAACTTCGCTGTTCTCCCCCGTCCCCCTTCCAGGTTCGAAAGTCACCCGCAATCTGAACTCATGCCGGCGCGCTCCGTCCCGACGCGCAGCCAGCCCCCCGCACATATCCGCGCGGGAAAATATCCAATTTTTCGATCGGAGATTCTCATGTTTCGCACCATCTTGCTTTTTGCGGCCGCCTTGTCCGGATTGATCGCGCAACAGCTTGCAAACATCGAAGGAGAGGTCGTCGATTCCGCTGGCAACGGCGTTTCGAATATGACCGCCGTTTTGTGCCTCAACGGCGTGTGCGGAGAACAGGTACAAATCCATTCGGGGCGCTTCCGTTTTCTACTCGGCGTAGCCCGTGGAAACTATACCGTGCAGGTCCACTCGATCGTTGGGGAAATGCTCGTCTCGCAGCCTGTTTTCGTCGATATCAATCAACCACCGGTGCGATTGATTCTTCCCGAATCCGCTATTGTCATCGTCAAGGGAAACGCCGGTAGTCAGATTTCCATCCGCCGCCTCAGCCATCATCCGCCCAAGGCAGCCGCGAAAGAACTGGAACGCGCGCTCGAATCGTTCCGCAAGAACGACCCGCAGGTAGGCGCCGTTCATCTCGAAAAAGCCCTCGCCGCCGATCCCGCTTTTCCGGACGCGCATTATCTGCTCGGCCTCATGCTCGAAGCCAACGGCGCGAACGAAAAGGCGTTGTCGCATCTCGAAGACGCCGCTCCGGAATTTCCGAAAGCGCACATCTACGCCGCTAAAATCCTTTCGCGGACCGGCCATGAGGCCGAAGCGAAATCGCACCTGCGCAAGTATCTGCTCACCGGCGACACCGCTTATCGCGAGAAGGTCGTATCGTTCTTGCGTCCCGCCAAGTAATCAGGCCGCCATCATCTCGTGTAAGAGCCACGCGACTTGCGGATTAACGATGTCGGAGTGGGCCTTGATGAAAGTGTCCGCGCGCAGGTTGTGAATCTTGCCCGCATCCAGCACGTACGCGCTCCCCACCGGAAGCAGGCTGTTCGCGACCGCCTCCGGGGTATGGATCGCGCCGTTGGATCCGATGCCGCCGAACCGGTCTCTGCTGTCGCCGAGAAACGCAGCTTCCTGCCCTGCCACGCGCGACGCCAACGCGTAGGCCAGGCCAACCGCCTGGTCGTTCCGCGTGTGCGTCGCCGCGATGGGCCCCGCTACTTTATGTTTTACGAGTACCTGGCGGAATGCCCCCGGCACTCCGTTCACCGTCGGCGCAAATGCCGTGTGCGAGAACGCGCCTTGTAGCAGCGTCATCGTGCGCACCGGCGTCTTCACCGCGTCGGCCGCCGCCGTCACTAGTCGCGCTCCGAAACTGTGTCCGGCCAAATGAATGCGGATGCCGGGATGTCGCACGCTGAATGCATCCAACACTGGCGCCAGCCCCTCCCGTCCGATCAATCCGGCGCGTCCCTTCATTCGATAGAAGGTCGTCAGGTTGGACAGGTTCAACAATCCCTGGCCCAGCGGCTGTGTACCCGCCAGCCGCCTCAGCAAGGTCTCCACCGGCAGCAAGTGAAACAATGCCGGGGACGCGATCTGTGGAACTGCCGCCCGCATCGCGCCCACCAGAATCTGACGCGCCATGGGACTGTCTAAAGCCGCGGTGAACTCCTTGCCGAGATCGGAATCGAATTTCTTTGAAGGCCAGAAAATGCCAACCAGTGGCGGCGCGTACCCGAACTGCAAGAGTTGCGACTCGATCCCGTGAAACAATTCACGCGCCTGGTCCGCGTTGTTGTTCCATCCATGCGCCAACACCAAAACGTCGGTGGCGCCCTGGTTGAAAACCGGCGGCGCGTACCCGTCCATGATCTGACCACTCTCCGAAAAATGCAGTTCGTACATTTTGCAAAACTCCTCGCTTGGCGGATTTCGCCTCAAATCGATTGAATGGCCCGCATGAAATCGAGCAGGCCGTGACCTTGGAAGTGGCGTTCACGGGAGAGATCCGTCGCCGTACTTGTGAAAATATGCTTCACCGCCTCGGGCTGTCCGATAAACTCCCGCCGCACGGACAGAAACGCCGCAATCGCGCCGGACACATGCGGCGCGGCCATGCTGGTGCCGCTGCGCTCGATGTAAACCGGCCCGCTGTCCGGATTCGCTCCGCCGCAATCGAGGCCTCTCGCGCAGCACGACAAGACGTTCTCGCCGGGCGCAATCAGGTCCGGCTTCGCCCGGCCGTCCCCGGTAGGACCCTTCGAGGAAAAATACGAGACGCCGTACACATGCGGCATCTCGGCATGCGTCGCGCCGACGGTGATCGCCAGATCGGCATTGCCCGGATCGTTGATCGACGGAGTGAATCCCGCCCCGCTGTTTCCCGCCGCCGCGACCACCACCACGCCGCTCCGAACCAACCGGTTCACTTGGGCGCACAGCGGGGTCTGCCCGCAGGCGAACCACTCCGGATCGAATTCGTAGCCGACACTTAGATTCACACCGTGGATCAGCAACGGCCGGCCGTGATCGTTCAACTGTTCGACGTAATCGAGCGCGGCCAGCAGATTGGAAACGCCGCCGATGCCGGAGGCGTCGAGCACCCGGAGGCTCAGCAGCTTCGCGCGCGGTGCGATGCCAACCATCGAGCGCAAAACCGTGGACACCAGTTGCACCTCGCCGTCTTCTCCGCGCCGCCGGTGAATCGCAATCGGCGCCATAACCCCTTCGCCTTCGTATTCCCCCGCCAAAATTCCCGCCACGTGTGTTCCATGGCCGCTCGGATCGACCGGATTGGCAACTGGCACCGGCTGCGCGGGCGTGAAATCCATATGCCGTAGCGGCGCGTCGATCTCGAGCGTCCGGTGCATATGGAAATGCGGGTGCGTCCCGTCGATTCCGGTATCCAGAACCGCCCATACGATGCCTTCGCCGAGCGCCGAAAACGAACGCTGTGCCGCGTCCGCTTTCACCGTGGCGCGGGAGCGATTCAGCAACGCCCGCACCTCAAAATCCAGCCAGACACGATGGATTGCGCGGATCGCAGGGCTGCTCGATTCGGTGTCCGCCGCCACCACACGCTGGATCACCACGCCTTGCAGTTCGGCGTAAAGGAACCGTCTGCTCTGCACGCTCTTGCGATCTAAAATGCCCGACTGTGCAACCGTCCCTACGCTCGCAATCGCGCGCCGGACCAACTCGCGCACGCAATGCCCGGCCGCTTCCCGTCCATCGGCGAATTCGATATTCAAATCGAAAATGATTTTCTGCACCGCGCTCGGCTCCGCCCGGATGCGGCTCAACAGCGGCTCCGCAATATCGCCGCGGATGATTGCGTCGTCGTGTGAAGTCCTCATGCGCAACCTCTCCATACCGCGCCGCGCTGGCCTTTCCACTCCGCGGCTCCGCGTGATTTTCCGGAAGTTATACAAATCCCGAGGCTTAGTGGAGTAATGCGATAAAATGAAGTACTGTGACTGGTCGCATCGTGCAGGTCAATACGTCTCGCGGAGGCATTCCCAAACGCCCCATCTTCGAGGGCATCCTCACCTTCCGCGGACTCGATGGCGACGCCTGGGCGCATCCCCAAATCCACGGCGGACCGAAACAGGCCGTCTTGCTGATTTCGAATGAGGAAATCGAAAAGTTGAAAGCGGGGGGCTTTCCTGTTTACGCCGGAGCGCTGGGCGAGAACCTCACCACCGAAGGACTGCCCTACTCGCAGCTCCGCGCCGGCCAACGCTTTCGCGCCGGGACCGCCGTCCTCGAATTAACCAAGCTCCGCAGGCCCTGCGACACGTTGAGCGTGTATGGCCCCGGAATCCAGGCCGCCGTGTATGACCAGCGCGCCCGTAATGGAGATACCTCATCACCGCATTGGGCCATCGGTGGCTTCTACGCCGCCGTAATCAGCCCCGGAATGGTGAAGGCTGGAGACGAAATCGCCCTGCTCGAAGAATCGGCGTGATCCGTTCGCGCCGCGATTGACCGTGCATCCATGTCGAATGCGCAAACGCTCGAAGAAATCGTCGTAGGCCTGCCTGCGTTCCTCGCCGAACGCACCGCCGTCCTTGTCAAGCATTCCGCCGATTCCGCGTCCGTCTATCGCGGCCTCGCCGCACTCAAGCTGCGACAGCCCGCCGCTTTTCAAATCCTGATCCAGTCCCCAGCCGGCCTGCAATTCCTGATCGCCGTCTTTTCGCAGAGCCGCTTCCTGTCGGAAGAGATCCTTCAGCATCCAGAGTGGATCGACCAGCTGCGTGCTTCCGGCGACCTCCATCGCGTGCTCTCGGCGGAAGAATTCCGCATCAAGCTCGACGAGTTTCTGAACGGGCAACAGCCGGAAGCGCTGCCGCTCGCCACCTTTCGCCGCAAACAAATCCTGCGAATCCTGATTCGCGACGTCCTCGCCTACGCCACCCTCTCCGAGGTCACCGAAGAACTGTCGAACCTGGCCGATTCCATCGTCGCCGTTGCCTACGCGTCCATCTTCGAAGAACACGCCAAAAAGTACGGAGCCCCAACGAACGAAGACGGCGCTCCTGCCGGACTCTCCGTCATCGCTCTCGGTAAATTGGGCGGCGCGGAACTGAATTATTCCTCCGACATCGACTTGCTGTTCATCTACGGCTCGAATGGAATGACGGCCGGCGGCGACGACGCCTTGACCAACAAGGAATTCTTCAAACGCGTCGCCAACGAACTGACCCGCGTGCTTTCGACCTACACGCCCGAGGGCCTCTGCTACCGCGTGGACCTCCGACTGCGTCCTGAAGGCAAGCTCGGCGAAGTCTGCCTCTCTCTCGAAGGAGCACGCCGCTACTACAGCTCCCGCGCCCGCGATTGGGAACTGCAGATGATGATCAAGGCGCGCGTCGCCGCCGGAGATCCCGCCGCTGGCGCGGAGCTTCTCGAATTCGTCGAGCCCCTGACGTATTCGACCAGCCTCGATTTCTCCGCCATCGAAACCATGTCCGTGACGCGGCTTCGCCTTAATGAAAAGCTGGCGTCGAAGAAGCTAGCCGCCGCGAGCGCCGCCATCGACGTGAAGCTGGCGCCCGGCGGAATTCGCGATATCGAGTTCCTGGTCCAATGTCTGCAGCGCCTGCACGGCGGACGCGTTTCCTGGGTCCGCCACGGCGGCACCATGCTCGCGCTCTCCCGCCTGCAGGACAAGAACCTGCTCTCGCCCGTTGAGTACGGCAAGCTCGCCAGCGCCTATCAGTTTTTGCGCCATCTCGAGCATCGGCTCCAATACGACGAGGATCGCCAAACGCATTCCCTGCCCGCCAATTTCGCGGAACTCGCCGTCCTCGCCGCCCGGATGCCGCAAGCAACCTACACCGACGAGCCCGCCTCCGCGGCGACGCTCCTCGAACGTCTGAAACTGCACTTCGCCGATGTCCGCGCTATTTACGATCGCGTGGTGCACACCCAACCTTCCACGCCCGTTGAAATTCCCGCCGCCGATCCTGAACAGCCGAAGAAGCTCCAGCGCGAAGACCCGCCGCGCCGCATTCGCGAGGCCTTCGACGTTTTCCGCGATCGCATCGGAGCCCAGAGCGACCTTTGGCAGATCCTCGAACAGGACACTGTCCTAATGCAGTACGCGCGTGACCTCTTCGCGCTGTCGCCGCACTACGCCGAGCAGCTGATTCGCGAGCCGGACCTCCTGATCGAACTCCAACAGCTCGCCGATTTCTCTCCCGGCTTCATCTCGAAAGCGCCGGACCCGTCCACGCTGCGCCGCGCTTTCCGCCGTGAAATGTTCCGCCTCCAGACTCGCGGAATCTGCCTCGGCGCGCCCGTCTTCGAGACCCTCGCCCAAACCTCCGACCTGGCGGACCGTATTCTCAGCGAAGTCTACGCGCTCGCCATTCGCGAAACCGCGGCCGCGCGTCCACCCGAAAATTCCGCGTACCGCCCCGCCGACCAACTGATGGTCATCGCGCTGGGCCGCCTTGGGATGCGCGAGCTCGACGTCGCCTCCGACGCCGATCTGATTTTCGTCCTCCCTGATGAAGACGCTCCCGAACTTCTCTTCTGGACCCACGTCGCCTCCCGCATGGTGGATCTGCTCACCGCCTACACCGGCGAAGGAACCTTTTTCGCTGTCGATACCCGCCTCCGGCCCAACGGCCGCGAAGGCGCATTGGTGCAAAGCGTGACCACCTTCCGCGATTACTTCGAGCGCAAGGCGGAAGCCTGGGAAGGCATCGCGTATATGAAGTCGCGCGCCGTCTCCGGCAACCTGCGGGCCGGCGAGGATTTCCTGCATGCCCTCCAGGAACTCGACTGGCGGCGCTATGGTCAAAGCGGCCGCTCGAAAGCGGACCTCCGCCAGATGCGCGCCCGCCTCGAACGCGAGCAGGGTGCGGAGAATCCCCTGAAAGCCGGCTTCGGCGGCTTCTACGACATCGACTTCCTGCTGCTGTATCTCCGTCTCAAAGCGGCGGGCTTCTTCTTCCCCGTCCTGAACACGCCGGAGCGCATCGACATTATTGAGAAAATGGGACACCTCGATCGCGATGACGCCAATTTTCTCCGGGTCGCCGCCACCTTCTATCGCGCGCTCGATCACGGTCTGCGTGTCGCCAACGGCCACGTCGAAGGGCGCTTGCCGAATTCCGAAGCGCCGCTCGAAGCACTCGCCGAACTCGTCGCCCGTTCGATGCCCGGCCAGACCCTCGACGGCTCGCTACCCGAGGAGCTTCAGCGGATCCAGGCCAAGACCCGCGAAGTCTTCGACCGCCATTTCGCCTGAGGCTCGTTTCCCGATTACAAAAGCGTTCCGCGCATGATCACGCTGGCAATTGAAAAATAAATTACCAACCCGGTGACGTCCACCAGCGTCGCGACGAAGGGCGCGGACGCGCTCGCCGGATCGACACCCACGCGCCGGAGGATAAACGGCAGCATCGATCCCGCTACCGTTCCAAAACACACCACGCCGATCAGGCTTACCGCCACCGTCATCGCGACCAGCATGTAATGCTCGCCGTACGCGTTCGAGAATCCCTGCCAGATCAGAATACGCGACATTCCTATGGTCCCGAGCAGTGTGCCCAATGCGATGCCCGCTCCGAGTTCACGGCGGATCACCCGCCACCATTGTCCGAGACCAACTTCGCCCAATGCCATCGCTCGAATCACCAGCGTCGTCGCCTGCGAACCCGAATTGCCGCCGCTCGAAATGATCAACGGAATGAACAACGCGAGCACGACTGCCTTTGCGATCTCTTTTTCAAAAAATCCCATGGCTGTCGCCGTCAGCATCTCGCCCAGAAACAGCGCGGCCAGCCAGCCACCGCGCTTCTTGATCATCTTTAGAAAGCCGATGCTCAAGTACGGTTCGTCCAGCGCCTCGCTGCCGCCGATCTTCTGGATATCCTCACCCGCCTCGCGCTCCACCACGCGAACAATGTCGTCCACCGTCACGATGCCCTGCATCCGCTGTTGCGAATCCACCACCGGAATCGCCAGCAAATGATGCTCGGAAAACAGACGCGCCACCGATTCCTGATCCATCGCGTCCGTCGCCGAGATAAACCGCGTACGCATCACATCCCGCACCGTCTTCGCGCGGTCCGCCGAAAACAAATCTCGAAAGCTAACCACGCCGAGCAGCCGTTGGTCCGGATCCACCGCGTACGCGTAGTACATCGTTTCGAGCTGAGCGGCCTGATGGCGCAAGTAACTGATCGCCTCGTCCACCGTCATCTCCGGACGCAGCCGCGCGAATCGCGGACTCATCAATCCGCCGGCCTGGTCTTCCTTGTATGCCAACAGCGCCAGCACTTCGCGCGTCGTCACCGGATCCAGCATCTCGATCAGCTCGCGCTTCTCGTCCGCCGGAGCACACTGCACCACATCCGCCGCATCGTCCGGGGCCAGCAGCCGCAACCAGATCCGCCGCTCGCCCAAAGGCAGCTGTTCGATCAGCGTGTACCTGTCACGGGCATCAAGGATGAGGAAAAGGTCGTCCGCCAAATCGCGCCGGACCGACCGGAACGCCTCGAACCGCTCGCGCTCGTTCATGCGCGGCCACGAAGCCCGCAGCTCGTTAATTTCAGGAATCGCGGAAGGCGCGCTGGCGTTACTCATCTCCGCATTATGCGGCATCCGTCTAAGCGCTCGGCCAAACGGGCTCCCGGTGGCTAGCATTCGCAGCGCGCGTTGGGCAGCATCCGCTGGAGCGTCCGATTAACGCTCTTCGTGGCAGGTGTTGCAGTCGTTAGGAGCCTTCGCCGCGGCATGACACGCCATGCAGGCAGCCATGTTCTGGGCCACTTCTTTGCTGATCACATCGCGCTCGCGAACCGGTCCGTGACACGTCTCGCAGGTTACGCCGGCTTGACCATGTACCCGGTGGCTGAAATAGACGTAATGAGGGATCCGGTAAACGCGGACCCACGGGATCGGCTTACTCTCTTTGGCGGCCGCAGCCAGCCTCTGAATGTGCGGGCTATCGGCCTTGATCGACAGATGGCAGCCCATGCAGAAACTCACCGCTGGAAGGCCCATCAGCTCGCCCGGGTCGGCGTTTTTGTGGCACGCGTTGCACTTCAGTCCCATCGCCAAGTGCGTTTTATGGCTGTAGGGAACCGGCTGCTGCTGGCCGTACAATCCCGCGGCCAGCAGTAGCAACCCAGCGACTCGAAACATCGCGTTCCTCATTCAATCAATAAGGTCGATGGCAGGAAGCGAGGGAAAGGAACGCGTCACTTGGGTGTTACATGAATCAGCGCGCCAGGGTTCTCGTCTTCGAGCAACCACAGCGTGCCATCCGGACCCTGTGCCACATCGCGGATGCGCTTGCCGAGATCCCAGCGTTCTGCCGGCTTGGCTCCGCCCTTGCCGTCGAAAATGAGGCGAGTCAGCGTATGGCTGCCCAAGCCGCTAACGAAGCCGCTGCCATCCCACTGCGGAAAGGATTTCTTGCCGGTATAGAACATCAGGTTGCCCGGCGCGATCACCGGAGTCCAATACAGTACCGGTTTCGCAAACTCAAGCTTCGCGTCGTGGCTCGGAATCGGCACCTGGTTGTAGTTCATGCCGAACGACACCACCGGCCAGCCGTAATTCTTGCCCTTCTCGATCAGGTTCAATTCGTCGCCGCCGCGCGGACCGTGTTCGAGTTCCCAGAGCTCACCCGTGGGCGAGAACGCCAAACCGTAAGGCGCGCGGAAGCCGCTGGCCCAGGTTTCCGCTGGCGTCAGGTTCGGGCCGGAGAAGGTATACGTGCTGATCACCTTCGCGGTTTTCGCCGCTTCCGTGTCGAGTGGCGGATCGATCAAAGAAATAGTCGCCGCTCCAGTTTTGCCCTGGTTCGGATTGCCAGGTGCTGGTTTGCCATCGAGCGTGAGCCGCAGAATTTTACCCACCGGCTGGTCCGGATCCTGAGCCGGAGTCATGCGCTGCCGGTCGCCGACCGACATATAAAGATACTGGCCGTCCGGGGAGAACGCGATCTGCCCGCCGGCCTGTCCGCCCTTGCCCCTCGGCAATTGGCGCCACAACACTTCGAACTTTTCGAGTCGCGGAACACGGCCCGCATTCAGCCTGGCGCGGGCCAGGGCTTGGCCGCCGCCGTAATCGCCGGGCTCGATGTAAGTGATATAGATGCTCTGGTCAGTGGCGAATTTGGGCGACACGAAAACGCCCAGCATGCCGTTCTGCCCCTGCCAGTAGACCGCGGGCGTGCCGGCTAACGGGGCGATCTTTTCGCCCTCCGCCGATACCAGCCAAATGGGCCCGATCTTCTCCGTCACCAGCATTCGGCCATCTGGAAGGAACGCAATCCGCCAAGGCAGCTCAAATGTGGACACGGTCTTCATCTGGAAAGGCTTCGTCGCCTCCGGCTTCTGTGCGCCCACATTGACCTGGGCCCAAACCGCGGCGGACGCCACAGTGAACAACAGCGATGCTCTCGCCAATTTCATTCGTCGGTCTCCTCGCTCTATTCTAGAGGACCCGGCTCCGAGTATCAGACCCTGATGTCGACAGAAAAGGGCCGGTCCTCTGTCCTTTTCTAAAGTCCGGAGGGACGCCGTGTCAACCAGTGAGATTCCGCCGGTTACGCGACTGGTCCGCAAAAGAGAGAGGTGGTACGCCCGGACAGATTCGAACTGCCGACCTACTGGTTCGAAGCCAGTTGCTCTATCCGGCTGAGCTACGGGCGCACAATTACCTTATTGTAAGGTATGGCGCTCGAAACGGAAGTTAAAATTAAGCTGGAAAATGCCGACCTCGGTCGCGAGCGCCTGCTGGCGCACGGCTTCCTACCCATCGGACCCCGTGAATTCGAGTCGAATCAACTTTTTGACACGCCCGGCCAGAGTCTCCGGTCCGCCGACCAACTCATCCGCCTGCGCCGCATTGGCGATCGCCGCATCCTAACATTCAAAGGAAAGTCGATCGGCCACGAACACAAAGTCCGCGAGGAACTCGAAACCGCTATCGGCGACGCCGACGTGTTCGAAGCAATCCTGGAACGTCTCGGCTATGCGCCCACTTGGCGTTACGACAAGTACCGAACCGAATATCACACCCCTGGCGAAGTTGGTCACGCCCTCCTCGACGAAACCCCAATCGGTATATTTATGGAATTGGAGGGAGATGCCGATTGGATCGACAAAAAGGCACACCAGCTCGGTTTCTCCAAGCGGGACTACATTTTACAAAGCTATGCGTGGCTTTTTTCGGAGTTCTGCCGTGAACGTGGAATCCCCATGGTGCCCATGACTTTCGTACCTCCCCTAGGCAAAACAACCTTAGCCTCTTGAACTTCGGGAGATTATGAGCAATACTCACCTTGTACTCAAACGAGTAAATTCAGAACGTACAGAACGTATAGGACTTGATCAGCGACCTTGAGAGTTAGCAGACGAAAATGATTCCAAGCATCCTTATTATCGGAGTTTCGTTGGCGCTGTTCGCCTACTGGTTCCGATACACCTGTCTGCTCATCCTCACCGCCAAGACAGCTACGGACTATACAAGTGAAGTCGCCGAAGCGAATCAGCTCTACTTCCGTCAGGTGCAGAACGTCCTCTCTTCGGACGCGGTTCGTTCCTTTGCTCAATTAGAGGCGAAGCTCAACCGTGACTACGCCATGCTCTCCCGGCTGATGCAACAGGCCGGATCTCAGACCGTCGGCGACGACACCCTCGAGCAGCACATGCTCCGCGCCGATTACCAGATCATGCGGACATGGCACCGCGTCAGCCGCACCATGTGGCCGGCGCAGTCGATCAAGGCTCTCGAAGAGATGTCCCTGGTTGTTGCTCACTTCGCTAACTCGATGGGCGAGCGCGGCTGCGCGACCAGTTCCTACTAATCCGCTCCCTGGAAAATCCAACTGAGCTGCATGGGCTTCTCGCCGTTGCAGTCTTTCAACCGAATCGCCAACTCCTGACGTTGGTTCCACTGTTCTTGAGACCGCACCTCGCGATGCGCTAGCTGAACAGACATCTCAACTTCATCGCTGTCGAACATGCTCGGCACACCAACAAAAAGGGCAGACCTTTCGGCCTGCCCTGTAAGGATTCGGAAACGACCCTGAATCTTTATCGCGCCGCGAGCAAAGCCCGCAGATGCCGGGCGCGTTCCGGCGACCGAAGCTGGCGGAGCGCCTTTGCCTCAATCTGACGGATGCGCTCGCGCGTGACGTCGAACTCCTGACCGATCTCCTCGAGCGTGTGCTCACGCTCGCAGCCGATGCCGAAGCGCAGTCGGATAACCTTTTCCTCTTTCGGGGAAAGCGTCTTCAGAATGTTCGCGGTCTCGTCGCGGACGTTGGTATCGATCACCGCATCGACCGGCGAACCCACCCAGCGATCCTCAATCAGATCGCCCAGCGCCGATTCGCCATCGCGTCCCACTGGAGTCTCCAAAGACACCGGATCGCGCGAAATCGTCTTCAGCTTCTGGACCTTCTCCACCGGTATGTCCATACGGCGGCTGATTTCGTCGTTGGTCGGTTGGCGGCCCAATTCCTTCTCGAGCTCGCGGGTCGCCCGCAGGAACTTATTCATGCTCTCGTTCATGTGAACGGGAATACGAATCGTGCGCGACTGATCCGCGATCGCGCGGGTGATCGCCTGGCGAATCCACCACGTCGCGTACGTCGAGAATTTGTACCCGCGCCGGTATTCGAACTTATCCGCGGCGCGCATCAGCCCGATGTTGCCTTCCTGGATGAGATCCAGCAGGTGCAAACCGCGGTTGACGTACTTCTTGGCGACAGAAACGACCAGTCGAAGATTGGCTTCGACCAGGTCTTTCTTGGCGCGCTCGGCTTCAATTTCGCCGTGCCGGATCACCGAAAGCGTGTGCTTCAGGTCGGCGACTGTCGCGCCGGCTTCCTGCTCGCGCCGCCGGATCTCCCGCTTCAGTTCACGAACCTTGCTCTCGGCAGCCTGGCTCTTTCGGCCTTCGAGCTTCCGGACTTCGATCGTTAGATGGTTCATCTCCTCACCCGCGCGGTCGATCTCTTTCGAGAACATCCGCCACTGCGAGTGATAGAACGCCACCTTGCGAATCGCCCGCGAGGTTTCCACCTTCGAACGGTTCAGCTTGCCTTGCCACTTGCGGCGAAGCTTCTTGTTGCTGGCCGGAACTTCGGCCGTTTTCTCCACCAGTTGAAGCTGCTTCTTGTGGAGAACGGCCACTTCCGCTAGATTGCCGCCAACCTCGCGCCGCATCTTCTGATACGCCGCGCTCTCTTCTTCGACGTCGCCTAAATCCACAAAGCTGTCGAGCTCTTCCGTGCCTTTTTTGACCTGCTCGGAAATCTCGACCACCAGCTGCTGAACCAGAGCAGATCGGCTGATCGCCTTCTGCATCCGCATCTTGCCCCGCTCCATTTTGCGGGCCAGCGTCACTTCGCCTTCCCGCGTTAAGAGCGGTACCGCACCCATCTCGCGCAGGTACACGCGGACCGGGTCGTCGGTATAAATCGATTCTTCCTGAGGTTGCGGATGGAGTTCGTCTCCATCATGGGATTCTTCCGGATGAAAGAAATTCGCTTCTTCGTCGAACGGCAACCCGAGGGGTTCATGGCTTTCCGCCAAAAACTGGTCCTCAAACTGTTCCGTGGACGTATCCTCGCCCTTTACTTTAAGACGGCCGATCATGTGTTCGCCGATCTACTCCTTCTCGCGCAACTCGCCAGCCGAACCTAAATGAGGGATCTGGAACTACTTAGTAGTCGCGGGTGCTGCGCCGACCCGCCTCTCATGAGTGGTTCCAGTGCGTCTAGACACACCTGCCCTAGGGGTCCGCTCCCGGCCTTGAATGAGTATAACATCGACCCGCTGGAAGTTAAATCCCTATTTACTTGATGTTTTGTAACTGGTTCGGTTACAGGAACTTTTCCGCTTTCGCCATCGGAGAACTGTGGCCAAGCAACCACGCCTTTGTCGGGTGCCGTCCCCATCCGCCAGTCCGTTACAACCTCGCAACAGCAGCCAACAAAAGAGATTAAAATTAGCGAACCCCAAAAAATCCGCCGTCGGCTCTTCCGAAAACAGTCAAAAGGCACTGTTAAGTTGTTTACATTACTTGTCGGTACGGTAGGCCGCCTGTCTGTGCACCCTCAGAAATTATTTCCCTACCGCTACTACCTTCGCTATCACTTTTCCCTCTGTCTGCACATAACCAACTTGAAGGATTTGATCATGACCGAGCGACCCAAAATGCCTCCTACCCTGTCTCTAACGCCCCAAGAAGTGAACGCTGTTCGGCCCGACAACCAACATGCGCCCCTGGATCCGAAGATCACCGGTTGCGGAAACTGGCAAATCTACTCGCCCGAAGAAGCCCGCCGCCGCCTCGAGCGCCGCGGATCCTGGACGGTTCCGAACTTGCCCATCCTTTCAAGCCGCTGACGCGCGGCTGCCCCGCAACACCTTCTCAGCCGATTCCGCCCCCGCCACCGGCAGCGACGGATCCGTCAGCAACCCGATCTGCTTCAGCACCGACGCCTGATCCCAGTAAATGTGCTCGTGCGCTAGCTTCCCCTCGCGAAATTTCACAATCGCCACCAACGGAACTTCCACTCGCTTCCCCGTCGGAGCCACCCCCGGCAACATCCAAGGCATCTCCACTGTGTGCGTGAATGAAAAAATCATCTCGTCCACCAGCTGGTCCGACCCCACCGTCCGTGACACCGGCGTTAGGGTCGTATCCGCCGGCATGCACGGAATAAAATCCTTCGAATAAAAGTCCCGCAGCGCCGGCTTCCCGTGTCCGCCCGTCAAAGTAGGAATGTGGTTGACGTAGGCGTCCTCCACCATCGTCTGGAGCGTCGCTTCCGTATCCCGCGTCGCAAATTCATGAGCAGTGTGTTCTTCCCACAAAGCAGAGAGATCAGGCATGCGGATTATCGTATCCCACTCAGGCCGGTAACCAGTCCAAATCGGAATCCGTCAGAATAGGTCTCTTGCCAAACCGCCAGTTCTTTCAACTCATCCTTCTCACCGGACTCTCCATGTCCATCGGCTGGGGCGTCCGCGGCCAATTCGGCCACGAATACGGAGCCGCTCTCGCCGGAGCCCTCGGCGGCATGGTCGTCGCCCTCCTCAGCGGCCGCCCCGACTGGCATCGTCGCGTCCATTACTTCGCCTTCTTCGGAGCCATTGGCTGGGGCTTCGGCGGCAGCATGTCGTACATGAAAAACCTCGCCTACACCCAATCGACGGACTCGCCCACCGTCCTGTACGGCTTCGCCAGCGTCTTTCTGATCGGCTTCTGCTGGGCCGCTCCCGGGGGAGCCGGAACCGCCATCGCCGCGTTCTTCAACCGCGAGGAGCTCACCCGCTTCGTTGTTCCGCTCTCCGCCGTCCTTGCCAGTTGGTATCTCCAAGCCGTCCTGCAAAGTAGTTTCCGCGCGCTTGGCATGCAGCCCGTTCCGCATTGGATGAGCCACGAAACCAGCGCCGCGATCACCATTGTCGTAATCCTAATAACCGCCGTCGTGCGCCGCGGTTCCTGGGGACTCGGCAGCGAACTGATGATCTACATGAGCGTCGGGTGGCTCGGCGGATACGCCCTTTTCACCGGCCTCCTCGACCTCCACTTGAATCCGCCGCGCGAAGACGTTTGGGGCCAGTGCCTAGGCCTCATCGCCGGAATTCTGGTCTTCTGCTGGCGTCACGATTTCGGCGGAATCGGCTTCTCCACCGTCGCCACCGGCTTCCTCGGAGGCATTCTCTACTCCGCCAGCGAAGCCATCAAGATTGCGGGAATCGCCACCGGCTACATCACCAATTGGCACAGTGTCATGGAGCAGCTCCAAGGCCTGGGCCACGGAATCGCCATCGCCGTCGCCTTTGGACTCCTCATCCCGCGAGCCCCTCAGCTGTCGGAAACGGATACCTCCGGATGGAACCCCGCCGGTCAGGAAGTGGACGCGTTAACACCCAGCACCGAACCCCGCCGGTTAGGGAGCGGACATCTCCTCACGGCGACGCTAGCAACCAGCATCCCCGTTCGCCGCTGGACCGAGGTCTTCAGCGTCACCTTCGTCCTCGTCCTGCTCTCGTACCTGAATTTTCGCAAAAGCCCCAACGATTGGGTGACGCAAATCACCGGACTCAAGCCCGAACTCTACGGAATCCGCATCTCCGGCAACCTCATGCCCGCCACCGGCTTCATCGGCTGGTTCGATTTCATCTACCTCGCCACCGCTCTGGCATGTATCTGGCTCCTGGTAGCCCATCTCCGCCGTCCCCTCGCGCTCTTCCCCGCAAGTTGGCTCGGCAAGGGCCAACTCTTCTACCTCGTGTTTTTGTGGGTTGTAGTGACGTTCAACTTCATACACGTTCTCCCACGCTTCACGCCGGAGCGCCTGGTCACGGAGTGGTTCATGACTCTTAGCGGAATCTCCTGCACGGTGTTCATGTTGCTCGCGACCGCAACCCGCCAGATGGCCAGAACACCAAACTTAGATGAGTGGACCCCCGAAGCCGCGACCACCGAGAACGGAACCTCGACCGTCAGGGAGCGGACCCAAACCTCGTATGCCGCATGGATCCGCAAAGCGGCGATCTTGGGCCTCATTGGAACCGTGGCCGTCACGTTTGCAGGCTGGGGAACGAAGCGAGCATTGTTTGGCGACGGACCCGTCTATCCCAAACAGAAAAGCCAAATCCGCTTCGGCCCCAACAACACCGATACCATCAAATAGCCGAAAGAGAGCCCGGCCAAGAGCATCGAGGCGCGCACGAAGCTCGGGTCTTGCCCGAGCGAAGTTAAGTGCTCTTCACGGCCGTTTTAGAAGTAGCGATCAAGCGCAGCGAGTCTCAGCAAACACCGATCCGCATCGTCATCCGTTATTAGCGCCGAAATCCGAGCGCCGGCTAAAGTGCTCCGAAGGAACGCGTCAGGAGCGGACACTGATCTTGATTAACGACGAATCAGCAATCCACCGGATTGAACCCAAACCGCACGGGAAGGGACGCGCCGACCTCGCCACGCAACTGAACTATGCGATCTTCCAGCCCTTGCGCACCGTCGGCTTGATCCACTTATTCGCGTCGTTGTTATTCGTGAAACGCATCTTCGCCGCATCCCACTCGAGCTTGCCTTCGTACTTCATCGCGATCGAACCCAGCAGCATCCACGACACAAACGGAGCCGCCACCGAGAAATTCGAACACGACGGATCGCCACCTTTGCAGGCACGAATCCAGTCGCGATAATGACCCGGCGACCGCGTTAACAGCTGCGGAGGCAGCTTGTAGTCCTTCATCTTTGCGTCCGGCATCAACCTCGTGCGCTCGCCGTAGCAACCCGTAGTGACAATTCCCTTGTCACCGATAAATACGCTGCCGTTGATGTCCTTGTCGCCGAGAAGTTCGCCTTCCGGAATCCCCGGAATCGCCGGTTGCGCCTTCATCCCGTCGTGCCAATACACCTTCACCGCGGGCATCGTGCCGCGGGCCGGAAAATCGAAGCGAATCCTCGCCGCCTTCGGGAACGTGTACTTGCCTTTGCCCTCCTGATGCTCACACTCCACGCTGATCGGATCGCGCAGGTTGAGCGCCATATTCGGTGTGCCAAGAATATGGCAAGCCATGTCGCCGATCGCCCCGCAGCCGTACTCCGGATAACCGCGCCAGTGATGCGGGGCAATGTTTGGGCTGTACGGACGCCACTCCGCGACACCCAACCACAGATCCCAATCGAACGTGTCCGGCACCGGAGCCTCTACCGGAACCACCTCCGGACCCTGGGGCCAAATCGGCCGATTCGTCCACGCATGCACTTCACTCACGCCGCCGATTTCGCCCGACCAGATGATTTCGCAGCACTCTCGCGCGCCCGGGCCCGAATAGCCCTGGTTGCCCATCTGCGTCGCAACCTTGTATCGCTTCGCCGCTTTCTCGAGCTCGTGCGCTTCCCAGATGGTGCGCGTTAACGGCTTCTGCACGTAGACGTGCTTGCCCAATTGCATCGCCGCCATCGCCGCCGCCGCATGCATGTGATCCGGAATCGACACCGTCACCGCGTCGATATTCTTGTGCTCCTTATCGAGCATCTTGCGGTAGTCGCGATACTTCGGAATCGATGGCCACTTCACGTGGCT
This sequence comes from Bryobacterales bacterium, assembly GCA_038210135.1. Taxonomy (GTDB): domain Bacteria; phylum Acidobacteriota; class Terriglobia; order Bryobacterales; family Bryobacteraceae; genus JBBQWZ01. The sequence goes on from JBBQWZ010000026.1 coordinate 67,479, forward strand.
GCGTTCGGACCGTTTATCATCCGGGTCCGCGAAGGTAACGAAATTCTCCGTGAGGCAGGCGTTGATATCCGTCCACCCCTTGCCGCCCGCGCCGATCGCGGCAAAGTTCAATTTCTCGTTGGGCGACTTGTAGCCTAGATGCGTCAACGAAGACACACTGCCGAATCCGGCGGTAGGAACCGCACCGGCAAGCAAGCTACCGAAAAAGAAATGGCGTCGAGAAGTTTTATGCGTCATGGCAATCGATTCGAAACAATTATACGCACGCCCGCCGCTCCGAAACAGAGGACCTGTCTACAGCCTGTTTTCTGTTCATCCGCCAGCAGCAGATCGAGCCCCGACCGCAAGTGCACCCCGAGGCGCGATTCGTAAGATCGACCTCACTCACTCCGCCACACCGCGCGGATTGAACCCGGAGCATAAGCGACGGGACCTTTGCTCTGATACGCGACCCGCCGGGGCGGAGATTCTGCTCGGTCTCATACGCACTCCTGAGCTCGCTGACCGCAAGCCCATACCCCGAAATCCGAGCCGCGCCCAAAGCAGTGTGAAGTGCGGCGTCGGAAACGGACCACCGCACATCGCGCCAGCGTAAACTCAATACTTGATCCTCCGCGTTAACGACATCGCGATCGGCGAAAGCCATCCCCTGGCCCTCATCGCCGGACCCTGTGTCATCGAATCCGAAGAGCACGCCCAGTTCCTCGCCAGCGCCATCGCCGCCATCGCCGGACCCTATATCTTCAAAGCCAGCTTCGACAAAGCCAACCGCTCCAGCGTCTCCGCTTTCCGCGGACCCGGTCTTAAAGAAGGCGTCCGCATTCTCAAAACCCTCCGCGATGCCGGCCAGCCCACGCTCACCGATATTCACGAACCCGCCGCCTCGATAAACTAGCCGAACTCCTAAACCGCCTCCGCGCCATCGATACGCTGGTGAAAGCGTTTTCTTGAGAGCCCCAAAGATCCTTTTACACGTTTCCCCCACCTCGCGCGTCCTACAATAAGAGGAAGGCCATGCTTAACAACCGGCGCCGTCGCGGCTTCTCGCTGATTGAATTGATGATCGTCATCGCGATCATCCTGATTATCGCGGCCATCGCGATCCCTAAACTCAACAATCAGCGTATGCACGCCCAGGAAATGGCCGGCATCCGGCAGATCACCACCATTCACACAGCCCAGACGCAGTATTATTCTCAGTTCGGAAAATATGCGTCAACGCTTGCGGAACTTGGCCCCCCACCGAGCGGAGCCGCCGGACCCCAAGCCGCCGACCTCATCCCGAAAAATTTAGCTGAAGGCACCAACAGCGGTTACAACTTCATCGTCCAAGGGTCGCCGACCGGGTACACGGTGAACGCCAATCCAGTGACCTTCGGAAGCTCCGGCCGCAGAACTTTTTTCTCCGATCAGAGTCTCTCCATCAAAGAGAATTGGACCGCCGAACCCGCGAACGTCCAAAGTAAAGAGATCAAGTAGTCTCGGCTTGCGCCGCGTCTGCAAGTAAGCGAGCAAACAGTAACGAGCCAAGAGCGCCAGCAAAGTAATCTGAATTACTCCCGCATGCAAAGCTCCCGGAAGGCAGCATCTCAAAACCTTCCGGAAAAGTCCTAATTCCCGCAACGTTTTCTCCCCCTAACTCCTCCCTTCTGTGGCGTCCCCCGTCCCGATCAATTTGCGGTACATTGAAAACTGCAATTCAAAGCGTGTCCTGTCGGGGATCAGGTAAAGGACGCGTGTAGGAGGACCCATGCGGGGTTTGGGTTTCGGAGCGATCGCTTTGCTTGGAGCGATGCCGCTATTTTTTCCACAAGCTGGACGTTCGCAGGATGACGCAACCGCATCCGGAACGAATTGCACCTTTCAAAGGGACCCCGAAGGGTTCCTAAACCAACAAGCACGCCTACGCAGGGACATCTTTGAACGCGCCGCGAAAATGAACGTTCGCGCCACCGCGGGCAATTCGGCGCGCGATGCGGTCGACGCCAACACGCTTCCGCGGCGCAACTTTATCGACGACGCCATCTTCGGCAAACTCGCCGATCAGAAGGTCCCCGCCGCCGCCCTCACTACCGACGAGGAATTCTTCCGGCGCATCAACCTCGACCTCACGGGACGCCTCCCGAATGCCGCTGACGTCCGCAACTTCGTCGCCGACAAGAACCCCGACAAGCGCAACAAAGTCATCGGCGACCTGCTCTACTCCGACGCCTTCACCGACAAGTGGACCATGTGGTTCGGCGACCTCATGCAGAACACCACCGGCTCTGTCACGCAGGCCCGCCAACCCAATGGCCGCAACGCCATGTACATGTTCATTTGGGGCAGCGTTGCCGGCTGGAAATCGATTTCCGACATGGCCTACGAAGCGGTCGTGATGCGCGGCAACAATCACGATGCACCAACCGGTGCCGCCGGTTTCACCGTAAACTCCCGCACCCCCGGCGGCCCCATCCAGGATTCCTACGATACCGCGCTGGTGAAATCCGCCACCGCCTTCCTCGGTCAGGGCAACTACGATTGCCTGCTCTGCCACAATGGACGCGGACACCTCGACCAGTTAAACGTCTGGGGAGCCAGCACCACCCGCATGCAGGCCTGGCAGATGGCCGCCTACTTCTCACGCCTCAGCTATTCGACGTACACCTTCCCGGCCGGAACCTCCATCGCCGATCAGAACGCTAACTACTACAACCAGAGCCAAAACATCGATGACCGCACCACCGGCCAGTATGATATCGGCGTTAGCTACTTCGGCAATCGCCCCAATCGCCTGCCCGTCGGCACCATCAAGAACGTCACGCCTTCCTATCAGTTCAGTGGAGCCGTGCCGAAGAGCAATTACTGGCGCTTCGATTTCGCCGACGCCATGACCAGCGATCCGATGTTTGCGCGCAATTTCGCGAACCGCCTTTGGAAAGCCATGTTCAACATGGCCCTCGCGGATCCGGTCGATCAACTCGATCCCGCCCGCCTCGATCCGTTGAATCCGCCGCCCGCCCCCTGGGCTTTCCAGGCCACTCACCCGGAGCTTCTCGAACAGCTCGCCAACGAATTGCGCAACCGGAATTTTAGCCTCCGCGAATTCCTCCGCCTCATCGCGGAATCGAATGCGTATCAACTGAGTTCGCGCTACTCCGGTGATTGGCAAATCGCCTACGTGCCCCTTTTCGCGCGCCACTATCCGCGCCGCCTGGATGCCGAGGAAGTCCACGACGCCGTCGCGAAAGCAACCGGCAATTTCCCGAAACTCGCCGTCAACGGATGGGCCAACACCGTATCCTGGGCCATGCAGTTGCCGGACACCGTCGAAAACAACGGATCCTCCACCTTCCTGAACTACTTCCTCCGCGGCAACCGCGATACGCAGGCGCGTAGCGCGCAGGGCAGTATTCAACAACAGCTCGCTTTAATGAACGACAACTTCGTCAACAGCCGGATGCACATGGCGCAGTCGCCCACGCTGACCGCGATCGCGAAGCTCACCGACAACGCGCAGATCGCCGACGAGATGTTCCTTAATTTCCTCGGCCGCTTCCCCGACACCTACGAAAAAGGCCGCGTCGTCGCCGCTCTCGCCAAGGCCAACACCGCTGCTCTCAAAAACACCACGCTGGAAGATATGGCCTGGGCCCTTATCAACAAGCTCGACTTCCTGTTCAGCTACTAGATCCGCGAGAAAAGAGGAGACACCGTCATGAAAAATCGATTCGGAGTCGACTGGAGCAAAGCTCGCGGAACCCGTTTCTGGAACCGCCCGACACTCCACCGCAGAATGTTCTTCAAGAGCATGGCCGGCGCCATCGGCGGCTACATGCTGATGCCGACCCGCCCCGGCGAGACCATCGCCCAGGCGGCTCCGCGGGTGCAGGGTACCGCGAAGAACGTCATCTTCATCCTTATGCAGGGCGCGCCAAGCCACACCGATACCTTCGATCTGAAAGAAGGCGCTTGGACCCCGTCCTTCATGGCTCCGGCGAGCTACGGAAATATTCGCTGGCCCCAAGGCCTCATGCCGAAGCTGGCCGACCAGATCGACAACTTCGCGCTGGTACGCTCTCTTCGCGCCTACGCGACTGCGCACGGTCTCGCACAAACCTGGGTGCAGATCGGCCGCAACCCGATCTCCGGACTCGCCAAGATCGCGCCGCACATCGGCTCTGTCGTCTCCATCGAACTCGGGCCTAAATCCGCCGATCGCACGCTGCCTCCGTTCATCTCACTGAACGCCAGCAATGGACCCGGCGCCGGCTACCTGCCGCCCGAAAACGATCCCTTCTACGTGAACCCCAACGGCGGTTCGCTCTCGAACACCACGCACTCCGATGGACCCACGGCGCTCGATCGCCGCTATGGCCTGATGCTCGACATCGACACGGAATTGCTCTTCGATCCCTCTATCGGCGGAACCACCTCCGAGATGGCGCACTTCCGCGAGAACGCTCGCAAGCTGATGTACAACCCCGCCGTTTCATCGATTTTCAGCTTCGACCAGAACACCAAGAATCTCTACGGCAATACCACCTTCGGCAATGCCTGCGCCACCGCGCGGAACCTGGTCAAAGCCAACATGGGCACCCGCTTCGTCCAGATCACATTCGGAAGCTGGGATCATCACACCAACATCTACGCCCCGAACGCGAACCTGCAGTCGATGGCCCGCCAGTTCGACGCCGGACTCGGCCAGTTGATCGCCGATCTGAAGAATGACGGCACCCTCGACTCCACGCTGATCGTCGCCATGGGCGAATTCGGCCGCACCGTCACAGCGCTCAATCAAAACGCCGGCCGCGATCATCACTTGCAGCAATCCGCCTTCTTCGCCGGAGCCGGCATCAAGGGCCGCAACGCCATCGGCGTCACCGACGCCGGGGGAGCCGTCGTCACCGATCCCGGCTGGAGCGGCAATCGCGAAATTCGCAACGAAGACATCGAAGCGACAATCTACTCCGCCCTCGGCATCGACTGGACCACCATCCGGCGCGACGACCCCTTCGGCCGCGGCTTCGAGTACGTCCCGTCCTCGACCGTCAATTACGTCTACCAACCCATCAACGAACTCTGGGGTTAGTGGCATAGGCCTCCGGCGCGTGTCGAACTATAGCCCCGCACGTAAGTGCGGGGATTCTGATTCTGTCCCTTTGGGGACTCTGCTTCTATCCATTAAAGAACCGCGAACGAAGTGAGCGGCCACACCGAGGCGCGACCGTAAAAAGGTCGCGCCCAATAACCTCATCCGCCGAAATCGAGCTTGAACCCCAAACGTGAGCGAGGGGACCAACTGACATGGAGTGCTCATCGGAGCCGCGCCCAAAGCAGCCCGAAGCGCTGCGCCGGAAGCGGCCATAACTCCCGCATTCCCACACAACACAACTCCGCAGGCACCATCCCGCGCTGATACCATGAACGCGATGCCAAACAACCGCCAATGGACCCTGGCCGCACGCCCAGTCGGCATGCCCAAGGAATCCGACTTCGCCCTCGTCGAAACGCCACTCCCCGCCCTCGCCGACGGCCAAGTGCTCGCGCACGCGAAATTCCTCACCGTCGATCCCTACATGCGCGGCCGCATCAGCGGCATGAAATCCTACGCCAAACCCGTCGAAATCGGCGAGACGATGGTCGGCGGAGCCATCCTCGAGGTCGTCGAATCCAAGAACCCCAAATTCAAAGCCGGTGACATGGTGGACGTCTATTCCGGCTGGCAGGAATACGTCGTTTCCGACGGCGGCAACATGCGCAAAGTAGATACCAACCTCGCGCCCGCCTCCGCGTATCTCGGCGTTCTCGGCATGCCTGGCCTCACCGCTTACTTCGGCCTGCTCGACGTCTGTAATCCCCAAACCGGTGAAACCGTCGTCGTCTCCGGAGCCGCCGGAGCCGTGGGAGCTCTCGTCGGCCAGATCGCCAAAATCAAAGGCTGCCACGTCGTCGGAATCGCCGGCGAAGACGACAAAGTCAAATACCTCACCGCAGAACTCGGCTTCGACGGAGCCTTCAATTACAAGACCACCGACAACTATCCCGCGAAGCTGAAAGAGCTTTGCCCCAAAGGCATCGACGTCTACTTCGATAACGTCGGCGGACCCATCACCGACGCCATCTTCACCAACCTGAACACCGGAGCAAGAATCTCCGTCTGCGGCCAGATCAGCCAATACAACAACACCAAAATGGAAATGGGCCCCCGCCTCTTCGGAGCCCTCATCGTCTACCGCGCCAAAGTCCAGGGCTTCCTAGTCAGCGATTACGCCAAGCGCTTCACCGAAGGCGTCACCGCCATGGCCGGCTGGATCAAAGAAGGAAAGCTGAAATACCGCGAGACTTTCGTAGACGGCTTCGACAACACCCCCAAAGCCTTTATCGCTCTTCTAAACGGAGCCAATACCGGCAAAATGCTCGTGCGCTTATAGCTGCATCTCGACGCCCGCGAGGAGTAACCTGTAAGCTACCGGCGCCACTTCGATGGACAAGACAATCCGAAAATTCACCAGCCTCGATGAAATGAAGGCGGAGGAATACCGCTACTGGAAAAATCGCCCGGCGCACGAGCGTATGGCCGCGGTATCCGAATTGACGCAGGCGTTGTACGCGATGAAGGGCGCCGCACCCGATGTACCCCGACTTCAAAGAACTCTTGTCCGCGTTCAACGCCCACGAAGTTAAGTACCTGATTGTTGGCGGTTATGCGGTTTCGCTGCATGCGCAACCGCGCGCAACCAAGGATCTGGACATTCTCGTGAAGCCGGAGATCGGGAACGGACAGGCGATCTTCAACGCACTTCGCACTTTCGGCGCGCCCATGGAGGGACTGACCGCGGCCGATTTCGCCAAACCGAACTCCTTCTTTCGCATGGGCCGCGAGCCAATCGCCGTGATATTCTGTCTGAAATACTTGGCGTCGACTTCGAAACCGCCTGGTCAAAACGCGTCAGCGCGGTCGTCGATCCTGCTACCGGTCTTTCCGCTCACTTCATTTCACGCGATGAACTGATCGCGAGTAAGGTCGCGTCCGGCAGGCCGCAGGACCTTGCAGACGTCGCTGCGATTCTGGATGCTGAGCCGAAGACTTAGCCGTGCACAAAAGCCTGCGCTCACACGAGACGGGCGCTGACCTGCGCTCTTAACCCGTAACCGATTCCTGCCGAATTCGTCTACACTAGGAAATCTCCCGGAAGCTGAGATTTCTTGGAGCCCCGTCGGCTTAGCCTCTCAGCCCGAGCCGCCGCATCAAAATCAAGGATTTTACTCTACCAGTGTCCACCGGAACGTCCTCTCAGGTTACGAACCCCGCCCTCACGCAAAACGCCATCGCGCAACTCGATCGCGTGCGCCAGGAAATCGCCAAGGTCATCGTCGGCCAGCAGGAAGTCGTAGACGGAGTCCTCATCTGTCTCCTCGCCGGTGGCCACGTCCTGCTTGAAGGCGTCCCCGGACTGGGCAAAACCACGCTTCTCCGTACACTTTCGCGCGTCCTCCACCTGAAATATTCGCGCATCCAGTTCACCCCCGATCTCATGCCCGCCGACATCGTCGGCTCCATGATGCTTGAAACCGACGCCGGCTCCCGCGCCCTCCGTTTTCAGCCCGGCCCCATCTTCGCGCACCTCGTGCTCGCCGACGAAATTAATCGCGCCACGCCGAAAACCCAATCCGCGCTCCTTGAAGCCATGCAGGAACGCACCGTCACCAGCGGCACCACCACCCACCATCTCGAATCGCCGTTCCTCGTCATGGCCACGCAGAATCCCATCGAAATGGAAGGCACCTATCCCCTTCCCGAAGCGCAGCTCGATCGCTTCCTGATGAAGATCCTGGTGCAGTATCCTTCGCGCGCCGACCTCAGCAAAATCGTCGAATACACCATCCACCGCGAAGAAGTCGAGCTCAACCAGATCATCGATCGCGACGAGATTCTCGGCCTACGTCAAGTCTGCCGCGCAGTCCTGGCCGCGCCCCATGTGCAGGAATATGCCATCGACCTTGTCATGGCCACCCAGCCCAATATGCCCGGCGCCCACGAACTCGCCAACAAGTACATTCGCTACGGTTCGAGCCCGCGCGGGGCGCAGGCCCTGGTCGAGTGCGGACGCGTTCGCGCTCTGATGAAAGGCCGCCTGCACGTTTCGACCGAAGACGTCGAAGCCATCGCACCCGCGGTCCTCCGCCATCGCTGCATCGTCAATTTCGATGCGCACGCCGAAGGGCAGACCGTCGAAACCGTCCTCGGACGCATCATTAAAGAGGTGGCGGCTCCCGCCAAGAGGTAGCGCCGTCTCCTGAACGAGACCGCTGCTGCACATTATGGCGGAGACCCCACTCATCGACAACGCCACGCTCGAAAAGCTCGAGCGCCTGACGATCCATTGGAAGAAATCCCTTCCCGGCCTCGTGGGCGGACGCAACATGTCCCGCTTCGCCGGACCGGGTCAGGAATTTCTCGATCACCGCCACTTCCATCACGGCGACGACCTCCGCGCCGTCAACTGGCGCGCCTTCCTTCGCCTCGAAAAGCTATTCCTCAAAATGTTCCAGCTTGAGCCGCGTATCCCGGTCCGCGTCCTGCTCGACACATCGCTTTCAATGACTACCGGCGAAGGAACGAAGTTCGATTACGCCCGCAAACTTGCCGCCGCCCTCTGCTACGTCGGGCTCGTCCGCCTCGACGCCATGTGCCTGCAGCCTTTTTCTGAAAAGCTCGGCGACGCCTTCGTCGCCGGTGGCGGACGCCATCGCTTCATGCCCGCTCTGAAGTTTCTCACCGGCGTCAAAGCCGGCGGCAAAACCGACTTCCTGAAAATCGCCCGCGAGTTTATCTCCGAATATCCGCAGCGCGGCATGCTGATCGTCATTTCCGATTTCCTCGAAGACGGCGATTGCGAAAAGCCCATCCAGTACCTCAGTGATTTCGGCCACGACCTTCTACTCATCCAGGTTTGGGCCGACGACGACCGCACGCCGCCTTGGGAAGGTGAACTCCAACTCGAAGACGCGGAAACCGGCCAAAGCCTCGAACTCTCTTTCGACGCCAAGGCGCGCGACGCCTACACCAAAGCCTTCGACGACTACAGCCGGAGCGTCGAGAAAATGGCCCTGCGCACCGGCGGCCGCTACATCGGTCTGCCAGCCTCGACCTCGATCGAAGAAGCGATCTTCGGATCCCTAGCTCGCGCCGGAGTTGTGGATTAGCATGTCGCTACTCAACCTCGGCCTCGGCGAATTGATGGCGCTCATCGCCGGAGTTTCCGGCGTCCTCGTCGCCCTCTATTTGCTCGACCGCTCGAAGCGCAAACAAGTCGTAGCCACTCTCCGCTTCTGGACCAACGCGCCCACGCCCGAGGAACGCAAACATCGCAAGCGGATCCAGCAGCCGCTCAGCTTGCTGCTGCAACTCCTCAGCATGATCCTGCTGCTGCTCGCCATCGCGCAACTTCGCTGGGGCGGCCAGGCCGGAACCGAACGCGACCACGTTCTCCTGCTTGATACCTCGGCCTGGATGGCCGCGCGCTCCGGCCAGAACACGCTGATGGACGAAGCCCGGACGCTCGCCCGCTCCTATGTGAACTCGCTGCCTTCCTCCGATCGCGTCATGCTCGTTCGCGCCGACGGACTCGCCACGCCCGTCACCCAATACGAATCCAATCGCAAGAATCTCGAAAACGCCATCGCGAATTCCAAGCCTTCGTCCGCCGCGCTCCGTCTCGACGACGCGTTCGAATTCGCCCAGCACGCACAGAAACTCCACGGAGCCACCAACGGCGAAATCGTCTACATCGGACCCGGCCGCATCGCCGACTCGGACTCCATGTCGCCCGCTATCGTGAACACCCGCTGGCTCGCCACCAAAGGTTCGCCAGAAAACTGCGGCATTCGGAAAATGGGCCTCCGCCGCGCGCCCGCCGACGCCGGAATCTGGGAAATTTTTGTTGCCATCAAGAATTACGGTGCCCGCGATTGCACCGCGCCGCTCGCCCTTCAATTCGGCGGAGCCCCCGCCGGATCCCGCGTCGTCACGGTAAAAGCAGGCGCCGAACAGGAAGTCACCTTCAATTGGAAAACGCGCGCCGCCGGCTGGCTCGAAGCGCGCTTTCTGACTAAGGACGCCTTCCCGCTCGACGACCGCGCCATCGTCGAACTCCCCTCGCAGCAGCCTCTCCGCGTTCTCGTTTATTCGGCCGAGCCCGACCTTCTGAAGCCAGTCCTGGCCGCGAATCCCTACGTCGAAGCTGTCTTCGAGAACCCCGCCAAGTACGACGCCAACGCGCAAGCCGCGGTCGTCATTCTCGATCACTTCGCTCCGCCAACTCCGCCCAAAGCCGACAGCATCTGGATCGAGCCGCCCGCCGCGAAATCGCCGATTGGCACCAAAGCGACCAAATCCAACGCCAAGCTCAGCCAATGGCACGCCGAAAACGTGCTCGGCGCGGGACTCCGCACCAAGGGCACCATCATCGACTCCACCCTGACCTTCAACCCGCAGCCGAACGACCTCATCGTCGCCGATTCCGACGGGCAGGCCGTCATCCTCGCGCGCCCGTCCTCGCCCAAAATCGCTGTCTTCGGTTTCCATCCCGCGCGTACCGCGATGAAGTACGAACTGGCCACGCCGCTGGTCTTCGCGAACTTCCTTCGCTGGATGGCGCCTCAGCTTTTTCGCCGCTGGGAAGTCAACGCCGGCTCCGTCGGAGCCATCTCTGTTCCGCTCGAAAAAGGTTTCGACCCCGCAAGCGTGCGCGTCCTCTCCGAAGATCCCGGAATCAAGAATGGCGCCCAGCTCCCCTTCACCATCGAAGGCCAGACCGTGAAATTCTTTGCCGGTTCGCCCGGCATCGTCCGCGTCCTCACCAGCGATCGAGAAATGGTGTATTCGCTCACGCTCCCCGACGTCGGCGAGTATCTTTGGAAAGCGCCCGCCGCTGTTCGCAAAGGCATTCCGAAGTGGAACGAAACCGCCGTCTCCGCCACCGATCTCTGGATGTGGTTCGCCCTAGCCGGAGGACTCGGCCTCCTCGCCGACTGGTTCCTCTTCGGCCGCGGACGCGGCTCCCGCTTCCTGTCGAACGCCGCGAGCGCTGCCCGGACCTCATGGAGAAAGGCCAGCTGAGTGACGCAATCTAGAGCGACGAATATCGGCCTGAACCCCGACCGAAAGGTCGCGCTCACTACCTCCACGAAAGGCGCCGTCGCATGACCTTCGCCAGATCCTGGGTCCTCTTCATCGCCTGGCTCCCCCTCGCTTGGGTCTTCTGGGAATGGACCCGCACGCAACGCCCCATCGCTCTCGTCCTCAAAGGAATCTCGCTCTTCGCTATTCTGCTCGCCCTCGCTGAGCCTGTCCTCAAGACCAACGAAACCAAGCTCGCCGTCGGCATCCTCGCGGATACCTCCTCCAGTCTTTCGCCCGACGACATCAACCGCGAGTCGCAGATCGCCAACAACATCAACGACGCCAAGGGCCGCCACTGGACTCGCCTCATCCCCTTCGCGCGCACCACCCGCGACGCCAGCGAAGGCGAAATCAACAAGCCATGGCGCCTCCGTCAGACCGACGGTGAATCCGGTCGGGCCACCGATCTCGAAGCCGCCGTCCGTGAATCCATCGCCGCCCTTCCCTCCGGAATGGTTCCGCGCCTCGCCCTCATTTCCGACGGAAAAGAGAACAAGGGTTCCGTCGCCCGCGCCGCTTGGCAAGCCCGTCAATTGGGCATTCCGATCGATACTTTCTCTCTCAAAGGCCGCCCCGAACCCAAGCTGCGCCTCGAATCCGTCAGTGTCCCCTCCGTCGCCTTCGCGGGTGAAAGGTTCCCCATCGATCTCGTCGTAACTTCGCCCGTCGCCGCCCAGGCCATCGTAGAAATCGGCGCCGAAGGAAAGACCCTCGGCAAGAATCCTGTGGCCCTCGAAGCCGGAACCAACCGCCTCCGCGCCCACGCCGCTCTCAACACCGCCGGAGCCATCGACCTCTCCGTCACCCTCAAATCCGACGGACTCGGCGAAGTCCACTTCGATCAGGCCATGAACCTGCGCCGTCCGAAACTTCTCTACATCACCAGCGACGCCGCCGAGAACGAAAAGAACCTGCTCAACACCCTCACCGCCGCGCAGTTCGACATCGAACGCGTCACTGAATTTCCTAAGAAGCCCCTTGCCGATTACCAGATCGTCACCTTCAACAACTGGGATCTCGAAGGCGTTAACGCCGCGCGGAAAGACGAAGTCGAACAGTACGTCAAGCAAGGCGGCGGCCTCCTTGTCATCGGCGGCGAAAAGAATATCTACATCGAAGGCAAGAAAGTCGAAGACGCCATGGACCGCGCGCTTCCCGCGAAACTCGCGCCGCCCCGCTCGCCCGAAGGCACCTGCGTCATCCTGATCATCGACAAATCCTCCTCGATGGAAGGCCGCAAGATGGAGCTCGCCCGCCTCGCCTCCATCGGCGTCGTCGATAACCTCCGCCCCATCGACCTGATCGGAATCCTGATCTTCGACAACAGCTTTCAATGGGCGGTGCCCGTCCGCCGCGCCGAAGACAAGACCCTGATCAAGCGCCTTATCTCCGGCATCACCCCTGATGGCGGAACCCAGATCGCCCCCGCCCTCACCGAGGCCTTCCGCCGCATTACGCCGACCAACGCGACCTACAAGCACATCGTGCTGCTCACCGACGGAATTTCCGAGGAAGGCGATTCGCTCGATCTCTCCCGCGAAGCCCAGCTCAAAAAAGTCACCATCTCCACCGTCGGACTCGGCCAGGACGTCAACCGCGCCTATCTTGAAAAGGTCGCGACCCTCGCCGGTGGCAAGGCGTATTTCCTAACCGAGCCGCAAGGCCTCGAGAAGATCCTGCTCAAAGACGTCATGGAACACACCGGCTCGACCACTGTCGAAAAGCCACTACAAGCCGTCGTCGCGAAGCCCACCGAAATCCTCGAAGGCGTCGCCATCGAAACCGCACCCGCCCTCCGCGGCTACGTGAAATTCATCGCCAAACCCACCGCCGAATCCATCCTGACCATCGACAAGGATCCGCTTTTCACCCGCTGGCAGCTTGGACTTGGACGCGCCGCCGTCTTCACCTCCGACGCCAAAGCGCGCTGGGCCACCGACTGGGTCAGCTGGAAGGGCTACGACAAATTCTGGACCAACATCTATCGCGATCTGCTGCCGCAGGCCCAGGCCGGCGAAGTCTCCGTCGAGCTCGATTCCGCAAACAGCGAATTGGTCGTGGACTACCGACTCAGCCGCGACGTCGAAGCCGCGCTCAATTCCGCCGCGAAGATTCCGCCCATCTTCATCGTCGGACCGGAAGGCTTCCAAAAGCCTGTCCCCGTGAAGAAACTCGCCGCCGGAGCCTATCGCGGCCGCGTCAACATCGGCCAGCGCCAGGGCCTCTTTCGCATCCGTCCCGTCGCCGATTCAAGGGCGTTCCCCGAAGCCGGCTTCTACCGGCCCGAGGCCGAACTCACCGATTACGGGTCGAACGACGCGCTCCTAAAGCAGGTTGCCGAATTCACCGGAGGCCGCTTCAACCCATCTCCCGCCGACGTCTTTTCCGCCACCGGCCGCAGCATCTCTTCCAGCCTCCGACTCTGGCCCGGCCTCCTGGCCTTCGCCGTTCTGCTTAATCTAGGCGAATTGATCATGCGCAAATGGAAAGGCCTCTTTGGCCGAGCCTAAGTGGCATAGGCCTCGGCCTGTGCACAAAGAACTCTCTCCTCTGTAGCGATTAAGTCGCAGGCAGGTTCTTCAACGAACGATAGCCGCGAAACCGACCTTCACGCCAGGCTAAGAATCAGCCGCTCCATCATGATCCGGTCATCCGGACGGGCATCGCGGAACGCTACATCCGTCTCGAAAACCAGCCGCAGGGCCTTCTCGAGCTTTGCCTTCGGAAATGCAGCCATCGTCTCCGCAACCTGCTCCGCGCGGTCCCGCCACATCCGGATACCGATCTTTGTGAAGTGCGCCTGAATGTCGCCCGCGCTGCGCAACTTCGCCTCCTGCGCCACCAGCGCATAGCGGAACTGTGTCGCCACAAACGTGAGCACCAGCGGCAAATACTCGCCATCGCGGACCAGCGTATCGAGCAATTCGAGCGATCTCTGGCGATCGTTCCGTGCCAGCGCCGCGACCAATGCGAAGATCGTCGTCTGCTGCGCGTTCGGAACCAGTTCCGCGATGTCCCCCACCGTCACCTTGCGTGTCGTTCCCGCGTACAAACTCAGCTTCTCGATCTCGCAGGAAATCCGCGCGGCGTCGAAACCCAACGCCTCGATCAGCACGCCCAACTCCGCCAGCCCCAATTGCAAATTGACTTTCTTTGCCAGATCCTGCGCCAGCCGTCGCGCCTCCATCGGCGAAAACGGGCGAAACTCGATGGCCGGCACCGCGCTCAATAACGTCGTCAACGCTTCGATCTTCGTCTTATTCTCATTATCGAAATCCCAGCGATTGGCGTCAAAAACAATCGTCGTCCCCGGAGTCGGCCCCTTCAAATACTCCTGCAGCGCAGCCCCCGGAGTTTGCTTCGCGGACTCGCCATCGTCCTCGGACTCCGCCTTCGTCGCCCGCCCACGCGGCAACAGCGTCTCCGCCGCTCCCAGCCAGATTACCCGATGCGACGCGAACAAAGACAACGCCCGGGCGTCGTCCAATGCCTCCGCTAGCGTGATTTGCGAAAGATCGTGCGACGTGTACCCGTCTTCGCGCTCTTCCGCCGGAAGTACCGCGTCCAGCAGCGCCCGCCGGCATCGATCCCGCTGAAACGCCTCCGGCCCTAAAAACAAATACGCCGCCGCCGGACCCTGCTTCTGCACCTGTGCGACAAATTGATCCGGAGTCATGCGCTCTAAAAGTTCTCGACAATCCCGCTGACAATCGTCCGCGCCGCTTCTTTGGCCACGCGCTGCAGCGCATCTTCGCTCTCTTCAAAAAAGAACTGTGCTGTCACCGAAATCTCGTAGCGATTCTTGACCTCGAAATTCGGCCGCGTCCAAATCACTGCGCCCGTCGCCCGGTTGTACAAAGTCACGCCCATCGTCACGTTGATCTGTACGCCCGAAGCGCGGCCCGTAGTTGGATCGAAAATCGTCGGAAAAATCGTAATCGTGCTGATGTTTCCACGCAGCACCGCGTCCGCGGCATCGACATTCGCCTCGATACGATATTTCGTGCGGGTGATCAATTCACGGGCAACCGCTTCCGGCAAACGATCGGTCAACTTATAGCGCGTGCTCGAATTCGTGAAAGCCGGAATCGCAATCGACTGAATACCCTTCGGCACCAGGTCCGCCTTCGGAGCCCCCACGTGATACCCGCAGGACGAAATCACCGCCACCGCAATGACCAGCCCGATTCGGATTGAACCCTGAACGTGAGTGAGGGGACTCCACAATCCGAATCTCCACACTGAACCCCGAACGTGAGTGAGGGGACTCTTCATAGACCCCGACCACCGAGCACCGAACCGCGATGCATCCTCATAACACCGACTCCGCCACCGCAATCGCGTTATCCGCCGTCATTCGTAAATTATCCAACCCAATCCAAAACCAAACAGCCCGTGGATGATTCCGATCTGTCTTTATCGACACCGTAATTCCACTCTGCCCCGCCGCGCCAACATTGGAAACCGGCTCCTCTTCCAGCCCGCGCACATCGATGTGCGCCGTGGTCAGCCGCCCGGACAATGCCTCGATCCCCGGATTCTCTTCGAGCTCCGCCCACACCGAAATCGCATGCCCATGAAAGATCGGCGCCTGTACCAGCCGTAAACTCGGCATCGGAACCACCGGCCACCGCGCCAGTAGAGTCGCCAAGTGCCGGTCGATCCGCAATTCGATATCGTCCAGAGCCTCTTCCGCTTCCTCGCCTAAACGGGAAAGCATGTTGAACGCCACCTGCGTATCGTACACATCGTCCGGCAATTTCTGGAAGCTCAGCAAAGCCACGCATTGCTTCTGCAATTCGTCGAGCCCGCGTTGACCCCGTTCGCTCATCGGTTCGTGGATCTCCACCACGCTCCGCCGGATCGTCACCGTTTTGCTCAATTGCCCGAAGAACAACGCCAATCCGATCGCCGCCGGATGCGCGATCAGATGGATATGCTCCTGCGTGAACGCGACCGGTTCCGCTTCCACCATTGGAGCCCGCAACCGCGCCTGCGGCTGTTCCTCTAGCGCTCCTGTCAAGTCCACAAGTACCGCTCCTGCTGAAATTCTGAGAGCCTTTCGTGAAGACGCCGGCGTCCCGGCAAGAAACGCGGAACGCATTCCGCTCAAACTCTCTTCTACGAACGGCTCAAGTAATACCGCATCTTCTTCCGTGGGAAAAAGGCGCACATCCGTATCCGTACTCGCAAACAGCGTTAGATCCGGAGCCGGCTTTCGATCTCCCAGAATCTCGCGAAGCTCCCGAGCCTTCAACGACTCGCCGCCAACCACCGCTACTGTACTAGCCAACCTGATGCTCCGGATGCCGCGGCGTAGGACGGAATCGCCGCCGGATCACGCCGCCAATGCGAATCAAAATTCCACACGAGACGTACGCCACCGACATGCCCAAAAGCAGCGGCTGTGTCCAATAACGAAGTAAGAAGATAAAGCTACCGAGAACAATAAAAGTAAGCGGCGAACGCGGACGCAACAAATTAATATCCTTGAAGCTCGGATACCGCCACGTGCTGATCATCAGGAACGACAGCAGCCCTAGCAAAGCCAGCCAGCATCCAGCCCAGATGTAATTCGTGAGTGGAGCGCCATCGCAAGCGTAAATGATGCTCGCGACCAAGCCCGCCGCCGCCGGAATCGCCAATCCCACAAAATATTTGCGGTCCGGACGCCCCGGATTCTTGGGAACCGGGTTCTTCTGTATATTAAATCGCGCCAGCCGCATCGACCCACACAATAAATACAAGAAAGACAGGAAATATCCCGCCGGACGAATATAATCCTGTACGATTCCCGGCTGCCACGTCGGAGCCTCGATAAAATGGATGCCCCAAGTGAATGCCAGCACCGCCGGAGCGATCCCAAACGTAATCACGTCCGCCAGTGAATCCAACTCGCGTCCGAAATCCGACACCGTGTTCGTCATTCGCGCCAGCCGTCCGTCGATCCCGTCGCAGAACACCGCCAGGCCGATCGCCATCGCCGCGGATTCGAAATGCGGATTCTTGCCCAGCGTGCCGTTCATCGCGAGCATCACGCCCTCGAACGCCTTGATGATCGCGTAGAACCCGAGAAACACGTTCGCCGCCGTGAAGAAGGTCGGCAGCGCATAGGCCGCGCGCCGCGGACGCCGGTCCGGTGAATTCGGATCGATCAGCCGCTCCTGAAGTGATTTGCCCATGAAAAGGTCCGTTTCTTAACCCCTGCGCTTTGCCAAGATGCTCGATCCGCCAGCCACCCGCTCGCCGATCTTTACCGCGACTTCCCATTCAGGTCCGAGAAATGTATCGACGCGAGAGCCGAATTTGATCAGCCCAATCCGGTCACCAGCGGCCACCACATCGCCCGCCTTCTTGTAACAAATGATGCGCCGCGCAATCAGCCCCGCGATCTGCGAAAACATCAGGCTGGTGCCCGCGCCCTCAATCGTAATCTTGTTCTGCTCGTTCTCTTCCGTGCACTCCGGCTTGCTCGCCACCAGGAACTTGCCCACCTGATACTCGACCTTCGAAATCATACCCGCAATCGGAGCCCGGTTCACATGCACGTCAAACACGTTGAGAAAAATGGTGACGCGCGTCTGGCCCGGCCCGCAAGCCACAATCTCCGTGACCTTGCCATCCGCCGGAGAAACCGCCACCGCGCCGCCCGGAATCGTTCGCTCCGGATCCCGGAAAAACCACAAACAAAACACCGCCAAAATGTAAAACGGAGTTCCCCACCACGGCCCAATCCAATAGGAAGCCGCGACTCCGCCCACAATCAGGCCAAGCCCGTACGTGTACCCGTAAATTACCATCGGCACTTCATTCTCTCACGCGACGCCCAAACCTCCGTGGCATAGGCCTCGTGGCATAGGCCTCCGGCCTGTGCACAACAACCCAACAACTTAAATCCCAGCCACCCGCTACAATAACCCCCATGGCAATCGTCGCAGGAGTAGACTTCGGAACCCTCAGCGTTCGCGTATCCCTATTCGATAGCGAAGCCGGCCGCCTCGGAACCGCCACCGCCGACTACCCCCTCGACCGCCGCCACAACGATCCCGACCGCGCCACTCAGCGTCACGCCGACCACATGGCGGCCCTCGAATCCGCCATGAAAGCCGCCATCAGGAGCTCCAACATCGACGGCTACCAGGTCGAAGCCCTCGCCATCGACACCACCGGATCTTCCGTCGTGCCCGTCGATGCGAACCTCAACCCCATCGACGTTTACTACCTCTGGTGCGACCACCGTTCTTATAAGGAAGCCGCCGAGATCACGGCCGCCGCCCACGCCCAGGACCTCGAAGCTATCAACTGGTGCGGAGGAACCTATTCCTCCGAGTGGGGCTGGGCCAAGCTCCTCCACTGGCTCCGCCACAATCCGGAAAAGCGAGCGAATTTCGCCAGCGCCTTCGAGCATTGCGATTTAGTAGCGGCCGTCCTCTGCGGAATCACCAACGTCAACGACGCCCCAAGAAGCATCTGCGCCGCTGGCCACAAATGGATGTGGAACCCCGCCCTCTCCCCCAGCTTGAACCCGGAGCGACGGGACTCCGCCACCTCCCCAGCACCGAACCGCGACCATAGGGGAGCGGACTCCGCCAAAACCTACGACGCCTACCCCTCCGACGACTTCCTAACCTCAATAGACCCCCTTCTCCACGACATCCGCCAAAAAATTGCCGGCCGCTACGGCACCTCGGAAAAACTCGCCGGCCACCTCTCCCCCGAATGGGCCGCCCGCCTCAACCTCAAACCCGGAATCCCCATTCCTATCGGAGCCCTCGACGCCCACTGGGACGCCGTCGCCTCCGGTATCCGCTCGGGCGACGTCGTCAACGTCGTCGGAACCTCCACTTGCATCATGGCCATCTGCGACGAAACCGGCCTCATCCCCGGCGTCAGCGGAGTCGTCCACGGCTCCATCCATCCCCACAAATACGGAATCGAAGCCGGCTTCTCCGCCGTTGGAGATGCCTTCGACGCCATCGCCCGCCGAGCCGGAACCACCGTAGAAGCCCTCTCAAAAGGCCTGGAAAATTACAAGCCAGGCCAAACCGGCCTCTTGCGCTTAGTCTGGGACAACGGCGACCGCACCGTCCTGGTGAACCCCGAACTCAGCGGAGTCACCCTAGGCTGGCGCCTAACCCACACCGCCCAGGATGAATTGTTCGCCGCCATAGAAGGAACCGCCTTCCACACCAGAATCACCCTAAACCGAATGGCCGAACACGGAGTCCCCATCCACCGCGTAATCAACGGAGGAGGAATCCCCCAGAAAAACGAAGTCCTGAACCAGGTCTACGCCAATGTCTTAGGAAAGCCCGTGTTGGTGCCAGAGACAGAAGTAACCAGCCTGGGAAGCGCCATTTTCGCCTTCCTAGCCGCCGGAACATTCAAGACGGTGGAAGATGCCCAGGATGCGTTATGCCCCAGCTTCCGGGTCATAGAGCCAGAACCAGAGGCGACTGAGAAATACAACGAGCTGTTCGCAATCTTCGAAAAACTTTATTTCAGCCCGGAGTTGATCCGCTTGCTTGCATCGCTGAGTCGCGTGCTTCGCCAAAGAGACGATTGAATACGCACTTCCTTGATCCGCTGCAAGGCACCTTTGAAAAAACGGTTTTCCGCCGTGAGTTGACCGACCAGACGCTCGAGCTCCGATTCGCGGACTACTTCAAACGCCAATTCGAAAGCGTCTCCACTGTCAGCGCAGCCCTTCAGCCGGCGCTCGTACATCCGGGCCAGCATGCGGACATTCGGATCGACGAGTCGTAGACCTCCACCACCTGCTTGTTGTCATGAAGGCGGTGCAGACGCCCGACATATTGCTGTAGTGTCCCCTTCCACGAAATAGGCATGGCGAGAAACAGCGTGTCGAGACGCGCGTCCTCGAAGCCTTCTCCTAAATAGCTGCCTGTTGCGAGAATGACCCGCTGCTCGCCGTCGGGAACGGCAGTCAGCGCCACGCTCAGTGCCTTTCGCTGCTTCCGGCCCATGCCGCCTTTGAGTACGAAGATGTTCTTCACCTTGCCGGACAACTTCGACTCGAAATGGCCGAGGTGTTCCGTACGGCCCGTGAGCAACAAGGGAGATCGACCCTGTTCGACCGCCAGGAGCAGATCCTGGGCGATCAACTCGTTGCGGGCCTGATCAGTCACAAGACCTGCATAGACGTCCTGGATCGTGAGGTCGCCCGGCTCGCCTGCCATGCGAAAGTCGGTGATGCGTGGAAAGACTACGTGCTCGAAGGGCGCCGAATCGGTCATGGCGCGGGCGTTCATCGTGTAGCGAGCGGGTCCGCATTGCATGTACATGATCGGATGATGCCCGTCTTTTCGGGTCGGCGTCGCGGTCAGGCCGATCACGTGACTTGGGCTTTACCTGACGCATCACTTTTTCAAATGTGACGGCCGATAGGTGGTGGCACTCGTCGACAAGCACATGGCCGTATTCGGCGACAAAGTCTTTCACTTCCTGATCGCGATGGAGGCTCTGGATGACCGCAACGTCAATCTTGCCAGTGCGCTTTGTTTTACCTGCACCGATCTGTCCGATCTCATCAATCGGGAGGTCAAGAAACATTGCCAGTCGCTCCCGCCACTGATCGAGCAGTTGCTGCCGATGAACGATGACAAGCGCGTTGACGTTCCTGTATGCAATGAGCCACGCGGCTACGGCGGTCTTTCCAAAGGCAGTGGGTGCGCAGAGAAATCCATCATCATGGCGGATGATGGCGGCAACGGCCTGTTGTTGCTTTTCGCGAAGCGTACCGTGGAACTCGACTTCAATCGGCGTTCCAAGCAGCCGCTCATCTTGCATGACGGGCTTGATTCGATGTCCATCGAGCAGTGTGACCAACTCCGTGACGCAACCCCTAGGAAGAGCCAGGTGCCGAGCCATATCCTCGCCGCAACCAATGACTCTCGGCTTGTCGAAGGTGGAGAGCCGCATAGCCTGCGCTTTGTAGAACTCTGGATTCTGGAATGCGGCGATTCTCAAGATCCGATTCATGAGTGCTGGCGGCAAGTCCTTCTTCTCGACATAGACGAGATTGGATCGGACCACTGAGACGGCGGCGGGCATGGGTCCCTCAATGAGTTTGTCCGTCCGTTTTCTCGATGGCGGCAGGGTCCACGGATCCGCCTGCTCCTCGTCGTCCGCGAAGCTGATTCTTACTCCGATCAAATCGCCGTCCCGTTGCGCCTCAATAATAATTTGCTCCGCCTCGAACTGGCCCATCCGCCGGACCGAGGCAAGAAACCCCCACTGATCGGGATACGGCTGGAGCCGCGCGTCCAGGAATTCAGCGTTATGCTGGTCGCGCGCCTTCTTCTGCAGTGGCAGGGCGATCAGGTTACCAAAGCCACCCTTGGGCATTGTGTCTTGGTTGGGGCAGAATCGATCATAGGAATCGAGCCCAAGCTGATGCCGACGCTCCATGGTTCGGGTCAAGATCAGCGCTCCGAGCTTTCGCGCGACCGTTGCAGGAATTGGCCTATCGAAGAAAATCCAAATCTGACCGCCTTTGCCAGACCGCGAACGCTCGAGCACGGCTGGTTGCGGAGAGCGCAGCAGGTCTGGAGAAAAGCGGCGGTATCGTCTTCCCAAGTTTTTTTTGTCGAAGTCCCCGGCGAGGAACCAGCAGGTTTCGTCGCGCAGTAGCGGGTAGACGCCGATCGTGTTCTTACCAGCCAGGTGATCATGCACAGCCTGGTGCGTTTGGCAAGTGCTTTTGGCCCATTTCGGCAGTTTGTTTTGGCCCACCTCTAAGTTGTTGATTCTTAGGTGAGGCGGTTTTTGCCTCACCAGGTGCTTGTCCGTTATATAAGGAGGAGTCGGAGCGGTGGGAATGTGGGAATCGCGTAGCGATTTCCAAGGGCGGGGGGAAGGGTGGAAAACCTGGGTTTGGTTTTCCAGGCTTTCCACGGACCGTCATTTCCACGGCTCCCCGCCGTCAGCTCGCTTTGGCTCCTTTCTTTTGCTTGTCGGCGGTACGGCGGAAGCGATAGGATTCGGTTCCGGTTTCGAGGATGTGGGCGCGGTCGGTGATGCGATCTAACAGCGCTTTGCAAAGGCGCGCGTTGGGGAT
>JBBQWZ010000027.1:0-86695 GCA_038210135.1 Bryobacterales bacterium
CGCCTTCTCGGCAACTTCCGGGTCAGGCGAACTGGCTACAAAAGGAACCACGATCTTGGCTTCGCTCACGATGATTCTCCTGGCCGCCCTGCTCTGTAATTACGGCCGCGGATTCTGTCTCATCGATGTTGGCACGGAGGGTATCCGCCTCTATCAGAAAACTGCAAAACCCTTTCAGTGGAAATACTCCGACGTTCGCAAACGAGTACCGGCGTGGTAGCGATGTCTCAGGGACAGCCCACTAGGATTGGTGGGGAAGGTCACCGTCAATCTTGATTTCGTTTAAGACTCCGTCGAAGGATTTTTCATGATGCATCAAGGCGGGCGCCAGTGCCTCACTTGGCCGGACCTCACTTCGTAGGGCAGGTGACGAACTGCTCTTTGAGCGCTTGATTTTTGCGACGATCTCCGTGGCTAGCGAATAACTTAGCGTCGCTTTTCCTGGAATTGCGATCGATAATCCCGGGAAACTTTCTGCCCACTCCATTTCGAAAGGGTCAATCGACGTAAGCTCGCCGATACGCGCTTCGGTCTTGTAGCCGGCAGTCAGCCTCTCTCCACGCATCGTCGCAGCGAACGCTAACGGCAGCTTTTGCTTTAGTTCGTCTCTTTCTGACTTCGGCGCCTCACGCTGCTCCTTACTAGGATCCACCGGAATCCTTGCTCTGCTGCCAATGACGTAACGGCCCAATTGCTGATCGGTGCCGGATGGATGGTAGCCTATGGCGAGCCCGGATGTTGCCAGACCATTGGAAAGGTCTACAAACAGGGAGGTGCCAATCTCTATGTTCGACTCGCATACCAACAAGGCTGATCGAAATACTGAAAGAGGACACTCCAGTTTTAAATCGGCAAGCATTTTCGGGATTCCGGCACCAGCGCAGAGTACGGCATGCGTGGCCTCAATCTGGGCATCGCTCGTAGTGATTACATACCGATTCGCCGCGGACGATTCTGACGCCAGCCTTATGCTCTCGCGACGGAACATTACGCCTTCGTCGCGAGCGCGCTTTTGTAATACATGAACAATTCGTGCTTCGTCGAAGGTGGCATCGGGAACCCTGAAGTACGCAAAGCCTGGAGTATGGAATGCATCTAATTGCTGGCGAGCCTCACGATCCGTCATCCGAAAAACAAAAGGAGTCAGGTTGAGACGCTCGGCGCGTTCCGGGATTTCGCTACAGCGACTTTCCTCGATACGGAATATCCCTGCGCGTCCCGACGCCGTTACGCTTGCCAACTGGTGGAGAGCTTCTCCGGATGCGAACATCTTGGTCGCCGACGTCAAGTTCGAGTTTGCATACAGTAGCCCAGATTGCCACCAGGCATGGTTACGAAACGTATCAGCGCCAAGATTGAGAGGATGCGGGGCATCAAGCACGAGAATATCCGAGATTCCCGCCATGCAAGCGCAATAGGCCAAGGTGGACCCTAAGATTCCGCCACCTACGATTACCAACTCGTGGGACTCGCGCTGCATCGGTTAAGTATTACCACGACCCGCTTAACGAATGCAAGAACTATTTAAGCGATCTGGCGACATGCTTCAAATAGCTGTGTGCTAAGGCAGTCGATACCGCCTGTACTCTCCCTCTAAGCTGTTCTGCGTACCACCTCGGGAAGTGAGCGCACCGGCGTGCGTTCTTCGCGGTAGCTTTGCAAGCCTTCTGCGGTCACCTGGCCGTTTCGACAAGGATGATACCGCTCCATCGATTTTACGCGCTCGTTCATGTCGTGCGCGTTGACGCGGCGACTAGCTGAAGTTGGCATGTTGCCTCTCTCGGAGGTTGGCAGGCGTCAGGTTACACCCTGTGCGTTGCTCTCCGGTTGTAACAGCTTCAAAATGAATACAACCGCTTCTCAACTCCGGGGAGACCAGCTATGTCCTTGATTCTTCTATTGGGCTGCCCTCCGTGCCAACGTCGATGAGACAGAAGCCGCGATGATAATTGCAGTGCAGGGCGGCCCGGGAGAATCATCGTCAGCGAAGCCAGATCGTGGTTCCTTTTTGCAGCCAGTTCGCCTGACTCGAAGTTGCCGAAAACGCGCAGCAGCGGAAGTTCAGCGCCGAAGACAAGAAGCGGATGCTAAACGACGTAGATCGAGCCACAGACACGGCTGCATTGGCGCCGTGCTTCGACGGCAAGGGATTTATTCCTCGACCTTATACAGCCTGGCGGAAGAAACGCGATGCGGCCATGCACAAGCTTTTCGCAGAAACGCGGGCCGCAGCCGAAGCGGAATCCGTTGGCTGTAAAAACGAAAAGCTGCGCCGCCAGAATCGGAAGTTGCAAGAAGATCTGGAAAAAGCCCACAGTGTGATCGACGTTCAAAAAAGTGGCCAAGCTCTTGGGCTATCCCCTGGCAGAGAATCCCCAACGGGGAGAAGTGATCAGGGCCGCGCTCGATCAGCTTCGTCCTTTAGTAGTAATGAAGCAAGCATGTCAGGCGTTGTCGATTCCGCGCGCAACATGGTATCGGCGTCGACGACGCGATCTTGTTCCTGCTGCCGTGTCTCCGGATGTGAGACACCGAGTTTGCTTGCTTCATTGTTGAAGCTAGGGGATCGTCAGAGCTACAAAAATGACTACAGCCGTTTTCTCGACTCCGAGGAAACGGCTGTATTTCATTGATTCTATTGGTCGGGGCGGGGCGATTCGAACGCCCGACCCCCTGCGCCCAAGGCAGGTGCGCTACCAGGCTGCGCTACGCCCCGACATTTCTACTTTCCTGATTCTAGGCCACTTGCTTTCTTTTCGCAAGTTTAGGGTAGTCTCCACGTCCCTTGTGGTCCGCAATAATTCAATCTGCCATCAGGCAGCCTCCTTTTTCAGGCCGTATTCGTGGTGCAAGCCGCCGAGGACAAGAGTGCATGTGACGCCGTATCCGCTCGGCAACTGATGAGGGCGTGAACCAGCCGGAACTGCGGCCTGTTGCGGTTCCGGCATCCCAGGCCCCAGGGACGAATGAGGGCGTCCGCGATTGTAATGGGACACGAATTCGCGAACGATCATCCCGAGATGGCGTTGGTTGAGGGGGATCAGGAAATCCAGACACTCCCGGCGGATCGTTCCGATCACACGCTCGCAAAACGCATTCGCTGTCGGCGAACGGATCGGCGTCTTCAGAACGCGCACGCCGAATCCTTTCAAAGCGTGATCCACAGCGGTCGAGAAAATGGAATCGCGATCATGGATGACAAGTTTGTACGGATGATCGAACGCCAGAAACTCACGGAACTGCTGCGTCGTCCATTCGGCGGTTGGCTTCGTGGTGACGTTCGTATGCAAGATTCGCCGCGAGCCGATCTCCATCGCAACGAACACATAAAGGATGCGAAACGTCGCGGTCACGGACACGAAGAAATCGCATGCGACCGTTTCCTTCGCATGATTTCGGACAAACGTAGACCAGCGCTGCCCGTTGGTCCCGCCGCGAGGCCGGTCCGCACGGAGATACTTGGCGACCGTTCTCGCGGACACTTTGATACTGAGCTTGAGGAGTAGTTCGTCAGCGATCCGCCCTTGACCCCAAGTCGGATTCTCGCGATCCATCTGGCGTATGAGCTCGCGCAGATTCTTGGGCAAGATCGGTCGTCCGACCTTTCGCGATTTCCAACGCCAGAACATACGAAACGCCGTTCGATGCCACTTGATGAACGTCTCCGGCTTAACCACGATGAGCGCGTCCCGCCAGTCAAAGAATCGCGCCAACGCCAACATCGTTAGGCGCGTCGCACGCCCAATCCTCGCGGGCTTCACCTTGCGCTCTCGAAAGAGCGCGAGCTGTTTGCGAAGAAACAGGTTCTCGGCGAGGAGCGAGGCACGGGACGAAAAAAGTAGGCGAAGAAAAGTGATCAACAATTACTCTATCGCCGGGCCTTGACCGCGAGGCGATCAACGGCCTATCAGTGCTGGAGTCTCGCCAGCGCCGTCTCCCATCGGGTTACAGAATCGGAACACTTCAGTCGAAAACCCGCATTGCCGGGAGGACGCCTTGTACCTTGCCCCTAAAAGAAGTTAGGATTCATCGAGAGCGTGCAGCCGAATATCAACGGGTTGCAAGAGCCTCTCTGATCGCCGCAGAATCGCATCGGGAAGCCCCGACTTTGCAAGTTTCGAGGCGGTTGCGAACGCACAGTTCTTGCAGGCGCAAATGACCGCACTGAGAGTCGTCAGCAAGTCGCGATGTTACAAGTAGATACGACTGCAGTCCACCGCCGGACGAAGTTTCTGCGGAGGACACCGGTGCGATCCCGAAGCCGCCTCGGTGGAATGCTCAACTATTATGATCGCGCCGCCTGACATCGTTTGCGAGTCCGGCTTTTTGGATATTACGACTGGCCAATGTGGCATACCGCCTGCGTCTTGATGTACCTGTCATGGTACACTCGAAGGTGTCCGAGAAACTGGCGAAACGCGTTCCGGCGATCTTCTTCAGAACGGCTGCCGGAGGCGAACCCGTCCGGGAATGGCTCAAGCGCTTGACTCGCGAGGATCGGCGACTCGTCGGCTATGACATTCAAACCGTCGAATTTGGCTGGCCTATTGGGATGCCGGTCTGCCGTCCGCTCGAAGACGGAGTTCTTGAGGTTCGCACCGGCTTGTCTCGAAATCGCGCGGCGCGGGTGTTGTTCTAAATCGACAGACTGGGACGAATGATATTGCTACATGCGTTTATCAAGAAATCGCAGCGCACGCCGGTAACGGATCTGAATCTTGCGCGTGCTAACAAGAGAATGCACGAAAAGGGGACGCGATGAAGGCACTTGCCATGAAAAAGAGACCCGACCACAGTGGATCGAGCTTTGAGAGCTTGCTGGAAGAAGATGGCATCCGCGAAGAGGTTGAGGCCGTAGCCATCAAACGCGTCTTGGCTTGGCAGCTTAGTCAGGCGATGCACCAGAAGAAGAAAACCAAGCTGGCGATGGCACAGGAACTTCATACGAGCCGGTCGCAGTTGGATCGATTGCTCGATCCGAGCAACGTTTCAGTTTCCATCGAGACGATGGCGCGAGCCGCTCAACTACTCGGCAAGAGGCTGACGATACGGATTTCCAACCGGCGGAGACGCCCGGCCGGAACTGGAAAGCAATCTTCGCTGTAGATAGAAATGTAGACGATGCCCGCCTCCGGGCACAACGGGGTTCTACGCTTCGCAACACGGCGCGCGGATCTGGTTGAAACGAAAATGCCAGATAACAAGCCGATTTCCTCCCACAATGGAATCCGCCTTGGGCGCAGGGGGTCGGGCGTTCGAATCGCCTCGCCGCGACCAATAGAATGAATAAAATACAGCCATTTTCTCGGAACCCGAGAAAATGGCTGTAGTCGTTTTTGTAGCTGTAGTGATCCTGTCGATTCCGCATCGAGACAGAAGGTTGTGTTTCGGACGCCGCCGATCTGTGTTGTAACCAAAGAGCAACCGCGCTTCCGTGTTCGGACAAGATGCGCGACTTGCAGTATGCTAACTCATTGATGGCTTGGGCGTTCCGAAGCTACGGAACGCCATTGACCGCGCGGGTAGGTGAGTCGAGGCATATGCATATTTCCGAACTTCGCATTCGCAATTTCCGTAATTTTCGTTCCGCGCGCTTCTCTTTTGAAAAAGGCGTGAACACGCTCATTGGCGATATGAAAAAACCAGGCCGCGAGTGGACTTTGATTACCTTTGATGTCTAGCAGCCGCAAGAGCGTAAAGAAACCTCCCGTGACGGTGGCCGAACTGGCCGATCCGTTGGCGGCATTTCACGCTCCGGTGCGGGAGTGGTTCGAGGCTGTTTTCGCGGGTCCGACGAAGCCGCAAATGCTGGGGTGGCCGGCGATTTCGAGGGGCGACTCGACGTTGATTCTCGCTCCGACCGGAACGGGCAAGACGCTGACGGCGTTTCTGTGGTGCATCGATCGGCTGATGTTCGTGCCTCCGCCGGCGCTGGCGGAGCGGTGCCGCGTCCTTTATATATCCCCGATCAAAGCGCTGGCGGTGGATGTCGAGCGAAACCTCCGCTCGCCGTTGGTTGGTGTGGCGCAAATGGCGCGGAAGCAGACCGTCGAGGTGTACGAACCGGCGATTGCGATTCGCACGGGCGATACTCCGCCGGGGGAGCGCGCGCGGTTTGCACGGCGTCCGGCGGACATCCTGATTACCACTCCGGAGTCGCTGTATCTCATGCTGACTTCGAACGTGCGCGAAACGTTGCGGTCGATCGAGACGGTGATCGTCGATGAAATTCACGCGCTGGTTCCGGGCAAGCGGGGTTCGCATCTCGCGCTTTCGCTCGAGCGGTTGGAGCAATTGACGAAGCGGAAGCTGCAGC
The DNA here is from genome assembly GCA_038210135.1 of Bryobacterales bacterium. GTDB lineage: Bacteria > Acidobacteriota > Terriglobia > Bryobacterales > Bryobacteraceae > JBBQWZ01. The sequence goes on from JBBQWZ010000027.1 coordinate 6,317, forward strand.
GGATCGGGTTGTCGGCGACACAGCGTCCGCTTGAAGAAGTGGCGCGATTCCTGGGCGGAACGGAGGGCGGGCAGCCCGTTGCAGTTCACAAGATGGAGGCTGGCGGAGAAGAGATCCTCGGCGAATTCGAATCGAGCGTAATGGCTCCGCGATACCGGAAGGTGACTATCGTGGACGCGAGCACTCCGAAGCGGTTGGATTTGCGGATTGAAGTTCCGCTCGAGGACATGAAGCGGCTGGACGAGATCGAGCCAATTCCGAGCGGCCCGGCGTCGCAGGGTCCGGTGCGGGCGTCGATCTGGAGCGCGATTCATCCGAAGTTGTTGGAGCTGGTACAGGCGCATCAATCGACCCTGATTTTCGTAAACAGCCGGCGTTTGGCGGAACGAATTTCGGGGGCGGTGAACGATCTGGCGGGCGAGGTCCTGGTGCGGGCGCATCACGGAAGCGTCGCGGCGGCGCAGCGGAAAGAAATCGAAGAACGGCTGAAAACCGGGACGTTGAAGGGCATCGTCGCGACATCGTCGCTCGAACTCGGCATTGATATGGGCGCGGTGGATCTGGTGATCCAGGTGGAGTCGCCGCCTTCAGTCGCGAGCGGCATGCAGCGCATCGGCAGAGCCAGCCATCATGTCGGCGGTGTGTCGTCGGCGGTGATTTTTCCGAAGTATCGCGGCGATCTGGTGGCGTGCGCGGCGATGACCCGAGCCATGCACCAGGGCAACGTGGAGCGGGTGAGCTATCCGCGAAATCCGCTGGATGTCCTCGCGCAGCAATTGGTCGCGATGGTGGCGATGGATGCGTGGAACGTGGACGAGCTGTACGACGCGGTGACGCGATCGGCTCCGTTTGCGTCGCTGCCGCGGTCGATGTTCGAGAGCGTCCTCGACATGTTGGCGGGCCGGTACCCGTCGGATGAATTCGTCGAATTGCGCCCGCGATTGACGTGGGATCGCGTATCGGGGCAGATTACGGCGCGCGAGGGAGCGCGGCGGGTCGCGGTGATCAACGGCGGCACGATTCCGGATCGCGGAACGTTCGGGGTATTTCTGGTGGGTTCGACGCGGGGCGCGCGGGTGGGCGAGCTCGATGAAGAAATGGTGTTTGAGAGTCGAACGGGCGACACGATCATTCTCGGCGCGTCCACTTGGCGGATTGAAGAGATCACGCACGACCGCGTGTCGGTTTCGCCTGCTCCGGGTGAGCCGGGCAAGATGCCGTTTTGGCACGGCGACACGGCGGGGCGGCCTTCGGAATTCGGCCAGCGGATCGGCGAGATGACGCGGGAGCTGTTGCTGCTTCCGCGACCGCTGGCGCATTCGAAGCTGATTGAGGATCACGACCTCGACGAGAATGCGGCTATCAATCTGATGCGCTACCTGGACGATCAGGCGCTCGCCACAGGGCGAGTTCCGAGCGATGAGGACATCGTCATCGAGCGCTGCCGCGATGAGCTGGGCGATTGGCGGGTGTGCGTTCTAACGCCGTTCGGAAGCCGAGTCCACGCGCCGTGGTGCATGGCGGTGGGCGCGAAGCTGCGGGCGGAACGTGGCATGGATGTGGAGTCGATGTGGTCCGACGACGGCTTTGTGATCCGCGTGCCCGAAGGGGAAGAAGCGCTGGACGCGGAGGCGCTGTTGCCGTCGGCGGCGGAGTTAAAGGATCTGGTACTGCGGCAGCTCGGCAATACCTCGATGTTCGCGGCGAAGTTCCGCGAAGCGGCGGGGCGGGCGTTGCTATTGCCGCGGCGCAGGGCCGGGGTTCGTGCTCCGTTGTGGCAGCAGAGGAAGCGGTCCGCGGACCTGCTGGCGGTGGCTTCGCGGTACTCGTCGTTTCCGATTTTGCTCGAAACGTATCGTGAATGTGTGCGCGATGTGTTGGACCTGGCTAGTGCGGCCGATGTTCTCAAGAAAATTGAACGAGGGGACATTCGGGTGACGATGGTCGAATCGACGCGGCCTTCTCCGTTTGCATCGGCGCTGTTGTTTTCCTACATCGCGAATTACATTTATGACGGCGATGCGCCGTTAGCGGAGCGGCGCGCGCAGGCGTTGTCGATAGACCAATCGCAGCTGCAGGAGATTCTAGGCGACACGGATTTCCGCGAATTGTTGGACAAAGCGGCGGTGGACGAGGTGGAAGCGCAGTTGCAGTCGCTCGATCCGGAGTATCACGCGAAGCACGCGGATGGCGTCCACGATCTTCTGTTGAAGCTCGGCGATCTGACGGCGGAAGAGGTGGCGGCGCGAAGCTTTTCGCCGGCGGTCGCGTCCACGGTCGATCAGTTGGCCGCGTCTCGGCGTGTGGTGCGGATTCGTCTGGGTGGGCAGGCGCGGTTCATTCCGGTGGAATACGCGGCGCGATATCGCGATGCGTTGGGCGTTCCGCTACCGCCCGGTTTGGCGGAGACCTTTCTCGAGCCGGTGGCGAATCCTCTGAGTGGGCTTTTGCGCCGGTATTCGCGGACTCGCGGTCCGTTTACAACAGCCGATGCGGCTGGGCGGTACGGCTTGTCGGCTGAGGAAGTAGACAGACACTTGCGCGCGTTGCATGGCGAGGGCAAGTTGCTCGAAGGCGAATTTCGGCCCGGCGGAACGCACATGGAGTGGTGTGATCCGGACGTGCTGCAGCAGATCCGGCGCAAGACGCTTTCGCGGTTGCGGCGCGAAGTAGTTCCGGCGGAGCAGCATGTTTTTGCACGACTGGTGGGTCGATGGCAGGGAGTTACAGCACCGCGCAAAGGGGCCGATGCGCTGCTCGATGCGATCGAGATCCTGCAAGGCGCGGAGCTCATCGCCTCGGAATTGGAACGCGAGATTCTGCCGTCGCGGGTGCGGAATTATAAGCCGGCGGACCTGGATGCGCTGCTGGCGGCCGGTGAAATTGTCTGGGTGGGGAAGGAGCCGCTGGGCCGGCGCGATGGGCGAATCTGTTTGTATCTGGTCGAAGCGCTGGGCCGGTTGACGCGGCCGGATTTCTTCGAAAAGCCGCCGGAGCGGCTGTCGGAAACGGCCACGCGGATCCTGGATTATCTGGGTCAACAAGGGGCTTCGTTTCAGCCTGCGATCCATCAGGCGATCGGCGGCGGATTTCCGAATGACACCACCGATGCGCTTTGGGAATTGACGTGGGCGGGCTTGATTACGAACGACACCCTGAATCCGCTGCGTGCGTTTTTGGCGCGCAAAGAGAATGAGACTTCGCGGCCATCACAGCCGTATGCTCCGCCGGGCTCGCCGGATTTTGTGCGGCGAATGCGTGCGCGGCGTGGCGAAAACGTGGGGCAAGGACGCTGGTCGCTGGTCCGGCAGCGGATCGCGGCTGCTCCGACCGCGGCGGAATGGGCAGCGGCGGTTTCGCAACAGTTGCTGGCTCGAAACGGGATCGTGATGCGCGAAACAGCGGCGGCGGAAAACGTTGCGGGCGGGTATCCGTCGATTTATCCGGCACTGAAAATCATGGAAGAAAGCGGATGGGTTCGGCGCGGGATGTTCGTCGCGGGAATGGGCGCGGCGCAATTTGCGACTCCCGCCGCGGTGGATATGTTGCGGAGTTTGCGGCATCCGGCGGATCGGGCGGACGCCGTGCATCTGGCGGCATCGGATCCGGCGAATCCGTATGGGAGCCTGCTGCCGTGGGTCGCGGAAGGCGCGGAGCATACGATGTCGCGGGCGGCGGGCGCGAGCGTGGTGCTGGTGGACGGGCAACTGGTGGCGTTCCTGCGACGGCGCAATCCGGCGATCCGAGTGATGCTTCCGGAAGAAGAACCGGATCGGAGCCGGGTGGCGCGCGCGATCGCGCAGAAACTCGCGGACGTTGCGATTCAGAGGCAGTCGCGGCGGAGTGGATTGTTGATCGGCACGATCAATGAGGCTCCGGCGAACGAACATTTTCTAGCGAAGTTCTTGGAAGAGGCCGGATTTCAAGCAACGACCTTCGGATTTCAAATGCGGCGTACGACGGCGGCGACGATGGGTGCCGAAGAAGAAGAGGATGACGAGGCGGTAGCCGGATAGATGCCCGAGGGCGACACAATATACCGGGCGGCGCGCACGCTGAACCGGGCGCTGGCCGGCAACGTCGTGACGCGGTTCGAGACGCAGCTTCCACAGCTGTCGCGCATCGACGACGACGCTCCGCTTCGTGGGCGGACGGTCGAATCCGTGGAGGCGACGGGCAAGTGGATCCACATGAAGTTCTCGGGCGACTTGATTCTGCTGACGCACATGCTGATGAGCGGGAGTTGGCATATCTATCGCACGGGCGAGGCCTGGCAGCGGGGACGTCAGCAAATGCGAGTTGTGGTTGGGACGGAAACGTATGTGGCGGTAGCGTTCCACGTTCCGATCGCCGAATTCCACACGGCGCAATCGCTGCTGCGGCATCGGAGCGTCCCTCGACTGGGTCCCGATATTCTTGCGCCGGAGTTCGACGCAGTACTCGCTGAAGAGCGGATTGCGGCGCATCCCGATCTCGAGGTTGGAGTGGCGCTGCTGCGTCAGTCGATCGTTGCAGGCTTGGGCAATGTGTTCAAGTCGGAGGTCAGTTTCGCGAGCGGCGTGAATCCATTTCGATTGGTCCAAGCGGTGACGAAGAACGAGTTGGCGGCGCTGGTTGCGAACGCGCGGAAATTCATGCTGGCGAACGTATCCGATTCGTCGGGCGACCGGATCGTGACGTACACGGGATTCCGCAGAACGACGGGGCGCTCGAATCCTTCGGAGCGTTTGTGGGTGTATGGGCGGCGCGGCGAACCATGCCGCCGGTGCGGAACGAGCATTGAATCGCGCAAGCAAGGTGTCGATGCCCGGATTACGTTCTGGTGTCCGCGGTGCCAGCCTTTATGAGGCTTCGAGCAGGGCCTTGACGGTCTCGATCGAGTCGGCGTCTTCGGGGCGCTTGTCCTGACGCCAACGCGCCATGCGGGGAAAGCGCACGGCAACGCCGGATTTGTGGCGGGTCGATTGCTGAATTCCTTCGAAGGCGATTTCGAACACAAGCTCCGGCTTCACTGTTGAAACGGGACCGAATTTCTCTAGCGTGTTCTGACGGATAAAGCGATCGACGTCGCGAATCTCTTCGTCGGTCAGGCCGGAATAGGCTTTGGCGAAGGGCACAAGTTTGGAGTCGCTCCAGACGCCGAAAGTGTAATCGGTGAACAGGCTGGCGCGTTTGCCGTTGCCTTTTTGGGCGTAAATGAGGACGGCGTCCACGCTATACGGATCGATTTTCCATTTCCACCAGATGCCCTTTTCACGGCCGACGTTGTAGGGCGAATCGAGGCGCTTGAGCATCAGGCCTTCGGAACCGAGGTCCCTTGCCTTCAGGCGTTCGCTCGTGAGATCTTCCCAGGAGGCCGCATGGATCGCGGGCGATAGGCGGATTCCCAACGATTCCAGCATCGCGCGCCGTTCGCGCAGCGGAAGGCCGCGGATGTCTTCGCGATTGAACTCCAACAGGTCGAACGCGAGCAGCGTGACGGGAACTCGTGCGAGGATCGACTTCGAAAGTTTGGTGCGGCCGATGCGGGTCTGCAAATCGGCGAAGGGCAGGACACAATCGGACTGCCAACCGACGAGTTCGCCATCGACGACGGTGCCGTCCGGAAGACTCGCGGCCAGCTCGACAATTTCGGGGAAGCGTTCGGTGATCAGCTCGTTGCCGCGCGACCAGATGAAAGCCTTCCCTTCCCTGCGGATCACCTGCGCGCGAATGCCGTCCCACTTCCATTCGGCGAGCCAGTTTCCGACGGAACCAAGTGAGTCCGGCAGAGCTTGCAGCGGATGGGCGAGGCAGAACGGGTACGGGCGGCTGACGGTTGCGTCGGTATTGTCGGTCGCGCGAAGTTGATCCCACGCGGAGGTGGACGGCGCCCAGTCGCCCATGAGCCGATGCGCGATGACGTCTTCGGGAATTTTGCTGGCGAGAGAAATCGCGCGAATGACCAGAGCTTTCGACACGCCGACGCGAAATCCGCCAGTGATCAATTTATTCCAAACGAATCGCTGGCGAGCGTTCAGCCGATTCCAGGAATCGAAAATCAGTAGCTTCTGCTCGCCCTCCGGCAGAGCGCGCAGGACGGCGAGGCGATTCTCGACCCAGTCGGCCAGTGGCTGATCGTCTTCGATGGTGGCATTCGGATTCGGAAATAAGAGCGCGGCGGCCTCGGCGAAATCTCCGGCCGCTTCGTAGCAGTCGTCGAAGAGCCATTCCGGCACTTCGGCCACTTCGATGGCCCAGGCGCGGAACAGGCGCATCGGAACGGGCGCGCGCAGCTTGCCTCCGCACAAAAAGAAAACGGCCCAGGCGGAGTCGGCCGGCGGGGCTTCGAGAAAATAGCGCTCCATGGCCGCGACCTTGGCGTTGGTTTTGTTGGTCGCGTCCATCTGGTCGAAGAGCTGTGCGAATTGCTTCATGCGTCCGCCGTTTCGTCCGCTTCCGGAAGTGCGGCTTGCTCGTCGAGTTCGCCTTCGAATTCGGTTTGGACGGCACGGGCATCGAGGCCCTGTTCAATGAGGGTGCGGACGAGCGGTTCACTTTGTCCATGGGTGACCCAAATGGTTTCGGCGGCGGTCGCGCGGATCGCGTTGAGCAGGCCGGGCCAGTCGGCGTGGTCGGAGAGAACGAAGCCGCGATCGATGGCGCGCCGGCGGCGGGCTCCGCGAATCTGCATCCAGCCGGAGGCGAGCGCGGTTGAGAAATCGCCGAAGCGGCGGATCCAGCGGCTGCCATTCGCGGATGGCGGGGCCAGGATTAGCGAGCCGGCGAAATCTTTTTTTCCGGCCGACATGGCGTAATGGGTCGGCGGCAAAGGCACGCCAGCGTCGCGGTAGATTTGCGTGAGCCGCTCGACGGCGCCATGGGTGAAGATGGGTCCGATCGATGGGTCGATTCCGGCGAGCATGCGCTGCGCCTTGCCTAACGCGTATCCATATAAGACGCTGGCCTTGCCCGCGGCGCGATTTGCCCGCCACCACTGATTGATTTCGGCGAAGGTGTCTTCCTGTGGTTTCCAGCGATAGATCGGGAGGGCGAAGGTCGCTTCGGTCACGAAACCGTGGCACCGAATCGGCTCGAATGGTTCGCAGGTTGCGTCGACGGCGATTTTATAATCTCCGGAGACGACCCAGACTTGGCCGCGCGATTCGACGCGGATCTGGGAGGATCCGAGAATGTGCCCGGCGGGATGAAAGGAGACATGCGCGTCACCGAGCGGAATGGATTCTCCGTAGGCGACGGTCGAGATGGCGGCGTCCTCTCCGACGCGGGCGCGTAAGATGGAGGCCCCTTGCGAAACGGTGAGGTAGCTCTTCATCCCGACGCGGGCGTGATCGGCGTGCGAATGGGTGATCAGAGCGCGTTCGACGGGCCGCCAGGGGTCGATATGAAAATCTCCGGCGGGGCAGTACAGGCCGCAATCGGTCAGCGTCAGGAGAGACGAATTGGCCATGGGCCGCTTTCTCCCATGTGCGAAACAAATTCCATGGCTTCAGCGCCATCGCGAACGACGCGCAAGTCGTAATCGATCTGATGCTGCTCGAGGGCCACTTTGACGAGCAACACGTCGCCCGGATTGTCCTCGGCCAGCAGAATTCCGATCGTCATGGACGAACTTCGAGAACGGGGAGGGAGAGATGGAAAGTGGCGCCCACGCCGAGTCGGCCTTCCGCGCCGATGGTTCCGCCGTACCCTTCGACGATGCGCTTGCAGATCGCGAGACCCAAGCCAGTCCCTTTGTACTCGTCCTTGTGCAGCCGCTTGAACAACCCGAAAATCCGGCTTGCGTATTTTTGATCGAAACCGATGCCATTGTCTTCCACGGCAATGGTCCACCGGTCCGCGGCGCGCGTCACTGCGATTCGAATCACGGGCGGCACATTTTCTTTGCAATATTTCATGGAATTCGAAATTATGTTTTGGAAGACGTGCATCAGTTGGCTGGTATCTCCGCGCACCACCGGCAGAAGACCTTCCACGTGAATTTCAGTCTTGGTTTCCTCGATGCGGCCCGCGAGCATCGCCAACGCTTGTTCCAGCGCCTGCGCCAAGTCAGCACGTTGATTGGCTGGCGCTTCCGAATGCACCGTTTTCGAGAATGACAAGAGGTCGTGAATCAGCGCGTCCATGCGCGTAACGCCCCGGCGCACAAAATCCGCGTATTGAGCAATGGTCTCGTTGGGCTCCCGCTGTTCGCGGAGGATCAATTCGGTGTAAATGTTGACCATTCGCAGCGGTTCCTGTAAGTCGTGGCTGGCCACAAAAGCGAATTCCTCCAGCTCGCGATTGGTCCTTCGCAGGGCATCTTCGGTCAGTTGCTGCTGGGTAATGTCGGTATTGGTTCCAAACCAGCGGACCACGTTGCCGGCGCTATCCTTGACAGGCTCGACCCGCGTCAGGAAGGATCGGAACGCTCCATCGACGCCGCGCAGGGGAAAGATCATCTCGAACGGCGCGCCATCGGCGATGGCTTGCTCCCACTGTCGAAGGACCTCCGGCAGGACGGCGGGATCGTGAACGCTCTGCCAGCCCCAGCCTTTCATATCCTCAAATCGTGTTCCGGTAAACTCGTACCAGCGGCGGTTGTACCAGAAAATGGCGCCCTTTTCCTCGGCCATCCATGCAAGGTGGGGAATCGTTTCCGCGAGAATACGAAATTGCGCTTCGCTTTCTTCGATCTGTTTTCTCGCGACCACCATCTCCGTGACATCCGTGGCGTGACAAAACACACCGTCGATCACGCCGGCCGAGTTGGTCGTCGGGAGATAGACGAAATTCACATAGATTTCTTTCCTCTCTCCGCTGTTCGTCAACAGGCGCAGGGGCATCTCGTGCCCTTCAAAGGGTTCTCCGGTTTTGAGGACGCCGTCCAACAGATTTATGTACGGTTGACCAGCGACTTCGGGGACCGCATCCATAACGGTGCGGCCAATCACGCTGCCGGAGGGCTTGCCCAGCAAGCGAAGAAATTCCGGATTGGCCCATTCGAAGGTGTGATCCGGACCGCGCATGACGGCGATGGCGGCGGGCGTCTGCAGCAGCAGGTCCCGCCAGCGCCGACGATCCTCTTCGATTTGTTGGGCGGCTACGTTCTGTTCGGTGATATCGCGCGTGGTGCCAACAACCGCTTCGACGCCGCCGTTTTTGTCAAAAACAGGTGCGAAGATATATTCGTAATATCCGCTGTTGCCGTCGGGCCCGGTAAACGGCGTTTGATCCCGTACCGGATTTCTCGTGGTGATGACTTCCTGGATTTGACGCTGTAGCTTAGCTGCCAGTTCCGGCGGATAATCCAGTTCAAAGAAATTCTTTCCGCGGACCTCAGCAAAGGATTTTTGCAATAAAGAAAGCAACGCGCGGTTAATGTAGGTAAAGCGGCCTTCGAGATCAAAGATATATGTGAAGTCTGGAATATGCGACAGAGCGGCGTCGAAGTTCTGCCATTGCCGCTCCAACCTTGTTTGAGCCAGCTTTCGCTCGGTGATATCTTCGACGATGCCGATCAGTTGCATCGCGTTGCCTTCGTCGTCGCGGCGCATGGTTGCGGAAATGCGAACCCACAGGACCTCTCCATCGCTCCGTACGTGGCGTTTCTCGAAAGTCGCGGCGGAAGGAGAGTCCCCGAAAAGCGAGGAGTCGAAACCCGGCGTCGTTACCATATCGTCGGGATGAGTAAAGAAGACGGAATCGTGGCCGACCAACTGATTCCGCTCGACTCCGAGCAGGTTGAGAAAGGCCTGATTGGCTTCAAGGACGCGTCCTTCGGGCGTCGCCAAAACCATCCCAACCGGAGCTTCGGCGAACGCCATCGCGAAACGAGCTTCGCTGGCCGCCAATTTTCGTTCGGTTTGCTCGTGGATTCCCTGATATTCGGCGAGCTGACGGCCTCGCATCGTGAGTTCCGCTTCCGCGCGGCCGGCGCGCGCCCGAAGATCGTCTTTCAGCTGTCCGCTTTCCTTTTCGACTTGTCTCAGCCGAACAAGGTCAGTGACGTCCTCGACGCGATGGACGATGAATTCGACTCGCCCGAAATCATCGAGCAAGGGCGAATTGACCGGACTCCAGTAGCGCTCCTCGAAGCCGCCGCCTTCCGACTCGGGCCGGCGGATATCGTACTTCTGTACCGCCATGGTTTCGGCGGCTTTCGTCGCCAGCACGCGCTCGAGCGAAGCCTTCAAGTTCCGTACACCGCTCGCACTCGGATCGTTCGGGTTGTCGGGAAACACTTCGAACAAGGGGCGCCCAAGGATTTTCGAGCCCTCAGTGAGGGTCGCCTGGGTGTACGCTGCGTTGACGGCGGCTATTGAAAAGGTGGGCGAATTGGGATGCAGCACGAGATAAAGGCCAGGGATGGCATCAAACAGCTTCCTGAAATCGGGCGCGCGATCCGGTTCCGTTTCTGGACGCGCGAGCTTTTGACCTTGATCCATCGAATTACTATCTTATTGTTTGCCTGGCATGCCGCAGCAGCCCTTCGAGGGTAAGAAAGGGTCTGCAAAGTAGAGCCGTCACAGAGGCGCAGTGTGTCTCTCAAATTGGATGGACTGGAAGATTTGCAGGCGGCTGGGAACCGCGATCGGCGATTTCAACAACGGCGGTGCCTTCTGAACCTCCGATCCGCTATTCGGCATCGTGGATAAAACGGAGAAAATGAGCTTCGCGGCGGTGCCCGGACTGGGAAACGCTCTATTCTCCTTGGATTGCCGATCAGGGTTCGTGGATTCCAACTGCGGCAGCCCTTGTTCGAGCCCCGTGCCGGCACTCTCACCGAGGCCGAGATTCACGCGAGGCTGGTCGGGGCGCTCGGCGAACTCGATGACAGTCATTATGGTCGGGGGTGGTATTCGCGGTCAGTGAATATGCGGACAGCTGGAAGGCGGTTCGACTCCGTGGCAATCAGATCAATCTGTGCCTCGACGAACTGTTGCCGGAACTCGCGAGCCTGGATGCGAAGCCGGCCCCCAAAGACCCTGCCTATCCGCTGATTCTCTCTGCCGGGGAGCGCCGGAGCAGCACCAGTAACACCTCCGTCCGTGACCCGTCCTGGCACAGGAAGGGCGAGTTCGGCACGCTCCGCATCAACCCCAACGATGCCGCGGCGCTGGGCTGCGGGAATGGCGACTGGGTGCGTTTGATCACCCGGCGGGGCAGCGTCCTGGCCCCAGTCGAACTCATGCCGGAAATCCAGGCAGGGCATGTGTCGCTACCGAACGGGTACGGAATCGACTACCAACGTCATGACGGAACGCTGGATCGGCGTGGTGTTTCGCTCAACGAACTGACCAATACGTCCGACCGGGATCCGATCGCAGGAACGCCCTGGCACAAATACGTTCCTGCCAGGCTGGAGCGGTTGACCGACCGGGAGAGGGCCAGGATGGAAACGGGCGGAAACGCCGTACAGGTTACTGCCTGAGGACGCATTTCTCACGCCAGCTTTCGATTGTCTAGCGCCTTTTCGAAACTCCATCGTTTGTCGGGCGGTCGGGTCCGCTTCCGACGTGCTCCTTCGGAGCACTTTGGGCGCGGCTCGGATTTGGGGGTGGGCGCTTGAGTTCTGGGTTGGATTTTTTTGGTTAGGCGGCGCTGTTTTTCACTTGGTTGGGGAGGAAGCGGCGGAGTTCTTCGGGGGTTACGGGGCCTCCTCGATCGGTGTTTTGGTGGTTTTGCGAAACGAAGCCAGTGCGGTGTTTTTTGTTGTGGCGATTGCCATTTACGTATTCGTGGAGCGAGTCGGAGCCGATGCGGAGTTGGTTTTCGGCGCGCTCGTTTTCAAGGGCTCGGCGGTCTTTTTGCGCTTTCGCCAAGGTCGCGTGGAGTTGGAGGATTTGGCGTTGGAAGCGGGTGGCGTAGCGAGCTAGCAGGTCGAATTGTTTGCTGTTTTCGAGGAAGGCTTTGGCTTGGGCTTGGGCCCAATCGAGTCCGGCTTCTCCGGGGGCGGGTTCATCGGCTGGCAGGTTTTGGGTGGTGAGTTCGAAGAAGAGATTCTGCTCGATGGCTCTCGCTCGGTCGAGTTGCCATTGGGCGTCGGCGATGGATTGGACGAGGCGCTCCTCGGATTCGCCTTGCGGATCGAGGTCGTAGTTGAGGGCGCGGCTGGATTTGGTGTAGGCCGCGAGTTCGTGGCTGGTCATTATTAAGGTGTGGCCGGTCAGGTTGTGGCGGCGGGCGTTGAAGCGGGTGTTTTCCGTGGAGTGGGGTCCGGTGGAGTGCTGCGCGTTGGCTTTGTTGGTCTCGGTGCGAGTCGCGGTGGGGGTCATGTGAGGGTCCTCTTTCGGGATGCGGATTGCATCCGGCTTGAGGGTACCTGGCGGGGTCATGTGGCGGGTGTGGGTCAGGTTGCGGATGGGATGGATGTGGTTGATGGCGTGGGGCGGATTATTTTTGGTGGTCGCGTGACCGGGTCGGTTGCCTTGATGGGAAGCACTTACTTCGCGGCATTGTGGGGAAGATGAGCCGAGCCGCCGTTTCTATGAGGAGTGGGACCAGTTTGCCGGTACGTCGGCGCGGGATGCGATTCTTGTGAATTTCTGGCCCAAAAAGCAAAAACTCCCAGAATGGGAGTTAACAGGTGTCGGTTGTTACTGGTGCCGGGTCTAAATTTTTGGTTGGTTGGTTGCGGGGGTAGGATTTGAACCTACGACCTTTGGGTTATGAGCCCAACGAGCTACCAGACTGCTCCACCCCGCATTGATACTGTAGCAATGGGTGATGGGCGGGGTCAACTTTTTCGGCCGATTTTGCGCGGGTACCGCGGCGTCTCAAAAGCTGGCAGGATAGTCTGATGGGCCTTCCTTTGGATCGGGTTGGTGGGGAGTTTCGGGGTTGATGGCTGATCGCGGGTCGAGCCGCTTTTCTTTGCGTGGGTTCGGAATCGGCGCATTGTTCTTCTTCGTCGCGCTTTGGACGGCGTGGGCCAGCGGAGCGCTTTTCTATGACGGAAATACTCTCGTTGCGGCTGTCTTTGGGTTGCTTGCTCTCACGGCTTTGATTCGTTTTCGTCGAAGAGCGTTGCTCGGCTTATCCATGAGCCTGGTCGCGATTACCACCTGGTGGTTTCTGCTTGCGCCCTCGAATCAGCGCAACTGGCAGCGTGATGTGGCGGAGTTGGGTTGGGCTGAGGTTCAGGGCGACCAGGTTAGGATTCACAACGTTCGGCATTTCGAGTACCGGACGGAGACCGAGTACACGCCGGGCTGGGAAACGCGGACGGTTCGTCTGAGCGAATTGCGCGCCGTCGATGTATATACGTCGAATTGGGGTCCGCAACTGATTGCGCACGCGATTGTGAGCTTCGCGTTCGCCGACGGCCAATACGTCGCGATGTCGATCGAAGCTCGCAAGGAAGTGGGCGAAACGTACTCCGCTGTTGCCGGCTTCTTCCGGCAGTATGAACTGATCTATATCGCCTCCGACGAGCGGGACGTGGTCCGGCTGCGGACGAATTACCGCGAGGGCGAAACGGTGCGGCTCTATCGGACGATGACCAGGCCCGACGACGCGCGCAGGCTGTTTCTCGAATACGTGGGCTGGATGAACGCGGCGCGCACGCGGCCCGAGTGGTACAACGCGTTCACGCGTAACTGCTCGACGCCAATTACGAATTTCCTGTCGGACGCGCACATTGGCGGGATCTCGAAATGGTCGTGGGGCACGGTCTTCAACGGACGCGGCGACCAGATGCTGTACGATCTCGGGGATTTGCAAAGCGGCGGGTTGCCGTTTGCCGATTTGGCGAAACAGGCGGTGATCAACGAGGCGGCGAAGCAGGCCGACACGGATGCGGATTTCTCGCGGCGGATTCGCGAAGGGCGCGTGGGATTTGAGCCGGGAACGAGGTGACAACGATGTCCGTTCCGAAGCAGGTTGTCGCATTGATCGAACTGGTGAAGGCGGCGAAATTCCTCGAAGCGATGGAGCGGTTTTCCGCGTCGGCTGCTGCGAAATAAATTTTGCGACCTCGTGATCGATTTCGATCGGCGCTAACGCCCATCCATTGTGCAAAGATGCACGCGCCGCGGTTGCAATCGGGCGGCAAATCGTTGGTTTCGGGGGATGGATGCGTTTCTTACTACTTCTGTCGATGCTGGTGGCCGGGCCCAGCCTGAGTTTTGGAGCTAATATTGTGCAAAATCCGGGCTTTGAGGACCAAGTGTTTGGGCCATGGGTGAGCAACGGGCACCCCTGGGGCATCGATACAGCCAACGCACATACGGGGAAGCAGAGCGCGGGCACCGGTTGTATTGGCGCGGTCTGTATCGCGGCCGATCCGGATCCTCTCGGAGCATGGATCTATCAGGATCTGGCGACGAGTGCTGGGACGTCTTATACCTTGTCCTTCTGGATCGGGCTGCGCGGCATCAACGGTGGCACGACGCCCAATGAGATCAAGATTCTGTGGAACGGCTCGCAGGTCTTCGATATTCAGAACGTGACGACGATCGCGTTCACGCCATACACGGTGAACGTCCAGGCGACGGGGGCCTCTACGCGCCTCGAATTTCTTGGGCGCAACGATCCGAATGTAATCGACATCGACGATGTGAGCGTGGATGCGGGAGCGGTCGGCGTTCCGGAGCCGGGTTCGATCGTGTTGATGGGGATCGGGATTGCCGGGCTGCTCGGCATGAGACGGCAGCGTGGAGTGGCCCGCAGGTTGCTCTAGGGCGGGCATGGCTATCGTAATTTTCGTCGTCGCGGCCTTGGCGTTGAGCGGCTCTATCGGTGCGTTCCTTCTTTACGTCCCGATGATGTCATTCGTTGTGGTGACCATCATCTTGCTGGGTCTTGTGGCAATGTTCGTCATGGGACTCCATTTAGGCGCAAAATTCGCTTCCGTTCGGGAAGATGAAATCTCAAGCGAAGCTGGACCGGGCGACGACAGCCGGATGGCGCACAGAGTGGTCGAGGTCGAGCCGGCGGACGTGCCGATAGCGAAATCTTTCCATAACTCCGCGGAGAAGAGCGCAGCATTTGCCGAAAACGCCCGGGTCCGGGAAATTGCGCCTTTTAGACCCCGACCGCTTTCGGCGCGCCCAATCCACTAAGGACGGTGTCGAGCATCCCTTCGATCAGACGCTCGCGCTCGACCCAGTCGAAGCGATGCTTGACGATCTGGAGGGAGGTGATGCCGTGGATGGCTGCCCAGAGGATCTGGCTGGTGGCTTTCACGTCGTGAATCTGGAAGATGCCCAACTTCGAGCACTGCGCGACCTGACCGGCCAAGTGGTCAAAGGTGCGTTGACCGGCGGCGCGAGTACGGCCGAAGGCATCCGGATCGTCGCCCGTTTGCATCTCGGTCATGAAAGTTAGTTTGTAGTGATTCGGGTGGCGGATGCCGAAATCGATGTAGGCTCTGAGGCCTTTTCGGAGGGCTTCGAGCGGATCGCTGGTGGAGCGGTCGATGAGCAGGGATTTCTTCTCGAGGCGGGCGAAGGTTTCCTCGCAGAGCTGGTCGAGAAGGTCTGCTTTGTCTTTGAAATAGAGGTAGATGGTCGTCGGCGAATACTCGATCTTCTCCGCGATTTTTCGCATGGAGACGTTGTCGTAGCCTTCGTGGACGAACAGGTCGCGGGCGGCGTCGAGGATTTCCTGCCTCAACTCCTGCTTTTCGCGTAGGCGGCGTTCTTGGACACCCATAGTTTTTTAAAGCAGATGAACAGCGTTAACTAAACTAGCCCAATCTAGGCTTCTACTAAAGAATTGTCAAGAGTCCTTGGCGGAAAATTTGCATCTAACCAAATTTTGCATTCGGGCAGCTTGGTTTTGCGATTCAATATTAGGGCTGCTTCTACGGGACGGTCGCAGGGCTGAAGAAATTGCGCGAGAACAAGCTTTGGCTTGGTTCCGTCCGGGCGGAATGCATTACTTGCCTGAGAAGTTCGGGGCCCGCTTCTCCACGAAGTGCGCCACGCCTTCTTTGAAGTCTTCACTCGAAAAGCCGGCGGCCATCTCTTCGAGCGAATAGTCATAGGCAGCGGCGAAATCCTGCATCTGGGCGGAATAGAGCTGCTTCTTCATGATGGCGACCGAGCGGGGGGACACGCTGGTGGCGAGGGCGCGGGCAAATTCCTGGGCGGCGGCAAGGAAGCCTTCTTCGGGCAGAACGCGATGGACGAGGCCGATTTGGAGAGCTTCGCTGGCGTCGACCATGCGCGCGGTCAGCAGCATGTCGATCGCAGCGGGGAGCCCGACGATGCGGGGCAGCATCCAAGCCAAGCCGTATTCGGCGACCAGGCCGCGTTTGGCGAAGATGGTCGAGAAGCGGGCGTTTTCGGCGGCAAGGCGGAAGTCGCAGTAAAGAGTAAGGACGAAACCGAGTCCGACGGCCGGTCCGTGGACGGCGGCGATGATGGGCTTGGGGATTTCGGCGAGCCAGGCATGCTTGCGACGGAAGTGGCCGGAGCCGCCGATGCCGGAGCCGAGATCTTCGGAACGGATGGGGCTTCCGGCGCCGTCTTTACCGCTTGAGGCGCTGAGCGCGGAAAGCAGGCTCATATCGGCGCCGGCGCAGAACCCTTTGCCAGATCCGCTGAGCACGATGGCGCGGACGGCGTCGTCCGATGCGGCGGCTTCGAGGGCGGATTGGACTTCCTGCTCCATGTGGCGGGTCCAGGCGTTGAGTTTGTCGGGGCGATGGAGGGTGATGGTGGCGACCCAGCCGGTGACGTCGTAGA
Organism: Bryobacterales bacterium; assembly: GCA_038210135.1. Classification (GTDB taxonomy): domain Bacteria; phylum Acidobacteriota; class Terriglobia; order Bryobacterales; family Bryobacteraceae; genus JBBQWZ01. The sequence goes on from JBBQWZ010000027.1 coordinate 22,990, forward strand.
GGATTTGTTCGTAGGACATGGTAGTGAAGTGATGGCGTGCCGGAGTTTATCATAATGACTGCTTGGCTTTGTTTTCATCTCGAGCGCCCAGCTGCTCGGCGGACTCCCGCAACCGGTTCGTGGATCGCTTACGGACGGAGACGTTCGACGTACTGATCCTGGGCGGCGGAATCAATGGCGCGGGAACATTGCGCGACCTTGCATTGCGCGCAAAGACCGGCGGTCATCCGCTGTCGCTCGCGCTGGTGGAGAAGAATCATTTCGCGTCGGGAACGTCGGGCAAGAATTCGCAGTTGATTCATGGCGGGCTGCGGTATTTGAAGTATTTCGAGTTCCGGCTGGTGCGCGAGGCATTGCGGGAACGCGCGACGCTGCTGGAGATCGCTCCGCATTTAGTGGAACCGCAGGCGCTGCTGTTGCCGACGTATGGCTGGTACGACACGATGCTGTATCAGACCGGCCTGTGGATGTACGACCTGTTCGCGGGTGCCCGCAACATTGCCCGGCATACGCGGGTTCCACTTGCGAAATTGAGGGAGCTGCTGCCGGGAATCGAAACGCGCGGGCTGACGGCGGCGGCACGATTCTACGATGCGCATAGCCATTCGGCGCGGCTGGTTCTCGAGAATATTTTCGAGGCGATCGCCAACGATGCGATAGCCGCTAATTATTGCGAGGTGGAATCGAAGGAGAAAATCAGCGACGTCTGGCATGTGCGGTTGCGGGATACGATTGCGGGCGAGCGCTTTGAGACGCGCGCGCGCAAGATCGTGGACGCCACGGGCGCGTGGAGCGGGGAGAGCCATCCGCGGCTGGTCCGCGGCTCGCACCTGATTCTGCCGCAGTTGTTTCCGGGCGAGGATGCGATCTCCTATTTCGATACGCAGGGCCGGATCATTTTCTTCATTCCGTGGGGAACGCATCGAAATTTGACGTTGGTTGGAACCACCGATGCCGATCATGTGGGCGATGCGGATCACGTGGCGATTTCGGCCGAGGAAACGAAGTACCTGCTGAGTGTGGTGGCGCGGGTGTTTCCGGAGCACGCCGGCGTCGAACCGATTTCGACGTATGCGTCGCTGCGGCCACTGCTGCCTTCCAAGGGCTCGGCGACATCGGCATCGCGCGAGCACCGGATTTGGAATGCGGAGGACGGCGTCGTCCACATCTCCGGCGGCAAGTATACGACCTACCGGTCGATGAGTGAAGAGGCCGCGGATCTGGTGGCGCACGATGTGGCTCCCGGACTTGAGCACGTGCATCCGACGGCCGGCACGCCGATCGCGGGAAATTCGCGCGACGCCGTGTCGGACGTGATGGCGAACTTTCCGCACGAGGCGGTGCGGCACTACGGTGTGTTGACTCCGGCGTTTCAAAAGACTGTGGGAGGTCCGGCGCTTCCCGGCTTGGATGGGTTCGAGACGGCGCAATTCCATTGGGCGCGGCGGCATGAGATGGCGCAGAGGCTTTCCGATTTCCTGTGCGTTTCGACGTATTTGGGCTACGAGCGGAAGTGGAGTCCGGAGACGCTGCGCGCGCTCGAAGCGGAATTCGCCAAGCCTGTACTTTTGAAGCCCTGATCTGGGACTCTACATCGTGCGGGTAATTCTCATTCGGACGGCGATCGGTACGGTGGTCTTCCTGCTTCTCTGGATTTTTGGGAGCAGGCCGGTATCGATTTGGCTGGATCGTTTCACCACGGCGCGCGTCGCGTCTCTTTCTACCGCGGGCCTCCGGTACGACGGCGGATTCCGGATCGGCGAGTTGAGTCTGGTTTTCGTTGGTTTCGACAACATGAGGTCGGACACCGGATTTCGATCGGACGCATCGAGCCGGCTGTTTCTCGTAAGTTCCGGCCACTCGTTTCCGCTTGGCAAGCGATTGACGCTGCCGAGTGACCGGTCTGAAATCGACTTTTCGCCGGATGCCGGAGATGAAGTTACGCTGACGTTGGATCACAGTTGGCTGGCGTGGCCGACCTTTTTCGATATCAAGATCATGACTCGCACAGCGTGGTTCCGGCGGCATGCCTATTACCGGCTGCTGTGGAAGAAGAAAACCGGCGAGAAGCTGGACATGGTGTGGCGGTACGAGCAGCAGTACTATCCGAAGAATAATTTCGATGTAACCAGCGGTTGGCTCGGACCCTTCATGATGTACAACTCGGCGACCGGCTTGATGCGGGTCTCCATGGAACCTGGAATTGCAAACACGATTGCCGGCTCGTACCTGGCTTCGAAGGGCTGGAAGGCGGGTGAGTATCGGCTGGAAAGCCGCGGCTCCACAGCGGACGGAAAGATCGACCTGATCGCCGCGATCTTCCTGGCGGACGAACACGCAACCAGTCCTGGAGGCGGCAAGTCTCTGGTGTTATCGATCGACCGGACGAATCGCAAAGTAGTAAAAGAAATCGGCGCGCAATGATGAGTTGCGCGCCGAGTCCGTTTGCGAAATACAAGGGCCTCGAAAGAGGCGCTTCTGGTTAACGGTTAGAACGTGATCTTGCCGGAGATCTGCAGGATCCGGTTATCGAGCGTCTGGCTGGCGTAGGTTCCGAAGTTGGTGGTCGGCGTAAACGTGATCACCGGATTCAGAGTGCCAGGCGTGGCGGTGAAGTTGTATTTGCCGTTGCGAATATTGCTCGCCAGGAAGTTGGCCTGGTTGAGAGCGTTGAAGGCGTCGAGAGCCATTGAGAACTTGATGCGTTCGTAAATGGTGAACGATTTGGAGACGCGCAGATCCCAGTTGGCGATGGTCGGACCGTACTGCGTGTTACGGCCAAACTGCGGGATGCGCTCGTTGGCGGAGTTGGTGTCGTTGTTGGCATCGCCGCCAACCGCCAGGCTGTAAGGCTGGCCGGTCTGGGCGAGGATGGTGCCGCTAAGCTGCCAACCACCGATCAGCAGGCGGGCGACCTTGGGTGCCCCGTTGAAGTAATTCAGATCCCAGACGAAGTTGGTCACCACGCGATGGCGCTGGTCGTTGACGCTGGCTGCGCGATCAAGCGACGGGATGGTCGGATACTGGACAATCTTCGCCTCGTCGCCGCCGTTGAACGGCACGACGCTGGTGAAGTCCGGGGCGGTGTCGATGGCCTTTGAGAAGGTGTACGACAGGTTGACCGTGTAGTTGTGCGAGAAGCGGCGATTCATGGCCAGAGTGAAGCCGTTATAGTAGCTGTCGGCGCCGCTTTCGAAGACTTCGACGCGGGCGAATTTAGACAGGGGACGCTGCGGGGAGCCCTGGAAACCGGGGTAGCGGAGAAGCGTGAGGTTGCCGATTCCCGCCAAGGTGACACTGACCGGGACGGCCGGGAACAGGTTGACGTCGCGGGTGCGGGCGAGGTGCTCGCCGCGAACATTCAGGTAGGTGAGCGAGATGGTTGTATTCTTGACCGGCTCGAATTCGATGCCGAGGCTGCCCTGGAGGACGAGCGGCGACTGGAAGGTTTTGTCGAACAGCAGAATCGACGGAGCCGCCAGAGTTCCGAGGCCGGTGGGCTGCGACGTGAAGTTATTCGGATAGGTTGGAATCGCGGAACCGGTGAAGGTGAGCGATGCGGCGCTGATGCCGTTCTGGTTGTACGCGGTCGAAGTCAGGATCTGGGGGATGCGTCCCCAGAAGAAACCATAGCCGCCGCGGATCACGAATTTATTCGTGTTGAGGGGCTTGTAGGCGAAACCGAAACGCGGACCAAAGTCCTTCTTGTCGGTGTTGAGCGCGGAGGTGTCGAGGCCGAAGGCGGCGAGACCAGCGTCGGGATTGCGGACGGGCGGCGCGGTAAGTAGCGCCAGATCGTAGCGCAAGCCGTAGTTGACGGTCAGCTTCGGCGTGACGCGGAATTCGTCCTGCACGTAGAGTCCGATTTCGGTGAAATCGGGGTGGGTGGTGAAACCGTCGGTGCCGGTGCCGGGGAAGGCCTGGACGAACGACGCGGGCTTTCCGGCGAAATAATCGGAGTAGCTGTTGAACGTGTACGATCCGCGAGCGTTGCCGGCGAAGTAGTTCGAGATGCTGTTGTGGTTGATGTCGAAGCCGGCTTTGAAAGTGTGGCGGCCGGAGGTGCGGGTGACGTTGTCGGCGAACTGCACTCCCTTGATGTTGGCGAAGCGCGGGGTGATGGCGCTCGAACCGAATTGCAGGGCTAAAACGCCATTCTGGCGCAGGACGGTTTCCGCGTTCTGGGTATAGGCGACGCTCGGTTCGTCGTCGCGCAGAGACTGGAAGCGGAATTCGTTTATCATCTTTGGGCTGAGGATGCTGCTGAAAGACGCGGACAACGTATCGGTAAGCACCTTGGCGTCGCCGGAGTGTTCGAAGGCGACCTGGTTGCCTGAAGATTCGAGGCCCTTGCCGGTGAAGCGCTGCGAGTTGTAGCGGACGGACAGGCGGTGCTTGTCGCTGATTTGGAGGTCGTTCTTGATCAGGATGACGTCCTGGTTGAAGCCCAGCGTGTAGGGCGTCAACTTCGAGTTGAGTAGAGCAATTCCGGCGGCATTCGCGGGATTGGCAAGGTCAGCGGCTGGAATCGGGGTGCCGAGGAATACGGCGTTCGGCAGGGTGCGGCGCTGGCCGTCGTAATTGAAGAAGAAGAAATCCTTGTTCTTGCCGTTGAACACTTTGGGGATGATGACGGGTCCGCCGAGGGTGGCTCCGAATTGATTGACGTGGAAGGGCTGGCGAACGCGCCCGACGGAGTTATTGATCCATGTATTGGCGTTCAGTTCGCGATCGCGGAAGTACTCGAAGACGGAACCATGAAAATCATTGGTGCCGGAGCGGGTGACGACGTTGACGACGGCGCCGCCGGCGCGGCCGAGTTCGGCTGAGAAGCCGTTCGAGTTGACCTGAAACTCTTCGACGGAATCGACGGAGAACTGGTAGGGAGCACGGTTCGTCCCGGTGCGGCCGAGCGACTGGCCGTAGAAGGTGTTGTTGTTGTCGGCGCCATCCACTTGAATGCTGTTCAAGGTTCCGCGCTGGCCGGCGAAGCTGAGGTCGCCGCCGCGGACGTCTTTGGTGACACCGGGGCTCAGCAGGACGAAGTTGAGGAAGTCGCGGCCATTGATGCCGAGGTTCTGGATTTGCTTCGAGTCGACGTGGGTGGTGACAGCGGATCGGGTGGTCTCGATGGCGGCGACGGTTTCCTGCACGTTGACCTGTTCGGCCTGGGCGGAAACGGAAAGCTGCATATCGAGGGTCTTTTCCTGGCTGACGCCAACCTTCACGTTGGCGACCTTGCGGTCGGCGAAGCCTTTGGATTTGGTGGTGATGGCGTATTCGCCGACCGGCAAAGCGACGAGGGTGTAGGCGCCCAAGCTGCCGCTTTCGGTCGAGCGTTCAAGGCCGGTGTTGACGTTGCGGGCGGTGACTTGCGCGTTCGGCACCGCCGAGCCTGAGGCATCGGTGACGGTTCCGGTTATGGAGCCGGTATTGGACTGCTGGGCGTTTGCCAGCGACGCAAGCGAGAGCGCACTTATGGCCAGAAGAGTTGTGAATCGAATTTGCATTTTGCTCCTGCGGCTTCTTCGAGGAAGCTCGTTGTTCGTTTGAGGGTTCGGGGGAACTTTTATTGTAACGCGGGGACCGCCGCGGTCTGAGACTTTTTCGGCGGGAGCAATTCGCGCGACCATTTGCGCGCGAATTGCGCGTCGGCGAGCCGGGCAGCAAGAGTAATGAGCGGCGCCGCGATCGCGAAGGGACAGATGATCGCCGCCCAGCGGGTTTCTGAGATCCAAGCGCCGCCGATACGGAAGACGTCGAGGGTCAGCTTGATGTAGCTGCCGTGTTCGCCGCGCATGCCCGAAAAGCGGGTGTGGACATGCAGGTCGCATTTCATACGACCGTTGTAGCTGGAGTGTGGTTACAGCTTGGTGTTTGGCGCGTAACATTTCGGCACTGAATTGTTTGACAGACATTTTTTGCCAGACTTGTTGCAGCGGGGTGGCAATTTCGCCGCGTCGTGGTCTTCTTGGATACGGAGGAGAGAGCATGTCACAGGATGACTACGCGATCGCTGCGGGATGGGCGAATCGGATCGAAGCGGCGATGCGGGAAGCGGGGATGTGGCAGGATCAGCCTCTGCCGGACGAAGCCTATCAATTCACGAAGGCGTTCGCGATGGACACGATGGCGTTCTCGCAATGGCTCCAGTTCATTTTTCTGGCGCGGATCCGGTCGATCATCGAGGAACGGGGAAAGTTTCCGGCGCAAAGCATGGTGGCGGCCCAAGCGGTGAGAGAGTTCGACACCGTCCGTGAGGCGTCCGAGGTGTCATCCGTGCTGTCGCAATTCGACAGGTGGATCAATCACCGCTAGCGGGACGCGGTTTTCGAAGGGACGGGAGCGGCGTAGATCAGGCCGGTGGTGGCCCAGGCGGTTCCGGCGGCTGAAATCCACTGATCGTGATCATGCGGAAAGCCGCTTTGGAAATAGGGCTGAAACTTGGCGGAGCGGCTTTTGACGTACCAGGAACCGTCCGCGTGCTGGGTGCGCAGCAGGAATTCGACGCCGCGGCGGTAGGCTTCGCCGGTGACCGGAATGCCGAGTTCATGAAGCGTGTACAACGTCTGGCCAGTGGCATAGGCATCGCTCGCTAGTTCCGGAGTCTGGCCCCAACCTCCGTCGGCGCGTTGGAGAGCGAGCAATTTGCGGATTCCTTCGGCGCGCTTCGCCGGATCGTAATTCGCCCAATGCAGACCAAGCAGTTGGAAATTGCGGTCCTCGGTGGTGACGGGTTCGGCGGCGGCGAGCCACTTCGCGGCGCGGTCCGTGCGACCAGCGAATTCAGCCTTGCGGCCGGAAGGCGCATAGACCTTGTAGATGCGAATCCCAAGAGCAGTGATGGTGAAGTCGCCGTCCTCGACGGGCGGGCGGGCTACGGCGTTGCGATGCCAGCATCCGTCGGTGCGCTGTTCGCTGGCGAGGTTGTGAATGATGGCATCGGTCGTACGATCGGCGGGGACGTTGTCGACGGCAAGATGGAACAGCGCGTAGGCGAGCGTATCGGCGGCTCCGCCGGGATCGAGGCGCTGCAGCAGAAGTTGCTCCTGCGAGAGGAAGGTGAGCCGGATGGTTTCGGATTGTTCCTTGGCGGCCTTCTCGTCCACGCGGAAGCCATTTGCGCGCGCGGCGGTCAACGCCAGCGAGGCGACGTTGCCGGAGTGGCACGCGACGCAGCCGCCTTCGTTATGGAAAACATCGTTGCTTTTCTGAAGAAGCGGAAGGCTTCGATCGACCGCGGTTCGAAGGGTCGGGACTTTATCTTTGGTGGACAGGGCAGCGGGCGCCGCGGCGGGCGGGAGACCGAGAGCCTGGAGCACTTGCGGCTTATTGTACTTTCGCGCCCAATCGACGGCCGTGTCGCCGTCGCGATCCTTGATCGTGAGGCTGGCGCCTTTCGCGACCAGCAGGCGAACGACACCCGGATCCGGCCTATCGGTCGCGATGGCCAGCATCAGCGGCGTCATGCCGCGCACGTCGAGCGCGTCGATTTTCGCGCCTGCGTCGATGAGCGTCTGGACTGCGCCCATGCCACCGTAAGCAGTGGCGAGGATGAGCGGAGTAAACAGGCCGAGCGCGACGGGGCCCCTCTTTACTCCAGGCCCGACCTGCGGAGGACTGGTCGCGTTGACATCGGCCCCGTGCGCGAGCAGCATCTTGATCATGCTGACGTCGCCCACGGCGCTGGCGTTCTGGAGCGCGCGGCCGAGATCCATGGGATGCGGATGCGGATCTTTGGTCAGGATGAGTTTGAGGCTGATGGGATCGGCGGCGTCGGCGGCGGCGGAAAGGGGCGAGAGACCGGTGGCGTCGCGGACCGCTGTCGCGGCTCCGTTGTCGAGGAGTAGTTTGACCACTGGGGCGCCGCCATGGTGGGTGGCAGCGACGAGTAGCGGCGTCCGCTTCTGCTTCGACATGGTGTTGACATTCGCGCCTTTATTGACGAGCAGGCGAACCTTTTCGAGATCGTAGGTGCACCAGAGAAGCGCGGTGGCATCGAAATCGTTCTTCGCATTTACGTCGGCGCCGGCATCGATCAAGAGCTTCATCGCGTCCAAGCTGCCGTAGGCGGCGGCGAGCATCAGCGGGGTGGCTCCGCGCTTGTCGCGCGCATCGACGCCGGAAGCTTTAATGAGGGTCCTAAGGCTGGCGAGGTCGTCGTTTCGAATCGCCTGATAGGCGCGTTCCGCGGTATCGGCGGGAGCGGCCCAAAGAGAAGTGAGGCTGACAAGCAGAACTGGGACGGTGCGAAGCAGCATGGGTAAATCCTCCGGAGACGCCAGCACCCGATATCTGCTGGTGCGCGATTGTCCTCTAAGATAGCGCGGATTCAAGCGCAGAAAGCTCGGGGGAGGCAGGCTGGCCGCGATATCATAGTAGACATGGATAGCCGCCAGGATTCCCGCCGCCGCTTTTTAGGCAAGGTCGCCGGACTTGCCGGCACCCTCGCGACGGCCGCGCCGCAGACCGTGTTGGGTGCGAGCGAGCGCGTCCGGCTGGGGTGGATCGGGGCCGGTGATCGCGGCACGGAATTGCTGCGCCAAGCGCTCGCTTGCCGGGGCACGGAAATCGTCGGTATCGCCGATGTTTATACGAAGCGCATTGAAGCCGCGAAGGCGCTGGTTCCGAACGCGAAGACCTATCTCGATCATCGACGCATGCTCGAGGACAAATCGATTGACGCGGTGGTGATTGCGACTCCGCAGCATTTGCATGCGGAGCATTTCATCCATGCGATCCAGGCAGGCAAACACGTCTACCAGGAAAAGACGATGGCGTTTACGGTGGAGCACGCGAAGAAAATGCGCGCGGCTTACCGGCCGGTGATGAACAAGCAGGTGGTCCAGGTGGGACATCAATCGTGCTCTTCCGGCCAAATACAGGATTCGCTGGCTTTCCTGGCGGACGGCAAAGTCGGAAAGATCACCTCGATCGAAGCGCACATGTACCGCAATACTCCGCACGGCAAGCCGCAATGGAGCCGTCCGGTGGGCGCGGATGTAAATCCGGAAAACGTGCTTTGGGAGAGTTTCCTGGGCGATCGGCCGAAGCGTGAATTCGACGCGCAGCGATTCATCAACTGGCGTTTCTTCTGGGATTATTCGGGCGGCAATGTGTACGAGAACATGTGCCACCAGACTTCGTTCTGGTACAAGGTCCTGGGCCTGCAGATTCCGAAGCAGGTGACGATGACGGGCGGGCTGTATCTGTGGAAAGACGGCCGCGAAGTTCCGGACACGATGCACGTGTCGATGGAGCATTTCGAAGAAGTGCAATTCAACTGGAGTTCGGGCTTCGGTAACTCGCGCCTCGGCGTAACAGAGGACGTGCTTGGGACGGACGGAACCATTTCGAAAGGCCAGCAGATCCGCTACCAGCCGGAACGGGTCAATCGTCCGCAGGGCGTCGAGCTGGTCGGTAGTCAGCCGACAGCGCCGCTGGCGCACATGGAAAACTTCCTCGATTGCGTGCGGAATTTCAAAGAACCGAACTGCCCGTTCGATCTCGGCTTCCGGGTTTCGATTGGGGCGCGGATGGCCGTTGAAAGCTACCGCCAGGGCCGCACGGTGAAGTGGGATTCGTCGCGCGAAGAGATCGTGTAAGAGCCAGGTTCCCCATATTTTTGGGCCGGAATGCCGCATATGGCATAGTGATAGTTCGGATGGTCCGCGCTTACCGGCGCACGGCCTTCCTCAGCAAAGGCACCCCACAACCCATGGACTTTGGATACTCGCAAGAGCAAATACATTTGCGTAAGGCGGTTCGTGAATTCGCGGAAGGCGAACTCGCTCCGCACACGATGGAATGGGACGAATCGCAGGAATTCCCTGTGGAAACGTTCAAGAAAGCGGGAAAGCTGGGTTTCCTTGCACCCGTGTTCCCGGAAGATCTTGGCGGCGCCGGACTCAGCTACATCGATTATTCGATCCTGATGGAGGAGTTCGCGCGCGTGGATCCGTCGATCGCGCTGAGCCTGGCCGCGCACGTGTCGCTCTGCACGAACCACATTTACATTGCGGGGACGCGCGAGCAGCAGTTGAAATATATTCCGAAGCTGGCGTCCGGCGAATGGATCGGATGCTGGTCGCTGACGGAACCGGAAGCGGGTTCAGACGCGGGCGGCACGCGCTCGACGGCGGTCCGCGAGGGCGACAACTGGGTACTGAACGGCTCGAAAACATTCTGCACCAACGCGCACGTCGCGCAGGTTTGCGTGGCGATGGCGGTGACGGATCGGGCCGCGTCGCAGCGTGGCATTTCGGCTTTCATTCTTGAAGAAGGGACGAAGGGCCTGCGCACCGGCAAGAAGGAAAACAAGCTGGGGATGCGCTGCAGTCCGACGGGCGAAGTGATTTTCTCGGACTGCCACATACCGGATTCGCAGATGGTTGGCAAGCCTGGGGAAGGCTTCGTCGATTCGTTGCGAGTGCTCGATGGCGGACGAATTTCGATTGCCGCGTTGGCATTGGGGTTGGCGCAGGGAGCTTACGAAGCGGGTCTGCGTTACTCGAAAACGCGAAAGCAGTTCGGCAGGCCGATCTCGGAGTTCCAGGCGATCCAATTCAAGCTGGCGGACATGGCGACGGAGATTGACGCTGCGCGCCTGATGGTTTATCGCGCCGCCTGGTTGAAGGACAACGGGAAGAGCGTCAACAAAGAATCGGCGATGGCGAAGTTGTTTGCGTCCGAAGTCGCGGTCCGATGCGCCGACGAGGCGTTGCAGATCCACGGCGGCTACGGCTTCATCAAGGACTATCCGGTCGAGAAATTTTATCGCGACGTCAAGCTTTGCACGATTGGCGAAGGCACCAGCGAAATTCAGCGGATGGTGATCGCGCGGCAGTTGCTGAAAAGTTAAATGACGGAGCTTGCGACACGAGTCCGTGGAGGCGAGGTCCGCGCGCTGGCGCGTGCCGCGACGATGGTGGAGAATCGGCGGCCTGAAGCGGAGCCGTTGATGCGAGAGCTGTTTCCGTTCACGGGCAAGGCTCTGGTGATCGGCGTGACCGGCTCGCCGGGAGCGGGCAAGAGTACATTCTGCGATCAAATGGCGCGGGTATTGCGGGCGGAAGGCAAAAGCGTCGGCATCATCGCGGTCGATCCGACCAGCCCGTATTCCGGAGGCGCGATCCTGGGGGACCGGATCCGCATGCAGGATCATTATGCGGACGAGGGTGTGTTTATACGCTCCATGGCAACGCGCGGCGCGCTGGGTGGATTGGCGCGCGCGACGACGGATATGGCGCTGCTGCTCGATGCGGCGGGGCGCGACGTGGTGTTGATTGAGACGGTCGGAGTCGGGCAAGGCGAAGTGGAAATCGCAAGGCTCGCCGATGTCACAATCGTCGTTCTGGTGCCAGGCATGGGCGACGACGTACAGGCGATCAAGGCCGGTATCATGGAAATCGCCGACGTTTTTGTGATCAACAAGGCGGACCTTCCGGGCGCGGACAAACTGGAGCGCGAGCTGAAGAGCAACCTCAGTCTGTCGCACAGGCCGGACGGCTGGACGCCGCCGATCGTCCACACGATTGCGAGCGACGGCAAGGGAATCGAGGAGGCGCTGACGGCTTCGCGCGAATTTTCAGCCAGCGGACTGGTGGAGCGAAGGGCAGTCGAGCTGTGGCAATTCCGGCTGCGCGAGATGCTGCGGGATCGAATGCTGGAACGGCTTTCGCTGGAACGGCTGGACGCGTCCGCCGCGGATGTGGCCGCGCGGCGGGTCGATCCGTACTCTGTGATCGAGCGATGCATGACGGAATTTATGGCGGTCGAGGAGAAGAGTTGACACCACGGATCGGAATCATCGGGGGCAGCGGCTTGTACGCGATGCCCGGGTTTGAAGCGGAAGAAGAGCGCACGCTCGAAACGCCGTGGGGCGATCCTTCGGCGGCGTATGTGGTCGGAAAGCTGGCGGGCAAAGAAGTCGCATTTCTGACGCGGCACGGCAAGGGTCATAAGCTTTCGCCATCGGAATTGAACTATCGGGCGAACATCTGGGGCATGAAAATGCTCGGCGTTCAGCACATTCTTTCGCTAAGCGCGGTGGGATCGTTGAAGGAAGAGCACGCGCCCGGCGACTTCGTGGTTGCGGACCAATTCGTGGATCGGACGATGGGACGCAAGTCCACATTTTTTGAGGACGGAATCGTGGCGCACATCGGTTTCTCACATCCGGTTTGCGAGGAACTGGCGAAGGTCGCGTATTCGGCTTGCCAGAAAGTCGGTGTGAACGCGAAGCAGGGCGGGACGTACATCTGCATGGAGGGTCCGGCGTTTTCGACGCTCGCGGAATCGAATCTGTATCGCAGCTGGGGCATGGATGTCATCGGCATGACGAACCTGCAAGAAGCGAAGCTCGCGCGCGAAGCGGAGATCTGTTACTCGACGGTCGCGATGGTGACGGATTACGATTGCTGGCACGCCGGCCACGACGCGGTTACCGTCGATCAGATCATCGCCGTTCTGGTCAAGAACGCGGACAACGCCTGCAAGGTGGTCGCCGAAGTGGTGGCTGCGATGCCCGAGGACGCGGTCTGCAAATGCCATTCGGCATTAGCGCACGCGCTGATTACGGATCGTAAAGCGATTCCGGAGGCTGCGAAAAAGAAGTTGGAGTTGCTGGTTGGAAAATATCTCTGACCTGAGCGACGCGCAACTCGACGGGTGGATTCGACGAGCAGAAACGCCTGAGGGAACTCGGGCGTTTTTCACATCCGTTATAGAGCCATTAGGCGATTTGTTCGAGCCGGCGCTGTGCGAAGAATACGTGCGGCTGTTTTCGCGCGTACTGGAATGCATGACGCCGCTGAAGGCTGGCGCCGTAGCCGCCCGGTTCGCGCGAATCCGTCAAAGGGCGGATGTGCCGTCGGATGTTCGGAGTGTTTTTGTGTTGTCGCGCGTGACACTGGGAGCAGACGTCGCGGTGACTAGCGTGGTGCTGGATGCGGCGAAAAAGAGGTTCCCGGACGCGCGGATTTATCTGGTGGGAGCGCGCAAGAACTGGGAGCTCTTCGAGGCTGATCCGCGAATCGGATTCCTGCCTGCGCCGTACGCGCGGGGCGCGACGTTGCGAGACCGTTTGGACGTTTCACTTGGCTTGCGAGCTCTGCTCGATCAGCCGCACAGTTTGGTGATCGATCCGGATTCGCGATTAACGCAATTGGGCCTTGTGCCGGTGTGCGCGGAAGATCGCTATCTCTTATTTGAAAGCCGATCGTATGGAAGCGGCACGGCGGATCCACTGCCAGTTCTCACGAAGCGTTGGGTAAGTGAGGTGTTGCAGATCGCGGAGGCGCGGGCATTTGTCGCGCCCGTTTCGATGGACCAACCGGCGGCGGACGTGACGGTGAGCCTGGGCGTGGGAGAGAATCCGGCGAAGCGAATGGCGGATCCATTTGAGCGGGATTTGTTTTTGTTCCTCGAAAGAACCGGCGCTTCGGTGTTGGTGGATTACGGAGCAGGCGGCGAAGAATCCGAGCGGGTAGCGAGAGCTTTGCGGCCGGGAATGCGCACGTGGCGAGGATCGTTCGCGCCCTTTGCGTCGCAGATTGCGCGCAGCAAAGTGTATTTCGGTTACGACTCGGCGGGGCAGCATGTAGCGGCGGCTTGCGGAGTTCCGGTGGTCTGCGTATTCAAGGGCGAGGCGAGCGAGCGTACGTTTGCGCGCTGGCGTCCGCATGGACTCGGGTCCGCGACGGTAATCCGCGACGGCGACGAGCTGGCGCAGTCGTGCGCGGCGATTGAGCGGGCGCTGGCTACTTCCGCGCGATAACGACCACCTCGCCGCAATAGTTGGGCAGTAGTTTTTCCAGTGGCCAATCTACTGCTTTCACCGCTGACATAAACGCGCGCACGAATGGGTTTCGAAAATGGCCGCGGAAGAGCCGCTTGCCCATTGCGAGGACGTGCATCGGTTCCACCTGGACGCTTGAAAACGATTCGCGCAAGATGGCGAGTTCACGATCGCTGAACAAAATCTCCTCGCCCTGTTCCTCTTGCTGCTTGCGCAGCTTCCATCCGAGGCGGCGGGCGGCGTTGATCAGCGGATTGTTTCCGAAGGTTTCGGCGAGGACAAGATAGCCGCCGGGTTTCAAAACGCGGACCAATTCATAGCGCGCTCCGGGATATTTGAGCGTGTGGTGGAGAGCGGCGTTGGCGAAGATCAGGTCGAACTCGGCGTCTTCAAAACAGCTGAGGTCGCTGGCGTCGCGAGCGACCCCGCGGATGTTCAATCCCGAGGCGGCGGCTCGGCGTTCTACCACCTGAATGGCAACCGGCGACAAATCGAGCAGAGTGGTGTGCGCGCCTTCTGAAGCGAGCATCAGACCCCAGTCGCCGGTTCCGCAGCCGTATTCGAGAACCTGCTTGTCGCGCGGATGGAGCGCCAGCAATACTTCCAGGGTCCGTTTGTAGAGCCGCCGCCGCTCGTAGATCGGATGATTCGGATCGTCAAGATCGCGTTCCAAAATGGCGCGGGAAAACTTCAGGGCATGATCGGGCAGCGCGAGGAATTGTGCGTACTGCTGATCGTAGAAGCGTTGCTCATCCGCGGCCGTGATCACATGTACAAGCCGCCGTTCACGTCGAGGACGTGCCCGGTGATATAGCTCGCTTCTTCGCTGGCGAGAAAGCGCACAGCGGCGGCGACATCTTGGGCTGTGCCGAGACGCTTCAGCGGAATGTGACCCATCATGTTGTTCTTCTGCTCTTCGGTCAGCGCGGCCGTCATGTCGGTTTCAATAAAACCAGGCGAGACGGAATTCACCGTGATGTTGCGGCTGGACATTTCCTGGGCGAGCGATTTCGTCAGGCCGATGAGGCCGGCTTTCGACGCCACGTAGTTAGCCTGGCCCGGATTTCCCATTTCGCCGACCACGGAAGAAATATTGATGATCCGGCCCCACCGTTCGCGCATCATTCCCTGTAGGACTTGTTGGGTGGCGAGAAAGGCTCCGGTGAGATTCGTGTCGATGACCAGATTCCAATCTTCGCGCCTCATGCGAACGGCGAGGCCGTCTTTGGTGACTCCGGCGTTGTTGACGAGGATGTCGATCCGGCCAAATTCCTTGGAAGCCTTGGCGAAGGCCTCTTTGATGGAGTCGGCGTTGGCGAGGTCGAGCGTGACGACGAAGGCTTCCCTGCCCTTCGCCCGAATTTCTTCGGCCACGGTTTCGAGTTTTGCCGCGTCGCGCGCGGCGACCACGACCCTTGCACCGGCGTCGGCCAAAGCGAGGGCGCACGCGCGTCCAATGCCCCGGCTCGCGCCCGTAACAAATGCGGTACGGTTTGTCATAACGTCTTCTTCATAGTAAAACGGGAGTTCTCACTACCATCTCATGGCATACGACGATCTGCGGGAGTTTGTGAAGGCTCTCGAAAAAAACAACGAGCTGAAACGGGTGTCGATCGAAGTCGATCCGCATCTTGAAATCACGGAATTCGCCGACCGCTCAGTGAAACGCGGCGGTCCTGCGCTCTTGTTCGAAAAGCCGAAGGGCTCGGACATGCCGCTGTTGATCAATGCGTTCGCAAGTATGCGGCGTATGGAGATCGCTCTCCAAGTGGATTCGGTGGACGAGGTCGCGGGCCGGATCGCGGAATTCCTCGAGATGCGCATGCCGCAGGGCTTGATCAACAAGCTGAAGATGCTGCCGAAGCTCGCCGAAGTCGGGGCGTTCTTCCCGAAGATTGTCGGCGACGGGCCTTGCAAGGAAGTGATCCGCGAGGATCGGTTCTCCCTGAAGGAAATCCCGGTGTTGCATTGCTGGCCGCAGGACGGCGGGCCGTACATCACGCTGCCGATGGTGTTCACGAAGAACCCTGAAACCGGCAAGCGGAATTGCGGCATGTACCGCATGCAGGTCTACGATGCGCGTACAACCGGCATGCACTGGCAGACGCACAAGCAAGGCGCGGCGCATTACCGGCGGCTGCAGGCCGAGGGCAAAGTCGCGCGGATGCCTGTTGCGGTCGCGATCGGCTGCGATCCGGCTTCGATGTATTCGGCGATCCTGCCGCTGCCGCCGGACATTGATGAAATGATGATTGCGGGTTTCCTGCGCGGGAAACCGGTCGAGATGGTGAAGTGCGAGACCTGCGACATTGAGGTTCCTGCGAACGCGGAGATCGTTCTCGAAGGCTATGTGGAACTCGGCGAATCGCGGACGGAGGGTCCGTTCGGGGATCACACGGGCTTCTATTCGCTCGAAGAAGATTATCCCGTATTCCACGTCACGTGCATGACGCAGCGGAAGAATCCGATCTATGCGACGACGATTGTCGGACCGCCGCCGATGGAAGATTTCTATATGGGCAAGGCGATCGAGCGGATTTTTCTACCGCTGATGCGCCTGCAACTTCCGGAAGTGGTGGACATGTGCATGCCGGCCGAAGGCATCTTCCACAACATGATGCTGGTGTCGATTCGCAAATCGTACCCGATGCAGGCGCGCAAAGTGATGCATGCGATCTGGGGTTTGGGGCAGGCGATGTTCAGCAAAGTGATCGTGGTGGTCGATGAAGATGTGGACGTGCAGAACGTGAGCGAAGTCGCGTGGAAGGCTTTGAACAACATCGATCCGCAGCGCGACATCGAGTTCGTTACGGGTCCGATCGATTCGCTGGATCATTCGAGCCGGATGATCAATTGGGGCTCGAAGATGGGCGTGGACGCGACGAAGAAATGGAAGGAAGAAGGCTTTACCCGGCGCTGGCCCGACGTGATCAAGATGTCGCCGGACGTGCAAAAGCGGGTGGATGATTTATGGAGAAAAGCTGGACTGGTTTGAGGCTTGCGGCCTTCTTAGTGATTGCCGCGGCGGTGGCGTTCGGCCAGGAAAAGGTGCCGGGCCTGCCCGCGAATGCTTTCGTTGTGGAAACGGTGCCAGTGCCGGAGTCGGTCCAGCGAGACAGGCTGATTGCGCTTTGGATGATCGATGCGGAGAAAAGCGAGTATAAGATCGGACCCGAACCGCAGGCCTGCCCCGAAATGACGCGCGGCAGCGGGTATTCGGGTAAGACGCGCGTATCGCTGATCGACACGGCCGCCCATCGCGTGATCAATACGATCGAGATTCATACTTCGGAAGACGACCGGTTTGAAATTCCGATGCTGATCTGGCCGGGCTACTATGCGATTCCGAAACTGACGCAGAAGAACGCCGGCAAGCCGAAGATTCTTGATTTGCGTGATTTTAATGGGGACGGCGCGGCCTTGGAATTTGCGTTCTACGAGGCCGAAGCTTGCATGGGGCTGGCAACGGCGCTGCTCGGATACAGCGTGCAGCAAGACAAGTTGATTCAATATGAAGTCGATCTGACCGTGCTTGATGGCCCGCGCCGTGAAGAACGCGTGGAGGCCTGGCCGGACTACCTGTTTCATCGAAAGCCGATCGCGCCCGGCAAATGGCGATACACGATTGACTACAGCGGGCGCGGCGGGTGCACCGATTCCTATGTCGTGAACTATAGCGCCACGGCGGAGCGATTTTCCGGCACGGTGACGTACAGTAATTGTCCGAAGGAGCCGCAAGATTAGCGTCGCGATCGTCAAGCTGAATCCGGCGCACGTGCTTGCACTGGGCTGCTTCGGAGTCGCTATGGGCGAGTGGCTGCGCAGGCGCCTTCCGATCCTCGAACGACTGCTGGTCCCGACGCCGATTTGCGGCGGACTGGTGTATGCGCTGATCGCGCTGGCGCTGCGCGACCGCTGGGTGAATTTCGAAATCGACATCGTGTTGCGCGATCTGCTGATGGTGGTGTTCTTCACGACGGTCGGACTGGGCGCGCGGTGGGCGCTGGTGAAGCGCGGCGGCGCGCAGGTGCTGGTCTTATTGGCGCTCGCAACGGTGGGCGCGATTCTGCAGAACCTGTTGGGCGTGGCGTTGGCGAAAGCTTTTGGCGTGAATCCGCTGTTGGGCGTGATGTCCGGATCGGTCGCACTCGCAGGTGGTCCCGCCACTTCGCTTGCGTTTGGAGCAACCTTTGAAAAGCTGGGCGTCGCGGGCGCGACAACTGTGGGTATTGCGTCCGCCACATTCGGAATCGTCGCGGCCGGCCTGCTGGGCGGATTTATCGGCGGACGTCTGGTGAACGGTCGGGCAATCGAGAAGAAAGTTGCGGTGATCGGCGGCGAGGAAGTGGCGGCGCCGGAAACGGGAACGTTGATGAACGCCGTCCTTGTCACCGCGGTTGCAATCGGCCTGGGCTCGCTGGTCAGCGCCGCGGTCGAACGCACGGGGGTCGTGCTGCCGGGCTATATCGGTGCGATGGTGGTGGGCGCGTTGATGGTGAATCTGCGGATTGCGAATCCGGCGCCGGCGCATCTGCGGACGCTGAGCAGCATCTCGCTGCAAATTTTCATCGTGATGGCGTTGATGACATTGAAGCTGTGGGAGCTTGCGAATCTGGCGTTGCCGTTGATCGCGATGCTGGTCATTCAGGTCGTTTTGGTTTGGGCGATGTGCGCGTGGATCGTGTTCCGGGTGATGGGGCGTGACTACGAAGCGGCGGTGATGACGGGCGGCTTCGCCGGGTTCATGCTGGGCACGACGGCGAACGCCGTGGCCTGTATGCAGGAGATGGAAGGGCGTTTCGGAGCGGCGCCGAAGGCTTTCCTGGTGGTACCGATCGTGGGCGCGTTCTTAATCGATTTCACGAATTCGATTGTCATTACTGCATTTGCTAACTGGCTGCGATAAACTAGAAAGCGAGTACGGCGGCTATAGCTCAGTCGGTAGAGCGCCGGATTGTGGTTCCGGATGTCACGGGTTCGAGCCCCGTTAGCCGCCCCACCGTACTTCCCTCAACCGCGCTATACTGTTGGAGTACCGGTAGTCTGTACTCGCATCCACATAGGAAGCTTTGCTTCGGCCCGCCTTCCCTCCGTTCGCTGGTTCGCCGATTCCCGTTGCCTTAAAACCAAATGTCCACCTTTTCTGAACTCGCGTTGTCCCCTGTCTTGAAGACCAACCTTGCCCGGCACGGTTTCGTCGAACCAACTACTGTCCAAGCTCAATCCATTCCTCCGGCCCTCGAAGGACGTGACGTCGTCGCGACCGCGCAGACCGGCACCGGAAAGACTCTTGCCTTCGTTCTTCCGATTCTCGAGAAGCTTTCGAAGCAGCCGGCCCTTGCCGGCGTCAGCGCCGTCATTCTCAGTCCGACGCGCGAACTGGCCATCCAGATTCATGAAACGATCATCAAGCTGACCGCGGGCACCGGCCTGCGTACCGCGGTGGTGATTGGCGGACTAAGCGAAACGCACCAGTTGCGTTCGATCCGGAACGGCGCGCAGATCGTGATTGCGACTCCGGGACGCCTAGGCGACTTCCTGAACCGCCGCCTGGTGAATCTGAAAAAGACGCAGGTGCTGGTGCTTGACGAAGCGGATCGCATGCTCGACATGGGCTTCCTGCCGACGATCAAATTGATCCTCGCGGAGCTTCCCGCCGAACGTCAGACCTTGTTCTTCTCCGCCACTATTGAAACGTCGGTGGCGCATCTCATCAACGCCCACTTGCAGAATCCGGTCCGTATCTCTGTCGGTTCGGCCACCAAGCCGGTCGATAACGTCAGCCTTTTTGTGTACGAAGTGGAGCAGGATCGCAAGCTGGGCCTGCTGCATTCGATGTTGAACGTGGATCAGGGAACCTTCCTGGTGTTCGCCCGCACCAAGCATGGCGCGGATCGCCTTTCGAAGAAGCTTTCGGCGCTGGGCGTGAAGACCACCAGCATCCACGGGGACCGTTCGCAGAGCCAGCGCAATCAGGCTCTCCGCGGATTCCAGGACGGCATGTATCGCGTATTGGTTGCGACCGACGTCGCCGCGCGCGGCATTCACGTCGAAGGTATCGCGCAGGTCGTGAATTTCGATCTCCCGCAGGTTCCTGAAGATTTCATCCACCGCGTGGGTCGCACGGGCCGCGCTGGCGCCACCGGAATCGCTTCGACTTTTGCGACTCGCGGCGAACGCGGCGACATCCGCAAGATCGAGCGCGCGCTGAACATCCGGCTGAATCCGAAAACGGTGGGAGCGGAAATCGTCCGCGAAGATCGTCACGCTCCGGTGATTGTGATGCCGGCTCCGGAAGTCCGTAAAACGGTGTTCCGCCCGGAAGCGGCGCGCGCCGCGGCTCCGTACGCGAAACGCGAGCACGCGGCTTCTGATAATCGACGCGACCACGCGGCTTCCGACAACAGACGCGAGTACGCGGCTTCTGATAATCGACGCGAGTATGCGGCTGCCGATAACCGACGCGAGGCGCCGGTTTACGGCAATAAAAACGAGGCGCCTTCACACCACAAGAAGCACGAAGGATCCGGATTTAAAAAAGCCTCTGACAGCGCGCCGGCATCAAAGAAAAAGACGGGAACAATGCCTGTGTGGGCAGCCAAGCGCGCCGGAAATTCTTCGGCGAAGTGGAATGCGAAATCGAGCGCTCCGCGTCCGGCGGGCCAGGCACATCCGAGCAAGCGGAATGCGAAGCCTGCGAGTTTTGCGGGTCCGAAGGCGGATTCGCGAAGCAACGACGCGCGCCCCGCTTTCAAGCCGAAACGGCAAGCTGTGCGAAGCGGCCGATAAATCGATTTCGGATCGGTTAGACTCTCAGGGAGGCGGTTCTTTAGAAGGAGCCGCCGAGGGCAGTAAAGTCTGCCTTGGTTCTTTGCTCACCTTAGCGGCGTAGGCCAGGACTTCGCCGGCGCTTCGGAGAAGCTTAACCCAAGTTGTGTTGGCTGACAGGAGCTGAATGCGAGTTCACTTAATCAACCCGAGCGATACCTCTTTCGGAACCGCCGTGATCACGCCGCGCTGGCTGTATGTGCTGGCCGCGGCAACGCCGAAGTCTTTTGGCGATCCGGTGATTTGCGACGAAACGCTACTGGCGCTGAATCCCGAGGATGTCGCTCCGGGTGATGTCGTGGGCATCGGAATCCACACGGGGAACGCGCTGCGAGGTTATGCAGTCGGCCGCATCGCGAAGGAACGCGGCGCGCACGTTATTTTCGGTGGCATTCATCCCACTCTTTATCCGAACGAAGCCTTCGAACGCGGCGGCGCGGATGCGGTGGTCAAAGGGGATGGAGACATCGCCTGGGGCAAGGCTCTTGACGATTACGCTGCTGGCATTTCGCAGAAAATCTACGAGGGCGGGCGCATCGAGCCGGAACAATTCAAGGCTGCCCGCTGGGATCTGCTACCCGAAGACGGTTACATGTGGGCGTCGGTGCAAACCGTGCGCGGCTGCTCGAAACATTGCTCTTTTTGTTCTGTGTGGCGCACGGATGGGCAGCGTCCCCGGCAGCGTCCGTCCGATCCGGTGATCGAAGAGATCGTGCAACTGCGCCGTCGCGGCTACCGTTTTATCGCTCTCGCCGACGACAACTTCTATCCCGTTTCTCTCACCGATATCAAGAATGCCGAACGGCAAGGCAATCAGGCGCGCGTGGATACTTTGAACGCGATCCGCACGGAGCGTTTCGAACTGATGGCTCGGCTCGCCGAACTGCCCAGCGACATGATCTTCTTCACGCAGATCACTATGGAAGCGGCCGAAGACACGAGCTTCCTCGACGCGATGAAGAAAGCGCGCATCAAAGGCGCGCTGGTCGGCGTCGAAGCGGTAACGCCCGAAGGCCTGAAGGCGGTTTACAAAGATTTCAACCAGACCGGCGACGGCCTGGTGAAACAGCTGAAGACCTTCCGCGAACACGGTGTGCACGTGCTGGGCTCGTTTATATTCGGGCTGCCGACGGATCGCGAAGCCACGTTTGAGGCGACGCGCGACCTAGCCGAAAAAGCAGACCTCACTTTCGCACAGTTCGTTATGCTGACGCCGTTCTGCGGCACGGTGGATTTCGAGAAGTGGGAAAAAGCGCAGGGCGAAAAGCCCGAGGAAGTCGCCGGCATCCCGTTAACCCGCTATTGGCTGATCCCTCCGGATCAGCGTCCAAAAATGTTCATGCCGCATCCGACGATGGGCTCGGAAGAAATGCGCGCGCGGACGCAGGGCGTGTGGGATCAGTTCTACAGCTTCAAGTCCGTGTGGAAGCGATCGCGTTGCACGCCGAATCTGCGAGCGCGCCTCGCGTTCCTGTTCATCTCGAAGCTATACCGGCAAATGTATGCGAGCACCGGAATCGCAACCGACAGCGCGCGGCGCCAACGAGCCAACAATTGGGCACGCTGGCTGGCGATCCCGTGCAAGAAACTATTTCGCACGACACCGATGCCGGAACTGCAAATTCCGGTTTCGCTGCCGGCGCTTGAACCGGTGGGCGCGGCTAGCGCTTTGCGCGTACTGCGCTAGACGGCCTGCGCGGTTGTCGCGCGAGTGGTACGCTGCCTCTTATCCATGCGGCGAAACCAAGTTCTTCTCGCGATCCTGTTCTGTATAGCGCCGGCGGGCGCCCAGACGTTCGGCCTTGAGCATTACGTGAAGCTGGTTCGCGTAAGCGATCCGCAAATCACGGCCAACGGACAGACGGTGGTTGCCGTCGTAACGCGGCCGAATTACGAAACCAACGTCAACGAGTCCGATCTTCTGCGCATCGATTTGCGCACCAAGCAATCGCGCGTCCTCACCGCTCGCAAGACCGTCAGCCATCCGCGCTGGTCGCCCAGCGGCGGGCAACTCGCGTTCCTTACTTCTGTGAACGGCAAGGCGCAGATCTTCGTGATGGAAGCGGACGGCGGCGAAGCGCGGCAGGTGACCACGACCGCGAACGGCGTTCAGGAATTTCTTTGGAAGCCGGATGGAACGCGGTTCGCCTACACGACGCCTGACGACCTCCCAAAGCGTCCGAAATTCGACGACGCCTTTGAGGTGGACAATAACGATTACCTGATGCAGGCGAGCACCGCGCCGAGTCACCTATGGACGGTGGCCAAAGACGGCGGCGATATCCGGCGAGTGACCAGCGGAACATTTTCCGTTATTGGAGCGTTAGCCTCGTCACCGAACGGCGATCGGGTCGCGATTACCACGCAGCCCT
The DNA here is from genome assembly GCA_038210135.1 of Bryobacterales bacterium. GTDB lineage: Bacteria > Acidobacteriota > Terriglobia > Bryobacterales > Bryobacteraceae > JBBQWZ01. Next base: position 45,988 of record JBBQWZ010000027.1, read on the forward strand.
CGGCGGGCACGCGCGCCTTCGACATGCGGCAGATCCAGATCGTGCGGATGGATGATGGCGTCGGCAAAATGACGCCGCTTGCCGGATCCGCCGAGCGGCACTGTGGGCGTCCGGCGTTCTCGGAGGACGGCGGAACCATCCTCGCTTCCTGCGCTATCGACGGAAAGATCAAGAATCAGAACGAACTCGCCATCACGCCGATTGGCAGCGGGGATTGGGTTCCGGCGGCGTTCGACCGCGGCTTTTCGCATGGCTTCTGGTTGAATCCGCGGGCGCTATTCGGTTCCGCGTCCGACGGTACGCTGGGCACGCTGTGGACGATTCCGTTTTCCGGCGTTGCGCAGAAATGGAATCTCGGCAAAATTAGCGCCACCGAGGTTTCGATATCGAAAGACGGAAAGGCGATCTTTGTCGGCACGGAACCACAGCGTCCGGCGGAACTGTATTTCTCGAGTGGCGCGGGCGCGACGCCAGAACGGCTGACGGATTTGAATGCCGAGGTCGCGGCACTCCGGCTCGGTAAAACGGAATCGGTTTTCTGGAAAAGTGAAGATGGCTTGCCCCTCTCCGCGGTGATCACGTTTCCGCCGGATTTCGATGCGTCGAAGAAATATCCCGTCCTACTGTACATTCACGGCGGGCCCTGGGGATCTTCAAAAGAGACGTTCTCCGCGCGTCCGCAATTGTTCGCCTCGAAGGGCTGGATCATCTACGAGCCCAACTACCGGGGCAGCGACAACGGCGGCAACGTCCTCTATTCCGCCGTCTACGGCGACCATGGAGCGGGTCCGGGCCGCGACATCATGTCGGGACTCGATGCGCTGAAGAAGCGGCCTTACGTGGACGTCGATCGCATCGGCGTATCGGGCTGGTCCTACGGTGGCTATATGACGACCTGGCTGATCGGACATTATACGGGCTGGAAGGCCGCCATGGCGGGAGCCGCGGTGATTGATCTGGTTGATGACTACCATCTGAACGATTTCCGCTTGTACGTCCGCGCGTTCAGCAATACGTTGACGCAGCCGAAAGACCTGGAATTGATGAAGGAGCAGTCGCCCGGGACGTACGTGGACAAAATGAAGACCCCGCTGCTGCTGATTTCCGATACTGGCGACGTGCGGGTTCCCGTGACGCAATCCTACAAGTTATATAACGCGCTGAAGGAGCGAGGCCAGGACGTCCGGATGATTCTCTACCCGGTGCCGGGTCATTTTCCGGCGGATCCGTTTCGCGCGCGCGATGTGGATAAGCGGTGGATGGAGTGGTTCGAGCAGCGGCTGAAATGAAAAAGAGCGGGGCAAAGTGCTCCGCTCTTTTTGAAGGATCGACGAACTAAGTCGTCAACCGAGTTTCACTGCTGTTGGCTTACTGACAGGCCTTCGACGAATCGAATGACGACGGGAAACTGATCTTGACCTTGCAGCCGCCGTTGCGACAGAGATTGCGTTGCGATGCACCGTCATCGTCGCGCAGATCGACCGATGTCAGCTTGCCGGGAATCGGAAGTTTCCAAACGGCAGGGTTGCTCTTGTCCCACTGCGCAAATGGAACGTTGCTCCGAATCGCCATCTTTCCGCCGAAGGATGCGCGAACGGTTACGCTGACGTCGCCGAAGGTGGGATCGGCCGCGGAGAGAAAAGTAACGACGCACGGACGGCCCTTCTTGCACTTGTCGCGCTTGATCACCTGCGCACCGCGCATCACCACGACGCATCCCATCTCGCCCGCGTCCGGATGCGAAATCGACGCCGCATCCACCTCCGCGAATTCGTTCAGCTTGCGGCCGTCGGCGGGAACCTCGATCAGGATCGATCCGCCGTCGCCGACGGTGACCGGCGTTTCCTTCTGTCCCTGACCGTCCACCACACCGGTCGAAATGTAGCCCGCGGCGAACAGCAAACCGGCCGTGACGGCCATCCAGATTTTGTTCATTTCGTCGTTCCCTTTCCCGAACTCAACACCCTTTTACTTTTCGCGACATCGGGTCGCTTATCATACCGCGCCGCATCCTCAGAACCCAAGCTTTGCTCGAAGGCCGACAGAGTTTCGCCGGCTCGTTGCCAGGCGGAGTCCTCTTTCGGATGTGCCCGAGCGAGCGCGAGCCACGCCCGCCACTCGGAATCGAGCTGACCTGCCCTTGAGAATTCGATCTGCGCGGCCTTGGCCAGGTCCGCCGCGCGCGCGGAGTCGCCGCCGTCAAGGAAAACGGGAGAGCACTCCAGTTGCGCCTGCGCGGAAACGACCGGATTCCCCAGTTTGGTCGCCGAGTCGAGCGCCTTCGCGCATGCCGTTATACCCTGCCGGGCGGAGCCTCGCAGTTGCGCCGCGATCCCTTCCACAAATCCGGCGAAAATGTGGAAGTCCGTATCCGCCGGATCCGCCGATGCCTGGCCGTCTTTGATCGCTCGCTGCGCGTCGGGCCCACGTCCTTCGCCAATCGCGATCATTGCTTCTGCTGTGTACAGCGTTACCAGCACTCCATTCAGCTTCGCTTCTTTGGCGAGTTGCAACGCCTGGGCCAGCAATGGACGTGCCTGCTCCGCCTGGCCGAGACGCCATAGCGAGGTGGCGCGATGAATGAGAGTCAGCGCGATGCCGGATGTCAACTTGAGTTCCCGGTAGAGCCCGTTCGCCAAGGCAAAATGACTGGCAGCCTCGCGGTACTTCTCGCGCGCCAGTAAGCTGTTCGCGAGGCCTTCCTCGGCCAGCGCGATCTCTCGCTTGTCGCCGCCCTTGCGCGCCACTTCCACCAGCTGTTCAAAGGCCGTCACCGATTCCGCGAGTTCTCCCTTGCTTCGGCGCGCGCGCCCGATCAGCAGAAGTGCGGTGAAGGTTTCGTTCTGATAACCGCCCTGCTTATAGAAGGCGAGTGCATCCTCGAGATCTTTCAATCCCAGCTCGCGCTCTTTCGAATCGCCGTATTGGACTCGGAGTCCGCCCAGGTTGATCAAGGCACGCGCTTGATTTCTAGGCACCTTGCCGCGCAGCGACGCATCCAATGCATCCAGATAATACTTACGCGCCTGCGCGATGTCGTTCTTGTTCAGAAAGGCATTTCCCAGATCGATCAGGGCGCGCGCCGCCAGATTCTCCAGGCCCGCCGAACGCGCCAGTTCCACAGCGATCGCGGCCGTCCGTTGCGCCGCTTCGGGCTGACCTTGTTTCACCTCGACGCTGCTCAGCGTCAGGAGCGCCTTGATCTGTTGTTGGCTGTTGCCGCTGACGCGCGCGGCGTCCAGCGCCTTTTCAAGAGCGGCCCGCGCCTTCGCGAAATCTCCCTGACGATTCCAAAGCGAACCCTCGCTGTAATGGACTTCGGTTACGCCTTCGAGGTTGCTACCCTTCTGATACAACTCCGCAGCCTGGGCGAGAGCCTTGCGGCCCTCTTCAAAATTTCGCTGCCGCGCATACATGAAGCCGAGGCGGAGCCAACTTGGCGCGCTCTGTGGATCGAGCTGCACCGCCAATTGATACGCGGCAACCGCATTCTTGGTGTTGTCGCGACGCTCCTCCGCGCGGCCCAGATCCAATTCCACCTTGGCCTTATCCGGGCCCTGCGTGATCGATTCCAACTCGCGAAGCTTCGCAACGCTTTGTGATTGCTCTCCGGTCACCGCGAAGTGGATGGCTTCGATTTCGAGCGCGTCTTCCTTCGAAAGGCCGCTTTGATTTGACCCCGGGGGCATCGCGCGCAACATCGCTTCGCGAGCGCGATCCGGATAATCAAGTTCGAGCCACGCTTCGGCGAGTCGCGCGTGCGCGAGCGAAGCTTTGGGATCGAGGCGGACAGCTTCGGCCAGCGCTTTACTCGCCTTCTGATAGGAACCGTCACGCAGCGCCGCGATCCCTTCGTCGTACCAACGTTGCGCCCGTGGCAGAATTTCGTGGGGCCGCGGACGGACCAGCCAGGTGACTCCGGCGGCGGCTAGCGCGGCGGCGACGACGCCGGCGATGAGACGTTTCCGCGTGAAGCCTGTAGGCTTCGGCGGTATCGAAACCGAAGGCATCGAGATCGTCTGCGTTTGTCCGCCGTAGAAGCTGTTCAGATCGCGAAGCAACGCATCGGCGCTGGCATAGCGAGCGGCAGGATCCTTCGCAAGCAGCTTCATGGTGATCCGGTCGAGTTCCGGCGGCAGGTTCACATCCAACGCACAAGGCGGACGCGGGTCTACCTCGATCACTTTCGACAGAATCGACATGGTCGAATCGCCGTCGAACGGCCTACGTCCGGTGAGGCAGACGTAGAGTACCGCGCCGAGGGAAAACAGGTCCGCCCGCGCATCCACGGGGAATCCCTTTGCCTGTTCCGGCGACATGTAGGCGGGCGTTCCTTTGATCATGCCCACCATCGACTCCACCTTCTGCGTTTCGTCGATCGGCCCTTCGAGGGGGCGCACTATTTTCGCCAGGCCGAAATCGAGAACCTTGACTTCGCCGCGCTCGGTCAATCGGATATTTTGCGGCTTGATGTCGCGATGGATGATTCCCTGGCGATGCGCTTCACTCAGGGCCTCGGCGACGGAGCGAACTACGCGAATCGCGTCCGCGAGCGGCAGGGCAGTCTCTCCGAGGTTATGCCCGGCCACATATTCCATCACCAGGTAGGGCTCGCCTTCGAGCGTCTCGCCGTAGTCGTACACATGCGCGATGTTGGGATGATTCAGCGTGGAAGCGGCCCGGGCTTCCGCGGCGAGGCTCTGCTTGGCGCGCTCGTCGGCCGCGGCGGAGCTGCAAAATTTGATCGCGACGCGGCGGCCAAGATTACGGTCGCGCGCCAGATACACGATTCCCATTCCGCCTTGCCCCAGGCGGTCTTCGATCTCGTAATGGGATATCAGCCGGCCGACCATCGCTCGTTCCACGGCACGCGCGTGGGTCAGGTCTGAGGGTAACAAATCAGCATCCGCGTAGTGTGAATTTACCTGCTCGCCGCAAGCCTTGCGGATAAGATAGGAGAACTTTGAAAGCTACCTACTCGACGGCCGACGCCGCCTACCTCGAACAGCGGCAGCTGCGCAGGCATGCGCGCGTGCTTCACCTTTGGGCGCTGGGTGTGGGAGCCGTAATCTCGGGCGACTTCTTCGGCTGGAATTTTGGTCTGGTATCCGGAGGCTTTGGCGGCATGCTGGTCGCGCTGATCATCATGACCGTCATGTATCTCGGCCTCTGTTTCTCGATCGCCGAAATGTCGCCGGCGCTGCCGCACACCGGCGGCGCGTACTCTTTTGCGCGGACCGCGATGGGCCCCTGGGGCGGATACATCACCGGGCTCGCCGAGAACATGGAGTACATTCTGACTCCGGCGGTGATCGTGGTGGGTATCGGCGGATACCTGGGCGCGATCTTCGGCACGCCGTCTTCCTGGGAGCCGCTCTGGTGGCTGATTTGTTACGCGGTCTTCGTCTGTTTGAACCTGTATGGCGTCGAACTCTCATTCCGTTTCGGCGTCTTCATTACGATTAGCGCGCTCGTGGTCCTGGCCGTTTTCTGGGTCGGCGCGATTCCGCATTTCGATTTGCAGCGTTGGGCGACTCCGTATTTCCCGACCGGCTGGAAAGGAATTTTCGCCGCTTTGCCCTTCGCACTGTGGTTCTACCTCGCGATCGAGCAGTTGCCGCTCGCTTCCGAAGAAAGCCACGATCCGAAACGCGACATGCCGCGCGGAATCATGTATGGACTGTTGACGTTGATCGCCTGCGCGTTTCTGACCCTGTTCCTCAGCGCTGGAATCGCTCCGGGCGCAGCCAAAGTCGGCGCTTCCGCCGAGCCGCTTTTTCTCGGCTTTCAAACGATTTTCGGGGCTGGCGCCGGAACCAAAATGCTTGCGGCCGTGGCCTGCACCGGCTTGATCGCCAGCTTCCACACCATCTTGTTCGCGTACGGACGGCAGATTTACTCGCTGTCCCGCGCCGGCTATTTCCCAAGCTGGTTATCGGTTACCCACGGCAAACACAAGACGCCGCACCGCGCTCTCATCGCCGGCGCGTTCATGGGCTACGGCGCGGCCCTGGTCATTCATCTGACTCCCACGGGAAGTCCGGTCGGGGCGATCCTGCTGAACATGGCGGTGTTCGGAGCCGTCCTTGCCTACATTCTTCAGATGGTGTCGTTCCTAATTTTGCGCGTCAAGTTCGCGCGCCTCGAACGTCCTTACGTGAGTCCGCTCGGCATACCCGGAGCGATTCTTGCCATGCTGATCGCGGCCGTCACACTCGTCACTCTGTTCTTTAACGCGGACTACCGCATGGGCGTCATCGGCGCCGCCGTGTGGTTTGCGCTTGGACTCGCGTATTTTATCTTCCACGCTCGTCACCGGCTGATCATGGCGCCGGAAGAGGAATTCGCCGCCTCGCATCGAAGCGAATAATGCACTCCACTTGCTTACCGAGGGGAGTTGTGGCACACTGGGCTCGGTAACCGAGTCCAATGAGCAAACCATCCGATCTCGTACAAGGCACCCTCGATCTGCTGCTGCTGAAAATAGTGGCGCTAGAACCGCTGCACGGCTGGGCCATCAGCCAGCGTCTGCGACAGATCTCAGACAGCGTTTTGCACGTTAGCGACGGCTCTCTTTACCCGGCTCTGCACAAGCTCGAGCTAGCCGGCCTGATCAAAGCCGACTGGCAGATCACCGAAAATAAGCGCCGTGCGAAATTCTATTCGCTGACGAAGCTGGGTCAGAAGCGCCTGGACGCGGAGACCGCGAATTGGAATCGGCTGTCGAATGCAATCAGCAGCGTCGTGAAGTTGAAGGAGGCATAAATGAGCTCCTGGTTTTACAAGCTTCCGCTCCGCCTGCGCGCCCTTTTTCGGCGCAAGCAAGTGGAGACCGATCTCGAATCCGAGATGGCCTTCCACCTGGAGATGCAAGCCAAACTCAATCGCGAAAGTGGCATGAACGACAAGGCCGCGTGGGAGGCCGCGCGCCGTCAATTTGGCGGGGTCACACAGATCGAAGAGGAGTGCCGCGATATGCGTCGTCTTGGTTGGCTCGAAGATTTATGGATGGACGTCCGCCAGAGTCTACGGTCGCTGCGGAAGACTCCCGGCTTCGTGCTGATTGCGGTCGTTTCGCTGGCGCTCGGCATCGGGGCGAATAGCGCATTGTTCAGTGTCGTGGACGCGGTGCTTCTGCATTCGCTGCCTCTCCCGCAGGCGGAGCGGCTGTTCCTGATTACCGAGCAGAAGCGCGGCAAAGACGCGACGAGTAATCCGCCGCGCATGTACGATTGGCAGGCACGATTGACCAGCCTTGAGGCAATTTCCGGATCGTACGGCGAGACTCTCGCGCTGACCACCGCGAATGGAACCGAGAGTATGGACGTGCGGCGGACCGCGGGCGACATCCTCGGCGTCTGGGGCACGCAGCCGATCCGCGGACGCGCTTTTACGCGCGAAGAACAGCGCGGCGAAGGTCCGTCGGTGGCACTGCTCACGTTTGAGACATGGAAGAGCCGCTTTGGCGGACGCGACTCCATCGTTGGCGAATCGCTAACGCTCAGCGGATCCAATTTTCTGGTTATCGGGGTGCTGCCGGCTGGCGGCGCTTATCCAACCGGCGGGGACTTGATCGCGCCGATGCCGCTGACCACGCAGCACGTGAACCGGCGCGCCGGTTTTCTGAACGCTCTCGCCCGCTGGAAGCCGGGAGTTTCGAAGGCACAAGCCCAGGCGGAGCTCGACACGGTGGCCGCGCAACTCGCCATCGCGTATCCGGATTCGGATAGGGGTCTGACGGCGCGCTTTATCGGTCTGCAGGACGAACTGACGCGCCCCGCGATGGAGCAACTGCCGGTACTCGCCGGAACCATGGGGTTGATCTTGTTGCTTGCGTGCGTCAATCTCGCCGCCCTGTTAACGGCACGCGGAATGCAGCGCCGGCGTGAGGCAGCGGTCCGCGTGGCACTGGGTGCGGGTCGAGGGCGACTGATCCGGTTGTTCCTCACTGAAAGTCTGTGCGTCGCGTTGGCCGGATGCGCCGCTGGACTTCTGCTCGCGGACGCCGGCATCAAAGTGCTTCTGCGGTTGTTGCCGGAGGAGTTGCCGAATGCCGCGACGGCTCACGTCAACATGACCGTCGTTTTGTTTGCCATCGCCGCGGCGATCATTTGCGGCATCGCGGCGGGCGCCGCTCCGGCTTGGGCTGTGAGCCGCGAGGCAATTGCGGCGGGTCTCAAGGAAGGCGGCGCTGGAACCTCGGGCGTCCGGCGGCAGGGTTTGCTCGGAGCGTTTGTGATTGGCGAAGTCGCGCTGTCGATGATGCTGCTCGTCGGTGCCGGATTGCTGGGACAGACGCTGATCCGCCTGTCCACACAGCCTCTCGGTTTCCGGCCAGAGCAGACGCTCGCGGTATCGATTTACTTTCCCTGGAACACGCCGGCGGCGCGACTCAATGCGTTCCATCGTGATGTGCTTGAAAAATTCAGCGCCCTGCCGGGCGTCCGCGCCGTGGGAATGATCGACCGCCTTCCGCTCGAAGGCGGCTCGCAAGGCGGGCATTTCACGTTGCGCGACGTTCCGCTTTCACCCGACGCCGCAACGGAATCCATTTCGCTACGCGCCACCAGCCCGGGCTATTTTGCGGCGATGGGAATCCCGTTGGTTGAAGGCGAAGGCCTCGCCGCCCGTCTGCCCGATGCTCCGAAGATGACGGTGGTGAACCAGGCGTTCGCTCGCAAGTATTTCGAGGGACGCGGCGCGGTCGGCCAGTTCATTTCCTTCAACCAGCCGTCGCCCGATGAAAAGACGACCACGTGGTGGCGCATCGCCGGAATCGTGCCGGACGTGCGGCAGGAGGCAGCGAAGGCGGCTCCGCCCGAGGCCTACATCCTTGCCGAGGACACCTATTGGCCGCAGGCGACCTTTGTCATCCGTGGTCAATCCGACGCCCGTGAATTGGCCGCCGCTGCGCGCGAAGCCGTTCGCCAGATCAATCCCAATCAGTTGATCCAGCGCGTTCGGACGCTCGAGGACAGCGTTTATTCCGCCAATGCCACACCTCGTTTGCGCTCCGAATTGCTGGGCGGATTCGCAGCGGTCGCGCTCTTCCTCGCGGCTATCGGCGTCTACGGAATCCTCGCGCAGGAAGTCGTGCGCCGCTCACAGGAATTCGGTGTGCGACTGGCGCTGGGCGCGAACCCGAGTTCCATCGGCGGCATCGCGCTGCGCCGTGGATTGTGGCTGGCTGGCAGCGGAATCACTATCGGCGTGGCCGGCGCTTTCGCGTGCAGCCGCTATCTCGAAACGTACCTCTACGGAGTTACGCCGACCGACGGCCCGACGTTCCTCATCGCGGTCGGCGTTCTGCTGATGGCGGCGATCGTCGCGACGTATTTGCCGGCTCGGCGCGCCTCCCGAGTGGATCCGCTGGTCGCGTTGCGCCACGAGTAACGCTTACCTCCGCATCGGCGGATAGACGACGACGTTTACACCGGTCGAAGGTCCATCGTTCAACACCGGAAACGCGATGTCATTGACGAATAGCAGCGTTCCATCCTTGCTGATCCGGATCGCGATTCCGTATTTGTGTTTAGCCAGAATCTGCGCCCAGTTATAGCCAAGCTCAAACAGAATCGGCACCTGTTTCGCCTTTAGTGACGATCGTTTTCGTGAAGAGCGGCACGCCGGGAACGTCGGTTCGCGTGATATCGAGCAGAGAGATCTGGATCGACGAACCGGGCGGAAGCGCGATTCGTTCCTGATAATTCACGGAACCGAGAATCCGCGCGTTCACAGCCTGTGGCTGCTTCGTGCGCGCCGGACGAAGCCGGATTCCGCATGCCGAGGACAGTAGAACGGCGAGGCTCGCAGCCAAGAGGAACCGTGGAACCGATGCCGTCCACCACGCGATTGCGGAGCCTGTCTTCACTAGCCGCGATTGTCGCGCATCACACGATGTCGCGCGTCAAGTCGCGATGCAGCAGCAGCTTCTCGACGTGCTTGGCGAGAATATCGCATTCGATGTTCAGCCGGTCGCCCGCGTGATGGAATCCTAGCGAAGTATTGGCGTAGGTGTGCGGAATGATCGTCACGCCAACGAGTCCTTTGTCGATCGAAGCGACCGTAAGGCTGATTCCATCGATCGCCAGCGATCCCTTGTAGACGATGTAGCGGTCGAACTCCAGCGGAACCTGCACGCTCAGCCACCAGTTCCCGTCGCCGAGTTCCTTCATCTCGATTAACTTCGCCGTGGCATCGACGTGCCCTTGCACGATGTGACCCGAAAGCCGCTGCATCACCAGCACGGAGCGTTCGAGATTCACTCGCGAACCCTCGCTGAGATCTCCCAGGTTCGATCGTTGCAACGTTTCCGGAGCGAGGTCGGCTGCAAAGGAATCGCTCTTGAGATCGACCGCCGTCAAGCAGACTCCGTTAACGGAAATGCTTTCGCCTTCTTTCGCGTCTTCGAGAACCAGCGAACAGCGGATCCGCATTTTCGCTCCGACGGCATGCGGGATAAAGGATTCGACGACGCCCAGTTCCTCAATAATTCCGGTAAACATTCAATCCTTTTCGAGCCATGCTTCGACGGCGAATTCGTCTGGCGGAATCGAATGCAGCGTGACATTGCGAAACTGGATGGCGTCGACGCGCCGCTGGCGGCCCGCGCCTCCGGCAACGGGCAGGGACTGCGTTCCACCGAGAATCTTGGGGGCGTAATAAAAGAAAATTTTATCCACGAAGCCCGATTCGAGCGCCGTCCAATTCAGCTTGCTGCCGGCCTCGATCATCAGCGAAAGATACCGGTTCTTAAACAGGTAATCGAGCGCGGTGAGCAAATTCGCCCGGCCGTAGGGGCCGTCGCCCGCGATCACAACGACGCTTTTGTCCTCCAACCGCTTCCGTCGATCGGGCGGCGCCGCCGTGGTTGTGACCACCAGAATGTCCTGCTTGCAGCTCTTCACCATCTTCGATTCGAGCGGAAGCCTGCATTGCGAATCCATCACGACGCGGAGCAAAGGGCGGCTGCGTGCAAGCCCGCTGCGGTCGTTCAGCAGCGGATCGTCCGCCAGGACCGTTCCGATTCCCGTCATGATCGCGTCGGATTCATGCCGCAGCGTCTGCACGTGGGCACGAGCGCGCTCACTGGTGATCCAGCCGCGGTTGTCTTCGGGAGCCGCGATCTTTCCGTCGAGCGTAACTGCCGCCTTGAGCATCACTAATGGCCGGCCGGTCCGCATGTAGTGGGCGAAAGGCTGATTCATCGCTTCGGCAGCTTCTGTGTATTCGGCAGCAACCTCGACTTCGATTCCCGCCGCGCGCAACTTTGCGAATCCACGTCCGCGCACTTGCGGATTCGGATCTTCCATGGCGGCGACCACCCTGGCGACACCCGCCTCGATCAGAGCATCCACGCAAGGCCCGGTCCGTCCCTGATGCGAACACGGCTCGAGCGTTAGATAAACCGTCGCGCCACGCGCGTGACCTTGCGCCTCGTCAAGCGCCAAGCGCTCGGCGTGTTTCACGCCCGCCCAGGTATGGAAGCCGCGGCCGACCACCGCTCCATCGCGGACGATCACCGCGCCGACCGCCGGGTTCGGACTCGTCAACCCGATCCCCTGGCGGGCGAGTGCGATCGCTTCTTCCATCCACGGTTCAGGCATCGCTTGATTAAGCCTCGAATAAGGAATTCACGAAGGTTTCCGCATCGAACGGCAGCAGGTCGTCCACCTTTTCGCCGACGCCCACGAAGCGGATCGGCAGCCCGAGTTCGCGCGTGATCGCGACCACCACGCCGCCCTTCGCGGTGCCGTCCAGCTTGGTCAACACGATGCCGGTGACGCCGCTGGTCTCGGTAAATTTACGCGCCTGCTCGAGGCCATTTTGCCCGGTGGTCGCGTCGAGTACAAGGAGAACCTCATGCGGCGAACCGGGAATGACGCGCTGGGCGGTCCGCTTCATTTTCTCAAGCTCCGCCATCAGGTTGTCTTTCGTGTGGAGCCGGCCGGCGGTATCGACAATGACGTAATCCACCTTGCGCGACTTCGCCGATTGCAGGGCGTCGAACATCACCGCGCTGGGATCGGATCCAATTTGCTGGCGAATCACGTCGGTGTTGGTACGTGTGCCCCAAACTTCCAATTGTTCAATCGCGGCCGCACGGAAGGTATCCGCGGCGCACAGCAGCACGCTGCGTTTGTTGTTCTTGAACCACTGCGCGAGCTTGCCGATGGTGGTGGTCTTCCCCGCCCCGTTCACGCCGACCACCATCACGACAACGGGAGGGTCTTCTACTTCGACCATCGGACGATCGTTGGATTGCAGGACCTCGAGAAGATGATCACGGATCATGCCGCGCAGTTCACTGGCGTTCCCGACCATCTTGCGGTCCACCTGCTGACGGATGCGCTCAAGGATTTCTTCGGTGGTCTTCACCCCGATGTCCGCCGTGAGCAGCGCGTATTCCAACTCGTCGAGAACATCGGCGTCGATCTCTTTTTTGCCTTGAAAAGCGTCTTCGAGTTTCTCTACCAGACCTGCGCGAGTCTTCTGAATGCCCGCCTTCAGGCGGTCGAGAAGACTTCCGCCCGCAGGCGGCGCGGCGGGTGCTGGGACTTCATTGGGAAGCGGCGGAGGCGTCGAGCCGAACAGGGATTTCAACATGGGAAACGGTGCGATCTGCGCAAGAGGGCGGCAATTCCGCCGGTAAGAACGATTGTAGCAAGGGGTTCAAAATGGTCGATGACGGGAGGATGTGGCTAGATCGTCTCAGAAGTCCCAAACCCGAACACTCCGGAATTAGATTTCAGCGCAAAATCTTGACGATTCAGGGAAACTTTCGGCGCCGTTTCTCGTACTACTGGGGAAAGGAGAACCAGAATGAAATTTGCGTTTGTGGCGCTGATGCTGACCGTGCCGATTTTTGCCGCCTGTCAGCATGACCGCACTTGGTCTCACGAGATGCGGGAGAGAATGTCGGAGGTTCACCGCGCCCGCGCCGAAGCCAGCCGCGAACTTCATCGCGCCACCATGGAAATGCGCCGCGAAAGCTACCGGGCCCACGCCGAGACACATCGCGCGTTGGCCGAAGCCACCCGCGAGATCCGCCGCGTCCAATGGAACGTCGCCAGGGAGTATCGCGAAGAAGCTCGCCGCGCCGCCCGCGATTTCCGCGAATCCATCCGCGAATCCTACCGGAGCCTGTGGCGCTAAGACTCACGCGCCAAGCGATTCAGCACGGTTCTAAAAGGCCCGAAATCCGCCATTCTCCGGCATACAGATTAAACCGGCCGTCGCGGAGAAACCCGGCGAGCGTCGCCCCATACCGCAGGGCAAGATCCGCGAGCATCGGCACGCCTGCCATCAAGGCCTTCTGGACAAGCTCGAAACTAACCCGCCCGCTAGCCAGCATCAGCCAATCTCGTTCGAACACATCCTGCGCCGACCGCAACGCCGCAGCTCGAGGAGAGGAACGAGTGGCGCTCCAAGCGATCGAACTCGATCTCGAGGCCCGGTCCGGTTGTGATCTCCACGAGGTTGTCGGCGGCGGTCTCGACACTGGCAATCTCATCGCGCGAATGCAGGATGCCTTCCGTGAGCAAGAAGCCCGCCGCGAGTTCGCGGTGATGGCCCGGAGTCCGCCTGGTGATCGCAACGTCCCGGCCGTTCAAACGGATCTGCAGCGGCTCCTCGACGGCGACTAGATCGTGCTCCGTCACCCCGCTCGGCGCCGGCCTTGCGTACGGGCACCGTGAGGATATTGCGCCGCATGAGGACTGAGTGCAGCTTGTCGGATTACGAACCCGGCGGCGAGATTTTCGCTATCCTGCAACAAAAACGGATTGCGAATAGAAACGCGACGAACTTCCCGGAGCCGGAGCATGGATCCTCTTAGTGGAGATCGCGCGGAGGCCCTCATTGAGCAATCAAGCCCTTTTGTTCGAGCCGTAGAAGTTACCATTTCCACCCGAACCATTGACAGGATGCAACAGCTTTTGGTTACAATAGTGAGGTCAGTCCTACCCCACTGTTCCTCGGTAGCTCAATGGTAGAGCGTTCGGCTGTTAACCGAAATGTTGTAGGTTCGAGTCCTACCCGAGGAGCCAAACTATTTCTCTCCGAACGCCAACGCCCTGTTGGTTAACGCCATCCGCCTTACCCTCCTCCCCAAGATATCCCCAATTACTGCATATATTTCCAGACGATCCCGTTCTCCCTTTCCTGTCGACGAGAGTCTTCGTGGATCCTCCCGTGCGCCGTCTCCGGCCCCGCTTCGGCTAAATTCTCCGTTTCTCCGGAGAGCGTCCTAACGCGGTTAACAGGTTTCGTGGCTCGGTTTACACTTTTCGAATTCGTTGCGTATGTTTACAGCGGAGGGTGATTCGCACTCTCCAGCAAGCAATCGACAGCGGAACGACCGCCAAGCGGACTTTCGTTGTGGTGCCAATCCACAGCGAGGTGAACCGTCTTGGGCATTCCAACAGAAGATCTGCAATCTATCGCCAGCCTACTTGCCACTGGCTATCTCCGGCATCGCGAACAACTTCGGCGCGCGGTTCCCCGACTTGACTGTTCCGAAACTTCGAGCCGTCATGGACACGAGGTTAACGGCTATGAGAACGGAGAACGGAATGGAGACCGCGATGCGGAAAGAGATTGACGAGTTGAGCCGGATGACGGTCGGCCAGCTCAGACAGAAGTACATCGAGGCATTCGGCGAGGAGTCCCGATCAAATCACAAGCAGTTCCTGTTTCGGAGAATCGCCTGGCGTATTCAGGCCCTGGCCGAGGGTGGCCTCTCCGAGCGGGCACGACGGCGCGCGCTGGAAATCGCCAACGACGCGGACCTGCGCATCCGGGCACCCCAGGCCAAGTTCGGGACCGACGTCACTCTTAACCCCAGGCTCAGCGTCAGCCGCAAGGTGGCCAGCGCTCTCGATCCGCGGCTGCCGCCGCCGGGAACCTACCTGGAACGCGAGTACAAGGGCCGACGAGTCATCGTGAAGGTTCTCATGAATGGGTTCGAGTTCGATGGCGAGATCTACCGGTCCCTGAGTGCGATTGCCAGCGAAGTGGCTGGAACGAAGTGGAACGGCTTCCTCTTCTTCAACTTGACGTCCACGGAGGAAAAGCCCAATGGCAAGGAATAGCGCCGCACCTGCGTCGGCGAGAGTGTCAAACGGATCGTCCGATGCGAAGACCGTCCGGTGCGCGATCTACACCCGCAAATCCACTGAAGAGGGCCTGCAGCAGGAGTTCAACTCCCTCGATGCACAGCGGGAAGCATCTGAGGCTTTCGTAGCCAGCCAGAAGCACGAGGGCTGGCAGGTGATCACCGAGCACTTTGACGATGGCGGCTTCACGGGCGGCAATATGGATCGCCCAGCCTTGAAGCGGCTGCTGGCGGCTGTGGAGTCTCGATCAATCGACTGCATCGTTGTCTATAAAGTGGACCGGCTCAGTCGGTCGCTGCTCGACTTCTCTCGAATCATTGAGGTCTTCGACCGGCATGGCGTCAGCTTCGTTGCGGTGACACAGCAATTCAACACGACGAGTTCCCTCGGCCGACTCACGCTGAATATCCTCTTGTCGTTCGCGCAGTTCGAGCGCGAGATTATTTCAGAGCGCACGCGCGACAAGATGTCAGCCGCGCGACGAAAAGGCAAATGGATCGGTGGCCACCCGGTGCTTGGGTACGACATCGACTCCAAGGGTGGCCGGATCATCGTCAATCCCGCCGAGGCGGAACAGGTCCGAACGCTCTTCGGTCTGTACATGGCCAAAGGATCAACGCTGCCGGTTCTTCAGGAAACCCAGCGGATCGGTCTGATGAGCAAGCGGTGGACCACCGAAGATGGCAAGGTCCGGGGTGGAAAACCATTCACCAGAGGCTCGCTGCACGCGACCCTGACCAACGTTCTGTACACGGGAATGGTTGACCACAAGGGCGTGCTGTATACCGGCGAGCACGATCGGATCGTAGATCAGGAGACGTGGGATCGTGTCCACGAAACGCTCCGGCGCAATGGCAGCGACAAGGGCGCGACTGTCAGGAACAAGCTTGGTGCACTATTGCGCGGGCTCCTCTTCTGCGTTCCATGCGGCACCCCGATGATGCACACTTACACGATGCGGAAGTCGAAGCGTTACCGCTACTACGTCTGCTACAACGCCCAACAACGGGGATGGCAGAATTGCGAGACGAAGTCGGTTTCCGCCCAGTCCATAGAGACGGCGGTCCTAGACAGCATCCGCCGTATCGGCACCGACCCGAAGCTGGCGGAGGCGGTTGCGGCCGCAGCGCTTGATCACGTGGCGAGCCAGCGCGTGGCCCTCGACCTGGAGTTGGACGCCCAGCGCAGAAACCTTCGGGGGCTCAATCAGAGCCTTGCCCGCGAAGCCGCTGACACCAGCGTGGACTCCGGCGCACGGTTCGAACGGATCGTCGCCCTTCAGCGGGATATCGAAACAGCCGAACGTCGGCTGGCAGAACTGGCTGAGGAGCGGAAGTCCTGTGACCAGGACCGCATCAACGCAAACGATCTCCGCACCACGCTTGCTGAGTTTGACTCGATCTGGTCGTCCCTGGTCGCCAGGGAGCAGGAGCACCTGATTCAATTGCTGGTCGCCAAAGTGGGCTATCACGGACAAACCGGCAAGGTGACCGTCAATTTCCGCAGTGCAGGAGCGAAGGAACTATGCCAGTAAAAGAGCTAACGACAGCCGCCCCGGAGCCGAGGGAGCATCACCATGCCATCCAGGTCGTGATAACGCTGCCAGTGCGCCCGCGTCGCCGAGAAAGCCGCAAAGGCGAGCAGGCCGACGCGGTTTCTGATGCCGGAAGCCGGTCGCGAATTCCTCGAACACCCCGACTCATGGCGCTCGCCATCAAGTTCCAAGAGATGATCGAGCGTGGCGAAGTCGTTGACTACGCAGACCTCGCCCGTTTAGGCTACGTAACGCGTGCTCGGATCACCCAGATCATGAACATGCTCAACCTCGCCCCAGATATTCAGGAGGAGATTTTGTTCGCGGATTTCCTGGCGATCGGTAACGTTCCAGAGAGGCGCATTCGGTCAATCTCGCAACTCGTTTGTTGGACCTATCAGAGGCGGGCATGGACCCAACTACAGAGAGGCATCAGTGTGACTTAAAAGCGACGGGACCTTGCCAGTCCGTCGTCCGGTGCCAGATCGTTGCCGACATATAATAAGCGAATTCGCCATCTATGCGGACCTTTTCCGCGTTGCCAGGGCAACCGAGACGAACTGCACCTTCGAGCTGTAATTAAATGCCACAAAACATTCACGAACTGTGCGTCCAGTGGCCGTTCGGCATTCTGAGAATACTCGTTCGCTCCGTCCACCTCGGGGATTTTTCGGCGCTCGAGCGGGTGAATCTCAGTAAAATATTATTTCTACTTTGTTTTGCCGCCTGATAAGATGGGGCGAAATATTGGCTTTGTATTCGAGGACGCCCGCCGAGTGCTGGGCCGTTTCCTCCTGGCACAAGCCTGTACCACTTGGAGTATCCGAAAATGTCGCTCAAACTCAAGAGCTTTGCTCAGCCAGATCTGCTGAAGAGAATCCAGCCCGAAAATCTGATTCGGCTGCTTGATCCTCACCGACTCTTTTTCGATATGAAGGGGTTTTCCCTTCCCGGCGGAGATGACGGCGAGATCGAGTATCTTGCATTGGCCGGAATCCTCGCTCAACCGGATGAAGACATGCCTTCCGATCTGGTCGAGGCTCTTCATGTCATCGGGAATTTCAGTGGCGATGAATATTTCGAAGATCTTCTCGAAATGGCCAGTAGGGCGAATCTGCGGGTCGGTAGCGACGCCACAACCCCTGACGTCGCCACACGACTTTACCTGCACGATTCCCAGATTCTCGAACGAAAGGAACGGGAGGTGCTCTTCGTAAAACGGAAGATTTTCGAGAGCTATCGTGCGGCAAATCCCGAGGAATTGATTGTGGTCGGCCACCTTCCGGAAGACCTGACGCCACTTGAGGCGGATCTCGATAAATACTTCCAATCGAAGAAGCAAGGCGTGGGCAGTCGAGTTCTTCGAAAGGACTCGGCCGGCGAAGTACGATTCCTGGTTCAGCACGGGCAGCCATGTCGGCGCGAGCCGAGCCGTAAAGGCATGGAATCGACGTGCACATTCTTTCGCCCGGAGAAGACAGACATTGTGATCCTCGATATTTCGCATAACGAGATGCGCATCAACGCGTCGAATCTTTCCGCATTGCGCCAGTACCGGGTTCTCTTCGGCAGGCATCTATTCCGCGATGAAAACCGGTTCGTATTTGCAGAGAAATACACCCTGGAACCTCTCAAGAAGGACGGACAATCGGCGTTGAAGTGCGCGGACGTCGAAGGGATGGAGTCGGTTCGTCTTCGTGAAATTGAATACGGTTGGGGTGGCGCGTTCGACCATGTCGAAACACACCGGGCGGAGGATCTATTCAAAGCCCTGGTACTCCTAAACCGGGTCGTCGAGCAGACCGTGCAAATCCGAAAAGCAGTATTCAAGATCAAGCTCAAAGGCGAAAAGAAACCGCGAACTATCACGATCAAAGCAGGCAACAAGTCCGGATATAACCGCGGCGAAGAGGCAACGATGATTGAGGATTGGTTACGCCTGCGAAAGTTCGTCCTTACTCAGGAGAGGGCCCCGGATGCACAAACTGACTCGGCTGTGGCAAGCGCTTGAACGGATTCCAGGGCTCTGCGATATTCCGGCGTATTGGGAGTATCACTGCGGCTTAGACTACCCGCTCGTCCAGGCACACCTTCAACTGACGGACGACTTCGGGGCTCGCTATCCCTGTCCGAATCCAAGGGACGCACACTGCCCTCGTCACATCGCCGACTACGGCGACGGGTCGGTTGCGGCCGTGTGCCGGCATCCTCATAAGCTCTGTGCGGACGTGCCCCTCTCATCCAAGGATGCTCTCGTGTATCGCCTGGACATAGAGGGGATTCTGCGCCCGATGACGACCGCTCTTTGCATTCGCAGCCAGACGCTGAGAGTCAGAACGCACGGCGTTTGGGAGTTCGGACTTTCCACGAGTCGGGCGACGCGGAATCGCCCGGTGTTTCTCCTGATCTTCGCGGGTAGTGACGACTTCCGGTCGGCAATTCGCGATCTGGCGCTCTCTTGCCCTGCACCTTTCGTAGCTATCGCGCCGACAGGAAACCATCTGACGGTCGAGCTTCGCGAAGATCTGGCGAGGCGCCAAAGCGACTTCATCTCGATGGAGGACCGGGTGGGGCTATTGGATGACGGCCGTTTTGTTGCGTTGGAGCCCACCGACACTGACGGGATCGCACCGACTCCAGTCGGGCACCGGCCTACGGCGGTTGATCAGTACAAGCGAGATTTCAGCTACACCGTC
This sequence comes from Bryobacterales bacterium, assembly GCA_038210135.1. Lineage (GTDB taxonomy): Bacteria > Acidobacteriota > Terriglobia > Bryobacterales > Bryobacteraceae > JBBQWZ01. Next base: position 65,334 of record JBBQWZ010000027.1, read on the forward strand.
GATAACATCTCGACAGACGCTGGCGTCGATCGGTCAGATTTCTACAAGTGGAGGAAGGGCACGCTAGACGATAAGTCGGTGAAGGCCATTCGAATCGAAGAAGTCCTCCGAACGAACCCTAGACTCAGTCGTCGGCATTAGGGCACCGACACTTTCGCCTACATCGCCTACATTGCATCGCCCACGGTGTCTCGTCGGATCATCGCCTTGTACCAAGTACGCAGAAAGCGTAAGGAACAAGGAAAATGAGCGACAAACCCCTAGAAGTACTACTCGAAGAAAAGGAACTGGCGCAAACACTCCAGGTCTCCATTGGCACGCTACGAGCCTGGCGGACTGACGGCAAAGGTCCACGTTTCCACCGAATCGGCCAGATGATCCGCTACGCCCCTTCGGATGTGAAGAAGTGGCTCCTGAGCCGCCAGGGCGGCGGCATGTCGGGGGTGGCGCGATGACCCCGCCCGTCACGACCCGTGACTTGCTGCTGTCTGAGGTAGCCTTCGTCACGGCGATGCAGCAGCTTGGCTTCGGCCGCTTTGAGTTTCTCCGAATTTACAAAGGAGAATTGGTGCTCGATCCCTGGCCCACGACCGTGCGGGCCGTGAAGTTCGCCACCGAAGATCCGATAAAGACCCGGAAGTCAATGGATGAATTTGCCCTCAAGCGTCAGGTAATCGAACTTCTTGATTACGTCCGCGCCTTCGACACAGGCGGGATTCGGTGCCTGGAAGTGCGGCACGGTCTTCCATTTTCGATGGAGGTCGCACTTGCCGGAGCGCATGAAGCGGCAGGGGTGGTCCCCCGTGGCTGATCTCACTCTTGACCAAGCGCTCCCGGTTGTCCGCAGCCTTGCGGGCCGTAAGGCCAGCGCTTTCGTGCGCCGCTGCCGCCTAGTAATTGACGAACGCGAAGATGTCGAGAGCCATCTCGTTTTAACTTTCATTACCCGCTGGCCGAAGTTCGACGCCGAAAGGGCTTCAATCCAGACCTTCGCCTCGCGGTTAATGGACTCGGAACTAACATCGATCATCAGATATCGCCTCGCGCAGCGGCGGCGACCGGAGGAGTTACCTGCATTGGATGCTGGCCCTGGGCCAACATCCATCCAACATTTTCGGATCGACCTTGAACGGGCCATGGCGCCCCTTCCCAATGTCCTTCGCGCCACGGCAATGGCCTTGTCTTGGTTCTCTGGTGTTGAAGCCGCAGGAGTCGTTGGGTGCTCTCGGCAGATGCTCCACAGACGGAAGCGCTTGATCGGCCGATCTCTGTTAGCGGTTGGTATTACATCAAACTACTTCGCGGAGAGGGGCCGGAAGCCATGATTCAAGCACGCCCTTCAGTGATCTCGGATTTTCAAGCGCCGGATGACCTCACAGAGCGAGATCAGTGGGTGGTGTGGCGCTCCGAGGACCGCAACGGTAGGTTCGCCAAGGTGCCTTATCAAACGACTGGATATCCGGCTGATAGCACCAATCCACGGACTTGGACGAGCTTTGAGGAGGCGCTGAGATTATGGAGGCACAAGCCCCAGTGGTACGCAGGGGTCGGCTTCGTGTTCTCAAAACATGACTCTCTAGCTGGTATTGATCTCGATGATTCCATCAATGAACAGGGGAACGTCAAGGCGTGGGCGCGTGGAATCTTAGAACGCTTCGGGGATACATACACCGAGATTTCGCCGAGCGGCTACGGCCTAAAGATCTGGACAACTGGATCGTTGCCTGCGAATCTCCCTGGCGTTAAGTTGGGAGACGGTTCTATCGAGTTATACGACCACGCTCGTTACTTCACCGTGACCGGTCGGGCCTTTCGCGGCGCCCCCCTCCAAATCGAGAATCACTCCAGCGACCTCCTGATGTTGTATGAGCGATTGACAGTTGGACGAAAAGGTCGGTCCATTGACTCACAGGAGGATGGGCGAATTCCTCGGGGCACCCAACACAACACACTTGTAAGTCTGTGCGGAACCCTTCGGCGCAGAGGCTTGTGTGACGACGCAATCGAGGCATGTCTTCAAGTGGTCAACCGACAGCAATGCGAGATTCCCGGGCCGCGAAACCACATCACACGAATCGTGCGCAGCTCGCGTAAATGGGGGGCAAAATGAATCAACCGTCAACTGACTGGCTTCCGATGGTCGAAACTTTCGCTTCACACAACGACGCGGCATGGAAGGCCGCGTTACTGAAGGGAGCGAGGGGATTTCCCACGGCTGTGGTGGCGAACGCACTAATTGCGCTGCGTCAGGCGCCCGAATGGAAGGGGGTGCTGCACTTTAACGAGAGCTCAATGGCCACGATCGTTAAGTTGTCTCCGCCGTGGCACGATACGCCGCCAGTTCCATTCACGTGGACGGACGAGCACGACGTACTAACCGCAGCGTGGCTGCAGCATCAAGGAATTTCAGTTAACAAAGAGATCGCGGGCCAAGCTGCGAATGCAATTGCGAGAGAGCATTCTTTTCATCCGATTCGTGATTACCTCAATTCACTGTCTTGGGACGGTGTTGGACGCATCGACGACTGGTTCATCCGCTACTTGGGCGTCGATCCTTCTGAGTACGCTCGCGCCGTAGGCGCCAAGTTTCTCATCGGCGGCGTCGCACGAGTATTCCAGCCCGGCGTGAAGAATGACACGTGCCCCATCCTCGAAGGGCCGCAAGGCGCACAGAAGAGTACCGCGCTGCGCATCTTGGCTGGCGACGAGTTCTTCACTGATGACATTGCTGAACTCGGTTCGAAAGATTCGGCGATGCAAACCCGCGGCGTATGGATCATTGAACTCGCAGAGCTCGATTCGATGACACGCGGTGACCAGTCCCGGGCAAAAGCGTTTGCCTCACGCCAAGCCGATCGTATTCGTCCGCCGTACGGTAAGCGTGTAGTCAAGGCACCTCGCGAGTGCGTGTTTGCAGGCACGGTCAACAAAGAAACGTATCTTAGAGACGAGACTGGCGGTCGGCGATATTGGCCGGTGAAGTGCGGCCACATCAAGATAGAAGACTTGCGGTGCGACCGAGATCAACTGTGGGCGGAGGCGAAATACCGGTACCGCGCAGGAGAGAAATGGTGGCTTGACGACGCGAACCTCATCCGATACGCAGCCGCAGAGGTAAAAGCAAGATATGAGAGTGATCCTTGGGATGAGCGCATCGCAGCGTGGGTGAAATGTCCCCATCCCGGCATTAATCTGCCGCAAGATGTTCCAGAACCGATGTCCACCGAAGAATTCGTTACGGTCGAAGACATCCTTATCCACTGCATTGGAAAACGGCCCGACAGTTGGACTCAAACAGATCAGAACCGCGTCGCGCGGTCGTTAATCTCGATTAATTGGAGGCGGAAACAAAAGCGGATCAACGGCGATAAGACCTGGGGGTACGTTTCGGTGTCACCAGTGTCACCAGATGAGCTTTAGTGAGTGGTGACAGTAGATCGTCTTCGTTTTCTAGGCAGTACCCAGTGTCACCAGTGTCACCACTTGCCCGCGCAGGTATGGAACACAGGAGTGTTGAAACCAGATATTAAGCGGAATGCGTGGTGACAGTGGTGACTGGTGACAGACAATTCCGGAAGACCAGATCCACAAGCAGCTTCCCGGCAAACTGCTGAGCGAAGCCGAAGGGATTCTGGCATGGGCGGTCGAGGGCGCGCGAGTCTGGTATGCCGAGGAGCTCGCGAAACCCGCCGAAGTCGAGGTCGCGAAGGATCAATGGCGCGAGGATATGGACCAACTCGGCCGGTTTCTTGATGAGCGTTGTGTCACCAGCGAAAGCCTCCGTGCGAACGCTGCCGGCCTGTACGCCGACTACAAGGAATGGGCCGCAAACAGTGGCGAGCGGTCGCCGTTGACCTCTACCGCCTTCGGGACGAAGCTCACTGATCGGGGATTCGCGAAACGCCACGCCGAGCGAGGTGCGGTGTACCTCGGCATCGGACTTCGATTCCACGACGAACAGCGTGGCGGCTGATGGGTTCTCCAAAACTGACGGGTCTGACGGCACTTCTTCAAAAACTGTTTCAACACGCGCGTATGTAGGAGTTTTTGAAGAAGTGCCGTCAGACCCGTCAGCCCGTCAGGCTATCGCCGTCGAGCAAACAACGCGTCGAGATCTGTTTCCGCTTTTCCAGCGCTTTGCGTATGTTTACGATGAAGCCCGGCTCGAGAGGCGAACGAAGCGCGCACTCGCCGAACAGTACCCCCCAAGTCATACGAGCGATGGGACTCTCGCAAAACCCCTACCCTTTCCTTGAAATAGGGACTTGGAAAATAGGGGTCTCGCTTTCGCGCTTGATCCGCGCACACTTCGGTACGGTAATCGGAGAATCACCCTCGTGTTCACGTCCATGATTTCGGGCTGATGGTACCGGGGAAGGGTCTGGTGCGACCACGGCGAATCGAGATCACATTTCTCCTGCGATCCAGCAATCCCTGTATCCAGCCGGCGGCTGCATGGCTCAGCACTTCCCGGGCCTCATGAGGATGCGTCTTAAGATATCCTTGGGCTTCCGCGAGCAGGGAAGCCATCTCCGCGGGTTCCCAGGTGCCCAGTTTGTGAAGCTCGGCGATCTTACGCCCAATCTCGACCAGCCGCGCCGGTTCTTGTTCTGCCATGCACGCTACTATGCTCGAACGCGCGAGTGAACGCCACCGGTGTGATGGATTAAAGCGCCGACGCCAGCGTCCGGATGGCTGCCACCCCGCCTGAAAAGGTAGCCTCGAACAGGAGTTATCCCCGGTTGTCAAAGACCAGAAACGCGGGATATTTCAGCGCCAGGGAAACGTGAGCCGCTTCGAGAGCCGCCACTCTTCTTTTCAAGTGATGCAGCAATTGCGGCTTCCTTTCGCGCGTCTCGTCCCCGAGTTATCGATTTGGGAACCCGGAAGCTGGCTCGACCAGCAAACGACGGAGTTCATGAATGCTGATCCCATTGCACACAATCCCAAACGCTTCCTCCAAGCTGATGCTCCGTCGTGTCGCAAGGTCCTCCGCTTCTTGAAACAGTTCTTCCGTCGTCTTGCGCTCGCGGACATTCCAGTGGTCTTCTAGGCGTCCGAGTCGCGTGGATAGATTGGTTTTCATGGAATCTCTTACGATGGAAGGTCAAGAATCAAGCACGGCTCGGGTTCGTCCGATGGACCAGGCATCACCACGACCGTCTGGACCAGGACGGGTGCTTCGTCCAGGGCGCCGGTCAGCCTCGCTAACAATTCCATGTTTGCGCGGGCTTCTCGAATCGCTTTCAAGGTGAGGTCAGGTCGTCCCACTGTCTCTGCGCGCCGAAGGAGGCGAAGCGTACAGGCATTCAGTTTGCCAATCTGTTCGGCCAGACTCTGAGATACCGTGCCGCCAGTTAACTCGAGGTCAAAGCTAGCCGAAGCATTATCGGCCATCGCACTGGTGCTCTCGAGCCGATCTAATCTACGAACCAGGTTTCCATTCATACGGCTCAGCGAATTGAAACTGCCGCCACGTCCACCGTTCGCGCCGCGATTTGTTCCAGGGTGTTCAGTCGCGCTTCGAGATCCTCCATTTCGATCCCACGCAAGGCGATCTGCAGAACAACGTCGGCGGCGCGAACGCGGCTAGCTGCGGGAGCTTCACGATCGGTCATAATGCGCAGCAACGTTCCCACGGCCGCGCTCGACGCGTGCTGCAAGCGAGCGACGGATTGGGAGAATGCATCGCGCCGCGCCTTTCGGTACGCTTCCGCGAACTCGGGTTTCTTCATCCAGCGCCACAAGGTGACGTCCGAGATGCCGATCGAAGCAGCCGCCTTTTCGAGGGTCGGGTGCTCCAGCAGGGCAACGATAAGCTTGTCCTGGCGCGGGGTTCGCCCAAGTGCCAATCGACTCATTGGTCACTCCCTTCCGGCCTATCAAGCCGCTTGCTAATTCCCCGCACCCGAGTGATGAATGTGATCGCGGCAAACGCCGCCCAAGGAGATTCACTTACATGCGATTCGCGATCGACATTGAAAACAACATCACGACCCTCGAAGCCGACGCCGGGATTCCCGCCAACGCTCAGCAGTTCACCAGCGAAAAGGAGTTTGGCAAACTCGCAGCTGACTGGCCTGCCGAACGCCTGGTCGAGATCTGGAACAGCCTGCCGGGCGACAAGCCGGTAAAGAAGTTCACCAGTCGAACGACGGCCGTGGGCCGCATCTGGAAGGCAATTCAAAGCCTGGGGCCGGTTGCCGCCAAACGGTCGCCCACAGCGGCCCGCAAGAAGCCGAAGACGGTGGGGAAGGCCACCGGCGCCGTTCGGCCCGCCACGGCGCGCGACGGCAGCAAGAAGTCCGAGGTGATTGCGATGCTCAGCCGGAAGGAAGGAGCCACGCTTGCGGCCATCATGAAGGCAACAGGCTGGCAGGCTCACAGCGTTCGCGGGTTCATCAGCGGCGCGCTGATCAAGAGGTCCGGAATCAAGGTCGAATCGTTCAAGCGGGAAAACGGCGAGCGCGCCTACTTGATCCCGAGTTGAGTTCGACGGTATGGCAACCGCAGGGCGTTGGGATTTACCCAGCGCCCTTCGTTCGGTTCGCTTCTCCCTCAACGATTCGCAATTCCGTCGGTCAATCCGCGTCCATCCTGCGTCCGTGGCAGCGGCGCGCTTTCGGTTTCCGAGATCTCTTGCTTGCATCGGCGGATTCACGAGACCACCGCCGCCCGGTCGGCTGCGACTGCGGAGAACTCGCGGCCGTCTTCGGCAAGCACCGCTTTCCGCTCCGAGTACTGTTCCCATCGATGAACGATGGTGTCGATGTACTTGGGTTCGAGTTCGAGCAAACGAGCTTGCCGTCCTGCTTTTTCGCAGGCGATCAGAGTCGTTCCCGAACCTCCGAACGGATCGAGCACCGTGTCCCGGCTCTTGCTGCTATTGCGAATCGCACGTTCAACGAGTTCGACCGGCTTCTGTGTCGGATGCAGAGTATTTGCGAGGGGCTTTTTAACGAACCACACGTCGCCCTGGTCTCGCGCGCCGCACCAGAAATGGTCTGTTCCCTCTGGCCATCCATACAGGATCGGCTCGTACTGGCGTTGATAATCAGAGCGACCCAGCGTGAACCGGTCCTTTGCCCAGATCACGAACGTTGACCAGTGGCCGCCGGATGCTGTGAAGGCTTGCTGCAATGTGTGAAGTTCCGACGAGCTCATGCAAATATAGATCCCTCCCTTGGTGACCGCGAGAAGATTCGCGCACGACTTCCGGAGAAACTCGCCGAATTCGATGTCGCCCAGGTCGTCATTCGCAATCTTGCGCTTTTCGCGCTCCCGCTTGGTCGGTGCCGAGGAGCCATACGCAACGCCGTAGGGAGGATCGCAGAACACCATGTCGGCGAGACCACCATCCATCAACGCTTCGAGGGCGGAAATGTGCGTGGCGTCCCCGCAGTAGACGCGATGATCGCCAAGAATCCAGAGGTCGCCCGGTTGACTGACCGGCGTCTCCGTGATCTCCGGCACCGCATCTTCATCCGAGTGGCCGTCGTAGTCTTCATCGCTGGCAAGCAGTTCCGCCAGTTCGTCGTCGCCGAAACCCATCAAACCGAGATCGAAATCTTCGGCTTCGAGGGCCTTCAGTTCGACTCGCAGCATCTCCTCGTCCCAGCCGGCACCGAGGGCCAGTTGGTTGTCGGCAATCACCAGCGCGCGTTGTTGGGCTGCGGTGAGATGAGCGAGCACGATCACGGGAACCTCGCGCATTCGAAGCCTATTCGCCGCCGCCAGCCGCGCGTGACCGGCGATGATTACGTTGTCTGCGCCGACGAGGATGGGATTCGTCCACCCGAACTCTTCGATCGATGCGGCTACTTGCGAAATCTGCGCGGCGGAGTGCGTTCGGGCGTTGTTCTGGTAGGCGACCAGCGTGTCGATAGGACACATACGGACCTGAATGTCATGCATTGGTGAATGAACCTTCTCAGCTGAAACGTGAGGGTTCTTTCGGAGGGTGCGCTGTGCGCTGGCCTATCGAACCGGACCTACCTCCTTTATACGCGATGCTGACGTGGTTGTACAGCGGTATCAAACATAATCGGGTGTTCGCGTGCATCAGAAATCCGACTTGATAGAACTGCACGAGTGACCAATGCTGTGGGTTTCCTTCGTTTGAGTTGACTTCAATCGAATTGAGGTAACCCTTTCCGTCTCCGCCAGTATTACTTTAATGCGCTACGCTTTCCGTACTCTTCGCAAATCCCCTGGCTTCGCGATCGTCGTCATCCTCACCTTGTCGTTCGGCATTGGAGCTAACACCGCTATCTTCAGCGTCGTTGATGGATTGCTGTTGCGCCCGCTCCCGTATCCGACCTCTGACCGGCTTACCTTGCTTTGGGAGACCGAGACGGCGGGAGAGCTTCGCGAGGTTTCTTTGAGCGTTGAGAACTACCAGGACTGGCGGGACCGGAATCGCGTGTTCGCACATTTGGCGGCTCGCAACGGCTCCCGCACGACGCTGACCGGCGGAGCGCAGGCGGAGTACGTCGAGGGCTCGAACGTTACGCGGAATTTCTTCGACGCTCTGGGCGTTCAGCCCGTGCTCGGCCGCGGGTTCAACGCCGAGGAAGACCGCGTGGGTGGGCCTCCGGTGGCGATCGTCACATCGCGATTCTTCGAGCGGTGGTTCCATGGCGATCCCGCGGCATTGGGCAAGACGATTACGCTCGATGGCACGGCCTACTCCGTAGTCGGAGTGCTGCCCGCGGGCTTCCGCTATCCGCTGTATCACGGGCGCGGCGAATACTTCCTTCCGTTGGGACGCATGCCGCTCGAAGGACGCGGCAGCCATCCCGGACTCTCCGGAATCGGCGCGCTGCGGCCGGGCGTCCCTCTCGCAGCCGCGCGCGCGGACATCGCCCGGATCACACGAGAGCTAGCCGTCGAGTATCCGGCATCTAACGCAACCGCCGGGGCGGGAGTCGTCTGGATGAAGGACCGGTTAATGAATGACGTTCAAGCGACGCTGTTTGTACTGCTGGGCGCGGTGGCGTTCGTCCTGTTGATCGGTTGTGCGAACGTGGCGAATCTCTTGCTGGCGCGCGCGGCTGGCAGGCGGCAGGAAATGGCTGTCCGTGCCGCGCTCGGCGCCTCGCAGTCCGTCCTGGTGAAACAGTTGCTCACCGAGAGTCTTGTGCTCGCCTCGCTGGCGGGGATGCTTGGCATCGCGCTTGCGTGGGCGGGCTTGCGAGTGCTAGTCGCGTTGCTGCCCGCGAATACTCCGCGGCTCAACGAAGTGGCGCTCGATGCTCGCGCACTTGCATTCGTCATGGTGGCTTCGCTGCTGACAGGACTCGCGTTTGGCTTGGCACCCGCGTTGCAGGTGGCGCGGCGGAGCCTTGCGGATGCGATTCGCGATAGCCGATCGAGATCTGGCGAGAGCGGTTCGCGGCAACGAGGACGGCGATACCTGGTGGTGGCGGAGGTCGCTCTGTCACTTGTATTATTGACGGGCGCGGGCTTGTTGATCGAAAGCTTCGAACGGCTGCTTGCGGCGTCGCCGGGCTTCCGTGCGGAGCAAATCGTTTCGGTTGATTTCGGATTACCTCCGCAACGTTACCAAAGGCCGGAGAAGCAGGCCGCGTTCTTCAACGAGTTGCTCGAACGGACGAAGGCGATCCATGGGGTGGAGTCGGCGGCAGTCGCCAACGGAATGTTCGGCGGCTTGCAGCAGCCGGTTGAGTTTGACGGGCGCCGCGGCGATCTTAAGAATCCGATCTCCACGGATTTTGCGCTAGTGACTCCGGATTACTTCCGTTTACTTAGCGTTCCGGTCAAGCGCGGCCGACCGTTCAGGGACGCGGACCGGATGGGATCGCCCGCGGTGTGTATCATCGACGACAGCATGGCTGCTGCCTATTTCCCAAATCAGGATCCGATAGGTCGTCGCGTCCGCACCGGCGGCACCGAGTGGGCGGAAGTGGTCGGTGTCGTGGGCCATGTAAAGAACTACGGAGTCGACCAGACGTCGAGGATCGAAACCTACCGGCCCGTCGCGCAGGTTCCACTAAGCTTTGGGTCTTTGGTTATCAAATCGGCGGAAAGCCGGACGGCGTTGATGGCGGCGCTTCGCGAAGAGGTCCGGAGGATAGACGCCGATCTGCCGATGGGCCGCCTGATTGATGTCGAGGAGAGTGTCGCGCAGGGTCGCGCGGACAAGCGTGGTGCGACCACGTTGCTGACGCTGTTCGCAGGAATTGCGCTGGCTCTCGCGGCGGTCGGCCTCTATGGCGTGATCTCGTATGCGGTAACGCAACGGACGCGCGAGATGGGGGTCCGGTTGGCGTTGGGCGCGCAGAGGCGCGACATTCTCACGTTGATATTGGCGGAGGGAGCGCGGGTGACGGCGTTGGGCGTCGTCGTGGGTCTAGGGTGCGCGTCGGCACTTACGCGCTATCTAAAGTCGCTGCTGTTCGAAGTTTCGCCCTTCGATTTGCGAGTCTTTGTCGCGACGGCTCTGTTGATGACCACGGTCGCGCTGGCGGCGGCGTTCGTTCCGGCATGGCGCGCGACGCGCGTGGATCCACTGGCGGCGTTGCGGAACGAGTAGGAACTTCCTGCGCGACTAATCGCGGATGTCGGCTCCCGACATGACTGTAGTTAACGCAAATTCCATATTCGTGGGGCGAGTTGCCGAGGGCAAAGCGCGCAGAGTTGTCCCCGCTCCGAGGGTCTACTGCAGGGTCTGCGGACCCCGCATGGTCCGAAAACTGGATCTAGTTGAAATCTCAATGCTTCAGCATCCCATAGGCGGGCTCGCGACAATGGAACACGCACATGCCAACACCCGCCTTCCTTTATACATGATGCTGACTTGGTTGTATAGGGGGAGTCAAAACATAATGTCGCATTCGCGTGCGCCGAGGAATCCGGGCTTGATAGGGCCGGACGAATGATCAATGCTGTGACACATGACCATTGGCTATGTACGCGTTTCAACCGATAAGCAAGCCGAGCACGGTGTTTCGCTCGAAGCGCAAGAAGCCAAGATTCGCGCGATGGCGACCGTGCAGGGCGTTGAACTGGCGGACGTGATTGTGGATGGCGGCGAGTCCGCGAAGAGCCTGAACCGGCCGGGGCTTCAACGACTCATGACCCTGATTAACGCCGGCAAGGTTCAAGCGGTGATCGTCGCCAAACTCGATCGGCTCACCCGCAGCGTTAAGGACCTTTGCGGACTTCTCGAACTTTTCGACAAACGGAAGGTGACGCTCGTCTCGGTGGCGGAGGCACTCGACACGGGTTCAGCGGCGGGGCGGCTGGTCATCACGATCATGGGCGCGGTGAGCCAGTGGGAACGCGAGGCGATCGGCGAGCGAACCCGCGATGCACTCCGGCACAAACGCGGTAACGGCGAGAGAGTCGGCAATATTGCGTTCGGTTCCCGGCTTTCGAACGACGGCCTTCATCTTGAACCCGACGCCGGCGAGCAGGCCGCGCTCACTGAAATCCGCAGCCTCCGCAACCAAGGTACTTCCCTTCGGAGAATTGCCACCCTCCTGAATGAGCAAGGACTGAGAACACGTCGTGGATCGTACTGGCGGCTGGAATCCATCGCGCGCGTAATCGGACGGATTGGCTAACATCTTCCCCGCGACCCAGCAGGAATTCCGACCAAACGTCCACGCAGGTTCGCCCTAAACCTCCCTAAATTGGGTCCCCCTCTCGAAAAGGGTCCGCCGGGGGTCGGATTTTGGAACGAACTTGGCCTCGAACCGTCGGCAAGCGTCCGCACACCACGACTCTCTGACAACGAATAGCAATAGTTTTGCCTACTACACGCTCAGGTAAATTCCGTGAACGGCGTTTCGCGGGGGTGATCGCCAGTCTTGCTTCTGCATGGAGCCCACAGCCGACCGTTCTCCGAGTAGCGCGTGATCCGGCCGGAGCAGGCAACGGCGCGCGAAACGTAACTAAACGCTGCGCGACTACTAGTTACCTTGGACCGGTCCAAGTAGCTTTGAAGAGGGTTGCTGGCGAGGCGACCCGGTAGATTCGGGGCCTTGGTTCATCAAAAGCGATGACAATCAGTCCATGCCAAGCCGCGCAAGCAATGCGGCGATATCAGGCCGCGGGATGAGCGGAACCTCGACTGTTTTGACATCCCCTTCCCCCACCTTGATTCGTACTCCTTTGCCGCCCACCTCTTTTATGAATTCCGCGTCGGTCCACGCGCCGTTCGGGACGCCTTCAAACGCATACAGCGTGTACTCGCCGGGCCGAACGGCATCCTTCACTGTAAATGCCCCCGATTGATCGAGCACGCCCAGACGAGTTTCAGAGGACTTTAAGTCGGCATCGGAGGTTTCCGGCAGCAATACAACTTGCGCCATCGTAGATCCGCCCGCGTCCTTCCGTTTGACCACACCGCTCACCCGAGCACCGCGGGCACTGAGCGTCAACTCGATCGTATCTATGGTCCCGGAGAGGAAAAACCCGGCATTAGACGACTCTACCCCTCCGTAACGAACGGATTTCAAGTAATGCTGTCCGGGTAGCCCGCCTCGCACGCCGACGCGATACCGTCCATCGGTTACGTTATCGAACACAAAACTGCCGTCGGAGCGCGGCTTTGTGGTTTTCCAGAAGGACACCTCAGCGGACTCGAACCAAAGCACCAATCCAGCTGGCAGAACCGTATCGGCCGTTTCGGGCCGGATCACGCCCTTCAGGGGATACGAGGCACGCACGGGCAGCGAGACGCCTTCGACGTCGCGATCGTCGACCTGCACGTCGGCGGAGCCCAGACTCATTTCCTCCGGCACCATTCCTGCCTCCACACGGATTCGATAGCTTCCCGGAGGAACACCTTCAATCTCAAAGGAACCGTCATCTTTCAGGAACCCTGACGGGCCGTCTGTAATCTTTCCGGATGTGAATGACACGGAAAGCCGTGGCTTCATCCATTGCTTCGCACCTGATAGAACCGGAATGTCTTGTATTCCCGGCACTCTGCCGCGAATCCGATACACGCTGCTTCGTCGCAGCCGAATCCCCGCACCCGTCAGTTCTTGGCCGGGAAGCAGAACGACTGGCACGGAAGCCGACGAATCAAGCGAGTTCGGATACCATGTCGGCTGCAACCGAGGCACGGACGCCGCACGATTTCTGGCCTCCCATCCACCATCAGGCTTCGCCAACAGGTGGTACCGGCCTGGCGGAAGATGCCCGACGCGAAACTCACCCTTATCGTCTACTCCCGCCGATGTAAAGCCCTCCAGTTGCCGCTTGCCCCGTTCCCAGCTGGAGCGAAAAACACTAACCGACGCGTGAGTCCAGAGATCTCCATCCTCATTTGTGACGTGTCCGGAAACAGCCGCAGGGGGCATCAGCTTTATATCCACACCGGAAAGATCCTGGTTCGCGATCAGTTTCAATTCGAGTGGGACGTCGGCGGGATCTCCATACTTACCATCTATGAACCCCTGGTGTTCCGCCTCCAGAGCGTAACTGCCGGAGCGAATATCTTTGAAAATAAATCGGCCTTCCTTATCCGTGATCGTTGTGCGGACGTTCGCAGCATCCGACGCGGGTGCGAGCCTCACGTAAGCCTTCCGCAAGGGTTCGCCGGTGGCGGCGTTGGTCACAGTTCCCCTAATGGTGCCGAGAAAATCGTCGTCCGCATTCGCCACTCCGGCTGTGAAAGCCAGCAACAGAGCGTATCCCGCAGTGACAATACAGGCACCGTATCTGGTTGAAGTCACTTGGCTCTCCCGAATCAGAACACTCCGACTGCAAGTATAAGGCCAGTCGTTTCGTCTCTTATATTGTAATCCCGCAGAATTTGCAGAGTCGCGGAGGGCATCAGGTGTTGTGGATTAAATCTCCACTTTGCCGCGAGAACGAGCCGCCAGCCGGATGATCGCGAAAACGCTAGGCGTTTACTAGCGGCTTGGGGTGTATCGTCGGCATTCCGGACAAAGGTCTAGGCCGGGCCGCTTTCGGGCCCTCTCCGAGTGGCGCGTCACCCGCCCGGAGCGGGTCAATCCGCGAGATGCCGACAAACCAGTCAAGTGGATTACTTCCGTTTTGCCGACGATACTGGAGCTGGCCGACTGATATTTCCACGAACACTGTTACAATCGGCCGAAGGATTTGACGTTGCATGGAACCGGAGTTCGTATCATCAGGCGTCGAGAGGAGCAGAATGAGGCGAGCCGTGCTGGTTGCCCTGGGCCTGTCGGCTCCTTACTGGTTGTTCGGCCAATCTCCGGCGAGAGCGCCCGCATTTGATGTGGCAGCGATCAAACCGAATCGCAGTCCCCAAAGTACGATGGGCGGCGGCCTATGTTACGGAGGAATCACTTCCATCACGAATTACTCTCTCTCCGAAATCGTTCAACAAATCTACGACGTGAGGAAATTCCAGATTGTGGTCCGGCCGTCATGGTTCGGTTCGGAAAAATTCGATATCCGAGCTCGTTCGGAATCACGAGTCAACTACCAGCAGTGTGTGCTAATGATGCAGGCGCTCTTGACTGAGCGGTTTGGGTTACGGTTGCATCGCGAGACTAGACAAATGTCGGTTTTTCGATTGGTGATCGCCAAGGGTGGTGCCAAACTGCGCAAGATTCCCGACGGCGCTCCGATTGGGGTGAAAACTTTTAACACGAATACGGGGCGGCTTGATACCAGGGGAAGTTCAATGCAGCAACTTGCGCGAATGCTGGCGGTGACTGGCGAACTAGAAAGTCTCGTGATCGATGCTACTGGTCTCGACGGCGCCTATGAATTCACGCTCGAATGGACACCTCCGAGTATTCCACCGGATGCCTCGCAATTGCCGGGTCTCCTCACGGCACTACAGCAACAACTTGGGCTCAAATTGGAATCCGGCAAAGGTCCCGTTGAAGTCCTGGTAATCGATCACGTCCAAAAGAAACCGACCGAAAATTGAAAGATTGTCGTCGCCATTGCCAAGCGAAGTGTAACCACCGCCCACTCGGCATCCAAAGTGTGACTCTTGCGCAGCGGTGGATCACGGGCAAACCGGAAGTAATCCACTGAGGTGTTTAACGCGCGTGTCGTCGGAGTGGCGTATTGTCGGCTCCGTCCGGATGGTCGGCCACACGAGAAAGCAGGAGCGCAGGGCATTCGAGGATCACTCCTGTGAAGTCGGCATCGAGGAAGCCAGCGAGACCAAAAGAAAAACGGACGAACCAGAGAGGCTCGCCCGCTAAGACCGGTTACCGCTCACGCCAGTAGTCGTCGGATCTCATCAAGGGTAAGTTGATCCGGCTGCTCGGCATTTGGAAGTTGAGAAACCCTCACCCATATCCGCCGAGCCAGCCGGGCCAAGCAGTCCGCAGCACCGTGCTGTCCCGGCCCGTCCCCGTCCAGCATCAGCCACGCGGCTTTGAAGTGCCTGACCAAGAGCTCCTCTTGCTCCTCAGACATCGAGCAGCCCATCAGCGCCACGCACGGGACTCCAGCCGAGGACACTTTCAAGCAATCGAAGAATCCTTCAACGAGCACGACCCGCCGCTCGGTGTTGCTTTCCGCCACCGCCCGATGAACATTATAAAGCTCCAGGGATTTGTGGAAGCCGACGGGCAGTCCTCGCCTTCACCGCAAGACTATTAGGATACATCAGAGGCATCCCGACGTTAATTTACCGGCCTCACCCATGCGGCCGGCGCCGATCTGCGTGGTGATGTCGTAGACGCCGATTCTGGTCTCCCGGGAACGAGGGCCAAGAGGCTGAAAGGCATAGTGGTTCGCGTCGCGCGGACGCGATTACTCCTGTGTGACGGCGCAGTGTTTAGCGACTGCTCCGAGCGGATTGTCGGCTACTCGGAGAAAGCAGCTTGGCGCGGCCCTCGGGAAGATTTCTCCCGTGAAGTCGGCGCCGCGTCAGCAACGCCACTTGCCGAATCACGCCCTATCCGCTGATGTGCTCGACCACGCCCTACAGCCTGAAGATCTCGTTGACGCTGTCTCTAGGCGTGGCCCTTCTCGTCTGGAAATAACCGCGATGGCCTTTTGCTCTGTACCTCTGGCGTTGGCACCACTCTCGGTCAGCAACAAAGCGACCACCTTCGCGCGTGAATAACACCTTAAACCCCCTCGATTGGGTCCCCTGCTCGAAAAGGGGTTGCTGGGGGTAGGACTTTGGAAAGCTCCCTGGATGGAGGTGGTTGGCGGGGCGACCTCCGAGGTGGCTGCGAATGTATCCCCTGCTTTCGACGGGCAGCTTTTCGCCTTCTGAATTTGGCCCTCGATCCCTAGCAGGGGGGTGCCCGGTTAGCGAATTTGAGATTCGCGCATCCCGCGGGGACCAAACCAATGCCGCCACGAACCGCCACGCGGGCCGGGGGGTGTTTGTTCGCCCCTCGTCACGACCCGCCCAAAGTCCCCCAGTATGAGCGACTTACGGGACTGGGTGTGACGTGACGGACCGGTGACGTCACTAGCCGGTCTATGTCCGCCTATAGCGTCCCTAACGCCGGTTCGCTTGGGAATCGCCCGATTAGAAACGGAGCGCGGCGAAACGGCTGGCAGAAGTCTGGCAGAAGCTGCCGCCTTCAACCGGGTTCCCGCCCTCAAAGGGGGCATACCGGCAGGATCCCGGTGCTTTCACAGGTAGCTGCCAAACGGCAAAACTGCGAAGTTTCGCGACCTTTGTGCCGCGGCCGACCCCAGAAAGTCGCTTTTCGAAGCTGAAGTGGGTAAGAAAAGCCAGTCATGATGACGAAAGTCTCGGCAAGGAGGCATACGAATCAGAGACTTACATGGTATTGGATATCACGCGGAGTTTCATTCGGTTGCAGTTGATTGCAAGATCTCAACGAATTCTTACTGCTTCTTTCCGTCATTGGACTGTACGGAGTGATCGCATATTCGGTGAGCCGGCGGACGAAGGAGATCGGAATTCGGATGGCGATCGGGGCAGACAGCGCGGCGGTACTGCGCTCCGTTTTGTTCGAGGGCTTCGGCCTCGCGGGCATAGGAATCGCAATTGGAATGACCGCCGCGCTGGCCGCTTCGGGAGTGTTGGGCTCGTTCCTGGTCCGCGTGAATCCGTATGATGTGACGGTGTTCGTCGCAGTCCCGGCGCTGCTGGTAGCGATCTGCCTGGCGGCCTGTTATCTGCCCGCGCGCAGGGCTTCGCGAGTGGATCCTTTGATCGCGCTTCGCAATGAATAATTAAGTGGAAGGGCTAAGTACGCAGTGTCCGATCGCTTCGGTCACGCGCGAACTGCGGCAAGCGGCTGGCGAATTCTTACGATATTGGCTCCGTCAATCCCGTCCATAGTACTGGTTGCACGCGCATTCAACTGACTTAATAGTTCTCGGAGTGAGTCGTTGCAGGATGAACCATGAAATAGGGACAGAAGTGCACAAAGCGTGGGTGTAACGCAGCTTAAATACCAGAACCTCATGTTAAGCTGAGTCCCTCGGAGGAGTTCGAAGAATGGTGCTCAAGCGGAATACTGTAAAGAAATTGGCGTCGCTTTCTGCGTTCGGCGCAGGAGTTCTGGCGGCTGGCGCTCAGGATGCGCAGGCCACGGTGATCTTCTCTGGGACGATCAACGCAAAAGTAGGCTTCGATGTCGGCAATGGGTTCGGCGCGGGGTATACCTCCCCAGCTTTGGGCGCCGGGGGGCCGCACTTCAAGTTCACCGCGCAATCAGGCTTCACGGCCAATCATGTCAATTCTTTCAAGAAGATTCTGTTTAACAACGCCGGCGGCTTGAATTTCGCTGCAGGTGGCAGCGGCCAGGTCGTCGCGCAGGTCTTTTCCGCCGGTGCAACTTGGGGCGCGGCGGCTGGCTTTGGCAATGGTCTCGTGGAGAGCCGGTTTATAGGCGGCGGCCACACTCCGTTTGCGTACAGCCTGGCTGGCCCCGGCCCGTTCACCAACAAGTATTTCCTGATCAATTTCGGCCCGGGCAATTCGCTCTACGGCTGGATTCAGGCTACTTTGGCGGTGTCGAAATCCTCCAGCTCTTCAGGTACGTTTGGGCCGAATCTCACGATCATCAACTACGCTTTCGACGACACCGGCTTCAAACTCGCGGCGGGATCCACCGTGGGCGCGCCTCCTCCGTCTTCGACGCCGGAACCAAGTACCTTCGGAATGCTGGCGCTGGGCGCGCTGGCATTCGGAGCCGCTGGCGTTCGCAGATGGCGGGCTGCTAAGGTTCAGGATCGCTCCAGCGACTGATGCGGCGGCTGCTTTTGGTCGGTTGGGATGCTGCCGACTGGAAGATCATCGACCCCCTGATCGCGCGCGGAGAGATGCCGCATCTCGCTGGCGTGATCGCCCAGGGCGTTCGCGGCAACATCGCAACCATTCATCCGCCGCTAAGTCCGATGCTATGGACCTCCATCGCAACCGGAAAGCGAGCCCACAAACACGGCATCCACGGATTCACCGAACCTACCGAGGACGGCCTAGGCATTCGGCGCATCAGCAACCTGAGCCGCAAGACCAAAGCGTTTTGGAACATCCTCAATCAGAACGGAAAGCGCTGCATCGTAGTCGGCTGGTGGCCGTCGCACCCGGCCGAGCCGCTGCGCGGGGTGATGGTTTCGAATCATTTTCCGCTGTCGGTCAGCCAGCATCCTGAAACGCCGATGGCGCCTGGCACGGTCTGGCCGGAGGCACTCGCCGCCAGTCTCGCCGAGTTGCGCGTACACGGTGCCGAAATCACAGGCGACATGCTCCGGATGTTCGCGAAGGATTTCGCGGCGCTCGACCAGACCAACGACAAAAGCCTTCACGATCTCGCGGGAATCATCGCCGAATCGATGAGCATCCACGCTGCGGCGACGGAATTGATCGAGCACCAGGAGTGGGACGTCGCCGCCATCTACTACGTCGGCATCGACCATTTCTCCCACCGCTTCATGCGTTTTCACGCCGGCAAGACTCCCCGTAAGCAGGCACCGGAAGCCCGGATGTTTGCCGGTGTCGTCGCCAACGCTTATCGGTATCACGACGTCATGCTGGGCCGCCTTCTCGCGCTTGCTGGTGACGACTGCTCGGTAATGCTCACCAGCGACCACGGATTCCATTCCGACCGGCTGCTGCCCGATTACATTCCCGCCGAGGCGGCCGGCCCCGCGGCCGAGCATCGAAATTTCGGCGTCTTCTGCATGCGCGCTCCGGGAGTTGCTGGGGGAAACGAGATCTTCGGCGCCACCATTTTGGACATCGCGCCGACCGTGTTACATCTCGCCGGCCTCCCCTCCGGAGCCGACATGGACGGCCGGGTCCTCATCAATGCGTTCGAAAATCAAACGGTCTTTCCGCAAGTTCCAAGTTGGGACGAGATCCCCGGCGACGACGGCCGTCATCCGGCTTGGCGGCAGTATGACAGCGCCGCCGCGGCCGAGTCGTTGCAGCAGCTCGTGAACCTCGGCTACATAGCGCCGCTCGGTGAAGACGTGGGCCAGGCGGTCGCGCAGACCGTCGAAGAGAATCAATACAATCTGGCGCGCGCCTACATGGACGCCGGATTCGCACGGGAAGGCGCGCGAATTCTGAAAAGCCTGGTCGCGAACGATTCCGGCCAGGGCCGGTATTATCTGCATCTGTTCGAATGCTGGTTCACGGAATCGGACTATGATGAGGCGACACGCGTGCTCGACGCGTTCGACCGGGCGTTCGCTGCGATTCAGCCCGAAGCCGCGGCGGAACTGGCTCGCCGGCGGGCCGCGTGCCCCGACGAGAAGTTACCTGCGGATGTCCAGGGCCGGCAGGATCCGACCGAGATCATGCACCGGCGAAAGCTTGCCGAACAGGCATCCGGTTTTGAATTACAGCGAGTAATTGCGCGCGCCCGGCTGTTGATGGCCCAGTCGCAGTCGCCGTCCAAACGCGAGGCCGCCCATCACCTGTTGGAGCAACTGGACTCGCCGAGAGGCCGTCCCGAGATGGCATTCTTCCTCGCGATGGGTTTCGCGACATTGAAGGATTATCCGGTCGCCCTCGACTACATCCGTCGCGTTCGGCGCGCGGACAAAGATCATTGGCAGGTGATTTCACTCGAAGCGCGCGTCCATCAGGCCGCCGGACGCGACCGCGAGTGCGTCGAGTGCGCGGTGGACTCGCTCGCATTGGTCTACTTCCAACCGATCCTGCACTATCATATGGGGCTCTCGCTGCGGCGCCTCGGCGACGAGGTGCGCGCGGAGCAGTCCTTCGCTATCGCATTGCGGCAAATGCCCGGCCTGGTCGGAGCGCATCTTGAGTTGTCGAAGATCATGCGCAAGGCCAAGCGCCTGGGCGAGGCCAACATGCACCTGGCGCAAGCCAAGTTACTACGCGATGAGGCCAAGCGCCGCCGCGAGGATCGCGCCGCCGGAATCCTCGCCCCATTGGGCAAGGTGATCGATCCCGGATTGCTGCCGATCGATCGATGGGAAGGCGCTCCGCCCGAGGACCGGTCGAAAGTGGTCACCATCGTCTCCGGCTTGCCTCGTAGCGGCACATCCATGATGATGCGCCTTCTGGACGCGGCCGGCATCGAGCCTTATACAGACGGCCTCCGCCAGCCCGACGCCGACAATCCCCGAGGGTACTTCGAGCACGAACGCGCCACCCGCCTTCATCAGGACGCGAGTTGGCTGCACGAAGCCCGAGGGAAGGCGGTCAAGATTGTGGCGCATCTTCTTCCACGCCTACCTCACAACGAGCAGTACCGGATTGTTTTCATGCGTCGGAACCTCGAAGAGGTCCTCGCATCCCAGCGCGCGATGCTCGAGCGGTCAGGCCATTCGGCGACCAGCTTGAGCGACAGCGAATTGGAGCGCGTGTACACCGGACAGCTCGTCCGAATTCAGGATTGGATCCGGCGAGCGCCCGGCGTCGAGGTGACGACCATCGGCTACGCGGAGGCTCTCGGCGATCCAGCGGCGGTTGCCGGCCGGTTGGCCGAATTTCTTGGGCAGCCCTTCGATCAGGCGCGGGCAGCGGGCGCCGTTGAGCCGGCATTGAGAAGGCAAGTCCGGCCAGACTGATCGGCCCACGAAAGCGAGGAAGCGCGAAGTCGCGCCCGTTATAAGCGCCGGATGCAAAATAGACCAGTAAGCGCCGCATGAGCGGTGTTGCTGGCGGAGCAAGATTAGACCGCCAGAAGACTGGTTCCATCGAACATTCCCATAGAGATGTGTTTTGTGGAACACCGGAGAGGTGTACACAGTGGAGCTGTATGCGCGGGTCCGACGAGCCATCGTCGTCGACAAGATGAGCGAACGCGAGGCGGCCCAAAACGAACTCATCGCGCAGCCGAATGTACGTAATATCGGCCCTCCAAAGCTGATCTGGCGCCGTTAAAATCATGCCGCGCGCCAGGTTCGGATAGATTGTGCGCGCGTGCTTGGAATCGGTGGTGACGACGAACTTGCGC
>JBBQWZ010000028.1:0-85984 GCA_038210135.1 Bryobacterales bacterium
GCCCTTGGAAAACGCTCCCGCGTTTCCCACATTCCCACAGCGCCTACGATTGCTTCTTTCCTCAAACAAAAAAGAAAGACTCCAGCCTCACCCACCCTCAACGCCCCGCTTCAGGCTCATCCTTCGATGAGAAAATGCTCCTGTGACTCGCTCGCGAATTACTTACCGCTCACCCGCGAGCGAGGTGTTGGGACTACTGCTGCGTCGTCTTCTTGTTGTTCTTCTTCTTTTTGCCGCTCTTGGCCGCAGTCGCGTTCTCGACCGCCTTGTCGGCGGATGACTTCTCTTCGGCGGGTTTCGCCGCCGCATCGGCAGGCTTGGTCCCGTCCGCCGCGGCTGCTTCGCCCGCCGGCTTGGGCGGATTCAGGCGATCGTCTTTCTTGCCTTCAAGGGAAGCGGTGTCGCCGGACGCCGTCGCCGTCACGTCACCGCTAAATCCAGCCGCCGGAGCCGCGATCGGGATGCTCGCCGGCATCAAAGCCTTGGTCGTCTTCATCGCCGGAGTGCCCGACTTTGCCGCCATATACGTGTCCGGGCCGCGGCGGATTAAGCCCATCGAACCCTTCACCATTCCGGGTTTGGTCCGATTCTCCTGCTCATACTTCATGCGCGCCAGCGCTACCTGATCCGGTTCCGGAATCGGCATCTCGAGCTCGGCCAGCTTCTTCTTCGCCGCATCGGCCAACGGGCTTAGCGGATAGTCGCGAACGATGCGCTGCAGGGCCTCGCCTTGATCCTTGCGAAACTGCTTGGGCATCTTCGAGTACGAATCGGCTTCCTTCCACAACGCCATATCGGCGCCGCTGTACAGCGGATACTGTTCGACCAGACCCTTCATGCGGTTTGTTGCCGAAACGTTCGAGCCCTTTTTGTTATAGAAGAAGCCGGCCCGATACTCCCCTTCGGCCAGCACTTCCTGGATCTCGCGTAGCCGCTGCTCGGCGATCGGAGCAAACTTCGAATTCGGAAACTGAGTCAGTAGCGTGCGGCATTCCTGCTCCGCGCGGAGAGACTGGTTCGGATCGCGATCCGCCTTCTCCATCTGGCGATAGTGAATCATGCAGATCTTCTCTTGCGACTCGGCGGATTCCTCGAGGGTCGGGTAAAACAGGATGAAATCCTTGTATTCCGCCTCGGCCTGCGCCAGCCCGTGCGCGCCGCCCTCGCGGAACCAGCTGTCGGCAATCGCCAGTTTCGCCTTTGCGAGATATTCGCTGGTGTCGTAAGTATTGACCAGCGTGTTCAACGTGATGCGCGCGACCTCGAAACGGCTGCGCTCGATGTCCTTGATTGCTTTGTCGAATAGAACCTTGTCCGGCTGCTGCGTGTCTTTGGTGATCGGGTTTTCGTACTTCTTGCGGCGGATAATGCCCGCGTCCGAAACATCGGCCAGAAGCACGACACCCAGAACCATCGCAAACACACGACCTACAAGACATTTCTTACTTGCCATATTAGGAAAATCCCCTACTACCGTCTTACTGAATTACTGACGCTCGGACGCGACGCTCAACCTAAATCTTAACGCGGTTGCCCTGTTCCGCGGCGGCCTTCAAGGCTTTAAACGCGGCCCCCGGGTTCACAGTGTGAAAGACCGACGACCCGGCTACTACCCAGTCGACGCCAGCTTTCACTGCATCTTCAACGTTTTCGAGGCCAATGCCGCCATCGATTTCGATGGAGAAGTGCAATCCGCGTGCCCTTCGGCGCTCGGCCAGGGACCGAACTTTGTTGAGCGCGTTGGGAATGAACTTCTGCCCGCCGAATCCAGGGTTTACGCTCATCACCAGGACATAATCCACAATGTCGAGCACCTCGTCGAGGGTCGAAACCGGTGTCGCCGGATTGATAACAACGCCCGCCAGGGCGCCATTGGCCTGAATATTGCGAATGGTTCGATCCAGGTGCGGACAGACTTCCTGGTGGACGCTGATCTGGTCCGCTCCGGCCTCGACAAAAACAGCCGCGTATTTGTCTGGATCCGTGATCATCAGGTGGCAATCGAGATTCAGCTTGGTGATCTTCCGGATCGACTGCACGACGGGCGGTCCCAGGGTGAAATTGGGCACGAAATGTCCATCCATGACATCGACATGGAGCATCCGGGCACCTGCGGCTTCGACCGCGCGAATCTCTTCGCCCAAGCGCGCAAAGTCCGCAGCAAGAATGGAAGGAAGGATTTCCACAGGAAAGAGGATCTAGCTCGATGTTATCACGCGAAATCATTACGCGAGGTGGGCCGGTTCGTCGAATTCTGCCGGGCAAGATCTTTCTATCCCTTCGCACGACCGATGCGCGAAGCTTGCCCTCAAATGCGCCTACACTCACTCGCCTTCACCACCGTTACGCTGCTGCTTACCTTCGGTCCGATTGCTTTCGCGGAGTACACCCCGAAAATCCAGGTGCTGCCAGCCGGAGACGGAATTTACGTCTTTTCCTCGGGTTCGGACGGATACGTCTCGCAGGAGAACTCGATCGCGGTAGTGAATGAGAACGACGTCCTGATCTACGACGCCAACACCCGGCCCTCCACCACGCAGGCCGTGCTGATCGAACTTCGCAAGATCACCCGAAAGCCGGTGCGCTGGGTGGTGAATTCCCACTGGCATCCGGACCACTGGTCCGGCAACGAGGTCTACGCGCGCGAATTTCCGGGAGTTCAGATCATCGCGACCGAAGAGACCGCCGAGTTCATGCACAACATTGCCCCTGCCTGGGCTCCGGTTTTTGAAGGACAGCTGAAGCGGATGCAGCAAACCGTCGCCGACGCCGTTCGGACTGGCAAAAACCCCGACGGAACCGTCTACTCGGCCGAAGATCGAACAGGCGACGACCGTACCATCGAGGAATACGCCAGTTTCGTTGACGAAACTTCCAAGCTGAAGCGCGTTTACCCGAATCTCCTGTATCGAAACCGAATGACGTTTACGAGCGGCGGCCGAGAGTTTCAACTGCTCAGTTTGAGTGGGGACGCCACCTACTCGACCGTCCTGTATTTGCCGAAAGAGAAGGTTCTCCTGGTCGGCGATCTCCTCGTTCATCCCACGCAATGGGGCTCGAAAAGCGACGCGCTGAGCCCCTGGATCGCGAGTCTCCGCCAGTTGTCCGCTCTGGAAGTGAATACGATCGTTCCAGGCCATGGGCCGGTCTTTCGCGACAAGCAGTATCTCGGACTGGTCTTGGAGCTATTCGAAACGATCCGTTCGCAGGTCCGGGCGGCGCTCCAATCGGGCATGGTCGAGTTGAAGGAGGTCGAAAAGGTGGTGAAACTGGACGACCTGAAGCGCAAATTTGCCGCCGCAGGCGCCGAATTTATGAACATCGCCGTACGGATGGCCTATCGCGAGGCGCGCGACGGCATGGATTCGACCCGTTAGCCTGGGCGAACGGCGACCCCTCGGACCTCGTACTCTTAGGCATGAGCTTGAACCAGTTTGTCGAAGAAGTACAGGTCCTGGGCCGCGACTTGGTGGACCGGGTCAAGAGCCTGATTCACGAGGGAAACGTCAATCGAATCATCATCAAGGACGAAGCTGGCCACACCTTCGTCGAGATTCCGGTGAGCATCGCGGCTGTCGGCGTCGTACTCGCGCCACTGCTGGCGGCCGTTGGCGCGATTGCAGCCATGGTGGCGAAGTTCACCATCGTGATTGAGCGCTCAGCGCCGCCGCCACAGGATCCGACGACGAAAGCCGCCGAAGAATCCAAACCCAGCGCGTAGCTTTTGGCTTCGAGGCGCGCACGAAGCGAGACGAAGTCGAGCGCAGTAAGTGCTTGCGTTAACAGCGCCTCAGTCTTTCTTCAAAAACTTGGCGATTCCGCGCTTGCAATCGTCCGTCTGCCGGGCGATGGCGTTCATGTGGACGCCGGATTCGAGGGCCGCGTCGAACCCCATTCCGTCCATGTGATACAGCAGACTCTTCGACAGATATAAGGCGTCGCCGGACTTCTTTGCCAGCTTGGCGACGTATTCCTCGACGTTTTTGTCGAAATCCTCGTCCGAAAACACCTGGTTCACCAAGCCGGCGAAATAGGCCTGCGAAGCCGGCATGACATCGCCCATCGCGACCATCTCGAAGGCCTGTTTTTCCGACACATTCCGCCGCAGAATCGCCATTACCATTGCCGGAACAAACCCAATGTTTACCTCCGGATAGCCGAACTGCGCGGAGCCCGAGGCGAGAATCAGGTCGCAAGCGGTCGCCAACCCGCATCCACCCGCCAAGGCCCGTCCGCGGACCGCCGCGACCACCGGACAGCGATGCCGGCGCATGGCCAGGAACACATCGGCCATCGCGCGGGCGTCGGACATATTGTCGATGACCCCGTTATTCGCGACTTTCTGCAAATTGGCGAGATCCGCGCCGGAGCAGAAATCTTTCCCCGCACCCGCGATCAGCACCACTTTCACCGCGGGATCACGCTGCGACGCCTCCAAAGCGTCGGCTAGGCCAGCCACCAGCTCCGCATTGAGGGCGTTTCGCTTGTCGGGCCGGTTCAGGGTGACTCGCGCGATTCCCTCGGCGACGGAGTAGAGGATCGGATTCTCGGCCATGGAGCCTATCATAATGCGTTTCCGGAGGGCCTCTGATGCACCCGTATCGTTGTCGACGGTGCGTTCGGCAGCGATTAAATCCGATTCACTTCCCACTGCGTATACAGGGCTGTTAGTTAGTCTCACCATTTCTCGAGGAGGAAATGAATGTTTTCACGATTCGTTCGCTGCAGCACCGCTGCGGTGATTCTGACGGCATCCTGCTTTGCCGCCAGTCACCGGAACGGTCCACTGCTGCTCGAAGACCAGACCGCCAACCTGAACGACTTCTACATTTTCCGTAGCTACGAACAGGGCCGGTCCGACCGCTTGGTCATGAGCATGAGCACGCAAGGCTTCCAGATTCCGGACAACGGACCCAGCTATTACAAGTTCTCCGATAGCGTCCTTTACCGATTCAACATCAACAATTCACGCAGTCTCGACGGCAATCCCGACGTCGTCGTCGATTTTGTGTTCAAAACGACGCTGCGTCCCAATGGGACGTTTCTTTCGTATTTCGGTGTGATCGACTCGATCGACAACCCCGGAATCCTGCTGTACCAGACCTACTCGGTTGTCGTCCGGAACCTCAAGACCGGCGCCACCACCGCGTACGAAACCGACAAGAACGGCCACGCGCTCTCCGTCGCTCCTCCGAACCAGGGCCCCAAAGCGACCCCGAACTACGAGGCCAAGCTGGGTGCGCCCAGCGTGTTTGAACTGTCGAACGGAATGAAAGTCTTCGCCGGCCCGCGCGACGATGCCTTCTATTTCGATTCCGGCAGCACGTTCGACTTCCTGAACTTCAAGGCTCCGGCTCCGGTTCTCGCCGGCGCGGCGGATGCGGGTCAGGGTGCGGCGTATCCGGCCGCGGCCGACGGTTTCGCGGGCTATAACATCAGCCTGATCGCCGTCGAAATGCCGATCACGATGGCCACCGCCAGCGGCACCATCCCGACCGATCCGAAGGATGTCAACGCCAAGATCGCCGGTTGGGCAGTTACGATGCGTAAGGTCGTTACGGTTCGCCCGAGCCCTGGCGATCCGCAGCATTACGGCGACTACGTGCAGATCGATCGCGTCGGCAACCCGCTGACCGTCGAAGCGCTGATCCCGCTGCCGATGAAGGATTACTGGAATCGCAGCCAGCCCGCCAATGATGCGCAGTTCGCTGCGTTCATCGGCGACCCGGTGTTTTCGTCGGCCGTCCTCAAGGGCGTGTTCGGCGTGCCGGTTCCTCCGGCTCCGCGCGCCGACATCCTCGGCGTGTATGTTCCGGATATCACCCGCGTCGATCTGACCATCGCGCCGAAGTCTGCTGAAACTGGCAGCCGCCTCGGACCGTTGGCCGGTGACAACGCCGGTTGGCCGTTCGGCGGACGCCGCATCGGCGACGACGTTGTCGATATCGGATTCCGCGCGCTTGCGGGCGTTCTGGTTCCCGGTTTCGGCGGCTCGCCCAACAACGCGCTCGGAGACGGCGTCAACTCGAATGACGTTCCTTATCTGACGCGCTTCCCGTTCCACGCGGCTCCGCATGCGGGTTCTTCGCATAGCGGAATCGAAGGAACCAACGGTCGCGGCAAAGTGACTAATCAGTAAGTGAATCCTTGTGGGCCGTCCTCCTGGCGGCCCCTTTTTCTCCCGTGAAAGAGACCAACGTATGAACAAACTACTGCTGACAGCGTTATCTACCGCGTTATTCTGCTTCGGCCAGTCCGCCGAATCTGAGCGCCTGATGAATGCGTTCAAGGACAAAGCGCTTGCCGAACAGGCGATGCGCGTGGGCACCGACGAGCGGATCAAGATGTACCAGACGCTCTCCAACTTGCAGCCCGAAAATTTCCATTATCAGAATCTGTTGGCCGCCACCTACATCCAAAAGGTCCGCGAAACCACCGATTTCGGATACCTCGATCGAGCCACCCAGGTTCTCGATGGCGTCCTTTCGCACGATGGCGACAACTACGAGGCGCTTCGGCTGAAAACCGAAACCGAACTCGAACGCCACGACTTCAAGCGCGCCGCGGCGTCCTCGAAGCGCCTCACCCAGATCGCGCCGCATGACTCCTGGAACTGGGGCACTCTCGGCGACGCCATGCTCGAGCTGGGTAATTACGATCAGGCCGCCGAAGCCTATCAGCGGATGATGAACATCAAGCCCAACCTTTCGAGCTACAACCGGGCCGCGTATTTCCGTTTCCTGTACGGCGACATGGCCGGAGCGATCGACGTCATGAAGCAGGCCATTGAAGCGGGCAGTCCGGCGTCTGAAAACGTCGCCTGGTGCGCCGTCGAACTCGGGCATCTGTACCTGAAGGCCGGCAAGCTCGACGAAGCCGAGAAGGCCTATAGTTCGGCCGTCAAGTACTTCCCCAACTACCATCCGGGTCTGGCGGGTCTCGGCCACGTCGCGAAGCTCCGCGGCGAAACGGCCAAGGGCATCGAATTCTACAAGCGCGCCCAGGCGGGAACCCCGCTGCCGGATTACGCCGCCGCGTTGTACGACCTGTACATGACGGCGGGCAAGAAAGACGAAGCCAAGAAGGAAATGGACTTGGTCGACCTGGTCGACAAAATGGGCCAAGCCGCCAAGGAAAAGGCGAATCGCAACATCGCGATGATCTACTCGGATCATGACTACCGCGTCGAGCGCGCCCTCGAACTCGCGCAGGCCGAGCTCGAAGTCCGTGGCGACATCTACACCTACGACGCGCTGGCATGGGCGTTGTTTAAGAACGGCAAGTTCGCGGACGCTGAAAAAGCGATGACTAGGGCAATGGCCCTGGGCACACCGGATCCGATGCTGTTCAAGCACGCGGCGAAGATCGCCGAAGCGTTAGGTAAAAAAGAAGATGCGGAGAAGCTCCGCAAAAAGGAACAAGGCTTATGAGAATCGTTTTCGCTGTACTGCTTCCCGTTTTGGCCGTAGCCGCTGAGAATCCGATTCTCGACAAGATGCTGGATCCGGCCATGAATTCTACCGCGAAGAACGACGCCTGCTTTGCCCTGCGCGGCAACAAGGCGCCGGACGTTCTGGTCGCGATGCGGAAAGCCATGTCGGATCAAAATCTTCGCGCCTGCGCTACCAGGAATCTGCGCGAGGCCGGCGCCATCCAGCTTCTGCGCGACGCTCTGCGGGACGAAAGCCCCGAAATTCGCGCGGTCGCTGTTCTCGAAGTCGGCATGTTTGGTAAAGCGGAGGACCTCCCGTCGATCGCCGCCGCCGCCAAGGATCCGAATCTGCTGGTTGCGACGAATTCCGTCTACGCGCTTGCGGGAAACTCAAGCAAGGCCGTGGTTCCCTATCTCGCGGAGATCGCGGAGCGCGGCGGCATGCCCGGCACGCAGGCCCTTGGCCGCCTTTCGCAGCGCGGGGAGCCTAAAGCGATCGAGATCGCGCGCCGCATGATCCTGAGCAAAGACGCGCCCGAAAAGCTCGCGTCCATCAAGGTGATGGCGGAGATGGGCTCGAAGGCCGACCTGAAAGCTCTAAATGAAATCAAAGAGAAAGAGACCGGGGAGCTCTCCTCCGGCCGCGGCTTCGGACTGATGCCCGCCTTCAGCCTGTCGCGCGCCGCGAAGACGGCGATCGAAGCAATCGAGCAGCGGGGTAGCTAAAAGCTATCAGCGCTGACTTCAATCACCTGACCTGGCCTTACGTCGTAGATGGCCGCTCGCAATTCCTGCCGGATCGCTGCGTAGTGCACGAGTTGATTCTTGGGAACGCCGCGCGAGGACAATGCCCAGGTTGTACTTCGACAGATTCTGTTGAAATCGGAGCTTGCGGTCGATCGTCAGCAGCACGTCGAATTCAGCTTGCGCAACGGCGAGCAACGCTCCGTCGGGCATCATACCCCACCCGCAGTCGTGCACCGTAGATATGGGTTCGCCGGGAAAAAAGCCGCGTGACACGCGGGTCTACGCATTCGTCAACGAGGATGCGCATTCCACGATCTGGTGATTCGCCAGGTCAAGGACAGTCAGTACCTGCTGCCGGTTGATCGCCGGATACAGGGCGAGGAACTGTCAATCGTTTCGCCGGTTTCGAGAAAATCGATGAGGCTTTGGACGGGAACGCGGGTGCCCCGAAAACACGGAGCACCGCTCATGCGGTCCGGGCTGACCCAGATGGCTTGATCGAGATGGCATCTCTGTTCGGCGGTCACACCCCTACGGTAGGAGAATCGGAAGCGATTAGCAAGAACGATTGCATTGGGAATAAAATGGCGGTGCTGCGTCCTTGGTCTTCAATCCGCAAGGAACTCATCATGACTTTACCGACCAAACATCCGCTGGCCATCCGCTGGGCACATTGGGTGAACTTCCCGATCCTTACGCTGATGATCTGGAGCGGACTTCTTATTTACTGGGCCAACGACGTCTACCGCGTCGGCGTCGGCTCCGTCACCGCCTTCCATTTTTTTCCCGACTGGTTCTACAAACTCACGACCCTGAACAATCGCCTCTCCGAAGGGATGGCCATCCACTTTCTGGTGATGTGGCTGTTCGCTGTCAACGGAATCCTCTATGTCGCCTACACCTTGATCTCTGGCGAATGGCGCCTGCTCTTCCCCGATCGGAATTCGCCCAAAGATGCTCTCGCCGTTGTGCTCTACGATCTCAAACTCCGCAAGGAACTGCCTCCACAGGAGAAGTACAACGCCGCGCAGCGCATCGCCTACACCAGCATTCTGTTGATGGGCGCGGGCAGCCTGATCACGGGTTTTGCGATCTACAAACCGACGCAGGTCGCGTGGCTCACCGGTCTGCTGGGCGGTTACGACATGGCTCGCTGGGAGCATTTTTGGTTGACGATGGGCTACGTCGCGTTCTTCGCGGTCCACATCGCGCAGGTCGCTAAAGCCGGTTGGAACAACTTCCAAAGCATGGTGACGGGCTTCGACCAGCCCGCTAGGGAGGCCGCCGGTGAATAGCATTCAACAGGAAGCATCGAAGCGCTCACGCCGCGCGTTCCTCACGCTCGGCGCCGGAGCCGTCGGCGTCATCGGCGGATGGTCCTGGCTCAACCGCGGTAAGGGTCTCACCGGACTCGCACCCGCATTCCGCAGCGTCCTCGATGCCAATGAAAAAGTCGCCAGCAGCGTGCTGTTCAGCGATTCTCATCTGGCGCCGCAATTTGCTCCCGGCGACATCCAGGAGATGCGCGTAAACGGATCCGAAGGCTTGCAGGAAGAGCTCGACCTCGCCGAATGGCGTCTCAAACTGCTTCCGCGTGGCGCGAAGGAGCCGTCGCGCGAATTCACCGTTGAAGAGATCAAGGCGCTGCCGCGCGTTGAACACATCACTTCCCTCAAATGCATCGAAGGCTGGAGCGTCGTGCAGAAATGGGCCGGCGTTCGACTCTCGGACTTCACGCGGAAATATGCCGCGGGTAGCGAAGCCGCGAGCTACGTCGGCATAGCGACTCCCGACGACGAATACAACGTCGGCATCGATACGCCGAGCGCCATGCATCCGCAGACTCTGCTTTGTTACGAGATGAACGGCCAGCCGCTGACCTCGGACCACGGGGCTCCGCTGCGGTTGGTGATTCCGGTGAAGTACGGCGTGAAGAACATCAAGCGAATCGGCACGATTCAGTTTGCGGATCAGCGTCCACCGGACTTCTGGGCGAATCTAGGCTACGACTACTACTGCGGCTTGTAGGCGTTACTTGTCCGGCCCACGGCCGGGACGCTTCGGCGCTCAAGTATTACAGGAGCTCTTGTAAATAAGAAACGCAAGGGCCGCGACGACCGCGAGAATGATGGCGGCTTCCATCTACCGTAAGGATGACACAGGGCGAAGCCCCTGCGTTTACTACTTACCTGTCGGCATTCTCCCCTCCAGGCAGCATTGCCTTCGGAAGAGCCGTCGAATGAATTGGTATAACAGTTATACATGCGATGCGGTTACGCTTCCATCCGGCGAAAAGCCGCGCCGTGAAGAAGAAGCATGGGATCAGCCTGGCACAGGCGCAACAGATTTTCGATCAGACTTATATCGTTGATCAGAAAACTGCCGACCCCGAGCAGTTTCGTGCCATCGGTTGGTGCAACGGACGACTCTGTTCCGTGATTTATGAGATTCGAGTGGACGGCGAGGGGGAGTACTTCCACTTGATCACGGCTTGGCGATCCACAACGCAAGAGGAGCAAATGTATGCCGAACACACGTAGATCGAAATTGACCGCGGACGACATTGCCGTGTTGGCGTCGCGTGGTGAGGACGTGTCGTCGCACTTCACGAACAAGTTTGCTGTCGTTCGGCCCGTCAAGCGGGTTAACGTGGACCTGACCGAGGGTATGCTCCGGGAATTGGACGCGAAAGCGGCCAAATTGAATATCAGCCGGCAGGCTGTGATCAAAACGCTGCTCGCGCAGGCACTCCTCTCCGAGCAAGTGCGGCCGATCCGAAAGTCGTGATGCCTACTTCGGAAATTGCCTGGCGTTGATGCTTGGGATCAGCTCCAGGGCGTTCTTGTAGTAAATCTTCTTGAGCACATCGTCCGGCAAACCGATGCCGTACATTTTCCAGAACGCGTGGCGCTTCCGGTAGTAGTCGAAATACTCGTCGTTGGTTTCGAGCACGCGGAAGTAAGTCTGGTATTCGATCGGATCGCGTGGCTCCCAGGCGTCCTTGCCGAAGAAGATGCGGTCCTGGTATTTCACGAAGAAGGCATGCGCGGCGCGCGGCTGGCGGCCGATGTCGTAAAGGACGGCACCGATTTCCGTGTACATATTCGGAATCTCGTCCATCAATTTGGAGAGCCGGCCCAGGTCGCTTCCGAGCCAGCTCATATGCGCGCTGATGAATTTGGTCTTCGGGTGGCGCTTGAACATGGCCCACTGTTCCTGCATCAGGGTTTCCCAATCGGGGTAGCGCTCGGGAGGACGGGCGCGCATGGGAAACTGCTGTAGTTCGAGCCAGCGCTCATTGTGTTTGTCGATGGGTTGGAAGAAGGCCTGCGGCTCCGCGGTGTGGATCAGGACTGGCATGCCCAGACGTCCGCAGGCTTCGAACGCGGCGTCAAAGCGCGGGTCGTCGGTATGGATCCGCTTGCCGTCCTTGTCCTTCAAATCCATGCCGAAGTTCTTGAAGATTTTGAGGCCGCGAGCGCCCGCCTTGTAGTCGTCCTCGATCTGCTTGGCGACTTTCGCGGAATAGTCCGGGCTGTCCACGTCTTTGAAGTCGAAGTTCGTGAAGATCACGAAGCGGTCTTTGTAGCGCGACTGATAGATCTCGACATTCTGCTTCAAACGGTCGCCGAAGCCGCCAGACAAGTCCACCATCACTTGGAGGTTGATGCCGTCCATGTCCCTTATCAGCGCATCGACATCGGCTTGTGTCTTCGACTGCGGATGATGGTGGACATCGACGAATGGATACTTCGCCTTCAACACCGGATGCTCTGGAACGACCAGCATCGACTTCGGGTCATATTCCTCGAAGGGCATCACTTCTGTCGGCTTGCGCGGGCCGCGCTGCGCGCCGGGTGGCGGACCGCCTTGGCCAGGGGGGCCTTGCGCGATGGCGAACCATCCGGCGGCGGATACGAGCAGAAGCAGGGGAAGAATGAATCTAGGTTTCATCGGGGTGCTGGTACGGACTGATTTTCGAGCATAGCAACGATTTGCTGACGGGACTGCGCGGTAAGGCGGCCGCGCTCGCTGATCGGCATGCCTTTCGTCGGGATCGGGTCGCCGATGCGCAGGCGCACCGTTCCGGTAGAAAACACCTTACCGTGCATCGGCAGGATTTGACGCACGCCGATCAACGCAATGGGCACCAGCGGCGCCGCGGCCTTGATGGCGACGTACGCGGCGCCGTCTTTAAACTCTTGCAGCTCGCCCGTTTCCGAACGCCCGCCTTCGGGGAAGAACAGCAGCGAGATCCGTTGATCGTGAACCTTTTCGGCCGCCAGCTTCAGCGTACGGATCGCCGCGCGCGGATCATCACGCGGTACCGGAATATGACCAGCACTCTTCAGATGCGTACCCATGAAGGGAATCTTGAACAACTCTTCTTTGGCAAGGAAACGGAACTGCACCGGAATTCGCGAGAGTACAACCGGCGTATCCATGTAGCTCAGGTGGTTGGACGTAAAGACGTACGCTCCGTCACGGCTGATCTTGTCGAGACCTTCGACAATCACACGAACTCCGGCGGCGAAGCAGAGGAACGCCGCCCAGGCGCGCGCGACTTTGATTTGATGGCGGCCGTTCGAATCGAAGAGCGAAATGACCAGGCTGACGGAACCGAACGCAATGGTGCCGAAGACGATTGCCGGCATCGTAATGAGAGAAGAGCGCAACCAGCGCATAAGCATCTTAATTGTACGAAGGTTGTACGAAGGCCTTCCGCATTTTCAGAGTTCAGAATTCAAAAGAATGGCTCGCGCTTCGCCGACAACGAACAGCGAGCCGGTGATCAGCACCACATCCGGCCGCAGAGTTTTGGCTAGTTTGATGGCTTCAGCGAGCTTAGCTGCGACGTGAATCGGCTGATCGGGATTCAGTTCGGCCAGCGTTTCGGGGTGGAGTGCGCGAGCGGAATCAGGGGCAGTCGCCACGATCTCGGTCGCGAGCGGAAACAGGATGCCCGTCACTTCTTCGATCGCCTTGTCCCGCATCGCTCCGTAAACCAGGATGACGCGTTTTCCCGCGTAGAAGCGTTCGATGTAGGCGGCTAGAGCTCGCGCACCGGCGGGATTGTGTGCCCCGTCGAGGAGGATTCCAGGCCGGATCTCTTCGAGACGCCCGGGCCATTTTGCGTTCGCGATTCCGCTCGGGGGGATCTCTAAAGTGTCCAGCGCCATCGCAGCGGTCAGCGCGTTTTCGACCTGATGCTCGCCCGCGAGTGGACACTGGAGTTCGAAGCCGCCGGCGTGGAATTGGCTGCCGCGTGGACTGAAGGTGAGGCTGGAAATTGGCCAGTCGGACGTCTGGCGTACTGGGCAACCCAGCCGAGTGGCGGTCTCGTCGAGGACCATTTGCGCCTCGGGACGCTGGCGGGCAAAGACGGCGGGGATGCCGGGCTTGAGGATTCCGGCTTTCTCGAAAGCGATCTTTGGGATGGTGGATCCGAGCAGGGCTTCGTGGTCGAAGTCGATGGGGGTGATGACGCAGAGTTCCGGCATGACGATGTTGGTCGCGTCGAGCCTCCCTCCGAGTCCGACTTCGAGAACCACCCAATCCACGTGGGCGTCGCGGAACAGCAGGAACGCCATGGCGGTGACGGACTCGAAGTAAGAAGGATGCGCGTCGATGAGGCCGGCTTCGAGGAGACGTTCGGAAACGCGGTGGACGCGGTCGAAGGCGCCCGAGAAGTCGGTGGCGGAAACCGGGGCTCCGTGGATCTGGATCCGCTCGGTTGGATCGATCAGGTGGGGAGATGTGAACAGGCCGGTCGTGTGCCCAGCGGCACGAAGTCCGGCGTCGAGCATGGCGCAGGAGGAGCCCTTTCCGTTGGTCCCGGCGACGTGGATAAAGCGGCCGGAGCGCTCCGGATGGTCGAGGTGTTCGAGGACGATCGCCATGCGGTCGAGGCCAAGTTTCGCGGTCTTCATCTCGTTGCCGAGTGCGTAGAGGAAGCGAACGGAGTCTGGGTAGTTCATGCGTGGGAAGGGCAGCGGCTGGCGAACCGCGGGCGCAATAGCGAGTCTAGCGCATCGTGCGAAACGAAGCCATACCCATAAACCCATTTAGATTCAATGGTGTACAGAGCCATAACGCAAACCCCGGTGAGGATTGGCTTCGTTTTGAAATCCGCCAAATCGAGTCGGCACAACTTCCGTTGAGTCCAAGGACGCCAGCCGGAAATCAGGCAAGCGTTTGAATCGCTAGTCGCTCTGGACGCTGATTCTCCGTACAGCCAAGGCACTTCGACTCGCCGTCACCGCCGCGCATGCAGCGACCGCATGACGATTTAGCGTAACGGTAAGCCAGGCCCTCGGCATTTGCTGCGTTCCGCAACCGCTGCGAATACGCAAGTGGCTCATTTCAGAGAGGTGTGAATTTGGTCAGGAAAATGCACTTGCTGGGAAGCGATCGACGCCTCGGGAATCATCTTCCGAGACCACTTTACACGCGCGGGGACGAGATGAACCACCGAGCCGGGCAAACGCTGCTTTTTTCGAGAACCATAGGAGCCATTCTTCTAGCCAGCGCCATGCCGCTGAGCGGGGCAGACCTTCAACTGCAACCGGAAACTCTGGCAGCCTGGAATCAATACGTCGAAGCGGCCAAATGCAAGATGAAGGCCCGGCTGAAGCCGGGCGCCCAGTTTCTGTGGATGGATGAGGATCAGCAGCGGTCGGCGCGCGTCAGGAAGGGCGATATTGTCGTAGGCCCTGTAGACAAGCAAAACAATCCTCTAGGAGTCTCCTCGGGTTTGATCCATCACTGGATCGGAGCTGCTTTCGTACCGAACTCCTCCATCGCGGATGTTTTCGCCGTGGTGAATGACTATCAGAAGTACAAAGACATTTATACGCCGTCGGTGGTCGATTCGAAGTCAGTGAGCCGGAACGAAACGGAAGGGCGCTTCAAGCTGATGCTGCAGAGTAAGTCTCACTTTGTGAAGACTGCCTTTGACGGCGACTATGTCTCGCACGACGTGCAAGTGGACCCGAAACGCTGGTACAGCTTCTCAACCACCACGAACATTCAGGAAATAGAGCATTTTCGGCAGGCCAACGAGAAGAAGCTTCCCGCGGGCCAGGGCAGCGGCGTCATTTGGCGATTGTTTAGCGTGAACCGCTTTGAAGAACGCGACGGTGGAGTGTATGTCGAGCTCGAAGCTTTGCTTTTGAGCCGCGAGATTCCGAACGGTCTGCATTGGTTGGTGGATCCCATCGTCCGCCGCGTCGGAAGGAGTTCGCTGACGACATCGCTACAACAGACTGGCGCCGCGGTGCGCACGCAAGTAGCTATGCGGTTGACAAAGCCGGATGCATCGCATCGGGCTAGTGCCGCGGATCCGGATGCAGCGGTTGCATTAGAAGCGAAGGGCGGACAGCGCTCCGGCTCGAAGCCTGGACAGAAGTAAGCTCGCGACTCGCCCGACGATTGATTAGGGGAGCACAGGCCGGAGGCCTATGCCACTTGCTACTTCACGCGGGCAGGGTGATTTTCCCACTGCACTTGTGTTTCCGGATGGGCGAAGTCGGTCTTCATGTAAGCCATGGCGGCGACTTTGTTCCGCGCGGGGACGAAGGCGGAGCTTACGATTTCGCCGGCGTCTTTTCCTTCGGCGGTCAGCTTCGTACCGGGGTCGGGTGGGTTTGGGGCGTCGATTTCGACGCGCATCAGGTGGCGGTGGATTTGCGCGCGGGAGCGAACACGCTCGACGATTTCCTGACCGATATAGCAGCCTTTGGTGAAGTGGACGGCGTGCAGTTGGCCGGTTTCCTGCGGAAGATAGCGTTCGGTGATTTCGTCGCCGTAGCGGGGTTTCCCGTGTTCGAGGCGGGTGGCTCGGAATTCGTCGGCAGTGGCGGCGACGGCTCCGGCAGTTTCGAGAGAGGCGATGAGATCGGCTTTGGCGCCGGTGGGTCCGAGGAAGCGGAATCCGGGTGCGCCGGTCAGGGTCAGGCTGGCGACGAGAAGGCCGTTCCATTCGAGTTGGGCGTATTCAGCTTCGGGAACCGGTGCGCCGATGGCGGCGAGAACGGCCGCAGCCTGCGGACCTTCGAGGGCGATTTCGAAGGTTTCACTAGTGCGATCTTCTAGCGTCACGTCGTCGGCAATGATGTATTTGTCGAGATGCTGAAACAGCTTTTCGCGAATTTCCGGTTCGGTGTCGAGCAGGAAATGATCGGGGCGGCACAGGATGGAGCCGTCCGCGAGGATGCGGCCTTGCGCGTTCAGGAAAAAGGCGTAGCAACCTTGTCCGGGAGTCAACTGCTGGATGTGGTTCGAGGTCATCGCGTGCAGCAGGCGCGCGCGGTCTTCGCCTAAAGCGGCTATGCGTCCGCGGCTCGAGACGTCGAGCCAGGCGGCGGAATGGTGGAGAGCTTCGTACCCGGTCATTTGGTGCTGTCTATTGGATGCTGGGGTGGGCGCGAAGGTGCGGTTAGATCGCGCCGCCGATCGATAGCCAGCGCATGTAGTTGGCGATGGCGATGGCGAGGAATCCGGAGATGACGACCATGAAGGCGCGTTTCTCGAACTTCGCGGCTTGGGGTTGGCTGGTATTGATGAGCACGGTGACGGCGAAGATGTGGAGTACCAGCAGGAACTTGATTCCGAACCACATGTGATAGCCCTTGGGATAGCTGGCTTTCGACAGGAACTGATAGAGGCCGGAAGCGAGGATCGTCACCATCACGCCCCACAGGGTGTTCTTGAAGCTGGGCGCGAAGACGGTCTTGGTGGTGTAGGCGTAGAAATACGCTCCGAGGAGGATGACCACCGAGACGAGATGGAGCCATCGGATGGAAGAGGCGACGACGGCGGTCAGGGTGGAGTCCATGGGGACAAGTATATCGTCTGGGTTTAGAAACGGATGGCGAGCCAGAGCAGTTTCAGGATTTATGGAGCAGCATGTATCCGCTTACTCCGCAGCGCTGCGCGCTGCTTCGTGCGCGGCTCGGATGGCGCGCAGTCTACATAAACTCCAAAAAACGACCTAAGTATCGAAACGGATATCGACCGGCGCACTCCGCTGAAATGGCGGATGGGCAGCTTTGGTGGCGCAGAAGATGGCGAACACCATGGGGATGAAATTTACGTTCGCGGGAGCCCAGGTGGGCATCTTTGGCAGCACGCCCATCAAGCTGGCGGTGGTCCAGAGCAAGCCGCCGCCGAAGGAGACTCCAGCGAGCGCGGACCACATCATGGTGTGGGTGAAGGCGCGGCGCAGCACGGAATCCTTCAATTGCTTGATTCCCATGGAGGTGCGCAATACGTGCCGCTGCCAGAAAATGACGGCGGCAAATGCGAGGACGGGCACCATTTCCTTCAAGGCCATCCAACCAACGCTCATGTCCGCAGGCTAACACGGGATGGCGTGGAATGGAGTGGCGTCCCTGATTTCGCCCCGGGCCTTTACACTGAAAGCGTGATTCACGAAGTGCTGGCGGTAGGGATGCTGCAATGCAATTGCTCGATTTTCGGCGATGAAGCCACGCGCGAAGCGATCGTCATCGATCCGGGCGATGACATCTCCGACATCGTCGCGATACTGGACCGGCACCAGTTGAAGGTCAAAAACATCGTGATCACGCACGCGCATATCGATCACATTGGCGGGGCGGCGAAGTTGAAGGCGTTGACGGGCGCTCCGGTGCATATGAACGCGAGCGATCAAGTTTTGTATGACGCGTTGGATGTGCAGGCGGGTTGGCTCGGGATGGAGACACCGGAGAAGACGGACATTGATGTTGGGGCGAAAGATGGCGACACGCTGAAGGTCGGCGCGACGGAGATCACGGTGCTGCACACGCCGGGGCATACGCAGGGGAGTATTTCGCTATGGATGCCGGCCGAGGGCAAGCTGATTGCGGGGGATACTTTGTTCCAAGACAGCATT
Source organism: Bryobacterales bacterium (assembly GCA_038210135.1). Lineage (GTDB taxonomy): Bacteria > Acidobacteriota > Terriglobia > Bryobacterales > Bryobacteraceae > JBBQWZ01. Next base: position 18,075 of record JBBQWZ010000028.1, read on the forward strand.
GGGCGGACGGATTTGCCGGGCGGCGACGGGCGGCAGATTATCCGGTCGATTCACGACAAGCTGATGACGCTACCGGAGGAGACCAAGGTGACGTGCGGGCACGGACCGGCGACGACGATCGGGCGGGAGAAGGAGCGGAATCCGTTTCTGCAGTAGGAGCGGCAGGTGAGGTTGGAGCGCTCACTTACGGTGACAGGAATCCTCGGCCGCATCAGAACTGGAAGTCCCGTCGCTTACGCTCCGGGTTCAATCGGTGCCATTCAGGCGCCGGAGGCCAGGCGGATCGCCAATCGCGCGGGTAGACCGGCGGCAAGGATCTTGTGCATGGCGCTTTCGACGTCGTAGGTGACACGGCGCAGCACGAAGACGCGATCCTTGGGCGAGTAGATGGCGTAGGCCGCGCGCGGATCGCTGTCGCGAGGCTGGCCGACCGCGCCTGGATTCAGCAGGTACCAGGCGTCGGGTTGAATTTCGACGATGCGCTCGTTCGATTGCCGTGCGGGCGGTTCGACACGGCGAACGCCTTTCGGCAGAAGCAAAAATCCGCCCTGCACGTGAGTGTGCCCGAACAGAGTGACTGGCGTCGAGAGGTGATCGCGCTGATCGTGCGCGTCGGCGTTCGAGATCAGGTAATCGTCTTCGTCAGTCATGGCGCCGTGGCAGTAGGTGAAGCCGTCGAGCGCGACGGGGCCTTGCCGCATGTTCCGGGTGTAGTCGAGGGCGTCGGAGGCCAATGCTCCGTTGGTCCACAAGGCGGCAGCATGCGCGATCGGCGAAAAATCCTCGATGCCGCCGAGACCTGCGCAGACGCGGTCGTGATTGCCGCGGATGACGTGCTTCACGTGGTCGCGGACCCAGTACACGACTTCGTTCGGTTCCGCGCCGTAATCGACGAGGTCGCCGCAGCATACGATGTCGTCGTAGAGGCCTTCGGCGTCCGCGAGGACCGCCTGCAAGGCATCGAAGTTGCCGTGGATATCGCTGAGGATCAGCCAGCGCACTGGAATTTATACCGCCCTCAAACGAATCGCAGCGACTTCCGGTGGAGCGCCTAGACGGGCGGGAACGCCGATGGTCCCGATTCCGCGAGTGACGAAGAGAGACGCGTTTTCTTCCTGGTACACGCCGTCTGTGTAGGGAGTGAAAAAGCGCGCCGGATTGATTTTCGCGCTGAGAATTTCGAGGTTTACCTGGCCACCGTGGGTGTGTCCTCCGAGAGTGACGGGAAATCCGATTCGACGGGCGACGGGGAAGACGTCAGGGTTATGGGAGAGAAGAATATTGAACGCGGCCGGTTCGACGAGGGGCTCGGCGCCTACCAGGTACGGTTGTCTGAAGGGCTGGTAGTCGACGCCGGCAAGATTCAGGTTGGCGGTTCCAAAACGCAGCAGGGTTTTCTCGTGGCGTAGAAAACGCAGTCCGATGCGGCGGCCCCAATCGGTCGCCTTCTGTTCCGAATGGGCGTAGGTTTCGTGATTGCCGAGGCAGCCGAAGGATCCGGCGTCGGAGCGAAGACGCGCCAGTTCCGCGAGGCATTCCTCAAGCGGGTCGCCATCGTAGGAAATCAGATCGCCGGTGATTAGCGCGATGTGCGCGCGCATTTCGTTCGCGGCATCGACGGCCCGCGCCAGGAGGTTCCGGGAGACGAACTGACCGAGGTGGATGTCGCTGAGTTGAACCATCCGGAGGCCGTCGAGGTCTTTGGCGAGGCCGGGAATGCGCAGTTCGACCTCGCGAATGCGGAGTTCCGTGCGCTCAAGAAACGCGGCGCAGGCGACGGCGGCGGGAGCCGCGTAGGCGGCAGCCGCGGCTAGCTTCAAGAACCGACGCCGGGCCCGCGGCGCATGCGGCTCGGGCTGACTTCGAAGCGAACGGGAGATTCGGAAAACCAGCGAAACCCAGATGATCACCGCTGCCCAGCAAAGGCCGAAAGCTCGCGCCCACTGCGAAAAAGAGGGCGGAAGCTTCTGCGTGATTTCCGGTACTAACAGGATCCAGGTGACTAGCAAAATGAAAGTCGAAAGCGCGGCGAGTCCGCGGCGTAAGGGGGTCCAGGGGCGTCCGGGCAACGGCCTCCATAGCAGGAGCCACGGCAGCAGGAAAGCTAGGCCGACCACTGAGGCTTCCGGCAAGTGACGCCAAATCAAACTCATCGGGATACTTTCATTCTAATGGTTGGCCGCCTGTATTCTGCGTAAAACACGGGAAAAGATCGAATTGGGCGGCAGGCAGCCGGTACAATGGGCAGATGTCACTTGTCGTTGTTGGCTCCGTCGCGTACGACGGCGTCGAAACCCCACACGGCCGCGTGGACCGCATGCTTGGCGGCGCGGCGACCTATATTGCTCTATCGGCCAGCTCCTTCACCGACGTGAGGATCGTGGCCGTGGTCGGCGACGATTTCGCCGATGAAGACACGAAACTGCTCGAATCCCGCGGCGTCAACCTGGACGGCCTGGAACGGGTTCCCGGCAAGTGCTTCTTCTGGAAAGGGAAGTACTCCGCCGATATGAACGATCGGGAAACCTTGCAAACCGATCTGAATGTGTTCGCGGATTTCTCGCCGAAGCTGCCGGAATCGTACAAAACCGCTCCTTATTTATTTCTCGGCAACATCCAGCCCGGGTTGCAGGGGAAAGTTCGCGAACAGATGAACGGGGTCCGCCTGACCGGGGGCGACACCATGAATTACTGGATTAACGATTTCCGGCCGGAGCTGCTCGAAACCATCCGCCAGTGGGATTTCCTGTTGATCAACGATTCCGAGGCGCGATTGCTATCCGGCGAATCGAATCTGCGGCGGGCGGCCGAGAAGATTCTCGCGATGGGTCCGCACACGCTGATTATCAAGCGCGGCGAATACGGCGCGATGCTGTTCCGCGAAGGGCAGCTGTTTATGGTTCCGGGATATTTGCTGGAGACCGTTTTCGATCCGACGGGCGCGGGCGATTGCTTTGCCGGCGGATTTATCGGGTACCTCGCGGAAAAGGGCTTCGATCTCAAAGCCGGACGCGTCGATGCGAAGGAACTGCACCGCGCCGTGATTTACGGGTCGGTGATGGGCAGCTTCTGCTGCGAGAAATTCGGCGTGGACCGTTTTCGGACGCTGACGCGCAAGGAAATCGATGCGCGGTTTGAGGAATTCCGGAAATTCACGGAGTTCTAGGCGCTCTCTTTCACCGGGCATTTACCGATCGACCGTGGCGAATTCAAAACTTCACTCCGGGGTCCGACGTTTTTCGAAACGGATGAGCGGAAGCTTGGCCGCATGGTGTTCGGCTGCGATGCTGGCTCTGTTGCTCGGAGTCCTAAGCTACCAGGCTGCACATTGGTTTGCGGCCAGGGGCTACACGCTGTATTTCGGAGATGCGGAGGCGCATCTGAATATCGCGCGGCGCGTCGTCGATACGCGGACGCCAAGCGGGGAGCAACTGGGAACGGTGTGGCTTCCGGCGCCGCATGTCCTGATGATGGCGTTCGTGGGCGACGACGGGCGATGGCGGAGCGGAATGGCGGGAGCGATTCCGGCGGGGATCTGCTTCGTGCTTGCCGGGTGCTTCCTATTCGACCTGACGCGGCGCGCGTTGGGATCGGTGGTCGCGGGGTGGACCGCGGCGCTGTTGTTCGCGCTGAATCCGAATCTGCTGTACCTGCAATCAACGCCGATGACGGAGGCGGTTTTCTTCGCCGGGTTGCTGGGGTTGCTGCACGCGACGGTCTGGCACGGGCAGGCGAGATCGAGCGGGAGCGCGTGGCTCGCGATCCTCAGCGGCGCGGTCTGGGCGACCGTGGCTTCGATGTCGCGGTACGAAGGCTGGGCGCTGCTGCCAGTTGCCGCCATTTTGTTTTGTTTCGGATCGCGCGGGAGTATATGGCGCGCGCTGGTTTTCGGAGTTCTAGCGGCGGTGGCTCCGCTGGGGTGGATCGCGCACAACTGGTGGTATTGGGGCGATCCATTCGAGTTTTACCGCGGTCCCTGGTCGGCGCTCGGAATGTACAAACGCCAACTCGCTTCGGCAATGCAGGCGTATCCAGGCGATCACGACTGGGAGAAAGCGGTGCTGATTTACCGCACGGCGGCGGATCTGGTAATCGGAACTCCGCTGGCGTTGATCGGGATCGCGGGATTCTTCGCGGCGTTGTGGAAACGCGCGTGGAAGGTGGCGGGCTTTTTGTTGTTGGGACCGTTGTTCTATTTGCAGAGCATGCATTCTTCGGGCACGCCGATTTTCATTCCGACGCTGTGGCCGTTCAGCTATTACAATTCGCGGTACGCGCTGGCGGTGCTGCCGCTGGCTGCGTTCGGTGGGGCTGCGTTGGTGGCTTTGGTGGGTCGGCGAGCGCGTCCGTTTGTGGCGTTGGCGGTTCTCGGCCTCGCCATGACGCCCTGGCTGGTGCGTCCAAAGGAAGACGCCTGGCTGGTTTGGAAGGAGTCGCTGGTGAATTCGGAGCAGCGGCGCGATTGGACGCACCAGGCGGCTGAATTTCTGAAGGCGAACTATCGGCCAGGCGACGGGATCCTGATGCCGTTCGGCGACATCACGGGAGTGCTGCGCGAAGCGGGCATTCCGCTGCGGGAGAGCTTGCACGAAGGCAATCATCCGGCGTGGGAAGCGGCGATTGCGCGACCGGAACTGTTTCTACATGAAACCTGGGCGATTTCGTTTTCTGGAGAAACGATCGCGACCGCGCTGCTACGGGCGGACCGCAAAGGCACACACTACAGGCTGGTTCGGACGATTGCGGTTCCGCATGCGCCAGTGGTTGAGATCTACCGGCGCGAGCGGACTCCGCAGATTGCCGCTCCGCAAGAGGAGACGCATTGAACAGGATCCAGATTCCGTTTGTGAAGGCGCAAGCAGCGCGCAACGACTTCCTGATGTCGTGGGCGCATGAGATTCCGGCCGGGATCGACCGGGCGAAACTGGCGCGATCGATTTGCGATCGTCATGCGGGAATCGGCGGCGACGGTTGGTACGTGCTTTCGGATACGGCTGGCGCGGATGTGGCGGCGACGCTTTATAACGCCGATGGCAGCGTGTCGGAGTTGTCAGGGAACGGGTCGCGCTGCGTCGCCGTGCTGCTGTACGAAGAAGGCAGGCCGCTTGAGAAGCCGGTGACGATCCGCACAGGGGCGGGTTTGAAGACGATCCGCATGGTGGCGCCCGAGGGGGGCGGTTTCCGGCTGGAGATGGGCATGGGCGAGGCTCCGATTACGGGGCAAGAGGCATTGACGGCGGTCGGTTCGACGCACGACGCGGTGATCCTGACTGTCGGAAATCCGCAATGCGCGGTTGCGGTGGACGATTTTGATTTCGATTGGCGCGCGCTGGGGGCGGCGCTCGAACGGCATGCGCGATTTCCGCATCGGACCAACGTATCGTTTGTGCAGAAAGGCGCTGATAAGCATCACGTCAGGGCCCGGATTTGGGAGCGTGGTGTCGGCGAAACGGAGAGTTCCGGGACAGGCTGTACCGGAGCGGCGGCAGCGGCTCGCTTTCTAGGTTGGGTAGAGAGTCCGGTGCAAGTGGAAACAGTGGCCGGTCCGCTCGACGTACGATGGAATGGAAACGATTATTTTTTGACGGGACCGGCCGAGGTGATTGCCAGAGGCGATTTTTACGCGCCCCTCGAATTCGGCGGATCCGGCGCGATACGCGCGAAAGACACGGAAACAGGAAACCAATGAGCGCTGCTCTCGAACAACTGAAGTCGAAAATCAAAGACAAGACCGCGCACGTTGGCGTTGTCGGGCTGGGCTATGTCGGCTTGCCGCTGGTCGTTGAATTCGCGCAGGCGGGATTTACTGTGACCGGGATCGACGTCGATACACGCAAAGTCGATCACATCAATAACGCGTATTCCTATATTCAGGACATTCCGACGGAGGTTTTGGCTCCGCTGGTGAAGGCGGGCAAGATCCGGGCGACGACGGATTTCGCGGTGGTTGCCGAGATGGACACGATCAACATCTGCGTGCCGACTCCGCTGCGCAAGACCAAGGATCCGGACATGAGCTTTATCGTGTCGGCGTCGAAGAGCATCGCCCAATACCTGCATCCGGGCGTTTTGGTGATTCTCGAATCGACGACGTATCCAGGGACCACGGACGAGTTGGTGATGCCGATGCTCGAACGGCCCGACTTGAAGGTCGGCAGCGAAATTTTCCTGTGCTTTTCACCGGAGCGCGTGGATCCGGGCAACGCCAAGTTCCAAACCAAAAATATTCCGAAGGTGGTCGGCGGAATCACGGCGGCCTGCACGGAAGCCGGTGCGCTGTTCTATTCGCAGGCGCTCGATACGGTGGTGCCGGTCGGTTCGACGCGGGTCGCCGAGATGGTGAAGCTGCTCGAGAATACGTTCCGCATGATCAACATCGCGATGGTGAACGAAATCGCGTTGATGTGCGATCGCATGGACATCAACGTATGGGAAGTGATTGACGCGGCGGCGACCAAACCGTTCGGCTTCATGCCGTTCTATCCGGGTCCGGGATTGGGCGGCCACTGCATTCCGATCGACCCGTTTTACCTGAGCTGGAAGACCAAGCAGGCGGGCATTGAAGCGCGGTTCATCGAACTGGCGGGTTACATCAACGGCAACATGCCGCACTTCGTGGTGGACAAGATCCAGAGCGCGCTGAACGAGCACACCAAGCCGTTGAAGGGCTCGCGGATCCACGTGGCGGGCGTGGCCTATAAGCGCGATATCGACGACGTCCGGGAATCTCCGGCGCTGGACATCATTCCGCTCTTGCAGAAGCGGGGCGCGGTGGTTACTTATAGCGATCCGTTTGTTGGTTCGCTGAAGCACGAAGGCCTGGATCTGGATTCCGAGGACCTGCTCTCGAGCGCGGCGTCGTCGGATTGCGTGGTGATCGTGACCGACCACAAGCAGTTCGATTATGCGGCATTGATCGAAAAATCGAAGCTGATCGTGGATACGCGCAACGCGTTGAAGAGCATTCGTTCGCCGAAGGTTTTCCGGCTCTAGTGGGCTGTCCGCGGTTGACCTTTACCACGGTTGACTGAAAACGGGTCCCCGCCCTGACGGGCGGGGCTATAAGGTCGAGAGCCTAAAGGAATCGCCCGGACAGCCCACTAGGGGCTTGCGGCCGCTCGCGTAAGCCGGTCGCGGATGGCGTCCCAGGCGGGCGAATCCGGGAGCGACTCGACGGCGATCCAATCGAGGGCATCTTTATCGAGTGCGTGCAGCACGTCATACAGCATCGCGGCGTACGCGGCGGGCTCGGACGGCATGCGGATACTGCGATCGTACGAACCCGGTTCTGAATAATACAGAAATGCTCCGCGCCCGAAAGCGGCCGGCTTGCCGATGTGCAACGGAGTCCGAGGGCTGTAGTGTTTGTGGTGCTGGCCGGGCGAGGCATGGCTGGTGCTCGCCGCGGGATCGCCCGCGATCCGAATTGCCGACGCAAAGGGACGCAGGTCTTCCGCCGAAATCATTCCCGGACGCAGCAGCAGGATCATGTCGCCTTCGATGGCGATCACGGTGGACTCGATGCCGACTTTGCATGGTCCGCCGTCGAGGATCGGAAAGGCGTCGCCGAAGCTGGCCCGAACGTGATCGGCCGTGGTCGGCGAGAGTTCGGTGAAGCGATTGGCGCTCGGCGCGGCGATGGGAATTCGGGCGCCTTCGAGAAGGGCGAGCGCGACCGGGTGCGCGGGCACGCGGATGCCGACAGTCGGGAGTCCAGACGTAACGATGTCGGGGATTGACGGACGCTTCGGCAGGACCAGCGTCAGCGGACCGGGCCAGAACAACGAAGCCAATTGTTCGGCGAGCGGTGGCCAATCCGTGACCAGGCTTTTTGCCATCGACGCGTTCGCTACATGGACGATCAGCGGGCTGGTGGACGGACGGCCTTTGGCTATATAGATTTTTTCGACGGCGGCGGCATCGAGCGCGTTGGCTCCAAGTCCGTAGACGGTTTCGGTGGGGAACGCAACCAGTTCACCGGCCCGTAAGCGCTCGGCGGCTTCGGCGATTTCGTGCGGGCTGATGGTGTTCGTCATGCCAGGTTCCGCTGCCGCCGGATGGCCACCCACATCAGCGTGGATCACCTGGTCGCGGGTCAGCGTTTGCACAGATCTCAGTCTAGCGGCACTATTCCGGCAGGTCGTCTTTGTCGCTGGCCGTTTTGCCGGTTTTACGCCAGACCAGATAGGCGTGGATCAGGGCTTCCATGTCGCCGTCGAGGACGCGGTCCACGTCGCCGATCGATAGCTTGGTGCGGTGATCCTTGATCATGCGATAGGGAGCCAGGACGTAACTGCGGATCTGGCTGCCGAAGTTGATTTCGAGCTTGGTATCTTCGACTTTTCGCTCTTCCGCTTTCTTCTTGTCGAGTTCGTATTCGAAGAGCTTGGCGCGGAGCTGCTTCATGGCGCTGGCGCGATTCTTGTGCTGCGAGCGCTCGTTCTGGCACTGGACGACGAGGCCGGTGGGGATGTGCGTCATGCGGACGGCGGATTCCGTACGGTTGACGTGTTGGCCTCCGGCTCCGGAGGCGCGGAAGACGTCCACGCGCACGTCTTCGGGCTTGATATCGATTTTGACGTCGTCGTCGATTTGCGGATAAACGAAGATGGACGCAAAGCTGGTGTGGCGGCGCGCGGCGGAATCGAAGGGAGAGATCCGGACCAGGCGATGGACGCCGACTTCGGACTGAAGCAGGCCGTAGGCGTTGGGCCCATTGACTTCGACGGTAGCGGATTTGATGCCGGCGCCTTCGCCTTCGAGGCGGTCGGTGACGATGGATTCCATGCCGTTGCGCTCCGCCCAGCGGAGGTACATACGGAGAAGCATCTCGGCCCAATCCTGGCTCTCGGTGCCGCCGGCGCCGGGGTGGATGACGACGATGGCGCTGCGGGCGGCGTTCTCGCCCGAGAGCAGCATCTGGATTTCGAGCTTCTCGAGATGGGCGGCGAAGGCTTTCATGTCGCGCGCGATATCGGGTACGACGGCTTCGCCTTCGCGGGCGAGTTCGAAGAGGGTGTCGAGGTCGTCAACGGACGCAGCGATCTTTTTCTCCTGGTCAAGGCCTTCTTCGAGGCGCTTGCGATCCTGCATGATCTTCTGACTTTTTTCGGGGCTGTTCCAGAAGCCCGGATCGTTGATCTGTTCTTCGGTTTGGGCTAGCTGCGCGCGGCGTCCTGTGGGGTCAAAGATAGCTCCGCACAGCGGTGGCTTGCTGGCGGAGCGAAACGTACTCCCGTTCTAGTTCTTCAAGGGTCATGAAATTCCAGTTTACGATTTCGAAGAGGGCGGATGTCGGATTTGGAAAAAATGCCTGTGGCAATTCGTCGTGAATGTCTTTATCCCTTTCGTTGAAAGGGACGTTCCGGTTAGGGGGAGGTCCGCTTCCTTACGGTAACGGTTCGGTGCTGAGCGTTGGGTCCCTTCGCTGACGCTTGGGGTTCAAGCTGCTGGTCGTTGGTTATGAACAAAGTCGTCCCACAAACGGACACTGGCTGGAAGGGGTTGGCGCGGACTTCGCTGATTTGCTGAGGATTTCCGCTTGGCATGCAACGTGCCGGTTCGGTACGCAAAATGTCGTCCCTTTGGCTTCCGTTTCCGAATCGGCAAGCGCCGGTAATTGTGTATGAGCGCGTCCGATATTCTACGCACCTGGTGGCACGGGGTATGATGCTGGTTGCAGTTTGGCTGGTGCTCGGCACGGCCGCTTCGCTCGGGCTCGCCCGATTCCTCGCCAGCGTGCTTTTCGAAGTCGGAAGGTACGATCCGCGGACGCTGGCGGCCGTGGCCGGCGTGCTTGCGCTCTCCGCTTTGGCCGCCTGCCTGGTGCCAGCGCGCGGCCGAATCATCGGCGGTTGGACTCGAATCAAAATGGAGAATACGTAGAAAGCCCTCATGGTAAAAAGCGCCCGTATCCTTATCGCGGACGACCAGGCGGATGTTCTCGAAGCATTGCGGCTGCTGCTGAAGGCCGAAGGCTATCAAATCGAAACCGCGATGTCGCCGGCCGGCATTCTGGCCGCGCTCGAAATCAAAGATTTCGATGTGCTGCTGATGGATCTGAACTATACGCGCGACACGACGTCGGGCCAGGAAGGGCTGGACGTTCTCAGCAAGATCCAGGCGGTGGACGCCACGCTGCCGGTGGTGGTGATGACAGGATTCGGCACGGTGGACCTTGCGGTCGAAGCGATGCGGCGCGGTGCGCGGGACTTTGTCCAGAAGCCGTGGGACAATCCGCGGCTGTTGGCGATCTTGTCTACGCAGGCGGAATTGTCGAGCGCGTTGCGGCGGGGTCAGCGCCTCGAGGCGGAAAATCGCCTGTTGCGGACAGACGGCCTACCGACGTTGATCGCGGAATCGCCAACGATGCAGCCGGTGCTGCAACTGATTTCACGAGTGGGTCCTTCGGACGCGAACATCCTGATCACGGGCGAGCCGGGCGCGGGCAAAGAAGTGGTCGCGCGCATGTTACATGCGGTTTCCGGGCGCAGTAATCGTCCGATGGTAACGGTGAACGCCGGTGGCCTGGCGGAAGGAATTTTCGAGAGCGAGTTGTTCGGGAACGTGAAGGGCGCGTTCACGGACGCGAAGATGGATCGCGTGGGGCGGTTTGAACTGGCGGACGGCGGGACGCTCTTCCTCGACGAGATCGCGAATGTGCCGATGAACCTGCAGGCGAAGTTGCTGCGTGTTCTCGAAATCGGCGAGATGGAGCGGGTGGGATCCTCGAAGACGCGCAAAGTGGACGTGCGGGTGATCTCGGCGACGAATGCGATTCTCGGCGACGAGGTCGCGAACAACCGCTTCCGGCAGGACCTGCTGTTCCGCTTGAATACGATTGAAATCCACATTCCGCCACTGCGGGAACGGCGCGAGGATATCCCGGTGCTGGCGTCGCATTTCCTGACGATCCACGCGCGGCGGTACCGGAAAAATTTGAACGGCTTCGATCCGCAGGCGATGCAGGCGCTGCTCGAGAATGCGTGGCAGGGAAACGTTCGCGAACTGAACCACGTGGTCGAGCGAGCGGTGTTGATGGCGGGCGACAACATGGTGCGGTCGGCGGATTTGGCGTTGCGCGCGGCCTCGCAAGGTTCGATGCGCCTGGAGGAAATGAGCCTCGAAGACGTGGAGGCGTTTCTGATCAAGAAGGCGCTGGCGCGTTATAGCGGCAACGTGAGCCATGCGGCGTCGGCGCTAGGGCTGAGCCGCAGCGCGCTTTACCGGCGTCTACAGCGGTACGGATTGTAGACTCTCAACATGGCCAGGCAGCCGCGTTTCCGCATCGCGCACGAAGACCGCATCCTACTATTCGCGATCGCCTCTGGACTTCCCGCGACGGCGGTTTCCATGTTCATGTTGTGGTCGGGCGACTATTCGGCCAAGGTGCAATGGACGATTTCCACGCTGCTGCTGGGGTCCTGGCTGGGCTTCTCGTGGGGCGTCCGGGAGCGTGTGGCGCAGCCGCTACGAACGCTGGCGAACCTTCTCGAAGCGATGCGCGAAGGCGATTACTCGATCCGCGCGCGGGGATCGAAGGGCGATTCGCTGGGCGAGGTGATGCTGCAGATCAACGCCATGGCAACGACCTTGCGCGCGCAAAGGCTAGGCGCGCTCGAAGCGACAACGCTGTTGCGCAAGGTGATGGAAGAGATCGACGTGGCTGTCTTCGCGTTCGACGGCGAGCATAAGCTGAAGCTGATCAATCGCGCGGGCGAGAGGCTGATCAACACGGCGTCGGAGCGCGCGATGAACGCGGATGCGGGGCAATTGCAGCTTGAAGAGTTCCTGGATGGCGACGACACGCGGACGGTGCAAAAGACCTTTGCGTCGGGTCCGGGGCGCTGGGGAATCCACCGCAGTAGCTTCCGCGAAGGCGGACTGCCGCACTCGATGCTGGTGATCACGGACCTGACGCGCGCGCTGCGCGAAGAGGAATTACAGGCGTGGCAACGAATCGTGCGCGTGCTGGGGCATGAGCTGAACAATTCGCTGGCCCCGATCAAGTCGATTGCGGGAAGCCTGGAAATGCTGGTGGCGCGCGATCCCAAGCCGGACGACTGGCAGGACGATATGCGCAGCGGGTTGAAGATTATCGCGACGCGCTCCGAGGGGCTGAGCCGCTTTATGGCGTCCTACGCGCGGCTGGCGAAGCTGCCGCGTCCGCAGAAGGTGGCGATGAGCGTGGAGGAGTGGATCCGCGGCGTAGCGCATCTGGAGACGAGGTTGGCAGTCGCGGTGGCTCCTGGAGTGGACTCGACGATTCAGGCGGATCGGGATCAGTTGGAACAATTGCTGATCAACCTGGTGCGAAACGCGGTGGACGCTTCGAAAGAGACGGGCGGGGGCGTCTCGATTACGTGGTCGCGCAATGTGTTCCAGTTGGAAGTCATCGTGCGCGACGAGGGCGTGGGTCTGTCGAATACGAATAACTTGTTTGTGCCGTTTTTCACGACCAAGCCAGGCGGATCGGGCATCGGGCTGGTGTTGAGCAGGCAGATCGCGGAAGCGCACGGCGGCACGCTCGACTTGCGGAATGCGGCCGAGGGCAGGGGCTGCGAAGCACGGCTGGTCCTGCCGGTTTGAGGCACGGAGCTCCGCGCTCGACGGAGCAGGTTGTTACACTGATTGCTTAACCATGGCCATAAGTCAGGATCTGCTCGACATCCTCGTGTGCCCGCTTTGCAAGGCTCCGGTCGAGTTGAAGCAGGATGAAAACGGGTTGAAATGCCCGCAGTGTCGGCGGGTCTATCCGATCCGCGACGATATACCCGTGATGTTGCCGGAAGAAGCCCGGCTCGACGAATAGGGCTTTAGGAATCGAATGAACCTGACCCTCGAGCGTCTGCCGCGTGGCGCGCGCGTCGCGGTGATTCGGCTGCGCTCGCTCGGCGATTGCGTTCTGACGACGCCGGCGATTTCCCTTCTGAAGACCCACAGGCCAGACCTTTCGATCGCTGTCGTGGTGGAGGATCGTTTCGCGGCGGTGTACGAAGGCAACCCCGATGTGGACAAGATTTTGTCTCCCGCGACGAGCGAGATTGCGGCTTGGCGTCCCCGCCTGGCGCTGAATCTGCACGGCGGAAGCCGGAGCGCTGTGCTGACCGTCGCGTCGCGGGCGAGTCTTCGCGCCGGTTGGGCGCACTTCACATGGAGCGCGGCTTACAACGTCCGGATTCCGCGGGCGCAGGAGATCTTAGGCGTCGAGCGCGTGGTGCATTCGGCGGAGCACGTAGCGTCGGCGATGTTTTATCTCGGCGTGCCACAGGTTGAGATTCCGCGCGCGAAGTTATTTGTGGACGCCGCGGCGCCGCGCGCGCCGTACGTGGTGATCCACGCTTTTGCGTCGGCTCCCGAGAAGGCTTGGCCGGCGAAGCGGTTCGTTGCGATCGCCGAACGGCTGCGAGCGGACGGGTTGGAGCCGGTATTTTTGTGCGGTCCGGGCGACGACGCGACTGCCTTCGCGGGATTCGAGACGAGCCGCGGACAGTTGCGATCGGCGAAGGCGCTGCTGCGCGATGCAGCGTTGTTCGTCGGTAACGATTCCGGCCCGGCACACATGGCGGCCGCGTTCGGCGTTCCGGTGGTGGTGCTGTATGGACCGTCGGATTCGGTGGTCTGGGCGCCGTGGAAAACGGAAGCGCGGGTGTTTACGGACTTGCCGAACGTAGCGGTGGATGCCGTGGCGCGGGCCGCGTCCGAATTGCGCGCGAGGGTGAGGGCGTGAGTCCGGCGCCTATAAAAAAGAAGGGTGAGATCCGGCGACTGCTCCGTTTCGTGCGGCCGTACATGTGGCCCCTGCTCGCGTCGGTGTTTCTGATGGCGCTGGTAGGCGGTTCGCAGGCCTTGATGCTGAAGCTGATCCCGCCGATCTTCGATCGCGTGCTGAATCCGAAGTCGGCGGACGCGCCGATTCCGCTGCTACCGATTCCGGGCTGGAATACGACGATTTATCTAAGCGACCTGATGCCGTCCGGCATACACAATGTGTGGACCATGGTCGCGATCGGCTTGCTGGGCGTGTTTCTGATCAAGGGCATTTGCGATTACCTGGGCAACTACCTGATCAACTACACCGGCTATTCGGCGGTGACGGATTTGCGGCAGATGGTTTTCGAACGGGTGCTGCAGCAGGATGCGCACTTCTTCGAGACGAATTCCACGGCGCGCGTGATGTCGTCGATCATGAACGACCTGGAGAAAATTCAGGTCGCGCTGTCGCACATTCTGGCCGATTTCCTGCGGCAGACGTTTACGGCACTCGCGCTGTTGTACATGATCGTCCACACCGACGCACGGCTCGCGTTCTTCAGTTTGACGGTGCTGCCATTCGTTCTGATTCCGACGCTGCGGATCGGAAGGAAAATTCGCAGGAGCACGCGGAAGGCGCAGGACGCGGCGGGCGATGTCAATCAGATTTTGCAGGAGACGCTAAGCGGGCAGCAGGTGGTGAAGGCGTTCGGCGCGGAAGAGTTTGAAGCGAACCGTTTCCGCCAGGCTTCGCTGCGATTAAAGAAGGGCAACCTCCGCTACGTCGCGCAACAGGCGCTGGCATCGCCGCTGATTGAGTTTTTCGGCGCGATCACGATTGTCGGACTGTTGACCTACGCGCGAGCGCAAATTCAAAACGGCGGGATGAGCACGGGCGAGTTCACCGGATTCGTGATAGCGCTTTTGATGATTTACGAGCCAGTGAAGCGGCTGACGGGAATCCACAATATTTTCCAGCAGGCGCTGGGCGCGTCGCAGAAGGTTTTCGAGTATTTGGACCGCGAGCAGTTGATCGTCGAGAAGCCGAACGCGATCCAGCTTCCGAAGTTTGAGAAGAGCATCCACTTTGAGTGCGTGACGTTCCGGTATCCATCGGTGCCGGACGGATTTTTGCTCGACTGCATCGACCTCGAAGTAAAGAAGGGCCAGGTGGTGGCGCTGGTGGGGCCAAGCGGGGCGGGCAAAACGACGCTGGCGAATCTGGTGCCGAGGCTGTACGACACGACGGCGGGCGCGGTGAAAGTGGACGGCATCGACGTTCGCGACCTCAATCTCGCCTCGCTGCGTCACAAGATCGGAATCGTTGCGCAGGATACGTTTTTGTTCAATGACACGGTCGCGAACAATATCGGCTACGGGTCGCCGGATACGAAGCGGGAAGCGATTCAGGCGGCGGCACGGAACGCGCTGGCCGAGGAATTTATCGAGCGGCTACCGGAAGGGTACGAGACGATCATTGGCGAACGGGGCACGAAACTTTCGGGCGGGCAGCGGCAGAGGATCGCGATTGCGCGGGCGCTGCTGAAGAACGCTCCGATTCTGATTTTGGACGAAGCGACATCGCATCTGGACACGGAATCCGAGATGTTGGTGCAGAAGGCGCTGGCGAACCTGATGACCGACCGCACGGTGATCGTGATTGCACACCGGCTCTCGACGGTACGGCGCGCGGATACAATTGTGGTTCTTGATCGGGGGCGGATTGCGGAGACCGGCACGCACGAAGAGCTGGTGGCGCGCGGTGGAATTTATCAGCGTCTACATGAGCTGCAGTTTCTAGAGGCTGATCCCGTGGTCGTACCGAATTCATAGAAAGATAGCGAGTTTCTCAACATGGCAGCACCGATACGCAGCATGACGGGCTTCGCGCGCGCGCGACGGCCCCTGGGCGAAAGCGAGATCATCGTTGGCGTCAAGAGCCTGAATCATCGCGGGCTGGACGTCCACGTTCACGCGCCGCCTTCGATCGATCCATACGAGAACGCGATACGTTCCGCAGCCAAGCGGAAGCTGATCCGCGGACATGTTGAGGTGCGGGTTTCGACGCCGCGCACGGCGAATTCAAACGGGATCACGCTGAACCGCGACATGCTGGCTTCGTACGTGGGTGCGTTTGCGGAGGCGGCGAAAACGCACGGGTTGTCGGCGACGACGCTGGATCTGAATGTCGCGATGCGTCTGCCGGGAATGTTCGCGGAGGGCGGAGATCGCAGCGAGGATGCGCCGCCCGAAACCGAATCGGCATTGTTGGGCGCGCTCGATGACGCGCTGGATGCGTTGAACGCATTCCGGCAGCGGGAAGGCGGCGAACTGGTCGCGGTGCTGCGGACGCATAACGAGCGAGTGGCGACAGCGGCGGCACAGATGGAAGAAATCAGGACGCGGGCGCTGCCGGCGTTCCATGCGCGGTTGCAAGAGCGGTTGGCGGATTTGTTAAACGGATCGGGCAATCGGGGCGCGATCGAACCGCAGCGGCTGGCTCAGGAGGCCGCACTGCTGGCGGACCGGAGCGATATCGGCGAGGAAATTGCGCGACTGAAAATCCATTCGAGCCAATTGGGCGGGTTGCTCGATAGCGGCGGCGAGGTTGGTAAGAAACTCGACTTCCTGCTGCAGGAGATGAATCGCGAGACGAACACGGTTTTGTCGAAGACCAGCGGAATCGGTGAGGCGGGGCTGAAGATTACCGAGCTGGCGCTGGGCGCGAAAGCTGACATCGAAAAGATCCGCGAGCAATCGCTGAACCTGGAGTAAGCCCGAGCGATGACCACCGTTTTCATCGTGTCGGCCCCGTCGGGTTCAGGTAAATCGACCATCGTTGGGAAATTGCTCGAACAAGACAAGGGACTGCGTTTTTCAGTTTCCTATACGACGCGGAAACCGCGCGGCGTGGAAAAAGAGGGCGAAGAGTACTATTTCGTATCGCGGGAACAGTTTGAGGCGCGGCTGGTGCGAAACGAGTTCCTCGAACACGCGGAAGTCTTTGGAAACTATTACGGTACGCATATTTCGGAGATTGACCGGGCGCAGGCGGAAGGCAAGGATCTGGTCCTCGACATCGACGTCCAGGGTGAGAGACAATTAAAAGATCGAATTCCGGAAGCCGTTTCGATTTTCATTCTGGCCCCCTCGCGAGAGGATCTGGAGAACCGGTTAAGGGCGCGGTCGACGGATTCGAGTGAAGTGATCGCGCGGCGTTTGCGCGAGGCGGCTGAGGAAATCAGCCGATACGAGCAATACGATTACGTGTTGGTCAACCGGGAAGTCGAAGAATCCGTGGAGACGCTGAGTGCGATTGTGCGCGCCGCGCGGGTCCGCCGCAGCCGGATGGAACCGGAGATCCGGAAGATTCTGAGTACGTTTGAGAAAGTGCAGGGCTAACGAACATGGCAGACAAGAACATTCGCAGCACGCCAATCGCGGCGATTCCGGACGATCCGGAACAGAGTGCTTACCGGTTCATCATCGTCGCCGCCAAGCGCGCGCGGCAATTGCAGGGCGGCCAGCGTTCCTTTCTGCCTTCCACTTCGAAAAAACCGACCGTAGCGGCGATGGAAGAAGTGCGCCGCGGCCTGGTGAAATACGAAGATTCGAAGCGCGTGATTCAGGCCGTTCAGCCGGGTCAGTAAGTTTCCGAGCCGGATTCCCGCAGGTACGCCGGGACCGCATTTCATGAACTGCATATTGGGAGTTGGCGGCGGCATCGCCGCATACAAATCCGCGGAACTCGCCAGAGCGCTTGGCGACCGCGGATTTTCTGTTCAGGTAGTGATGACGCGGGCGGCGCGCGAGTTCATACAGCCGCTCACCTTCGCGGCGCTCACCGGCAAGAAAGTCATCACGGATTTATTTAACGCAGCGAGCGCGGAAGACACGCTTGCGAGCTCGGTCGAACATATCCGTGTGGCGCAAGAGAATCAGATTCTGGTGATCGCTCCGGCGACGGCGGATCTGATGGCGAAACTGGCCCACGGGCTTGCGGACGATTTTCTGACGACCACATACCTCGCGTTTACCGGGAAGACGGTGCTGGCGCCGGCGATGAACGTGAACATGTGGCAGCATCCGGCGACGCAGGAAAATGTCCGGACGTTACGGGCGCGCGGATGTTACATCGCCGAGCCGGGCGAAGGCCATCTGGCGTGCGGCATGACGGGTCCGGGGCGCATGGCGGAGCCGGCGGCGATTGCGGAATTCGTGCAGGGAATTTCCGCGGCGCGGCGGGATCTCGAAGGCGAAGTCGTGCTGATTACGGCGGGTCCGACGCAGGAGCCGCTCGATCCGGTCCGCTACATCTCGAACCGTTCGTCGGGCAAGATGGGCTATGCACTGGCGGAAGCGGCGGCGGCACGCGGGGCGGACGTGGTGCTGGTTTCGGGGCCGGTGAATCTGGCGGTTCCAGCGGGTGTGCGGATCGAAAAAGTATGGACCGCGGTCGAGATGCGCGCGGCGGTGATGGCGCATCTTGCGGCGGCGACGATCATCGTGAAGGCGGCTGCGGTTGCCGACTACCAACGACTCGATGCGCCAACGCAAAAGCAAAAGAAGACTTCGGCGCGGTTGTCTCTCGAACTGGATCCGACCCCGGATATTTTGCAGGAGGTCGGGCAGAAGAAGGGCGATCGATTGCTGATCGGCTTTGCGGCTGAAACCGAGAATCTGGCGGAAGAAGCCAAGCGCAAGTTGAAATCGAAGAACTGCGACATGCTGGTGGCGAACCTGGTTTCGCAAGCTGGGATCGGGTTCGAAGCGGACGACAACGAAGTCGTCCTATTCCTGCGCGGCGGTGAGCAGATTGCGATTCCGAAGGCGCGAAAGCGCGAGATCGCGGATCGGATTCTGGATCAGGTTTTGAAACTACGTTTGTCGCTGCACGCGGCGCAGGGCGCATAACATATGCAGCCTGACGAACTCCGCAAGCAACTCGAGTTTTATCGCGACTTGGGCGTCAAGACGATCTACGGAAGAATTCCGGTCATCGCTCCGTTAGGGGTGGAGCCCGCGGCGGCGCCTCCGCGAGTGGCTCCGGCCGCACACGCGCCGCAACCTTCGCGTCCTCCAGTCGGCAGACTTTCGTCTGCGCCTTCGCCGGCGGCTATTCGTTCAACGCCAAATCCAGTGCCAAAACCTTTACCCAAGCCGCCGACGTTCGACCCGTTGACTTTCGATCGAACAGGCGATTCGCTGTTCAAGATTGTCGAGGATATCGGCGACTGTAAACGATGCCGGCTTTCGGAACAGCGGAACAAAATCGTGTTCGGCTCGGGGAACGAGAAGGCGAAGCTGGTTTTCGTTGGCGAAGGGCCGGGCGCGGATGAGGATGCGCAGGGCTTCCCGTTCGTGGGCCGCGCGGGGAATCTGCTTACGCAGATGATTGACGGAACCGCCAGCAAAGAAGGCATTCCGATCACGCGCGCGGACGCGTATATCTGCAATGTCGTCAAATGCCGGCCGCCGGAGAATCGGACTCCGTTGCCGGACGAGATGGAGATTTGCGGCCAGTTTCTGTTCCGGCAGTTGATGAGCATTCAGCCCACAGCGATCTGCGCGCTGGGGTCCACGGCGGCGAAGGCGCTGCTTGGAACTAAAGACGGCGTGATGAAGCTGCGCGGAAAATGGCACAAGTGGAACGGGATTCCGGTGATGGTGACGTACCATCCGTCGTACCTGTTGCGGCCCTACAATCAGGACGCGAAGCGCGAGGCTTGGGAAGACCTGAAGAAAGTTCTGCACTTCGTCTATGACTGAGCGGGCGCGCGGCCAGCGGGGCCGGTTTATTACGTTCGAAGGTCCGGACGGGAGCGGGAAATCGACGCAACTGCGGACGCTTGCCGCGAGGCTGCGGAGCGACGGCGTCGACGTTCTTGAGACTGCGGAGCCAGGCGGCACCGAGATCGGACAACAGATCCGGCGTGTTCTTCTCGACGGTAAGAATCAGGAATTGTCGGCGGTCACCGAACTGCTACTGATGTTCGCGGCACGCGCGCAGAATACCGATCAGTGGATTCTTCCGGCGTTGCGCGATGGCAAGGTGGTGCTCTGTGACCGGTGGACGGATTCCACGCTTGCGTACCAGGGGGCAGGGCGCGGATTGGGAGCGGAAGTCGTGCTCGAAGTCGATCGAATCGCATGCCGCGGTCTTGTGCCGGACATGACGATTTACGTCGATATCGAAGTGGAGGCGGGCCTGTCGCGCGCGAAGGCGCGCAACCAGAAAACCGATGCGATCGAAACGCGGCTCGACGAACAGGCACTTGATTTCCATAAGCGGGCGCGCGCGGCGTACTTGCGTTTAGTGAGCGACGAGCCGGATCGGGTGAAGTTGGTTGATGGGGACCGCGTTCCAGTGTTAGTTGCAGAAGACGTGTACGCGGCGGCCTGCTCGTCACTGGCGCGAAAATAGCTGGGCATCCGACGAAAATGGCCGAAAAGCGCTTACTGCGCGGCACTTCGTGCCGCTTCGCGCGCGCCTCGATGCCAGGGCAACATCCTATTGGTTGCGGCAGCGCCGCATGATTGTTGTCTTTGCTGCACAGGCCGGAGGCCTATGCCACCTCTTGCGCGGTATCGTAAGAGCGATGGAGTTTGAGTTTGCGGTGAGTCCGGACCAAGCGGGCTGGCGGCTGGATCACGCTCTCATGCAGGCGTTTCCGCAATTCAGCCGGGCACGGATGCAGCTCTGGGCGAAGTCCGGAAGGGTGCTCGTGAATAGCTGCGCGGTCACGAAGGCGTCGATGATCTTGCGGGGCGGCGAGATGGTTTCGTTGACGCCGGATGCACCGCCTCCTTTGCATGCTGAGCCGGAGGATCTTCCGGTCGAGGTGATTTATGAAGACGCCGCCGTGATTGCGATCAATAAGCCGGCGGGCTTGACGGTCCACGCCGGGGCGGGAGCGCATTCGGGGACTTTGGTGAATCGGCTGGTCGCTCGGTTTCAGGCGTTGTCGAAAGTTGGCGGCGACGAGCGGCCCGGAATCGTACACCGATTGGATAAAGACACGAGCGGAGTGTTGCTGGTGGCGCGTACGGACGCCGCGCACCGGTCGCTGGCGGAGCAGTTTGCCGAGAGATCGGTCGAGAAAATTTACCTGACTCTGGTGCACGGCTCGGTGAAGAAAGACGCGGGCAGGATTACGGCGCCGATCGCGCGCGACCCGGTCCGGCGGACGCGCATGACGACCAAGGTGGCCAGCGGCCGAACGGCGCTGACCGACTATAAGGTCCTGCGTCGCTGTCCGGATCCGGCGAAGTTTTCGTATCTTGAAGTGAAGATCGGCACGGGGCGTACGCACCAGATCCGAGTGCATTTGGCGAGCATCGGGCATCCGGTGGTGGGGGACCGGCTCTATGGCGCTCCGGCGAGCGAAGGATTGGCGCGCAATTTTCTGCATGCGCATCGAATCTCGTTCCATTCGCCGGCGAGCGGGGAGCGGGTGACAGTTTCGGCTCCGCTGCCGTTGGAGTTGGAGAGTTTCTTGCAGTCGGTAGGCGGGTAGGCGAAGAGCATTCGCTCACTTCGTTCGCGGTTCTGAAGGACGAGTGGGTCGGCTGACATGGCCGTTCGCAAGTGGAACGGGCGCTATAATGAATCCACGTCGAGGGATTGTCCACTTATATGTTCCGGCTCTTAGCCGTTTGTGCGGCCACGCTTTGTCTGCTTCCGGCCCTCGCGCAGAAGCCCACCGATGAAGATCAGACCCGCATCGTGTTGGACGTCACGCGCGTCAACATGCTGTTTACGGTGTCCGATAAAAAGGGCCGCTTCGTTACGGACTTGGGCAAGGACGACTTCGAAATCATCGAAAACAAGCGTCCGCAAAACATTCTGGAGTTTACGGCGGAAACGGATCTTCCGCTTCGCCTGGGCATCCTAATCGATACCAGCAACAGCATCCGCGAGCGATTCAAATTTCAGCAGGAAGCGGCCAACGATTTTCTGTCACAAGTAATGCGGCCGGCCGATAAAGCGGTGGTGGTGAGCTTCGATACCGCGGCGGAACTGGTGGCCGATCTTACCAACGAAGTCGATAAGCTGAAGGCCGCGATCAAAGGGCTGCGGCCAGGCGGCGGGACCGCGTTATACGACGCGATTTTCTTTGCTTGCCGGGATAAGTTGATGCAGGATCAGCCGCGTCACAAGTTCCGGCGGGCCATGGTCATTATCAGCGACGGCGAAGACACGCAAAGCCGATACACGCGCGAGCAGGCGCTCGAGATGGCGCACAAGGCGGACGTCGTGATTTACACGATTTCTACCAACATCACGCGCATCGATTCCGATGGCGACAAGATCCTGAAATATTACGCCAACCAGACTGGCGGACTCTCGTTTTCTCCGTTCAAAGCCCTGGATATGGCGCAATCGTTCGAGAACATTGCGAACGAGCTTCGCCATCAGTACAACGTGTTGTACCGGCCGGAGCCACTCAAGGCGGACGGGTTGTATCATCCCGTAGACATCAAAGTGCGGAACCGGAAAGACCTGGTGGTCCGCGCGCGGCGCGGCTATTACGCTCCGCGAACGTAGTGCGGCGCGCGTGTAAAACGTCGCAGGCGCATGATAAACTGAAATTTCTCCCCCCAAAGGTAACCTCGTGGATAAGTTAACTCGCAAAGACCTCAAGACGGACAAGTTTGCCGAAGAGGTCGCCCACTCCGTCGATTTCATTTCGCACCACCGCCCGCAGGCGCTCCGTTATGGCTTAATTGCTCTCGCCGTGATCGTCGTGGCCTTTGGAGCCTACTTCTACATGCGCTATCAGCGCGGCGTCCGCCAGGATGTGCTGCGCGAAGCGATGTTGATTTTCGACTCCAATATCGCGCCGAGCGCCCCCGAAGGACTGAAGGCATTTCCGACGTCCGAAGAAAAAGACAAGGCAATGCAGAAGGCCTTCAGCAATCTCGCCGACAAGTATTCGGGCACGATGGAAGGCGAGATCGGCCGCTACATGCTGGGCGTCACCGCCGTGGATAAGGGCAAGCTCGACGAGGCAGCCAAACATTTCGACCAGGTCGCGAATTCGAGCCAGAAGGATTACGGCGCACTCGCGCGTTTGGCGCTGGCACAGATTTACGTAAGCCAGGGCAAGGATCAGGAAGCGGAAAAGACGCTGCAATATGTCGTCGATCATCCGTCCGTCATGGTCTCGAAAGAGCAGGCGCAGATCGAACTCGCGAAGGTCCTCGGCAAGCGCGATCCGGCCGCGGCGCGTAAGATGCTTGAGCCGCTGCGGACCGAGCGCGGCGCGATCAGCCAGGCTGCCGTGCAGACGCTGGCTCAGCTGACGCTGAAGTAAGGATCCCTCAAAGCCTTGTTGGCGCATCTGCGGTTCGATGTCCGCCAGGCACGCGGCCGCCGTTATCCGGAGCCGGCGCATCCCTATCGCAACGATTTCCAGCGGGATCGCGATCGCATCGTGCATGCGCGCGCGTTCCGCCGCCTGGAAGACAAGACCCAGGTATTCGCTCCCGGCTTGTCGGATCACTTTCGCAATCGGCTCACCCACACCATCGAAGTGGCGCAGATCGCGCGAACCGTGGCCGGCGTCCTCGAACTGGATGTCGACCTCACGGAAGCGTTGGCTCTGGGCCACGACATCGGGCATCCTCCATTCGGGCATTCGGGCGAAATGGAACTGAATCGCCTAATGCATGCGCACGGGTTGGGCTTCGATCACAATTTGCAGGCGCTGCGGCTGGTGGAATGGTTCGAGCAGCGATATGCGCGTTTTCCCGGGCTGAATCTGACCTTCGAAGTCCGGGAAGGGCTGGCCAAGCACTCGCGGGATTTCGAGCCGGGCGAGGTGCCGGAGCTGGATGCGTATTTGCCCGGCGTCCGGCCGCCGCTCGAAGCGCAGCTGATCGATCTTTGCGACGAGATCGCGTACAACACATCGGACCTCGACGACGGCTACGCGGCGGGGTTGATTTCGCTCGATGTGCTGAGCGCTGCGATTCCGGTGGTAGGGAAGATGCGCGAAAACGTCGACGCGCAATTTCCGGGCGCCGGTGAGCATTTGAAGGTGCAAGAGATGGTCCGGGCGCTGGTCAATTGGATGGTCGGCGGGCTGATCGACGGTACGGTTGCGGCGGCGGGCGCGTCCGGGGTCCGGGATATGGAAGGCGTGCGGCTGGCTCCGCATCGGCTGGTGCAATATACCCAACCGGTGGCGGTGGCGAGCAGGGCGATTAAAGATTTCCTGCGGCAGCAGGTCTATCAGAGCCAGCTAGTCGAAGACGAGCGGCGGTTTTCGATCGACATGCTTTGTCACGTCTTCGAGGGCTTGCTGCGGTATCCGGAGATGCTTCCGGCGGATTACCGGGAACTGACTTCGGCGATGCCGCTGGCGCGCGCGGTGTGCGATTACGTGGCGGGAATGACGGACGGGTTTTTGATGCGGACGTGGGAACAGTTGCGAGCCGAGGGGCGATTAGAGTAACGTTCGGTCATTATGTTTTGCACGCGGTGCGGGACCAACAGTCCGGAAGGCGCGATGTTCTGCTCCGGCTGCGGCGAGGCACTGCCGCGCGGCGGGGCGATTGAGAAGGGGTCTGGCGAGATTGCGGTTCCGGTGCTGGTTGGGCCTGGCACGGCGGTGCCTGTCCCTGTTTCTCCATCTCCCGTTTCTCCAGCTCCCGGAGGCGCGGCTTACGGGATGCCGCCTCCGGGATACTATCCGCCGGGACCTGCCCCGGTTCAATACGGCGGATTTTGGCTTCGGGTGGTTGCGTACTTCGTGGACACGCTGGTGCTGGCGCCGCTGGGCCTGATCGGCTTCGCAATCATGGGCGGCACTGTCCTCGCGAATCTGGCGAAGCTGACGAGCGGCGGCGAGCCGGATCCGGAACTCATCATGAGCCTGATCGGCGCTTACGCTTTGACCATGGTCGTCGCGGTAGCCGGCAACTGGCTGTATCACGCGCTGATGGAAAGCTCGCGCCACGAAGGGACGCTGGGCAAGAAGGCGATGGGCCTCCGTGTCACGGACCTGAACGGAAACCGGCTTTCGTTCGGACGCGCGTCCGGGCGCTTCTTTGGCAAGATCATCACCGGGATGACGATGGGCATCGGCTTCGCGATGGCGGGATTCACGGAGCGCCGCCAGTGCCTGCACGATATGATCGCCGGCACGCTGGTTGTGAAAAAATAGGTCAAGATGTACTGCTCGCGTTGCGGGGCGTTGAATCCGGAGCAGGGTCGATTCTGCATTGGCTGCGGCCAGGCGCTGATGCGCCAACCTGCTGCGCCTCCGCTTCCGTATGCAGCCTTCGGTCCAAGGCTATTGGCTCGCATCATCGACACGCTGGTGCTGTCGCCGCTGATGCTCGCTTGGGTTGGGCTGTTTGTGTGGGCCGTGCCGACCATTCTCGACCTGGTGAAGAAGCTGGATACCCCGGGTGCGGAGCCGGATCCGGAGAAGGTCCGCATAGTGATCCAGGCTCTGGTGCCGTTCGTCGCGGTTGGCGCGGCGCTGGTTCTGGTTACCTTGATTGGGAATTGGCTGTATCACGCCGCGCTCGAAAGTTCGGAGCGCAGAGGTACGGTCGGTAAGCGGATGATGGGGCTGGTCGTGACCGATCTCGAAGGAAAGCGGATCACGTTCGGGCGCGCTTCCGTGCGTTGGATTTGTATGACGCTGCTGACCAGCCAGACGATGCTGATCGGCTACATCATGGTGGCCTTCACCCAAAAGAAGCAGACCCTGCACGACATGCTGGCCGAAACGTTGGTTCTGACGGAGAAACCGCCCGGAGGCGGCAAGCCGCCGGGTGCCTGAGCGAGGACCCGATTGATTAGTCCGCTCCCTTACGGTCGCGGTTCGGTGCTGCCCAAGCAGGGCGCGAATGAATGGCGAATCCGGAAGCCTGCTGAGATCGCCGAGGTCATTCCACCAGCGAAACTAGACATGTGCGCGCGTTGATTCCCGTTAGACGACTGTGCTAAATTAACGGTTTCAGAGAGATTTGTTTAAGGTTCAATCGGCGCATCGCCAAGGGGTGGGATGCTCCGGTCTTTTCGGCCTCTCTGCAAAGCCAGTTCCCTTAACCGAACCAGATGGAACAAACCCTCGCAGCACTCACTGGGATTCTGCTCAAAGCAGTACCGACGGTCATTTTTGTCGTAATTCTGCACTTTTACATCAAGGCGATGCTGTTCAAGCCTTTGGAGAAGGTGCTGGCGGAACGCGACGCGAAGACTTCGGGAGCCCGTGCCATCGCTGAAAAGGCGCTTGCGGCGGCGGAGAAGAAGACCGCGGAATACGAAGATTCGCTTCGCGCCGCCCGGGCGGAGGCGTTCAAAGAACAGGAAGCAGCCCGCAAGCAGTGGCTGGCGGACCAGGCTGGCCAGATTGCCGCAGCCCGCGCCCGCGCAGAAGCTCAGATCAAGAAGGCGCGGGAGGAGTTCGCGGCGGAATCCTCCGCAGCCAAGCAGGGTCTGGTTGAAACCAGCGCGCAACTGGCAGAGCAGATCGCCACGGCCGTGTTGGACAGAAAGCGCGTATGAAGAAATTAGCGCTGATTTTCATGCTTTCCTCCGTCGCGATTTTCGCGCAGGAGTCCGCCGAGAAGAAAGCAGTCGAGCACAAAGTCGGCGAAGAGCCGAAGACGGCTGAAGGCGATGGCAAGCCCGTCGAGGATTTCACGACCTGGAAATGGGTCAATTTCTTCCTGCTGGCTGCGGGCCTTGGGTATTTGATCGGCAAGAGCGCTCCGAAGTTTTTCAAGGACCGCACGGATTCGATTCAGAAGGACATGGCGGAATCGGCCCGGGTTGCCGCGGACGCCGAAGCACGCGTGAAAGCGGTGGAGCTTCAGATTTCGAAGCTCGGGGAAGAGCTCGCGCGGATGAAAGCGGAAGTCCGCACCGATATGGCTCGCGAAAGCGAGCGTCTCCAGATAGACGGCACCAAGGCCATCGAGCGCATTTCGACCCATGCCGAACAAGAAGTCGAATTAGCGGCCAAGGTCGAAATGCTCGGCTTGAAGCAATACGCCGCGCAGTTGGCGGTGGATCTGGCGGAGCAGCGCATCCGGGGCCGTTTGAATGGCGAGACGCAGGGTCGTCTGATCGATTCCTTCGTTCAGGATTTGGGTAAGAACTAATGGGAATGGTCTCGGTAGTTTCGGCCCGATACGCCAACGCCCTGGTGGATGTGGTGTTGAAGCCCGGTTCGGGTGTGGATCCGGATGCCTCGGTCGCTCAGATCAAAGAATTCGCAGCGGCATTCCGCGAGTTTGCGGCTTTGCGCAATGTATTCCTTTCGCCGGCGATTTCGCCCGCGAAGAAGCGGGCCGTGGTCGGACGCCTTGCGGATCGCATGGGCGCATCGCGGCAGATCAAAAACTTCTTGTTTGTGTTAGTGGATCATCGGCGAATTGGAGACTTTCTCCAGATCGCTGAAGCGTACGAAACTCTGCTCGACGAGCAGCTTGGGTTTATACGCGCCGACGTGACTTCGGCGCAGGAATTGACGAATGCGCAGCGAACGGAACTCGAAGCGAAGCTGGCCGGGATGACCGGCAAGCAGACGCGTCCGCACTATAGCGTCGATACATCGCTGATCGGTGGCGTGATCGCCAAGGTCGGCTCGATGTCCTACGACGGATCGGTGCGAGGCGAGATCCAGAAGTTGCGCACACAGCTTGCAGCCAGCCGATAGGGCTGCATAGGGGAACGAAATGGCTCAGATTCGAGCAGATGAGATTTCGCGGCTGCTCCGCGAGGAAATCGATAATTACGACAAGGCGATCGACGTTGCCGAAACCGGCAACGTGATTTCCGTCGGAGACGGTATTGCGCGCGTGTATGGCCTCGAAAAGGTCATGTCGGGCGAGCTGATCGAATTTCCGAAGGGTGTTTCGGGCATCGCGCTCAACCTCGAAGAAGATCAGGTCGGCGCCGTGCTACTGGGCAACGGCAGCCTGATCCGCGAGGGCGACGAGGTCCGCCGCACCGGCCGTATTATGTCGGTTCCGGTCGGCAAAGCGCTGATCGGCCGCGTCGTCAACGCACTCGGCGAGCCGATCGACGGCAAGGGCCCGATCCTCACCGACGAATTCAACGCCATCGAGCGCATCGCGCCGGGCGTCGTCGACCGCCAACCCGTCAAAGAGCCGATGCAGACCGGCATCAAGGCGATCGACTCCATGATTCCGATCGGCCGCGGCCAGCGCGAGCTGATCATTGGCGACCGCCAGACCGGCAAGACCGCTATCGCGATTGATACGATCATCAATCAAAAGGGCGGCGACATGATCTGCATTTATGTCGCGATCGGACAGAAGCGTTCGACGGTAGCGCAAGTCGTCAAGACGCTCGAAGAAAACGGAGCGATGGATTACACCATCGTCGTTGCCGCGACCGCGTCCGATCCTTCGCCGATGTTGTATCTGGCTCCGTTCTCGGGCGT
The DNA here is from genome assembly GCA_038210135.1 of Bryobacterales bacterium. GTDB lineage: Bacteria > Acidobacteriota > Terriglobia > Bryobacterales > Bryobacteraceae > JBBQWZ01. The sequence goes on from JBBQWZ010000028.1 coordinate 46,259, forward strand.
CGCGATGGGCGAATACTTCCGTGATCGGGGCGGCCACGTCCTCACGATTTACGACGATCTCTCGAAGCACGCCGCGGCGTATCGCGAAATCTCGCTGCTCCTTCGCCGCCCTCCGGGCCGCGAAGCGTTCCCCGGCGACGTGTTCTACCTTCACAGCCGCCTGCTTGAGCGCGCCGCGAAAATGAGCGTCGCCAAAGGTGGCGGATCGCTGACCTCGCTGCCGTTTATTGAAACGCAGGCGGGCGACGTTTCGGCCTACATTCCGACCAACGTGATTTCGATCACCGACGGGCAGATCTTCCTCGAAGCCGATATGTTCAATGCGAACATCCGCCCGGCGGTGAACGTCGGCATCTCGGTGAGTCGAGTTGGCGGCAACGCGCAAATCAAGGCGATGCGTCAGGTTGCGGGTTCGCTCCGATTGGAGCTTGCCCAATATCGCGCGCTGGCGGCGTTCGCGCAGTTTGGCTCCGATCTCGATAAAGCTTCGCAGCAGCAGCTCACCCGTGGAAGCCGGCTGGTCGAACTCCTGAAGCAAGGGCAGTTCTCGCCGTATCCGGTCGAGAAGCAGGTGATGTCGATTTTCGCGGGCGTCAACGGATTTCTAGACGATCTGCCGCTCGATCAGGTTCGTCCGTTCGAAGCGGAGATGTTGAACTACATCGAGACTTCGCAGAGCGCGATTCTGAACGAAATCCGCGAGAAGAAGGCGATCAGCGACGACCTGAAGGCGACCATGCTGAAAGTCCTCAAAGAATTCAAAGAGCGCTTCGTGTCGCAACGCGGAACGCAAGCTGGAACCAAGTCCGCGGCCACAGCGGCAAAGTAAACCATGCCGTCCTTGATTGATATCCGGCGGAGAATCCGCTCGGTCAAGAACACGCAGCAGATCACCAAGGCCATGAAAATGGTCGCGGCTGCGAAACTGCGCCGCGCGCAGGATCGCGTGATCGCTGCGCGTCCGTACGCCGCGATGCTCAACAAGATCCTGGGCGACGTCGCCGCGGCAGCTGCCGGCAGCGATGCGGCGGAATCCAATCCCTTGCTGGCGCTTCGGCCGGAAAAGCGGATCCAGCTGATTCTCGTGACTAGCGATCGCGGATTGTCAGGGGCGTTCAATGCGAACCTGATCAAGGGCGCGACAGCATTTCTGGCGGAGCATCCCGACGCCACGATCGAACTGGAAACGCTCGGCCGCAAAGGACGCGATTTCTTCAAGCGTTCGACGCGGACCATCACCGGCGAACTGATCGGCGTCGCGGAAAAGCCGACCATCCAGAACGCCCAGATCATTGCGCGCCGGGTGATCGAGCGCTACGCAAACGGCGAAATCGACGCGGTCTACCTGATCTTTAACGAATTCAAGAGCGTCCTTACACAGAAGTTGACCGAGGTCCGGGTACTGCCGGTCGAGCTTACCGAAGCTGCCGAACCGACCGACTACATTTACGAACAGCCGCCCGCCGAATTGCTCGGAACGCTGTTGCCACGCTACATCGAGACGTCGCTGTATCGGGCGATGCTCGAAAACACCGCCGCGGCGTTCGCGGCGCAAATGACGGCCATGGACGCGGCATCGCGCAACGCCGGCGAAGTAATCGAAAAGTTGACTCTATATATGAATCGCGTGCGGCAAGCCAGCATCACGCGCGAAATCATCGAAGTCGTAAGCGGCGCCGCCGCCCTCGACTAGGAAAAAATCAGCAGGCGGCGGCCAGGGAATCGGGCGCCGCGCGACGAGAGGTTTTAAATGACCGCAGCAACGATTGCAGGAAAAGTCATCCAGGTGGCCGGACCCGCGGTGGACATCGAGTTCCCCGAAGGCCAGATCCCCGATATCCGCACCGCCATCCGCATCACCAGCGAAGGCTTCAACGCGCCGACGCCCATCGACATTATCTGCGAAGTCGCGCAGCACATCGGCGAAAGCCGCGTGCGTACCATCGCGCTGCAGCCGACCGAGGGCCTGGTCCGCGGGATGAAAGCGGTGAGCCTCGGACATCCGGTCATGGTGCCGGTCGGCCGCGAAACACTGGGCCGCATTCTGAACGTCATCGGCGAGCCCGTCGACGAGATGGGTCCGGTGAACACCAAGCTGAAGTATCCGATTCACCGTCCGGCGCCGGGGTTCGACGAGCAATCGACCGAACTCCAAATGTTCGAGACGGGCATCAAGGTCATCGATCTTCTTGAGCCGTACCTCAAGGGCGGAAAGATCGGCCTGTTCGGCGGAGCCGGCGTCGGCAAGACCGTGGTCATCATGGAGCTGATCAACAACCTCGCGAAAGAGCACGGCGGCGTTTCGGTGTTCGCCGGCGTCGGAGAACGTACTCGCGAAGGCAACGATCTCTGGCTCGAATTCCAGGAATCGGGCGTCATCGATCCGCACGATTTCACGAAATCTAAAGCCGCCCTAATCTACGGACAGATGACCGAGCCTCCAGGAGCCCGCCTCCGCGTCGGCCTCACCGGGCTGACCGTCGCCGAGTATTTCCGCGACGAAGAGAAGCAGGACGTGCTGCTGTTCATCGATAACGTGTTCCGCTTTACCCAGGCCGGTTCCGAAGTTTCGGCGCTGCTCGGACGCATGCCGTCCGCCGTCGGATACCAACCCAATCTCGCCACCGAGATGGGCGAAATGCAGGAGCGCATCACGTCGACGCGCAACGGTTCGATCACTTCGGTGCAGGCGATTTACGTACCTGCCGATGATTACACCGATCCGGCTCCGGCAACTACCTTCGCTCACCTCGATGCGACCACCAACCTTTCGCGCGACATCGCTGCGCTGGGTATCTATCCGGCGGTAGATCCGCTGGCTTCGTCTTCGCGTATTTTGGACGCGCGCATCATCGGCGAAGAGCACTACAACGTCGCGCAGAAGGTGAAGCAGACGCTGCAGAAATACAAAGATCTGCAGGACATCATCGCGATTCTCGGTATCGACGAGCTGTCTGAAGAAGACAAGCTGTCCGTCAACCGCGCGCGCCGCTTGCAGAACTTCCTCTCGCAGCCGTTCTTCGTTGCTGAACAGTTCACCGGCTTCAAGGGCAAGTACGTGAAGGTTGCGGACACCGTTCGCAGCTTCAAGGAAATCGTCGAAGGCAAACACGACGAAGTTCCGGTGCAGAACTTCTACATGAAGGGCTCGATTGAAGAAGTCCTCGAGTCATGGGAAGAGCAGAAGAAAAAAGGGTAACTGACAAGTGGCTTTCACGTTTGAACTCGAAGTCGCGACGCCTGAACGATCGCTCGTCAAAGAGCAGGTGGAAGAGGCACAGATCCCCTGCAAAGACGGCTACGTCGGGGTCCTGCCGGAGCACGCCGCGCTGCTGTCGGAACTCGGGTACGGTGCGCTAACGTATCGTACCGGCGGCCGAACGGAAGTCCTGGCGGTCCACGGCGGGTATCTGCAAATTCAGAACAACGTCGTCCGCGTTCTTTCGGACGTCGCGGAACCGGCCCACGAAATCAACCTCACGCGCGCGCAGGAATCTCTGCGCAAAGCGAAAGCGGAGATGATCGATTCGGTCGGCATCGATATCGCCTCCGCGCTCAGCGCCGTCCTGCGCGCCGAGGCGCGCATCAGCGCCGCGGAAGCGGCGGCGAAGAAATCCTCGTAAGGGCTGCGGCCGCTGTCAGAGCGACCGCAGGAACGCCATCAGCCACGAGCGATCTCCAGCGGACAGTTCTCCGAATCGCCTGACCACTCCCGTTGCTTCTCCCCCATGGCGCAAAATCGCCGCATCGACGGTCGCCGCGGTGCCGTCGTGAAGCAGCGGCCTTCGGAATCGCAGACCCCATAACGGAGCTGTGCGAATCTCCTGCTCGGTCGCCGCTGCTTGCGGAATTCCGTCGCCCGTGCCAACGTCGTGCAGCAGCAGGTCGGAAAAGAGCGCAACCTGCTTACGATCGAAGACCGGGTTCTTGCTGGTCCCCGTCAGCAGCACCGGAGTATGGCAGGAAGCGCATCCAATCGACTGGAAAATCACATCGCCCGCGCGAACGGCGTCGTCGATGAAGCCCCGCTCCGGAGGCGCAAGGAAGCGCATGAAGACTTCGAAGCGATCGATTCCTCGCAGGCCGGTCCGGCGGTCGCGCACGTCTTCGATTCCGGTTCGCGGACCCGCGCATAGCTTCAGTTGGGCGGGTGTGAGTCCCAGCGCGACTTCATCCGGAAACAGGTCGTTGGTGATGCCCATTTCATTCCGGTAGGCATCTCCCGCGAACGAGAGCAGCGTCGCCTGCTGCGCCTTCCAGCCGAATCGTCCAATGCGTTCGCGGCCGGAAGCCACGTCCACGATGCGCGCGGCGCGCCCGCGGATTCCGTCGCCATTCCGATCGCCGGGATCTTCAAGGGCCAGGATCGTCTCGTCCGGAATGGCCTCGATCAATCCGGCGCCGAACAGCGGCGTGGGCGCCCGTCGCGCGATTACATTCGCCTCCGGCGGAATCTGTACCTGACAGCGGTGGTCCGGGATCGAGAACAGGTGATAGAGGGTGCCACCATTCAGTTCGTGAAACTTTCCGTCTTCGTCGCGATAGCCGCCGCGGATTTCGGTCATCGCGCTGACTCCGCCGACCGACGGAATCGAATGACAGACGGCGCAACTGGTGCCGTTGAACGCGGGACCTAAGCCGTCGTCGGCGGATTCGACCGACTTGAAGTCGGCGAGGCCGATTCGAAACAACTCGAGTTCCGTGGCGCTGATTCCGGCGAGCGGTCCGCCAGGGATATTTACCGGGGTCGATTGGCCGCTCAAGAGGAGCGCACAAAGCAGACACGAACTCAACCACCGCCGCATCACTTCACCTCGATGTAGCCGCGCATCAGGTTGTGCCCCGCTCCACACGGACGCGAGCATTCAAAGACGAAACGGCCTTTTTCTTTGGCGATGAATCGCACTTTCGCATCACCGCGTCCTCCAGGCGGAATCGCGATGTCGATCCCGGTCCCGGCGATCTTGAAGCCGTGATCGGTGTCGTCACTCGTCAGGACGAACTCGATCAATTGACCCTGCTTCACGGTGACTTTCGACGGGTTGAAGGCGAAGCGCTCCGCCGTGATCGTGATGACGCGATCCGGCTTACGTTCGGCGTCCTGCGCGACGGCCAACGTCGTCATCGTGACCAGCAAGAAAATGAGCTTCATCTTAAAACCACCATCCAATTCCCAGATTGATTCCGTCCACGGCGCGGACGACCGCGCTGCGGTTGCGGTTGAATACATAGTCGAATTTGATCGCGACGTCGGCGATCGGCTTCAGCGTAACGCCGGTCACCCACGACGACCGGTCGAATTCCGGAAGCGCGACGAAACCCGGCGCCATGCGGAACTGCGTGTTGTAGCTCTCGTAGCGGCCGAAAGCAATCAGGTCCATGCGGACCTTGCGAGGCAGCACGTGGACCGCTGGCTCCATGTAATAGCCGCGCATCTGACGCCCCACGTTCGGATTGACACCAGTTTGCCGCTCGAGGAATCGATTCAGCTCCGCCGTCCGCGAGATCCACGTCTGCGCGAACAGTCCTCGGAAATCGAACCGGCGGAAGCTGTAGCGTCCGTCGAATTCGCCGATGGTGACGCCCGGATTGACGCCCCGTGTCCGGAAACCAGCGTGTCCCGTGTAGAAGCTCGTACCCAGGGTCAAGCGCCGGACTCCGGCATACTCGACGCGCGCCATCTTCGCGGGATTTCTAAGCGAGCCATCGAAGCCATTCGTCTTGCCTTCCGCGAGACCGAACTCCGCGCCGAAACGGCTCGCATCGAGCGACGACGCGACGTACGCGCGATAGCGGAACCCTCTGCCAAGATCACCTGTCAAGCCGACACCAAGCTCCCGCCAGGTGGTCGGAATAATGACGGTTTCGACGAAGGTCCGCTCGACGCCGTTGAAAGAGGGGGGCTCGTGGCGCTCATTCTGAATGCCCATGGGAGTCAGCAGCATTCCCGCGCGGAAATTCATCCAGGGCTTGACGAGGAAATCGACGTAGGCTTGTTCAACGGCCAGCTCGCCCGTCGATTCGCCGCCCGCCACCAGAGCATGCTCGACCTCCAACTCGCTCCAGAATTTGATCCGGTCGGAGAAGCTGTGTCCGAATAGCAGGACGAAGCGATGAAAGTCGGGCCGGAACGCATCGCCGCGGTCCTTGTTGGCATGCATCTCCATGTAGCCGGCAAAGGGAAGTCGCGTCTCCGCGTCAGCGGATTTTTGGAAATCGCCGCTCACCGAAACAGACTCGAGACCGCTGCCAGTGGTCCCTGATTTCGAAAGCCCGCCCGGAGCAGGGAAAAGTCCGGCTCCGCTAGCCGAGGCGATGACGGGCGGTGTTTCGCCGCCACCGGAACGCCGCGCCAGCAGAGCGTCCATCTTCAACTCCAGGTCTAGGATTCGCTGAGCCAAGTCACCGGCCGACAAATTCGTGGCGAAACTTGGATCCAGCAGCCGTAGCTTTCGCTCTACCTCGGTGACCCGCCGCGCCAGATCCGGCTCAGTTTGTCCGAATCCATGCGCTGCGAACGCGAAGGTACAGAAACAAAACGCCAGCGGCCTCACCCAAAGCGAACAAGTTAACATATCATCGAAGTCCAATCCAGTTACGATTAATTCAGATTAGTTTACTATAGTTAACCGATCCACGGGAAGTGGAGTAGTTGACGGTCCGATGGCGACTGGGCACGTTAATTCTCGTTCAGATCCGGCCAGTTAGGCCGCCCTGGGCGAACAAACATCAACTTTCATGCCGGTTGTGCGTTTAATAGAGTAGGCAGGAATCAATGCTGATCAGATCCGTCCTAGCAGTCATCCTTTCGTTCTCACTCGCGGCGCCGAGTCTTCCCGGCAAGACTACCAAGCCGAAGGCCGTAAAAGAGAAATCCGGCGACGACCTAAAGCTGTTTTCGGTCAAGTTGAACAAGGACGAACAGATCCGTTTCGCGTTGGACCGGCTGACGTTCGGCCCGAGGGTTGGCGATTTTGAAGCGGTGAAAAAGGTCGGTGTTAAGAAGTGGATCGACCTGCAGTTGCATCCGGACAAAATCAAGGAGAATCCGGTGCTCGAAGCCAAGCTCGCGCCACTGGATTCCCTGCGCATGACGGAGAAGGAAGCCGGGCAGAATTATCCCACGCAACAGCTGATTGCCCAGGTCGCCCGTGGACGCGCTCCGCTGCCGGAGGATCCGATTACGCGATCCGCCGTCGAGCGGCTGGTCCAACGATACAAGGTGAAGAAAACCGAAGGAAAAGAGGCAGCGACGCGGGAAGAAGACATGATCGAGCCGGCGGTTTCGCTTGAGGATCTTCTCACCGCCGACGACATTAAGACGTTGCGGAATGGTAAGCCGGACGATCGCAAGGCGATCCTGGCGAAGTTCGACGAAGACAAGTATGAGCAGCTTGCGATTGCGCTTCCGCAGGGAATGCGGTTCGGCAATATGCCGTTCGCGCCGCTTCCGCTACGCCGCATGTTCATGAAAGCCACTGCGCCGCAGCAGATTCTGGCGAATGATTTGAATGAAGGCAAACTGTTCCGCGCCTCGTATTCGAACCGTCAGCTGGAAGAGCTGATGGTGGACTTCTGGTACAACCATTTCAACGTGTATCTGGATAAGGGCTCCGACCGGCTTTTCGTCCCGACTTACGAGCGCGACGCGATCCGGCCCTATGTGTTCGCGAACTTCCACGACCTGCTGAAGGCCACTTCGGAAAGTCCCGCGATGTTGTTTTACCTGGACAATTGGCAATCCGTCGGGCCGCCTCCGCCGAACGCGCGTCCCGCTGCCAAGAATGCGCCGAAGCGTCCGGTTCGCGGACTGAACGAGAACTACGGTCGTGAGCTTCTTGAGCTTCACACGCTTGGCGTGGACGGCGGCTACACGCAGAAAGATATCATCGAAGTCGCACGCTGCTTCACTGGCTGGACGATTCGTGAGCCGCGGCTCGGCGGTGGATTCTGGTACAACGACAAGGTCCACGATAAGGGCGAGAAGGTGGTCCTCGGGGTTACGATTCCGGCCGGCGGCGGCAAAGAAGACGGCGAGAAGGTGCTGGACATTCTGATGAAGCATCCTTCGACAGCGAAGTTCATTTCGCGGAAGCTGGCCACGCGATTCGTTTCCGACAATCCGCCCGCCGCGCTGGTGGATCGGATGGCGCAGACGTTTACGGCGAGCTCCGGCGACATCCGCCTGGTGATGAAAACCATGCTTGAATCCAAGGAATTCTGGTCGCGCGGCGCAGAGCACGCGAAGATCAAGACTCCGTTTGAAATGGTCGCGAGCGCTATCCGCGCCGTCGGAGCGGAGATCGATTTCGGTTCGAATCTCGCGAATCAGCTTCAGCAATTGGGACAGCCGCTGTACCGCAAAGTAGAGCCGACGGGCTATTCCGCGGTAAATGCGGAGTGGGTGAACTCGGCTGCACTGTTAGGCCGGATGAATTTCGCGCTCGCTTTGGCACAGAACAAAGTCGCCGGCGTAACAGTAGATACGGCGAGGTTCCCGGAATCGACCGATACGCTCGTCATCGCGCGCCAATTACTGAACCGCGAAGTGACGCCGGCGACGCGAGCTGCGATCGCACTCGCGCTCGACGAGCAGTTGAAGAAGAACCCGAAAGCGAAACCATCGCCGGCGTTGATTGCCGGATTGATTCTAGGTTCGCCCGACTTTCAGCGTAAGTAAGAGATCAGGAGACCAGTCATGAATTCCCGACGCTTCTTTCTGAAGAGCTCCGCGCTCGCAATGGCCGGAATCGGCGCTGCGCCGTTGTGGCTCGAACGCGCACTGTATGCCGCCGACGCTCCGAGTCCGCGCAAGAAAATCCTGGTTGCCCTTTTCCAGCGCGGTGCTATGGACGGGCTCAATGTGGTCGTGCCGTTTGGCGATCCGAATTACTACGCGCTTCGCCCAACGATTGCGATTCCGAAACCCAACGGCACTAACGACGCGGCTCTCGATCTTGATGGCTATTTCGGACTGCATCCTTCGCTCGCGCCGATGAAGCAAATCTGGGATGCGAAGCAGTTGGCGATCGTCCAGGCGGTGGGGTCGCCAGACACGACGCGCTCGCATTTCGACGCGCAGGATTACATGGAATCCGGCACGCCGGGCCGCAAGGCGACGTCCGACGGCTGGTTGAATCGCGCGCTGCCTCCGGTGCAAGGCCGTCCATCGCCAGTGCGTGCCGTTAGCCTTGGACCCGCCCTTGCGCGGACTCTGCGCGGTCGGCAGGACGCGGTCGCGGTCAACAACCTTTCGGACTTCCAGGTCCGCGACACGCGCGGCGCCAGTGGCTTTGAAAGTATGTACGCGGGAAGCATGGACAAGGTCCTGAACGGAACTGGCCGCGAGACGTTTGAGGCGGTGAAGACGATTCAGGCGATCCAGAAGACTGCGTACGTCCCCTCGAACGGGGCGAAGTATCCGAACGGGCGGCTCGGTCCGGCGATGCAGCAGATTGCGCGGCTGATCAAAGCGGACGTTGGCCTCGAGGTGGCTTTCGCTGACATGGGCGGGTGGGATACGCACGTCAACGAAGTCGCGCAGAAGACAACCCAGGGCCAATTGGCGAATTTGCTCAACGAATTCGGTAGCGCGCTGGGTGCGTTCTATCAGGATATGGGCGACCGCATGGCCGACATCACGGTTGTGACCATGTCCGAATTTGGCCGCACGGCGAAAGAGAACGGGAATCGCGGAACGGATCACGGTCACGCGAATTCGATGTTCGTGTTCGGCGGCGAAGTGAAGGGCGGCAAGGTATACGGCGATTGGCCGGGCCTCGACAAGGATCAGCTGTACGAAGGCCGCGACCTCGCGCTTACCACCGACTTCCGCGACGTTCTCGGCGAAGTGGTCGCGGGTCAACTCGGCAACAAGGACATCCGCAAGGTGTTTCCCGAGTACGATCCGAAGTTCCGCAATCTGCTGATCAACGCCTAGAGAGAATCGAGTGGCGCCTGGGATGCCACACTAGAATCGAATGAGTCGGTTCCAGTGGTGTGGTGTCCTCTTGGCGACTGCGATCGCAACAGCGCAGGGACCCATTTCGCTTGAGCATCCGGCCGCAGTCGTCGCCTTACAGGGCAACCTCGCGCACGTCCAGGGAATCGACATCGAAGGGCATCTCCTGTGGGTGAGTTCGGTTGATCGCGAAACGCGGCGTGGATTTCTCGATGTGTTCGATGCGCGGGCCGGCACGCGCATCCGCCACGTCGAGGTGCAGGACGGGGAGCGTTTTCACCCCGGCGGCATCTCTCTCGACGGCGATGCCGTTTGGATCCCGGTCGCGGAATACAAGCGTGCGTCGAGCAGCGTGATTCAGAAGCGGGACAAACGAACGCTGGCACTGCTGGCGAGCTTTCCGGTCGCCGACCACATCGGCTGCATCGCGGCGGGCCGCGGCCGGTTGATTGGCGGGAATTGGGACAGCCGCGAATTGTATGAGTGGGACATGAGCGGCAAATTCTTGAACCGTGTAACAAATCCCAGCAAGACTTCCCATCAGGATATGAAACGGCGTGGCAATTATCTGGTGGCGTCGGGTCCAACCGGCCCGTTGGCCGGTTTGGTAGAATGGATGGAGTGGCCCTCGTTGCGGGTGGTTCGGAGCCTACGTGTTGGCAAAACCGACCGCGATATTCGTTATGCGAATGAGGGAATGACCGTCCGCGGAAGACGGCTCTATTTTTTGCCGGAAGATGGCCCAAGCAGGCTCTTTTTGTTCCGGCTGCCGTAGTTTCAGCCCCTTTCCAGGAATCCGCCAGGTAGCGATTACAAAGTCTTACCAGAAATGCGCATTTTCCTCGAACTTTGGGCTGGTTAACAGCGTTATCCTAAAAGACGGCGGAATCCTTCGAGGAGGCGAATGCATCCAAGAAGGCATAAACAGTCCCCGTTGACGACGCTAAGTAAGACTCAACTGACTGTAAGGAGATCGAAATGAAAAAGATTCTGGGTGTTTTGACGGTTTTCGCGATGTCCACCGTGATGTTCGCTGCGGATAGCTATCGCGTGTCGTTGTACCAAAAGACGACGATTAATGGGACGGAATTCAAGGCCGGCGATATCAAGTTGGAGCTTTCGGGCGACAAGGCGATTCTGAAGCAGGGCAAAATCTCCACCGAGATCCCGGTGAAGATCGAAAACGCGAACGACAAATTCATCTACACGACGGTTGCTTATGAGAGCGGCTCGACGCAGGTGAAGGAAATCGTCCTGGCCGGTACCACCAAGAAGCTCTTAGTCTCGGGCGCTGTCAGCTCGAAGTAACAACCCTCCAGTTTCCGGCAGACGGGCGCACCGCGTCCGGTGAGAACACAGCGCGAACGCCACCCCTGGTTCGCGCCCGTCTGTCCTAAACTTCGTTACCCTACACACCAACCCGGCTCTCCAAGGAGCGTTTTCCGCAAAAGCGAAACGTGTCTTGTGCGAGAAATTTGCTACACTGAAGTCGTTGTTCCCTACGCGAGTCATCCGGCCAGGTAGCTCAGCTGGTAGAGCAGCGGACTGAAAATCCGCGTGTCGGCGGTTCGATTCCGTCCCTGGCCACCACCTCCTTCTGTCTGCCTTCCCTCCCATCTTGTAGTTTTCCTGAAATTTTCTTGAGAATTTACCGGACCCCCGAGCACTGACCTTTTTCACCCTTTGGCACCTTGTCGTGAGCTTCCCTGCGGCGCGTTCGCGTCCGGGTTAGTCTTTCGGCTAGCTTGATTCGCCAATCGTCACGTTCTGCAAAATTTGTTGACTCCAATCGTACGGAGTGATAGGCTCCATTTAAATTGGCTAAACGAACGGGGTCCTAAAGAGAAGACTCGTTTAGTGAAAAGGGACGTCGCTTCTTGACGATAGAGGAGTCTAAGTATGCCTAGTCGCATGTTCTCGCTCGGTGCGCTGTTTGTTCTACTGGCTGCATCGCTTTCCTGGTCGCAAGATACTCGCGGATCCATTACGGGCCGCGTCACGGATCCGAGTGGCGCAGTGATTCCCAATGCATCCGTTTCCGTTTCCAATCGGTCGATGGGCACACTGTCCGCGCTGACGACAAGCACCGATGGTATCTATCGCGCACAACTGTTACAGCCGGGGCTTTATGAGATTACGATTGCCGCCGCGGGGTTCAAGAAAGCGGTGCGAAGCGCGGTCGAAGTCCGAATCGGCGACCGGCTGGAAATCGACGTCGCGCTCGAAGTCGGCGCGGGCGAACAACAGGTGACGGTGACGAGCGACGTTCCTCTCCTAAGCACCGAGAGCGCGTCGGCAGGAACGGTGATTGACGCGCTGCGAGTGGCGAGCCTGCCCGTTTCGTATGGCAATCCGTTCCTCCTGATCGGATTGACCGCGGGCGTAACATTCAGTGGCAGCGTCCGGCTGGACCGGCCGTTTGAACCGACGCACATCGTGAACTTCTCGATGGGCGGCACGCGCGGCAACCTGAACGACATCACGATCGACGGCGCGCCGACGACGGCCACGGCGAACGCGAACGAAGTGACCGCTGCGTACGTCCCGATGACGGACATTGTGCAGGAGTTCAAGGTGCAGACGAACACCTTCGATGCGGCGTTTGGACAAACCCAGGGCGGCGTCACCAACATCAGCATCAAGAGCGGCACCAACAACTATCACGGCACGGCGGGATACAGCTTCCAGCGGCCGAGTTTCTGGGCGAACGATTTTTTCCTGAACAAATCCGGTGTTGGGCGGCCGGACTTCCTGTTCGACCGGTACGGCGGTTCGATCAGCGGTCCGGTGGTTTTGCCGAAGCTGTACAACGGTAAGAATAAGACGTTCTTCCTCTTCGGCTACGAATACATTAAGGATGCCAGGCCGCGGCATGACGACACGACGAACACGGTTCCGACGCCGGCGATGCGGAGGGGGGACTTTTCCGCTCTGCTAACGCCGCCGGCGGGCACGGCTCCGATCGTGATTTACGATCCGGCGACGCGCGTTGCGATCGCGGGCGGACGCTTCCAGCAGACTCCGTTCGCCGGCAACAGGATCGATCCAGCCCGTTTCGACAAAGTGGGCGCGGCGATCCTGTCGTACTATCCGTCGACGGAAACGACGCCTGGCGATCCGCTGGGCCAGCAGAACTACCGCGACGCGACCACAGCCGAAAAGACCGGCTATTACAACCACACGACGCGGGTGGATCAAAATATCGGCCAGAAGCAGCGCTTCTTTGTTCGCTACAGCGCGTATCAGCGCGACAGCACGTACAACAACTACTTCAATAACGAGTTCGTTGGGACGCAGTTCTACTTCTATTCGAAGGCGGCCGCTTTCGATCACGTGTACACGCTCTCGCCGACAATGCTGTTGAACACCCGCTATTCGTATAGCCGGTTCATTCGCGGTTCCGATCAGCCGCCGTCGGCCATCGGATTCGATCTGACGAAGCTGGGATTTTCGCCGCAGTACATAAGCGAGGTTCCGGCCAGCCAGGTTCGCTTCCCGCGGGTCAACCTAACCGGTTACATCAGTAACGGCTCGACGAATGAGAATCGGCCGGTTATGAATCACACCTTCGCGTCGACTTTGACGAAGTCGATGGGCGCGCACTCGCTGCGCGGCGGAGTCGAATTACGCGTGTATCAGGAAACGGACCAGTTCAAGAGCAATCAGCAGACCGGGCAGTTCACGTTTGGAACCACATGGACTCGCGGACCACTCGACAACTCCGCCGGATCGTCGGGCAGCATCGGCCAGTCGGTCGCGGCCTTGCTGCTTGGCCTGCCGGATTCGGGCAGCATCACTCGGCAGTCGGATTACGCGGAACAGTCCAGATCATGGGGCTTCTTCTTCCAGGACGACTGGAAGGTGAGCAAGCGCCTGACGGTAAACCTCGGACTTCGCTACGAGTTTGAAACTCCGCTGACCGAGCGGTACAACCGCAGCGCGCTCGGTTTCGATACCAGCTATATTCAGCCGATTTCGGCGGCGGCGCAGGCGAAGTACGCGACCATCTTCCCCAACATCCCGGGCGGATTCGCGCAGCTTCCTCCCGAGGCCCTCGTTCTTCGCGGCGGAATGACCTTCCCCGGCGTTGGCGGCAACGGCCGCAACCTCTATAACACTCCGAAGAACGTGTTCATGCCGCGCGTCGGCCTGGCGTACAAGCTGACCGACAAAACGGTGGTTCGTTCCGGCTTCGGAATGTTCGCGGGCTTTCTCGGCGAACGCCGCGGAGACGTGATCCAGAACGGCTTCACGCAGAACACCAACATGGTTCTGTCCAACGACAACGGATTGCACTTCATCAGCTCGCTGGCGAATCCGTTCCCGAACGGCGTCGCCGAGCCCGTGGGAGCCGCGGCCGGCCAGCAGACGTTCCTCGGACAGACGTTCAGCTACTTCAACCAGAATCCGAAGATTCCGCTGACGATGCGCTGGGAGTTGAGCTTGCAACATGAATTCAAGGGCTTCCTGTTTGAAGGCGCTTATATTGGAAACAAGACCAACCACATTGAAATTTCGACCATCAACGGAACTACCGCGACGTTGGGCCGCAACATCAACGCGCTGCCGTACCAATACTTGAGCACGCTAAAGACCCGCGACGACGTGAACAACAACCTGCTGACCGCGACGTTCGCGAATCCGCTGGTAGGGTTAGTTGCCGGAAACAGCCAGCCGATCTACACGGGCACCACGACCAACCGGCAGACGCTACTCTCGCCGTTCCCGGCGTTCGGCTCGAACGCAATCTATACGTCCGATAACTCGGGCTATAGCTGGTATCACAGCGCGCAGTTCACGGCCTCGCGCCGGTTCGCTAAGGGCGTGACGGTGCAGGGAAGTTACACGTTCCAGAAGTGGATGCAGGCGACCAACCTGTTGAATCCGGCCGATGCGGCTCCGGTCCGCGAGATCTCGGATTTCGACGCGCCGCATCGCATCAACATCAGCAGCATCTGGTCACTGCCGTTCGGCCAGGGCCGGGCGCTGGCCAACGGTTCGAACGCGTTCCTCTCGCGGCTGGTCGGCGGCTGGGAAGTTTCCGGTATCTGGAGCATCCAGAGTGGATTCCCGCTGCCGTGGGGCAACGTGATCTACAACGGCGATCCGGCCAACATCCAGTTGCCGCTGGATCAGCGCTCGCCGGAGCATTGGTTTAACGTGGCGGGCTTTGAGACCGCTACCGCGAAGCAGTTACTCGCGAACCAGGTGCGCACCTGGCCGTTCCGCTTCTCGTCGCTCCGCGGACCCCGTCAGAATAACGTGGACGTCGCGTTGATCAAGCAGACGACGATCAAGGAAGGTATGAAGGCGGAATTCCGCGCGGAAGCCTTGAACGTCTCGAACCATCCCTTCTTCCCGAATCCGAATATGACGGCGACGACCGCGCAGAGCGTGCAGGATACGGGCTTCGGCCAGATCAGCGCCTCGACGCAGAATAACTATGCGCGCCGCTTGCAGTTGAGCTTGCGGTTCGTTTTTTAGAGCCACGTTCGTCGAAGTTGGTAGGCGCGGAAGCCCGGAGGGAACCAGGAGGTTCGTCCGGGCTTTCGCGCATATGGGCGGGCTGTTTGGATGAGGCCAGTCGAGTATCATTAGGAAAATCTAAACACGGAGCTTCGCTGGTAAACCGTTCCGAAGGGCGCGGGATCCGAGTCGCGTCCGTACCCGAGGAGCCCCGTGTACTGTTCGCAATGCCAATCGCCGATCGCACCGGGCGGCCAGTTCTGTGACAAATGCGGTGCGCGATTGCCCAGTTCCGCGCCGGAGTTGCACGCGGGCGATCCACCGCGGGTACCGTTGCCGGCGGGGCCGCCGCTCCTCGGTCAGGTTCCGCTTCCAGGTCAGGTTCCGCCGTCTGGAAATCCGGGTTTCGTTCCGCCGCCGAACTACGGGCCGCACTACATTCCCCCCCAGCCAAGGCTGCCGTATGCGACCTGGGCGGATCGCGTGATCGGATTTCTGATCGATCAATTCCTGGTGGTGATCGCAATGATCGCCCTCGGCACAGTCGGATTCGGCCTGATTGCAGGAGCAATCGGGCTGAACACGCACGACGGCACAGGTGGAATCCTCTGCTTGCTGTTCTTGCTGTTTCCGTTCGCGACGCTCGCCGTCGGTTTCTACAATACCGTCTACCTGATCGCAACCCGCGGAGCTTCGATCGGACAGGGCGTCATGAAGCTGCGCGTTGTTTCGGCGACCGGCGGAAATCTCACAATGGGTACAGCATTCATTCGACTTTTGATCCGCGTGGTGCTGAGCCTCATCCCGATCATCGGGTTTCTCAACCTGCTCTGGCCGCTCTGGGATGAGCAGAGGCAGACGTTGCACGATAAGGCAGTCGGCTGTTTCGTGATCAAAACAGGATGATTGCCTCAACCACAACGCTTCCGAATCGTCCGCGGGCCGGATCGGCTTCCGTCGTGGTCTCGATCGCGATCCTCGTCCAATTGGCCTTGGTGCGTCTTGCGTTTTGGTCGGACGGCAGGACCGTACTCTTCCTCGGCGCTCCGTTCGGAGCGGATTGCTGGGTTCGGACGCACTTCGGATTTCCGTGTCCGGCGTGTGGTTTGACGCGCAGCGTGACGTTGACACTCTACGGAAATTGGTCGCAGGCGATGACGCTGCATCCGGCCGGTCCGTTGGCCGTCGCCGGATTGTCGCTATTCGCAGGCGGGCTGTTTTGGACAGCCGTGGTGCCATGGCGGCGGGATCTTCTGCTCAACGCATCGCTCCTATACGCGGGCGTCGCTCTTGTCTGGTGGACGGCGTGGTGGATCGGGCAGGTTAAAATCCTCGGTTGATCGATTCCGGTACAGAGGCGAATCTAAGGAAAATGGTTTGCTGAAGCGTACGCCGAGGACTTCTAGCGGAATTCACAGGCGCGAACGCTATCGATGATAACCTACAAAAACACTATGATCACGCGGACTCTAGGCATTCGGTTGGGTGCGGCGGCGATGGCGATGGCGGGAATGTGGGTTGCGTATACGCAGCAGCCCCAACAGCCGCAGCCTCTGACGATTGCGAAGGTGAAGGGCGATCTGTATAACATCGTCGGCAGCGGCGGCAATGTCGGCGTGTACGTCACGAGCGAAGGTGTAATCCTGATCGACGACAAGTTCACCCAGAACTACGACGAGATCGTCGCAAAGGTGAAGAGCGTGACCGACAAGCCCATCCGATATGTCCTGAATACGCATCATCACGGCGACCATACCGGCAGCAACGCGAAATTCCTGCCGACGGCGGAGGTCATCGCGCACAAAAACGCGCGGATCAACATTGTCGAAAAGAAGCAGACTGGCGCGCCGCGGATCAGTTTTTCTGACGAACAACAAATCGATTTGGGTGGCAAGACCGTCATCATGCGTTGGTTCGGTCGCGGACACACCAACGGCGATGCGGTGGTCTACTTTCCGGAGTTGAAGGTCGTCCACATGGGCGATCTATTCGTCACCAGTGGACCCTTCATCGATGCGTCGTCGAATGGCAGCGGAGCGGAATGGACGAAGACCATCGACGCGGTGATGGCTTGGGACTTCGATACCGTGATTCCTGGCCACGGCGATGTTTCGACGCGCGCGGACCTCGTAAAGTGGAACCAGAATTTCGCCATCTTGAAGCAACGGGTTGGCGCGATTTACAAGGAAGGCAAGAGCAAAGAAGACGCGGCGAAGTCTCTGAAAGTGGACGACCTGGGGTTCCAAGGCGCGGGCCCCATGTACAATCGCACGATCGCGGCGCTGTACGACGAGCTTGGCAAGAAATGAGCGGAGCAGTTGCAATTGAGTCGCTGCAAGCGGAGATCGATGCCGCGGTCCGGCTGGGAGATCGGCAGGCGATCGTCGAAAAGATTCGCGAGGACCTTTCCCGGGCTATTCGCGATGGCTCCCTACGCCTGCCGGACGTCGTGCGAATTCCCGCCGACGACCGCTATGCGCGCCGGTTGATGTTTTCGAATCCGGCGCTCGATTACACCGCCGTCGCGATGACTTGGGGTCCGGGGCAGGGCACGGCGGTCCATGATCACGCGGGCATTTGGTGCGTCGAAGGCGTCGTCGAGGGCGAGATGGAAGTCACCCAGTACGAACTGGAGGAAGAACGCGACGGGCTGTGCCGCTTCGAGCGCAAGCAGCGTATCCAGGCACGCGTCGGTTCGGCCGGATGGCTGATTCCGCCGTATGAACATCACGTACTGGCTAACGCGACGGATCGCGTGGCGGTAACGCTTCATATTTATGGCGGCGAGATGGAGCAGTGTAATATTTTCGTGCCGCGAGAAGGCAACTGGTACGAGCGTCAGTCGCGTACGCTTGTGTACGATAGCTAAAACCGTTGGATGTCGCGGTACCGTACTGGTAAATGGGGGCGTGCCGGGGCATGCAAAGGCGAATTTTCGACCTTACTTCGTATCCTAAGGCGTCCCAGGCGCATCCAATGGTCAGTCCTTCCGGATTTGCAACCGTTTGTCTTTCAGCGATCCATCGATGAGGTTACGCCTTCTTTTATTAGTCACTTTCGCGACGCTCGCCTTAGCCGCCTCGGGCAACGAATATGAGCGCGCCAAGGACCTTTATCAGCGCACGGACTACCTTGGCGCGCTCAAGATTCTGGTCCCGCTGGACCAAAAAGATGCGAAGACTTGGCTGCTGATTGGCCAGTCGTACTTCATGGAAGCCGAATACAAAAAGGCGACTGACGCGTTCGACAAGGCTGTCATCGCTTCACCCAATAATTCGGAGTACATCCACTGGCTTGGGCGCGCGTACGGACGCCGGGCCGAGACCTCGAGCCCGCTGTTGGCTTTGAATCATGCGTCGAAAACCCGCCAATTGTTCGAGCGGGCGGTGATGCTTGATCCGCACAATGGCGAGGCATTGAACGACCTGTTCGATTACTACCTGAACGCTCCGGGATTTCTTGGCGGCGGCTCTTCAAAGGCCGAACAACTGGTCGCCAAGATCGAGAAGCTGGACGCGGCGGAAGGCCAATTCTCACGGGCGCAATTGGCGGAGCATCAAAAAGATTATGCGCGCGCAGAACAGTACTTCCGTCGTGCGATCGAGATGGCGCCGCGCCAAGTGGGACGCGTCCTGGACCTGGCAAAGTTCCTGGCGATGCGGGGACGGCAAACTGAGGCGGATGCCGCATTCGAGCAGGCCATGCGAATCGCGCCGGAGGATCCGCGCGTGCTGTTCTCTCGCGCGGAAGTGCTGATCAAAGCCCATCGCAATTTAGACGAGGCAAAAAAGTTGCTGAAGCAGTATCTGCAACGGACGCTTTCCCCGGACGACCCGCCCCGCGAAAAAGCGCAGCAGCTTTTGAAACAGATCGGCTCCTGAGAGAATAGAAGTTCCGCAGTGCTGCGCTCTGAAACAATTCGCACGAGTTTACAGGCGCTAAGCGCGAACAAGGTCAGAACCTTTCTCACCGCGTTGGGCCTGATGATCGGCAATGCGTCGGTCATCCTGGTCGTCACCATTTCGCTGACAAGCCGTGACTATATCCTGGCGCAGATTCAAAGAATCGGATCGAACCTGATCTACGCACAGTACG
The DNA here is from genome assembly GCA_038210135.1 of Bryobacterales bacterium. Taxonomy (GTDB): domain Bacteria; phylum Acidobacteriota; class Terriglobia; order Bryobacterales; family Bryobacteraceae; genus JBBQWZ01. Next base: position 65,781 of record JBBQWZ010000028.1, read on the forward strand.
AGGCGGGCAACAATCCATCCTCCGCGGCGGTGGACGCCGACTTTGTGAAGATCGCCGACGTCGAGGCGGTCCGCCGCCAGCTGGGTTCGCGGATCGTGGCCGCCACCGGCGTCATGAATAATTACGACCGGCTGCGCGTCAACGGCAAAGACGAGGATATTTCCATCATCGGGTCGGACGAGTATTATCACAGCGTCCGCAATCTGGCGTTGCTCGCTGGACGGTTCTTGGATTCGAGCGACATTACTTTGCGGCAGCGCGTCGCACTGCTAACGGAAAAGCTGGCGAAGCGAATCTATGGAAGCCAGAGTTCCGCGGTCGGCCAAACCATCAAGCTCCACGGGCTGCAGTTTACGATCGTTGGCACATTCAAGGAACGGGCGGAAAGCTTTGGGCTTTCCGAAGTCTCCGCCGAGACCGTTCTCATTCCGATTACCGTACTTCGAAATTTCGCACCGATCGAGCGAATCGATCCACTATATGTGCAGGCCGTCAGTCCGGCCGACGTCGAGCCGGTGACCGGGATTGTGCGCACCATTATCGAGAGCCGTCACCGCCCAGGCGCGCGCTATAAAGTGGACAATCTCGGCGAAATTCTAAATACGGCGAAGAGTATCGCGACCATTCTTTCGGTGGTGCTTGTCCTGGTTTCTGCGATCGCCTTGGTGATCTCCGGAATCGGCATTATGAACATCATGCTGGTCACGGTCACCGAACGGACTCGCGAGATCGGCTTGCGGATGGCCGTCGGCGCCGGCCGCCGCGCTGTGTTGGAGCAGTTTCTGACCGAGGCGGTCATTATCAGCGTCGCCGGAGGAGCCCTGGGAATCGTGGCGGGAATCGCGATTCCGCTCGCCATTCAATTCTTCGCGGAAGACTTTGCCATTCCGATTTCCTATTGGTCGATCCTGATCGCGTTCGGCGTCTCGGCCGCGGTGGGGTTGATCTTCGGCTATCTTCCCGCGAGCCGCGCGTCGCGTCTGAATCCGACCGAAGCACTTCGATACGAGTAATCTATGCGCCTTCTTCTTTGCGTTTCGTTTTCTATCGCGGCCGTCTTCGGGGAAGTCCGGACGCTGACCTTGAAAGAAGCTGTCGATCTGGCAATGAAGCAGAATCCCGAGATCGCTTTGGCGCGGCTCGATATTGTGAAAGCGCGCGAGAGTATTAAAGCGGCGCGGGATCCCTTCGTTCCCAAGATTTTCGGCGGCACCGGCTACGCCTATACCAATGGATTTCCGAATAGCATCGAGGGTTCCGCCCCTTCGATCTTCAACGGCAAGATGCCCGCGATGCTGTTTAACAAGCCGCAAAGCTATCAGGTCGCGGCCGCGAGCGAGAACCTTCGAGGCAGCGAGATCGCTAGCACCGCCCGCCAGGAAGATGTCCTGTACCGCGCCGCCGTCATGTTCCTGGACGCCGAGCAGTTGGCGCGCGGGCTTCATACCGCCGAAGAACAGATTGCGAGTCTCGAACGCGTCCGCGAGACGATGGAGCGCCGCGTAACCGAAGGCCGCGAGTTGGAGATTGAAAAGAAGCGTGCCGCGTTGAACGTGCTGAAGGGCAAACAGCGCGTCGAGAATCTACGCATGGAACTGGCGAATACGGAGACCAGCCTGGCTATTTTGCTCGGTTACAACGCGGATGACCGGGTGCGAGCGGCGCAACAGGAACGTCCGCCGCTGGAGCTTCCGGCGAGCGAGGACGCGTCGGTCACCCTGGCCGTAGACTCGAGCAAAAATCTTCGCATCATCGCTTCGAAGATGGCCGCGAAGAAGTTGGAACTGGCGGGTTATAAAGCGTACCGGCTTCCGCAAGTGGACCTGGTGGCTCAATATTCGATGCTGCTGCGGCGTAATTACGAAGACTTCTTCCGCAAGTTCCAGCGCAACAACGGACAGGTCGGCGTTAGCGTGACGATTCCGATTCTGGTGGGCCGCTCCGCGTATGCCAACGCAAATTCGGCGAGTGCCGATCTTACCAAGCTGCAGATCGATTTCAGTCGGGCGAGAAACCAAATTTCAGCCGAGACCAAGCACGCGTTCCAGGATGTTCACAGAGCGGAACTCGCCCGCGATGTAGCACGGGCCGACCTTGATCTGACTCGCGAACAGCTTTCGATTTACCTGGCTCAGTACGAGGAAGGCCGCCTACCGCTCGCGAAGATCGAGGAGACGCGCGTCGCGGAATCTGAACATTGGATTGCTTACTACGAGACGCAGAACATGGTGGAGCGCGCCCGCTTGTTGCTCCTTCGCCAAACTGGAACGTTGCAAGCGGCCCTACGGTAACGCTTCGCTCACCTGGCAAAAGTGTCTTGCGGCTTGATGAGCGTGTTAAGGCGGCGGCGCGTTCCCTGCCTGCATCGCGCAACGGAGGTTCGAACCATCCGAGCATGAGGCCTAGCCATGCCGGCTCGGCTGGTGTTACCAGGAACAGCGTTGGCATGTGAAGAGCACGAGCGCGAAAATCTCGACGACCAATCCGGTCGCGCCGAGGCAATCGCCCGTGATCGTGCCGAGGCGGCGCTCGAACCAGAACCGCGCGAAACGAACGGCCATGTAGAGTCCGAGCAACAACGCCAGCGCCGGCCGCCAGCCGAGCGATGCCGCGGCAACAATCGACCACATCAGCGCCGCCGAAAATCCGAGCGGAGTCAGCGATTCGGCGAACGCGCGCCCGAGCCCGGACCGCGCTGGGCGCCCGACGTAAGCCAGGATCACCATCGACGCGCGCGACAAGGCGTGGGCGACCGCGGAAACCTGAATTACCTGAAACGCAGGGATCGTTTGCAAGGCCTGCCAGCGCGCGAGGACGGAGAGAACAAGCGCCAGGCCGCCATACACACCGATTGTGCGGTCCTTCAAAATAGCGTGGATGCGATCGATGGATCGGCCAGCGCGAATGGCATCGGCGACATCCGTCAGGCCGTCCTCGTGGAGGCCGCCGCCGAGCAAGCACCAGATCGCGACGGCCGCGACGGCAGCCATCGGGGCACCCATCCACGGGGACAACCAGACAAACGCCACGCCCCCAGCAGCGCCGATCGCGGCTCCCACAGGCGGAAACCAGAATGCGCAAGCGCCGGGCGCGGACGTGGAGCGCCGCACCGGCACGATCGTAAGAAATTGGATGGCGCCGAGCAACGAACGGATCATTGGACCTTCAGCGGAACGCCGAACACAATCTAGTAGACCGCATCCGCGGCCTCCGCGTAGCGCTGATTCACTCGTCCGGCTTCATCGCGGAAGCGGCGCGCGGTTCGTCATCGAACGCTTCCGCGGTTGCCATGAACACTCGCCTCACGCCGCCTTTCCAGGCGATCTCAAGCGCGTATCGGCTCTTCCCGCCTTCGACCAGGCTTACTGCCATAGGCTCCGTCGTTTGGAACGAAGGAGTCCAATGAAGCAAGGTCCTCCGATCAACGCGGTGATGACGCCGACCGGAATCTCCGTCGGCGCGAGAACCGTACGCGATACGGCGTCGCAAATCGCAAGGAAAGCCGCGCCAAGAAGGATGGAGCAGGGAAGCAGAGTCCGGTGATCCGCCCCCAGCCACAGGCGGAGCGCGTGAGGAACGATCAGGCCAACGAATCCGATGGGACCAGTAAGCGCCGTTGAAAAGCCGGTCATGACGGAGCCCGCGACGTAGCCCCACACCGTCAGGCGCGATGCCGCGACGCCTCGTGTAGCCGCCCAATCCTCTCCGACCGCCAACAGGTTCCAATCCCGTGCGCGCCAGCAGACCGCGGTACAGATCACGCACACGATCACTGCGAGCCAAGCCAGCGTTCCGTAATCGATCGCATCCAAACCGCCCATCATCCAACGGGAGATCGCAAAAGATTGCTGAAATGTAGCCAGATTGTGCAGAAACAATATGAGCGCGAGGCTGATGCTGTTGATCGTCACGCCGGCGAGAAGCAGGGTGAAAGACGAGATCCGACGGCCTTCGTAGGCGAGTGCCAGCACGATCACAAGTACCACTCCCGCTCCGATCGTGGATGCGAATGGAATCGCCGGAATCGCCCCGACGTTGGTGAATCCGAAACATAACGCGAGCACCGCGCCGAAGGACGCGCCGCTCGAAATGCCGAGCGTGTAGGGCTCCGCGAGCGGATCGCGAAGGAGAGCTTGAAACAGGACGCCCGTCGCCGACAGTCCGGCGCCCGCTAGCAACGCGAGCAAAACACGCGGCAGTCTCGCATAAAACAGAATCTCGTAGTCAGGCGACGCGCCCGCGAAAGCGCGTCCATAGTCAATGTGTGAGGATCCGATCAGCGGCGTGACAATTGCGGTGAGGATTAAGATCGCCAGCGATCCGCCGATCGAAACGGCGAAGCGAGGATTGCGGCGTCTATTCATACGCGATCCAACTTCGTCCGCCAGTTTGATGCAGTCGCGCATCCACCCCGAAAACATCGAGGAGAGTCGCTTCGGTGACAACCTCGGCAGGCGTTCCGTCGGCAACGACGCGGCCGCGATCGAGCGCGATGACGCGATCCCCGTACGCGGCGGCCAGGTTCAGGTCGTGGGTTACGGCGACGACGAGGAGGCCGGACCGAGCCAGATCGCGAAGTAAACGATACATCGAGATCTGATGTTTCAGGTCGAGAAATGTCGTCGGCTCATCGAGCAGCAAGACGCTGGGCTGTTGGGCGAGCGCGGACGCCAGGACGACGCGTTGCCGTTCCCCGCCACTGAGAGAGCGAAAATCCCGGCCCCGGAACGCCTGCGTATCGGTTTCCGTCATCGCGCGATCGACAGCCGCAAGATCCTCGTCCGTTTCGAACCAGCCTTCGCCGTGCGGCGTCCGGCCCATGGTCACGATCTCTTCCGCCAGAAAAGAAAAATCGAGCCGAAGCGACTGCGGTACGAACGCGATGCGCCGCGCGAGTTCGCGGCGCGGCCAATCGCGAATCTCTTTCTTATCGAACCGGCAGGATCCGTCATAGCCCGAGCGTAAGCCCGAAACGATGCTCAGCAGCGTAGACTTACCCGCGCCGTTCGGACCAACAACCGTGATCAACTGAGCGGGTTCCAGGGCGAGCGTGACATCGGCAAGCACGGTCGCATGGCCGTGGCGGAATCCGCAGCGCTCGAGTTCGAAGCGTTCGGTCAGAGTCCGGCCTCCGGGTGAAGCATGCGGGCGAATTCACGGACCGCTTCGACGATGCGCGGTCCAGGAACGACGAAGATATCCGAAGCGACGGCGAAGACGCGCCCTTTGCGAACCGCTTCGATGGTTTGATACCGCGACCATAGACGAACAACTCCACCCTTGTGCTGAGCCGTGACGCCGACGGTTTCCGCCATGTCCCCCATGTCGATGATCACCGCGGGATTTCTGGACAGAACCTCTTCGAGCGAAATCTGCGGATACGCGGCGACGGCGATTTTGAAAATATTTTCGCCACCGGCTAATTGAATCAGCTCGTTCAAATACGTGGCTCCGCCCGCGGCCACCATGCCGTCGAGCGCGTTCGGCGAACGCCCGATCAGGAACATCGTGCGAGTCCGGGGCGAGTGTTTGAGCTTGGCGCCAATCTCATCTAATCCCGCGCGCATCTTCGCAGCCAATTCTACTCCGCGCGATTTCGCGCCGGTTTCCGCCGCGATTTTGCCGATCGAATCAATCAACTGGGCAAGTGAATCCTGATTGATTTCGAGAACCTTCAAACGCAGTGCGCCCAGCTTGCTGCCGAGCTGAATGGGATTGGTCTGGATAATCACGAGATCCGGCCGGAGGGCGGCGATCGCCTCAAGGTTCGGAGCCGTGAAGGTTCCTATCTTCGGTTTCTTCACAACCTCAGGAGGATAGTGGCAGTAGTTGGTGACACCGACCACCCGGTCTCCGAGGCCTAACGCATACAGTGTTTCCGTGATGCTGGGCGTCGTAGAGACAATGCGGCGCGGCTGCGCCTCCGCCACCGGCAAGATGGCGGAAATCAGCAGCGCCGCGATTGCGAATCTACCAGCTGACACGCACTCCCCCGAGGAATTGGCGCGCCAGTGAAGTGTACCCGAGCACTTCCTGATAGCGTTCATTCGCCAGATTCTCAACGCGCAGGAACGGCGCGAAATGCTTGGTTACCTGCCAGGAAGCGTTTCCATACGCGGATGTATAGCCCGGATTGCGATTGACGCCGAAGTAGAAATCGGAATCCTGGCGCTCGCCTACGAAGCGAGCGCCCGCGACAATCACCCAACGCTTTCCAGAAAGCGTCGTTGCCACGCTGCCCGAATTGCGCGGACGCCGCACGAGTTCATATCCATCGCCGGTAACGTCGGATCGGGGCGAACTCGAGAGCGTCACTCGCGTGAACATCAATGTATAGTTTCCGGAGAACGACAATCGACGTGTGACGTGCGCGTTGAACGAAGTTTCCATGCCGCGTCCCCAGCTCTTTTGGATGTTCTGAAACGTGGATGGATTGCCGGACACGAACGCAATTAGATCACTAAACGAATTGCGGAAATATGTGATGTCGGTGCGAATGCGGCGGTGGAGCCATTCCTGCGTGATGCCACCCTCGTACGAGGTGGTTCGCTCCGGCCGTAACGCGCGGTTGCCGACGTAAAAGGATTCGCGCGCGTAATTCTCAAGAAGGGTGGGCTCCGTATAACCGCGGCCGGCGCTCGCATGAATCCATGTATTCGACAGCAGTCCGTGCTCGCCGAGCGCCAGATAGCTGATCGAGCCGCGGGGAATAAAGCGGGTTCCAAACGTCGTGCTGTTCTCGACCCGCGCCCCGCCAGTGACGTAAAGCCGCCGCGTAATGGCGTACTGTTCGTGTACGAAGGCGCCGTTATTCTTGCGACCGACATCCAGCGTCGAAATGACGCCGCCCTGATCCTCAAAGCGGTAGCCGCCCGTCAACGACCCGCCCTTGTGGGTGAAAGTGCCCTGATAATCGAAGGACGTTCGCTTGGTGAAGAACTGACCACCGAATGGATAGAGGGACGTAGTCTGTTTGACGAGTCTTAGCCCCGGTGGCGCCAGGGTCGTGCGAGGATCGACCTGCGCGACGAGGTAGGTGAAGGGACGCGGCGTCAGAACAGTTTGAACGTAAGCCGCGATCGTATAAGGTCCATCGATGTTTTGGTCGATAAAGCTGTTCGCGAGCCTGTGGTAGTTGAGCATCGCGCGCTGCAGAAAGCGCCGTCCGCGCGCGTCGTCGAGCTTGAGAGAGACGGCGGAATCGCGGCTGGTGGAGTGGGCGTCGTTATCAAAGAGCCCGTAGCCGACTTCATTGGGTACGCCGACCGCGGCATCAAATTCCCGGAATACCACGCGCAGGCGTGTGGCTTCGGTGATCTTGAAACCGATATTCGCCGTGCCCGTGGTGTTGCGGTAGAAATCGTTTTGGAATTCGCTCACGGTGTGGAACTGTTCCGCGGAGAGGGCATAATCCAGACGGCCGAACAGTCCGCCATTGATACCAGCAGTCCAGCGATCGGTCTGAAAGCTACCCCGCTCGTAGCTCAAAAACCCGTGCGGTATTTTCGCTTCGACGTCACCGCACTTTGAAAACAACTGCACGACGCCGGCGGAGGCCTCGGCACCGCACACAACGCTGCCCGGTCCGCGAACGGCTTCGATCCGCTCGAGGCCCGTGGATAGGAGGTGCGCGAAGTCGATCTGCCCGCCCGGCTCGTTGATGGGCACGCCGTCCAATAGAACGAGCGTCGAGTTCGAGGATGCGCCGCGGGTAAACAAACTCGTCTGTCCACCGGAACGATTGGCGCGGACGACGTTCATCCCCGGGACCTCGCGAAGGATATCCGCGACCACCGGATACTGTCGTTCGGCGAGCTGCTGCTCAGTAAATATTGTGGCGGAGATCCCTGCTTCTTCGATCAGGATCGGGCTGCGCGTTGCGGATACGACGACGCGCTCGTTTTTCGGCGCGATAGACATCTCGATTTTAGCTTCGCCTTCCGCGGCGGGCTGAGTGACGCCGAGAAATCCTAGCTTCGCGATGGTGAGCGTGCAGTCCGCGGGGGCGTCGAGTACGAAATTGCCGTGATCGTCGGTGCGGGTGGAGGCGTCGCCGCACGATACGCGTGCGCCCTCGATGGGCCGCGCCGACGGATCGACAACGACGCCGCGGACGGAAATCAGCAAAGCAAAATAAAGAAATAAAGTAGACATGAAACGGTCCTCCCTCGAGACCTTTCCGGGTTGTTGTGGTTTCGCGAGGAACCGGTCTCCTGACTTACGGCTGGGCGTTCCTTCAAAAGCTTGAGGGTGACGCGACCTTCCCGCGCGTGAGCGCAGTGATCGCGTCGGCCGGACTACATGCCGATTACAGTTGCGGGGCAGTGGCGGAATCGAACCGCCTTCCCGTGCATTCTTCGCGTGAAATTATCAAATAACTCTTGATCGCCTCAACCGGAAGTCGAGAGATCAGCCGAAGTATAGCAGACCGGTTTTTGCAAACCGAATCCGCGATGCGGAGCCAATTTTATCCGAAGTGATATTTGTCGGCCTTATCGTCCCAGAACACCTTGCGGCCGCGCCGATACGACAGCGTCGCCAAGTGACCGGAGATCGCCGCCTGCATTCCAACTTCGACGGGCGCGATCGGCTTGGCATTTCCACGAATGGATTCGAGGAAATTCAGCATATGGGCTTCGACCGCCTTGTTATCGTTGCCGGGCAGCGCGATGCTCATGTCCTTGCGGGCCGCGACGCGCTCCGGCGCCTTGCCGTTGAATTTCTCGGGGTAAAAGTTCAGGTATTGCCGATTCAGGACTTCGATGGTCCCTTCGTTCCCCATGAACTGCTCGCCGTAGCCGTAGTGATCGTTGCCGAAATAGCACGAGTAGTTGATGTGAAATTTATCCGGGTAATCGTACAGCGCACTGAGGGTATCCGGCACTTCGCGGTCATCTTTGGTCCAGCGGTACACTCCGCCCGAAGCCATGCACGATTGCGGAACGGTTTTCCCGCAGACAAAGTTCGAGATGTCGGTCTGGTGGACCAATAAGTCGGTCGAGATTCCGCCGGAGTAGTCCCAGTAGAGCCGCCATTGGTAAAAGCGCTGCTTGTCGAAAGGGCGCTTCGCCGCCGGTCCGACGAACTTGCCCCAGTCGGTGTTTTGTTCGCTGGCATCGTCCGGAATCAGGTAGCGCCACGCGGGATTGTCTTCGAGCGAATTGCGATACCAGAAGGCGCGCACATAGTGGATGTCGCCGATCTGTCCTTCGGCGATCATCTCCTTGGCCTTCTGATACAAGCTATTGCTGCGGTTTTGCGTGCCGACTTGGATGACCTTGCTATATTTCTTGGCGGCCTTCACCATTTCCTGGCCTTCCTCGATGGTGTGGCACAGGGGTTTCTCGATGTAGATATGCTTTCCGGCCTTCAGCGCGGCAAGGAACATCGGACCGTGCAAATGTTCCGGTGTGGCGATGACGACGGCGTCCACCGACGGATCGTTGAGGATGTCGCGGTAATCGCCGGTGGTCTTGGGCGTGTCTCCGCCCATTGTCTGGACGCGGTCCTTGCCTTTAGCAAGGCGGCCAGTGTAGGCGTCGCATACCCAGGTGATCACGGCCGAATCCTTGCTGGTTTGATACATCCGTTCCATCAAGTAGTAGCCGCGCCCGCCGCTGCCGATCCAACCCATCTGAATCTTGTCATTGGCGGCGCGAGCGCGCTGCGGCGCCGCGGCGGCAAGGACCAATCCGGTTGCGCCGAGTAAATGCCGGCGGCTGATTTCAGTGTTCATCGAGGGTTCTCCAACCTTCGATTATGGCAAATACGCGGACCAAGCCCCGGTCTATTGCGCCATCAACTCATGCATCTGCTTGAAGATCAGAATCGCGGCCGGACCGAGCGTCACCAGAATGACGGACGGGAAGATCAGGAAGAACACCGGGAAGATCAGCTTGACGCCGACTTTACGAGCGCGTTCCTGTGCCGTCTGGCGGAATCGAATGCGCAGATACTTTGCGTGCGAGCGGAGGGCCGGTCCGAGGCTGGTGCCGAACCGGTCGGTGTCGGAAAGCAGGTTGACGAACTTGCGAAGTTCGAGATCGGGATTGCGTTCGGCAAATGCGCGGAGCGTGTCGGGACGGCTGTTCGTCGCTCGCAGTTCGAGAGACAGCAATGTAAACTCGCGGCTCAGGTCGGGATGCGTATTCTTCAAGCCGCGAGCCGTGTCCAGTACGGCCTGGTCCATTGCCTGCCCCGCTTCGATGCCGAGGACCATAAGGTCGAGCGCAGCCGGTAGAGCTCTTCGAAGCCGCAGAAGCCGCTTGGCTGCCAGTCGTTCGAGAATCTTGTCGGGAAGCATGAAACCGACCGCCGCGCAGCAGAGCAGCGGCAGCAATGCAAGCGACGGATCTTCCTGAAACGTGAAGCCGGCCCAACTGCCAAGGATTCCGAGCGCCAGGGCACCAGCGACCTTGACCCCGTAGAGAACTTCGAGCGCGCCTGCGAAACGGTATCCCGCGGTAATCAATTTCTTCCGAAGGGGATTCGATTCCTGCCTCGCCGCCGGGAACAATTCACCGAGCGACCGAAACGAATCGAGAACCGCCGCGCCAGTCGATTCGGAGGGCTTCGATTCAAACCCGATCGACGCCGGCATCACAGCGGAAGCAGGCGAGTCGCCCGAGCCAGCCGCATTCGACGAGCGTCCGATCAGAAAATATCCCGCGGCGCTGATAGCAGCGAGGATAAATACAAAGAATCCGATGAGGAGGCCGAGTTCGTCTCCGCTCACTGATTGATCCTCATACTTCGATATCCACTATTCTCCGAATCACCAATTGTGCGAGGCCGAGGCAGACGAAGGCGGCCGAAACCAGGTGCTTTCCGTAAGGATGGTTAATGAGGACCTCCATGTAGCCCGGATTCACGACAGCCATCATTCCCGCAATCGCGAATGGAAGGCAGGTCAAGATCAAGCCGGTCAGTTTTCCGTGCGCGGCCATGGACCGGACTTCGCCCTGCAGCGCCACACTTTCGCGCATGGTTTCCGATAACCCGGCCATCACCTCGGTCAGCTTGCCTCCGGTTCGCGAGTGCAGTTGAACCGCCGCCGCAAAGAGGTTGACTTCGAGCACGGGCATTCGTTTTCCCAGATTTCCGAGCGCTTGCGGCCAAGCCATTCCGAGATTGACCTCAGTCGCCGTTTTTCGCAATTCTGTGGAGACTGGAACCGGCGATTCATTGGCGACGGATTCGAGGGCCGCCGAAAAGGAGTATCCGGCCCGCAGCGCGCGTGCCAGGGAATCAAGAGAATCCGGAAAATTCTCGCGGAATTTCGTAAAGCGGCGCGTTCGCCGATGCAACACGTATGCGTACGGCGCAAAAGCGGCCGCGCCCGCAATGACAAGAGCTGCCCAGAACGGAACGAATCCAATTCCACTGAAAACCGCCAGCGCAACCGTTCCGGATAGCAGCATCATGGAGGTCAGCCGTCCGACAGTCCAGTTCACTTCCGCCTGCGCCAGGTGGGCCGTCATCGCTTCCACAAAATCGAAGCGGGTAAGCAGGCTGTGCCAGATCGAGATTGTCGAAAGCCGTTCGTTCCGGAACAGGACCGAGTCTCCCGAATCCGCTAGTTCGGTCAGGACTTCACTTTGCTGCTCGCCGGAGATCTTCTGCATCACCATCGACGACACGACGATCGTGATGCCGATCGCGAGAAACGTCACGACGAAGAAGACCAGGATCGAGAGAATAGCCATGATGAAGACCGCGTCTTAGTTTTTCGCAACCGCTCGGCTGAGATGCGGAGAAACCAGCACCACAAATTCGCGGCCTGGATCTTTGGCCTGCGACGGAAATAACTTTTCCGAGAGCGCCAGCGTCTCACGACCCGAGGTAAGACCCGAAACCAGGAACCACTGGCCTTCCTCAAAATCCACTTCCGTCTCCGACCGGCGGACTCCGGAAGCCGCACCCAGCGGAGACATGACCTCCGGCTGAACCCGCAACCTGAGCTTGCCGTTGGCCCCTCGTACCGGCGCAAACCGGATTCGCAACCCACAGGCGGGATCCGACTTCGCGGTCAGGGAACCGGCCTCCACACTGACGGCGCGATTGAGGCTGGCCATCAGTTGGCTGGCGGTGATTACATCCACTTGCTTGGCGTCCTGCAGTTTTTTCCACACCACTTCCGGCTGCGTGCCGGAGCGGAACGCGGACACTTGAAATTCTCCCGAATGGCCGGGTGTTACGAGATCGCGGCCCAATTCCTCGAAGGCGGCGCGTGTAGTGCCGGCGAAACGAACGGAAAGGGCCATGTCTGAATCCGGACTCGCCGCGGGCGCGCTTCCCACCGTGGCCGGACGATTGGTTTCCGGTTGCTTGACGGGAAGCGGCGCGCTCACCGGCGCAGCTTTCACGTCCACGGCGCCAGTTCCTTTCAGCAGACCGGTCAAAGCGATGTTTCCCGTCTTCACCTTCTCCTCATCGGACGAGTTGCGCAAGACCAGACGAACGCGCGCGGCGGCATCCGCCAGCGCGAGAATATCCGCATCCGCGGGCGTGGCCAGCAGGGTTACGACGGGTGCGGAAACGCCGAGTTGTGAAGCGTTTTCGGGGGTCGTGCTGACGGCGAGTACCGTCAGTTCCTGAATCACCGTGCGGGCGACCGGATCGAGCGCCTTTGGCGTCACCACCTGCACGTCCACTTTGTTGCCGGGGCGGAGGATCGAAAGGACGCCGGTCGAATCGCTGACGTGGACGGAAACCGCGCGCATGCCTACCGGGACGCCGGTTTTGTCACTCGTCCCGTCTTTGCCGGAAATCCGCTCTTGTAGGATCGGCTCCCGGTCCGCGACGGGGCCCAGCAGCGTGCTGCCAACCAGTTTCGAAGGATCGCCGTAGGTGCCGAATGGAGTCTTTTCCCCCGCCCACGGTGTGGTCTTGAGGTCGGCGGCGCTCAACACCGTCCCGGCCTTCAGCTCGTGAGCCGCGACGACAAGAAAGGTAGCCGGAGGGGGAACTGAGCTCTTCAGTTTTCCGACAAAAAGGCCGTAGAAAATGCCCGTAGAGGCAACGGCCACGACGAAGGCAATGCCGAGCAAGGGTACGAGGTTCCGCTTCATTTTGTCCGCACTTTTATCCCTGATTAGGGATCGGCGGTCTGAAGTGTTCCCTATATACCAGCCGCTAAATCTATTTGCTGGAATCGGTTACCCCTAGGAGAAAGCGGAGTTCAGTACCACGTGGTTGTCGGGCTTTGACCTCAGATGAAGTGCAGCGGATCCCTAAGATTTTGCAATTCCCGGTAGAAATACAACGACGTCGCTCGGTGAAGCGCAGATTCATAAGGAGCTCAATTTCCACCGGTGTGGCATCGCGTGCAACCAGATGCACGGCCGGAACGATCGCAAAAAGTCGGAAAGCCGCGTTACGGCGTGATTGTCCCGCGCGTATTTATTTCGGAGGAATGTGGCCCGGTGCTCCATCTTCCAGGCCATTTTGCGTTACGCAGCCAGTGATCCGGCCCCAGTGAATAGAGGCTTATCCGAAGGACGGGCGAGTTTGCGCGCCGGCCGTTTGCCGTTGTTGAGCGATCTCCGTTACGCGCGCTAAAGTTCCCGACAGAGAAGTCATCAAAGAGTTTGCGCCCTCTTTCCCGAAATGCGTCCGCGCCCGCGAGATGTCGCCGTCAAAGCCCCAAATTCCGACCAGCGTAGTCACCTCCGGAAAACGGACCTGGATCTGCTTGTACATGGTCCGCGAATGGGCAAGGGCGAACGGCGGCACCGCGCTGATGCAGATCAGGTCGTTCGTGCCGGAGTGAAGCAGCGCCTTCAATTCCTCGAGTTCGATGCCGACAGGCATGCAGATGGTCGAGAAGCCCCCGCGTTCGAGCACCTGCGCCAACATAGCGGCGGAAATTGCATCGGCTTCGTCACGGGCGGGGAAGCAGAGCACGCGAATGTCGCTCTTTAACGCCGGCGTCTCTCCGGCACTTCGCGCCGCATCCACCGCGTCCGATTCGCTGGCTTGCGCTTCGATCGCTTGCGCGATCGGCTCGTGATGTTCTCCATACTCGGAAATCATCTCTCCCAGAGTCAGGAACAGCGATTCTTCCCTGGCTGGATCGATTGCGCCTTTATGCCGGTCCTGTTCCGCCAAAGCGAGCGCCGGCAGAAGGACCGAGTCGTACAAATCGGCCAGGCTGTGCTCCTTCAGGTAACCATGGGCGACGGACCGCGCCTCCGTGGCATCCATTGCGAGTAAACGCTGATAGAGATGCTCGCGCGGTTCGAGTACCGGTTCTTCGCCGAGTAGGATATGCAGAAATCCGAGCTGCGGGACGTGGCGTCCGAGCACCACCGCGCAGACCGTCAGCGGAGTGGACAACACCAGACCTGGCAAACCCCATAACACTGTCCAGAACACCGCCGTCACCAGCAGAGCCAACGAAGAAATGCCGGTATGCGCGCCGTAAAGAAGAGGCTCGACGAAATTGCCGACCACCAGTTCGAGCACCGTGTAGAGCACAAAAACCAAAACAGGCTGCTGCCACCCGTCGAAAACGGCCAACGACAAGAGGAATGGCAGCGAGGCGGCGGAGAGGGCGCCGATGTAAGGGACAATCCGGAAGATGCCGGCCAGCGCACCCCAGAGAAACGCATTGGGAATTCCGACGAAGAACAGTCCGACCCCGAAAACGGCTCCGAACACGCCATTCACCAGAAACTGTAATGAAAGATACTTGCTGACGCGATGCACCGCGTCGTCGATCGCCTGCGTCATCACGTTCAGCCGGCCGGACCCGGCCAAACGGATGAACCGGTTCCGCAAGTCCTCGCGCTGCACGAGCATGAAAACGGTGAAGATGAGCACGACGCCGACCTCCGCCAGTGGCGCGAGAAAAGGGCTGAGCAGAGACCGAAGATAGGGCAGTCCCGTGACTTCCGGATCGATCACCTCAACTTTCACCGGCACCCCAGGGGCGCGAGGCGCGGCTCGAGACGCGGGCGTCGAAGGGCTCCGCCCCGGCGTGTCTGGCGAGAGGTCCTTGCTGATCTCTTTTACGTTTTCGCTGACCTGCGCAAGCACGCTCTTCTTCGGCGAGCGGAACGAATCGATCTTGTTGCGAATATTCTGGCGATACTTCGGCAGGTCGTTCACCACGGCGACCAGCTGATTGCCCACTTCCCACGCGACGCCGGCCATGATGGCGGCGGACACCGTCATCACCAGCAGGACCGCGAAAAACCGCGGTAAATACATCCGTTGTAGAACGCCGACTACCGGCGCCAGCATGAATGCCAACGTCAGCGCGAACGCGAATGGGATCAGAACCTCCCGAGCCAGGTACATCGCCGCAATGACGCCGGCGACCATCAGGATGGGTCTTAGGCTCGAATGTTGCGGCGCGTGTCTCGATGGTGTCATGAAGCGGGCTCGATCCGAATAGATCCCGCGCGGCCCTGCTTAGCCACGGAAATGGGGTCCGCCCAATTTCGCCGATCCTGCTCGCTGAAATCAGGAATCGTATTGAGACGATCCAGCCCGGAACGCAAATGTTTCATCGCCGCGCCAGACCGCTTATAGCTCCAGTTTGCCCTGTAGGATCATTTCACCGGTATCGAAAGCCTGCGTGAACTTTAGCAGACCGACGCGAGCGGCGAAGTCGATCTTCCGATCCCGCCATGTGATTTCGATGTTTCGGGAGAAATAGTAAACCACCACTGGCCCGCTTTCCGGCAAAAGGATCTCGACTCTCGAGGGCTTCAGTACGTTCTTCCCCAGGCACTTGAGTGTCGCTCCGGACTTCAGTTGCCTCGCCGATTGGCCGCCGTCCGCCACGATCACCGACTTGGGGATGCCATATACCGCTACCGCATAGTGCCCGTCGTCCAGTGGGATCACCAGCGGATCTTTAGTCTTCAGCCTGGCTTCCCGGACTGGCAACGCCGTTTCCCAACGTAGGAGCAGTTTGACCGGATCCTGCGTTGCCGTCTGCGGAGACTCGGGCGGTGCCGTCGTGGCGTGGCTTCCGCTCCGTCGCGCCTTTCGATCGGCGGGCGCCTTCTTTTCGAATGGCTTTCCCGGCATCGCCGTCAGGCTTTTCGTCCAAGGCGAGTCCGCGAGTATGATTTGGGCGTCGCTGGCGGTCCATTTCGCCACTGGCTTATCTTTCCAATCCTGCGCCCAGGCGTCCGGCGGCATCATCACCGCGATCGCCCCGATCAAGAGCCCCCACGACAACCGTTTGCCCATGGACTCCATTTTCGTAGCTTTAGTCGGCAGGCGTTGGCCCTGGATTCGGCTGCATTCACCGGACGGACTTCGGTGTCATGCCACGCGCTTTGCACCTGGCTCGGTTTTTGTTCGTACACAAGGAAAGACGGTGAAGCCGCGCGATCCGCAACTACTGTCGAATGACAATTCGGAATGCGACGAAAAAGGGACGCTCCGCGCGCGAGCGCGAAGCAATGGAAAGTTTCAATGGTGGGCGGTTAGGGACTCGAACCCCAGACATCCTGCTTGTAAGATATCGGGTTACCCTGATAAGCAGTGCTAACAGATGCTCCACGTTGCTGTAAACACAGGGTGATGATGCTTCGGCTGATTCACCCTGATCACTCCTTAAAACAGCGTCGCAATCGTAGGTACGCGCCATCCTTCCGTACATGTTTCCGTACATCGCCCTAGCTAGCGATCCACGTGTACGAACAGCGATGGATCGAGAACGGCAAACCCACCTACGCCCTGAGTCCCCAATGGGTCCGACTCGCGGAACCGGAAAAGGCGGCTTGCCGACGGGTGGTAATTTTCAGAAATCTTCTCGGCAGTACGGATAGGATTCGCGGAGCCGAAAACCAGCCCTGCAAACGGGTTGGAACATTCCTAGACATTGCCGGGAACACCGCGGGCGGGCGCGTGCGATTTCGACTCAGGCGCGCGTCTGGGTCGCTGGGAATCATCAAGCCGAATCCGGTACGAAGGGGGCTGGGCGTGGCCACTCCCCGTAGATGCCCAACACGCCCGAAGGTGCCCAACCGAATTGTCCGGGCAACTTCGAGAAGTTGGCAACTTGGGGGTCCGGAGCGGCCATCGTGGAGATGGATGCGGATTCCGGGCGAAGGCGAACGGGGTTCCGGGGCGAACGTGAAAACGATTCCGGGGTGAGGCGAACCGGGATTCCGGGCTGAAGGCGAACAGTGATTCCGACGGGAAGGCGAACGGTTTTCGCCGGAGCCCGGAATCGTTTTCGCGATGCCCGGAATGTGTTTGAAGGCACGGCGGCGCTGGACATCTTCACCGGCACAATGAACCCTCCAAACGGCAATGTCTTGTCAAGGGCGGAGTGAAATGTTCCCGCCGGGGCGGAGCAAAAGGGGACCACGTACGGCTGTTCCGGGAGGCTTTTCCCCTGGTTTGGGGGCGGCTGGAGCGGAGCCCTGCTACGCCCGTAGGGCGGCGCGGTTAGGGCGGAGCGGAAGCCGTCTCCAAACCAGCCGGCCATTTTGAAGGGGCCTACTGGGATGGGTCGTTCTTTTTCCGGCTGGTTTTGAGCCGGTAGCTGTCGCCGTTCATTTCCAGGATGTGAACGTGGTGCGTCAAGCGATCCAGGAGGGCGCCGGTCAGACGCTCTGAACCCAACACTTCGGTCCATTCAGCGAAGGGAAGATTGCTGGTCACCAAGGTGGAGGCCCGCTCGTAGCGCTGGCTGAGTACTTCGAACAGCATCTCTGCGCCGGTCTTGGATAGCGGCACGAAGCCCAGTTCGTCGACGATCAGCAGTTCTTGACGGGCCAGGTTCTTCTGGAATCGCAGGAGTCGTTTTTCATCCCGCGCCTCGATCAACTCATGCACCAGCGAAGCAGCGGTGGTGAAGCGCACGCGAAAACCGCGTTGGCACGCCGCCAACCCCAGCGCCAGGCCGATGTGCGTTTTGCCGGTGCCTGAGTTGCCCAGCGCCAGCACGTTTTCCCGCTGGGTGATCCATTCGCCACGCGATAGTTCCACCACCAGTTTCTTGTTGAGCTTGGGAATCGCCAGGAAGTTATACGTCTCCAGGCTTTTGGTGACCGGAAACTTGGCGGATTTAATGCGCCGTTCGGTGGAGCGCCGCTCGCGATCCAGCATCTCCAGTTCCACCAAGCGCAGCAGGAACTGTTCGAAGGTGGCGGCTTCCTTGGCGCACTGTTCGGCCAGCTTGGGATACTCGCGCACCATGGTGGGTAAGCGCAACTGCTTCAGATAATGCTCCAGCAGCACCTGGGGCGTGTCACTCATGCGGGCATCTCCACCAGCAGCACCTGATAATCGGCGGCGCGCGTAAGCGTCACTTCCGCGGCGGGCAGATGCGGATAGTTTTCCAGGTCTAACCTCGGCGGACGCTGTTCGATGGCGCACAGCAGCAGATGTTTGACGGCATCGAAAGAGATCGCGGGCAGTGCGAGCGCGTGCTGCACCGCGGCCGTCACTTCGGCGAGCGAGAATGTCTCCAGCAAGCGCAGCACCTGCACGTACTCGCGCAGGCCGCGCTTGGCCAAGCGCGCTTCCATCTGGCGGCGCAACTCGGCGAACTCTTTCGGCCGTTGCCAGCCCTGAAGCGGGGCCGCTTGGTCAAGTGCGTTGGTCTTCTGTTCCAGCAACGCCAGGTAGTGCAGCGGATCGAAGATCATCTCCTCGCGCCCATAGCTGCGCGCATGGCGCGCGATCACTTCGGCCGCCGCACTGATTACCACTTCCCACACGAAGGCTTTCACCAGCACCTGGCGATGTCCGTACTCCACCGGCACCGAGTAATCGTTGGTCTCGTACCGCACCAGCGCTTGCGAACTGGCTCGTGTCGTGCGCTTCTGACAGGCTTCGTGCGGAGACGCTGGCAGTGGCAGCAATTTCTCTTTATCGCGCTCAAAGCGCTCGGCGATCGTCTCTTTGTTACCCCACAATCTTTGCTCGCGGCGTTTCTGGCACTCCTCGCGCAAGTGCGTGTTCAGTTCGTCCCACGTTGCCACGCGCGGCACCGGCACCAGAAAGTTGCGCCGCGCATATCCGACCAGCCCCTCCACGTTGCCTTTGTCGTTGCCCTTGCCCGGACGCCCGAACTTGGCTTCAAACAGATAGTGCGACTTCAGTTCGCTGAACGCCTCGGTCGGCTTGCGTTCGCCATCCCCGGTGATCTGCGCCACGGCGATGCGCGTGTTGTCGTAGAGAATCGTCCGCGGCACGCCGCCGAAATAAGCCAACGCGCGGTTGTGGCCTTCCAGGAACGACTCGGTGTTCTCCGCCGGAAACGCCACCACGAAGCAAGCGTCGGAGTGCGGCAGGTCCATGCACAAGAAATGCGCTTTCTGTTCTACGCCCGCGATCGCCACCAACGCCTCGCCGAAGTCGGCCTGTACCTCGCCCGGCGCATGCGCCAGCGGCACAAATACTTCCTTGTGCCGCACGCGCGCCTCGCGAACGTAATCCTTCACCACGGTGTAGCCGCCTTTGAAGGTGTGCTCAGCCTTCAGCCGATCCCAGATCCGCTTGGCCGTGTGGCGCTGCTTCTTGGGCTGGGTTTTGTCGTCTTCCAGAATCTGGTCGATGATGCCAAGCCACGGCCCCAGCTTGGGCTTCGCAATGGGCTTTTTCCGCTGATAGCCCCGTGGAATCGAATACGCCAGCATCTTGCGGATGGTCTTGCGCGCCAACCCGAACTGCCGCGCCGCCTCCCGCTGACTCATTCCATCCACCTGAATGGCTCGTCTTACGCGCGCATACACTTCCACCTTGTACACCTCCCAGCGTGTCCCCAAACACAGCTCTCCTGTGTGTTCTGGGACTGAAGTGTGGTGGTCTACTTTCTGACCGCCACAAACCACCGCTCACGCGGCGTTTCGTGGTCTATTATTTCTCCGCCGTTTATAGCTTGATGATTCCCTGCCGAAAAGCGCGGTCGAGGAATGCGTCATTGTGTCAACGACGTCTCCTGAAACGCGCTTCCAGGATTCGGTCATGCTGATCCGACGGTCTTGCGTTTGGCAAGTGCTTTTGGCCCATTTCGGCAGTTTGTTTTGGCCCACCTCTAAGTTGTTGATTCTTAGGTGAGGCGGTTTTTGCCTCACCAGGTGCTTGTGCTTTATATAAGGAGGAGTCGGAGCGGTGGGAATGTGGGAATCGCGTAGCGATTTCCAAGGGCGGGGGGAAGGGTGGAAAACCTGGGTTTGGTTTTCCAGGCTTTCCACGGACCGTCATTTCCACGGCTCCCCGCCGTCAGC
>JBBQWZ010000029.1:0-84259 GCA_038210135.1 Bryobacterales bacterium
CCCTTGGAAAACGCTCCCGCGTTTCCCACATTCCCACAGCGCCTACGATTGCTTCTTTCCTCAAACAAAAAAGAAAGACTCCAGCCTCACCCACCCTCAACGCCCCGCTTCAGGCTCATCCTTCGATGAGAAAATGCTGTGGCTCGTCGGAGGAGGCGAGTTTCAGCGCCCGAAGATGAAGTCTCGAACAACCGCCCGGAAAGCGGCTTGCCGCGGGAGCTCGTTAAGCCTTGCGAAAACGGCGGGCGAGACCGAGACCGATCAGCCCGGCGCCAATTAGGGACATCGTCATCGGCTCCGGCACGTTGTTGCCGGTTATGATGTCGTTCGCGCAGGTCGCCGATGCGAACGAGATGCCGAAATTCGCGCTGCCGAAGTCGCTCAAGAATCCAGCAGGAAGGCTGCTGAATGCGAGGCGGATGTCGAGTTCCGCGGCAGTGGTTCCGTTGCCGTTGGCGAGCACGCTGACGGTGCCCAAGGAAAGAGCAGAGAGCGATCCGCCCGCATTCCGCAGCCAAACATTGCTGCCGTTGCGGAAAATGCTGCCAGACGATCCCATCACATTGTCGGAGGTCTCGACGCCGTTCGCGACGCTATTCACCTGATACAGTTCGCCCGCCGTCAGGGTCGAACCACCGGTGCGGGCGCCAGTGTTGCCGGATTCGCCGTGCGCCGTGATCGCTACGCCATACTTTACGACACCATTCATAGTGAAAAGAAGATCGCCCACGAACAACTGATAGTTGCCACCGCCCGCAAACGGCGCGAGCGTGGAATTGCCGAAATTCGTAAAAATGTCGAACTGACCCGCCGAGGCGTTGGTTGTGAACACGCCCTTTTGGACATCGAACTTGAGCGGGTCTCCGATCACATCGCAAGCCGGACTCGCACAGGAACTGCCAGGAAACGGGTCGATAACGGTGAAGGAAGATCCGAACGCGGCGACAGAAAAGCTGAGCCAGAGAATCGCGAAGAGTGTGTGTTTCATTGCTTTGGTATGCTCCAAAGCAAAGATAGGCGCCGGGCTCGATTGCAGCCTATGAAGCCAACGTACTTATAGTACTGGAAATCGCCCAGTACTAAGGCGTTTATTGGGTCTCCCCTAAGGTAGGCCAAACCTAAGGAAAATACCCCAGCTCAACGGGTTACGAGAGAAAAAAAGGTACTAGATGGTAGGTCGCCAGAGCCCCGAGATAGGCAAGTACGAACATGTAGGAAAACTGGATAATCGGCCATTTCCAGCCGCCGGTTTCCCGCCGGACCACCGCCACGGTGGACATGCACTGCATGGCGAAGGCGAAAAAGACTAACAGCGCGGCGGCGCCTGGAATCGACAGGTCGCGCCGTAGCTCCTGCTGTAAATCTCCCGCGGTTCCCGTGAGTGAAAGCACCGGTTCCCCTTCGTCGGAATTGCCTTCGATTCCATAAATCGTGCCCAGGGTTCCGACGATGACTTCGCGCGCGGCCAGAGACGTAATCAGCCCGACGCCAATTTTCCAGTTAAACCCCAGGGGCTTGATCGCAGGCTCCACCGCATGGCCGACCATGCCGACGAAGCTGTCCCCGATCGCCGGCGCTTTGCCGTCATGAAACGGAACATGTCCAAGCACCCAGATCACGACGGCGACAGTCAGGATAACCGTTCCCGCCCGCTTGAGGAACACCTTTCCGCGATCCACCAGGCGCAAACCCAGCGACTTCAGGGTGGGCCAGCGGTAGGGCGGCATCTCAAGGACGAAGGACGTCCGGCGGCTCTTGAGGATCGTCGATTTCAGGACGCGCGCCGTGACCATTGCCGCCAGAAAGCCGAGCACATACAACGCGATCATGGCCGCCGTGCCCGATCCCATGAAGGGACCGATCAGATTTTTCTCCGGAATGAAAGCCGCGATGATCAGCGTGTAAACCGGAATCCGCGCCGAACAGGTCATAAACGGCGCGATCAGAATGGTGGCGATGCGATCCCGCTTATTCTCGATCGTCCGCGTCGCCATGATCGCCGGAACCGCGCAGGCGTAGGCCGAAAGAAGTGGAATGAAACTCTTACCCTCGAGGCCGAACCTCGACATCGTGCGGTCGGCGATGAGGGCGGCGCGGGCCAGGTAGCCCGAATCCTCAAGGATCCCGATAAACAGGAACAGCAGCAGAATCTGCGGCAGAAACACGACGACGCTGCCGACTCCCGCCCATACGCCGTCGATCAGCAAGCTCTTCAGAATCGAATCCGGCAGCAAACTGCCCAGCAGACCTCCGCCCCAGGCGAACAGCTGCTTCATCCCGTCCATGATCGGTTGCGCGCCGGCGAAGATGGTCTGGAAAACCGCGAGGACTACCAGGACGAAAACTGCCGGACCCGCCCACCGATGCAGGAACACCCGATCCAGCCGGCGCGTCCACAGCGGTGGCGCCGGAGCGTGATAGCCGGCCTTCTGGTTAATCGCCGTCGCCCACTGGCGGCATTTCGGAATATCCTGCAGGACGGGCAGTTCCATCCGCTTGAAGGCCGGAGCCTCTTTTTGCGCCGCCGCTGCGGTCGTCGTTCCTTCGAGGAATTGCGTGATCCTGTCGATGCCCGTTCCCTTGGCCGCGCTGATCAGCGCCACCGGCGCGCCCAGTTGCTGCGCTAGTGCAGCCGCGTCGATCTCACCGCTGCGGCGCGCCAGATCGTCCGCCATATTGAGGATCACCAGCGTCGGAAGCCCAAGGCTCAGCACCGGAGCGGCCAGCACCAAGTGGCGCCCTAAGTTGGTCGAATCCAGAATCAGCAGGACCGAGTCCGGCTTGGGCAGATCCTTCATGTCGCCGCGCAGGACATCCGCGGTAACCCGCTCGTCCTCGGTGCGGGGCGACAGGCTGTACACGCCCGGAAGATCGACCAGGTAGACTTCGCGATGCCCGGAAAGCGGAGCCTTGCCAACGCGGTGCTCCACCGTGACCCCGGGGAAATTGGCTACGGTCTGCCGAAGTCCGGTCAGCCGGTTAAATAGAGTGGATTTGCCCGAATTGGGCGGACCGACGATCGCGACCACATGTTTTCGCGCCGCCTGCGGCAACGGCGCAATCGTCACCAGTGTGGGACTGGCGAGCCCGGAACTGTGGCAGTCGGCCATGACGCGGATCTATTCCGGGTTCGTTCGCAGAATCAGGCAACGCGCGGTCTCCCGCCGCAACGCCACTTCCGAGCCGTCCACGCGGAACACCCGAGGATCGCCACCCGGAGCGCATCGCGCGGGCGTGATCTCGTGTCCAGGCACAAACCCCATTTCCATCAGCCTCTGCGCCAGTTCAGCAGGCAGGTCCAGGCGCTCCAAGATGCCCGTTTCGCCTTCGGAAAGTTCCGAGAGATTCGCAGCAGCGCCAGTGCGCTCTACCGATCTCTTCTTGAAACTCAGTTGCATATACGATCTCAGTATCTTGCTACTTCATTCACCTGTCAAGTACTTCAGACGCAATCCGCTCGCTCCCAGTTGCAACAGTATGTACGGCGGGGTGAATGGCGGAATCGGCGGATCGAACAGGACTTCTCCTATAGTGTGTACTCCATGGGATAATTCTCACGCGATCTTGGACCCGCAAAGCAGTCCGCCAGGAATCGCCGCAAATGGTCTAGAATCACGCTGAGGAGAAGCCCATCCATGAAATCCCTGTCAATCCTATTTCTAGCCTGCTCAGCCGCCGCCTTCGCGCAGCCCGAAACCGCCAAGCCTGACCTCGTTGTCGCCAGTTCCAAAGGCTTCTATACCTATGCCAAGACAGAGGTTCTGAAAGCCGCCGAGAAAATGCCGGCGGACAGTTATTCGTTCCGCCCGACCGACGACGTGCGGACCTTTGCGGAAGTACTGGGACACATCGCAGACGCAACTTACGGAATTTGCGGGGGCGCCGTCGGAGATAAACCACCGGCTGTGAGCGTCGAGAAGACAAAAAGGGCGAAACCGGAGGTGATGGCAGCCCTCAAAGAAGCGTTTGCTTACTGCGACGGCGTCTGGGCCGGAATGACTGCCAACAAAATGCTCGAAACCGCAACCATGTTCGGCGGCCCGAAAACCCGGGTCAGCATCCTGGACTTCAATACCGGACATACCTACGAGCATTACGGAAATCTCTCTACTTATATGAGAATGAAGAAGATTGTTCCGCCTTCCACCGCTGAGGCGCATTAAAGTTTCCACCAACGGCCCTTTTTCCGCGACCAACGGCCCTCGAATCGCGTCTCATCACGAGATACGGCGGACGGAACGTAATGAAGGCATAAGGTCCGCGTAATAGACCCTTAAAGGAGTTCACTAGAGACCATGAAGACTTTCTTTCTGCTTGCCCTGTTCGCCGCCAGTTCGTTCGCCCAGACGCCCTCCGTCATGAAGGGCTCACTCGGCACCTACTCGATCTCGAAAACCAACATCATGAAGAGCGCCGAGAAGATGCCGGAAGACAATTTCTCGTACAAACCCACCGCCGACGTCCGCAGTTTCGGCGAAGTGCTTGGCCACATCGCGGACGCGCAATACCTGTTCTGCTCGGCCGTGCTGGGCGGCGAAGCGCCGAAGAGCTCCGTCGAGAAAACCTGGAAATCCAAGGCGGGTCTGATCGAAGATTTGAAGACCGCCTTCGCCTACTGCGACAAAGCCTACGCCGGAGCGGACGAAACCGCGAATAAGGCCGTCAAATTTTTCGGCCGCGATTCGACAGTGATCAACACGCTCGATTTCAACACCGCCCACAACTTCGAGCACTACGGAAACCTGGTCACCTACATGCGCCTGAAAGGGATCGTTCCCCCGTCGAGCGAGCCGCGTAAGTAACTCTGTACGGAAAGACGAGGCCGGATCCAGGAAACTGATATCCGGCCTTTCTCATTCCGCGGTTGGACAAAAAGTGCGGCTAAGCTCATTGCTCTTTCGGAGCAGCCTTAAAAATTCCTCGATCGAAAGCCCAGCATCTCGAATGATGGAACGCAGTAACGGGTCCTTGATCGAGCGCGATTTGTGCATTGGAACGACCGTTCTCGCTCCAGTAGCAGGCAGAATCAGAATGAGATGACTTCCCTTCTGCCGGTCCTCCACAAACCCGCTCCGTTTGAGGGCACGAACGATTTTGAGTGCCGTTAACGATGGCAGCTTAGCCATGTCAGGCCGGAACCGTTACCCGGCCTTGAAAGGAACGCCCCTCTTGAGGGGCAGCCTCTCCGTGAGCAGCCAGGCTTTCGAGATAGAGGGAAATGGCCTCTTTCACGTTGGATTCTGCCTCGACCAAATCTTCCCCTTGGGTGTGGCATCCAGGCAACGCGGGCACGAAGGCCACGTAGCCGCCCTCAGGCGCTTCTTCATAGAAAACCGTGTAAGACAGCATCCGGGCGCCTTTGCGATTCATCGTCCTAATTGTATTTCTATTTCGTCTACGCGGAAGGCGAGAGTGCGGAACGATCGAACGGTTCCGGCTTTGCGTTCTTTCCGGGCCGCCAATTATACGAGCCGCGTAGTATACTAAGCGTATGATCCGGTCTTGCCGAAATGCCGAGACCGAAGTGGTATTGAAAGGCCAGCGATCGAGGAAGTTCGGCGCGATTCAGAAGCAAGCGGAAATTCGATTGGCCGCCCTGGACAGCGCGGTCTCCTTATCGGATCTAAGCTTCCCCGGCTATCGTCCGGAGAAACTGAAGGGCGATCGAAGAGGCCAGTTCAGTATTCGTATCAACGATCAATGTCGGATCTGCTTTCAATGGCGGGAGGACGGAGCGCACCATGTCGAAATCACTAATTACCACTGAGCGTAAGAGGCCCCCGATTCATCCCGGCGACGTCCTCGCCGACGTGCTTTCCGAGGCGGCGGTCACCGCCAACTCGGCGGCCCTCGCGATGCGAATTCCTTCCAATCGCCTGACCATGATTATCAAAGGTCAGCGTTCCGTCACCGCCGATACGGCAATGCGGTTGGCTCACTATTTCGGCAATTCAGCGCAATTCTGGATGAATCTACAACTCCGCTATGACCTGCAAGTGGCCGAAGCGAACGCCGCGATCCGCATCGCGTCCGAAGTGCAGCCATTGGGCAAACTCGCCTGACTTTCCATCAGGCCGCGAATTTCAGAACCAGGTTCTTCTGGTCCGCCGCCAGATCGATCACCACGTGCGAAGCCGGCGGAATCCGGTTCGCGGACACCAGCATCGCCAACGGCTGGACCACCCTCTTCTGTAGCGTCCGCTTTAATTCGCGCGCCCCATACTCATCGCTCGTTCCTTCTTCGAGCAGATATTCCTTGCCCGCGTCCGTAATTCCCAATCCGAAAGCACGCTCATCCAACCGCCGGTTAATCAAATCCTGTAACGCGTCGATCTGCAAATCCAGAATGCCCGCCATGGTGGCCCGCGATAAGGGCTGGTACGTCACAATCGCATCGATCCGATTGACGAACTCCGGCGGGAACTTGTTCTTCACCGCTTTCAGTCCGATGTTCTCGATCTTCTTCCGCGAGGGGGCGCGCGCGATGCCAATGCCCTCGCGATCCGCAATGGCTTCGAAGCCGAAGTCCGGAGCTAAGTGTTTGCGCATCGCCCGCGCACCCAGATTCGACGTCATGAAAATCATCGTCCGTTCGAAATTGACGGTCGTATTGTCGCCCAGCCGCAGCGTCCCCTTATCCAGAATGCCGAGTAGCAATCTCTGCAGGCTGGACGCGGCCTTTTCGATCTCGTCAAAAAGAATCAGCGAGAGGCTGGAATTCTCGCTCGTCACCGCGTTCAGCTTGGCCTGATTCAGCATCGGCTGCGTTTCACGATGGCCCAGGTATCCCGGCGGTGCGCCGATCAATTTCGCGACTTCGTGTTCCATCTGGAACTCGCCGCAGTCGATACGGATCAGGCTCTTCTCACTTCCATGCAGCACGTCGGCCAGTGCCTCGACGGTACGCGTCTTGCCCGTCCCCGTAGGACCCAGCAATAAAAATACTCCCGCCGGACGCCCTTCCGGCGAGAGTCCGGATTGATACATCTCAATGTGCGGAACGATCGCACGCATCGCCTCCGGCTGCCCGAGAACCCGAGCGCCGAGCAGGCTTCTTAGGTTGTCCACCGGATCCGCCGGCAGGTGGCGAATTCCCGGCGCGCGCCGGATCTTTGGCGGAAGAATGCTGTTCTTCAAAATCTCCTCCAGTCGAATCGCTGTCGCTTGCGGCCACAGTATAGAATCCCCGAACCAGGGATTCGGCCTTGGCCCGTCCTGCAAGCCGCCCGCATCACGCGGAATCTGGAGTTTTTATTGCTTGAAGAATGAATAGATTGCGTCCGAAATGCGAGCGCTCGAGCGGCCGTCGCCGTAAGGGTTGTGAACGGCGGAACGCCGTGCGTATTCCCGCGGGTCGTCGAGCAGCCGCTCAGCAGCCGCGACGATCCGCCCGCGGTCGGAATTTCCGGTTAGTTCCGCAGTGCCCGCGGCCACCCCTTCCGGACGCTCCGTGCGGTCGCGGAGGACCAGCACGGGCTTGCCGAAAGAAGGAGCCTCTTCCTGAATTCCACCCGAATCGGTGAGGATCAAATACGCGCGCCGTAGCAGATCCAGAAACTCCACATAGCCGAGCGGCGAAATCAGGTGAATCGACGGATGGCCGCGCAGCAACCGGTTCACCGGATCCTGCACGTTCGGATTCGGATGGACCGGATATACGATCTCGACGTCGCTACGCCCGGCGAGTTCGCCAATCGCGGAACAGATCTCTTCAAAGCCGACGCCGAAGCTCTCGCGCCGGTGCGCCGTCACCAAAATCAGCTTCTTGCTCTCGTCGAGCGCAAGGGAAAGCCCGGAAGAAATGCGCTTCTCGACCAACGAATCGCGGACATACAGCGCCGCGTCGATTCCTGTGTTCCCGGTCACAAAGATGCGGTTTTCCGCAACCCGCTCCCGGCGCAGCGCTTCGGCCGCGCCTTCCGTCGCCGCAAAATGCAGCGCAGCCAAACGCGTAGTCAGCACGCGATTCATCTCTTCTGGAAACGGATGATCGAAATCGTAGGTGCGGAGTCCGGCTTCGACATGGCCCACCGGAATGCGCGCCTGAAATGCGGCGAGCGCTCCGCACAGGGTGCTGGTCGTGTCGCCCTGCACCAACACCATATCCGGCTTCGCCGCGGAAAGCACCGGAGCAAGGCTCTCTAAAATGCGCCCCGACAAGACCGCCAACGATTGACCCGGCGTCATCAGGTTGAAATCGTAGTCCGGCACGATCCGAAAAACTTCGAGAACCTGATCGAGCAACCCGCGATGTTGCGCGGTCACGCACACCGAAACGCGGAATCGCTTGTCGCTTTGAAGTTGGCGGATGAGGGGAGAAAGTTTGATCGCCTCGGGCCGAGTGCCGAAGACGAGGAGGACATGGATCACAAAAAGGGGGAAACGAAAACCACGCGCCTATTTGTGGCGGTAGGTGATACGGCCCTTGGTCAGATCGTAGGGCGAAAGTTCGAGGGTCACGCGATCGCCTGCCAGCACGCGAATCCGATTGCGGCGCAGCTTTCCGGCCAAGTGCGCAAGCACCGTCCGCTCTTGTTCGAGTTGCACGCTGAACAGGCCGGAGGGGAATTTTTCAACGACGGTACCAGTCACTTCAATGCTGTCTTCTTTACTCATTTGCCTCGCTTACTTGTGGACGCAAGCCTTTTTTGAGATTTCGACGAACGGCGCAAGCGCCAAGCGTCTATTTGATTATACCGTTAAGAGATGACCGCCCGAACCGCACAAAACGCCCTTCGCGCCGCCTGTGCAACCGGGTGCGCTCTCGTGATTCTCATATGTGCGTCGATCCACGCGCAGAATTCGCCAACCACCGCGTCCATTGAAGTTAGAAAGCCGGACGCGCCCCAGAAAAAATCTTCGCTGAAGAAATCCACGCCGAAGCCGGCGAAATCTTCAAAAGCGGCGCCCAAGTATGCCGCAAAAGCTGCCGTTCCGCGAAAGCCGCTGCTGGTTGACAAGATCAACGCGATCCTCGAACAGGCCGACGCCGCCGATCAGTCGCACATAGGGATCCACGTCATCGATCTGCGAACCGGCAAAGCGTTGTTCGATCAGGATGCGGCCAAGCTGTTCGCGCCCGCCTCCACCACCAAGCTCTTTTCCACCGCCTTGGCGCTCACGCGCCTGGGTCCCCAGTACAAATTCTTCACGCGCATTACCGCGGCCGCCTATCCGAATCGCGATGGACGCCTGGCCGGCGATCTGATCTTTGAGGGCGGCGGCGATCCCTCGCTTTCCGATCGCATCTATCCCTACGCCGTCGAAGGCCGCGGTCCTTCGGCCATTGAAGACTTCGCCGACCAGATCGCTGCTCGCGGCGTAAAGCGCGTCGATGGCGACATCGTTGGCGACGACACTCTCTACCCCTGGAGTCCTTATCCTCCCGGGTGGACCATCGACGACGCCGTGTCGGACTACGGCGCTCCCGTCAGTGCTCTGTCGGTGTACGACAACATACTGCGCATCGGAATTCATCCCGGCGCCAAAGCAGGCGACCCCGCGACGCTTACGATTTCGCCGCCGATCGAATATTACGTCATCGACAATCGGATCGAAACCACTGCGGGGGCCGGCAGCGTCCGGCTCACCCGCGCTCCCGGTTCCCGCCAGATTCTGCTAAGCGGCAAGGTCAACATCCACGCCGGAATGATCGAAAGCATCGCCATCGACGATCCCGCGCTGTTTGCCGCGCAAGCTCTCTACGACGCCTTGACGCGCCGCGGAATCGCCATCAACGGATCCGCCGTCGCACGCCATCGCGGCGCTGTTGAAGAACGCCTTCCGTTCGATGGCATCGTGCTCGCCCGCCGTGAATCTCCTCCGCTCGCCGACCTTCTTGAAGTGGTGGACAAGGTCAGCCAGAATCTGCATGCCGAAATCATGCTCCGCGAAGTAGGACGCGCCCGGAGAAACAGTGCGTCACGGACGGCCGGCCTCGATGAGCTGCGCGGGTTTCTTGCCGAACAGGGCATCGAGGGAATCTACTACGACTTCTCCGACGGCAGCGGTCTCTCGCGGCTCACCATGGTGGCGCCCGTTGCACAAACCAAACTGCTCGCCAAGATGTACCTCTCGAAATACCGCGAGACGTGGATGAAGCTTCTGCCCATCGCCGGAGTCGATGGAACGCTCAAAAAGCGTTTCAAAGGCGAAAAACTTGCCGTTTATGCCAAGACCGGTTCGCTTTCGCATGTTTCGGCGCTGGCCGGATACGCCGAGCACCCCAACGGCATGCGAGCGTTTTCGATTCTCGTCAACGATGCCAATTATCCCGCCGCTGAGATTCGCGGATTGATTGATAAGATCGTGTTAGCGATTCTCGAGGAGTAACCGATGCCCATCTTTGAATACCTGTGCGAAGACTGCGGAACGAAATTCGAACAGTTGATCCGCAATGGCGCCACCGCCGCGTGCCCAAAATGCGGTCCAGCCGCGAAGCTCCATACCGAGATGTCCACTTTTTCCGCCAAAGTCAGCAACGGAGGAGGGCCAAAGAGTTCCGAAATGCCGTCTTGTCCGGGCGGCATGTGTCAGACTCCGGGAATGTGCGGCCGGAATTAAATTCGTCCCGTTAGGGGATCGCGAATAGCTCTCCGCTTCGGCGGAAGCAGTTTATCAAGCGTTTTAGCTTATTCGCTGCACTGTGGATGATGGTTTTCACCCTCGTCGCTAGTGCACACAGGATCAGCTTCATGGAACGGACCATGGCCAACGGCGAGGAATTGAAAGACGGTGACTATCGCGTCGATGTGGATGGAACAAGAGGGACGATTCACCGTGATGGCCACCACAAAATCCAGCTTACAGCAAAGCAGGTCATGAATGCGCCGCATAAGTTTGAGCGGTCGCAGGTTCTCGTCAACAACTCGAATGGCCAGCCGATGCTGGAAGAATCCGCATCGGCGGAACGACGACCCGGCTGATCTTCACCGATACACCCGCGTCGCTCGACTAAGTCCATTCAAGAAATGTTAGAAGGGCGCCCGTCGCGGCAAGGCACGGAGCGTTTTTGCCTAGATCGACGTAGAAGCCTGTCTGGTTTGTCCCATAAACCGATTCCAATCGGTTCGGCGATATCCACACGAAAGGACTGAAGGGCTTAGGGGGCGTCTATCTGGCCGCCTTAAAGAAGTATTGAAGGCCCACTTCGACGAGCATTCTTTCAGGTATAATCAGCGGGACCAAGGAACTTGATCTTCAAGCCGATTTTGGAGCGGGTTCGTAGAGGGCGGAGTAGGGACCACCCTCTCCAAAAGTTGATGAAACGCCTCTCTTGTAAAGGTCGTGAGTTTTCGTCCGATTAGGTTTGGCTCCCGTTGGACGCTGCTTATATGAGACTCGCAAGCAGTTCGGGTTACTGCGGCGTGCGCGCGACGCGGCACCTCCCGGCTAGGAGTGTACCAAGTGGCTCGTAAGAAGAAAGCCCTCGAAAACGAACTGGTTTTGCGGATTGATTCCTTCACTCCCGAGACCCTGCCAATGGCGCGCCTTGCCCAGTATGTCGAGAAGTTTGCGGCACTCTTGGGAAATGAATCCAGCGTTCATTTTATAAGTGTGGAGCCAGGTAGCTGTCGGCTGCGCGCGAGTGCGGAAGATCCAGCAGTCCCCAAGATCAAGGAAAGGGCAAGTCGCATCGCAGATCGGACTGCGTCTCGTCCAGCACTCAAGGCCCACGATGAGATCGATGATCTTCTCGCAGCGGACAACGCAATCGGGGAAATTTATTTCGGAGACAGCAAAGTACTGGAGTTTCCTGGCCGGCGTCGGCGCGTGAAAGAGGAGATTGGACCTGTTCAGCGCCCGACAACGATTGATGGATACATTTTTTCCATTGGCGGCAAGGACGAGACTATCAATGTTCACCTGAAGGACGGTGATATCGAGAGCAAATGCGTTGTATCCATCGAAATGGCGCGGAAGCTCAAGCCATACTTACTCATGCCCCAAAAAGTTCGCCTTTTGGGAAACGGCCAGTGGTATCGGGAGGATGGGCGTTGGCACCGGCGCTCCTTCACGGCTGAGGATTTCCTGCCGCTTAACGAAGCTGCTTTGGGCGAATCTCTAAACCGGCTCAGGGCGGCGTTTGAGAATGTAGACCCCGATGACTTTATCAAAACCATGAACGAGTTGCGCCGCGATGATCACGCTTGATACCACGGCTTTGTCGTTACTTTTTGTTCCGGGTTCGCAAGTAAGCAAGCCGGGATCCGCGAAGCCTATCAAGTATGCCTTCGAACGCCTTGAATGCCTCGTCGATCGTATCGCGCAATCGGATGAGACAATGTTACTGCCAACGCCGGTTCTTTCGGAGGTGTTGGTTAAGGTGCCACCAGAGAAGATCCAGGAGATTTTAGTCGAATTGAACGGGTCAAAATGGTAGGGCTTCGATCTGGCTGCTGCCATCGAATTGGCTGACCGCACCGCGAAAGCGATGGCAACCAAAGACAAGCGCGATGGAAGCCGTGCTGACTGGACGAAAGTCAAGTTTGATCGACAAATACTAGCAATTGCGATCGTTAACAACTCCCGCGAACTCATATCGAATGATGCGCATCTGATCGCTCTCGGAAAGCGATGGGACTTCAAGGTATCTGGAATCGAGGACTTGCCACTCCCGGCGGAATTGGTGCCTCCTCCTTTGCTTGCTCAACTAGAGGACGAAGACGAATAAGTCACTTTTAAGTCCTCAGCAGCCCGGCAACAAGTGCTTTCGGTTGCGCCTGGCGTGGTAGAAGCTCTAAAGGTCATTCGAGAATCACGCGAATTGGCGGGTCATCTGTTCTACTCGTGCGGTTGGGATAATTCTCCCGTTGACATTTCCCCTTTTATTCGCCCATACTGGCATAGCTATGGCACTGACCAAACGGCAAAAAGAAGTTCTCGACTTCCTCTCCTCCTTCGTCGAAAAGAACGGGTACAGCCCCAGCTACGAAGAAATCGCCGCCGGCTTGAGCCTGGCCTCGCTTGCCACTGTGCATAAACACGTGCTTGCGCTCGAAACCAAGCAGTACGTCCGCCGCAGTTTCAATCAAAGCCGTTCGCTCGAAGTCGCTGCCAAATATCACCAGGAGCAGCGCCGGAATTCCGGCCAAAGCAGGATGGAAGTTCCGCTGCTTGGTCGAATCGCGGCAGGCGCGCCGGTCGAGGCGATTGCCGGCCACGAAACCTTGGATTTCGCCGATTTCACCGGAGACCCCACCACCTACGCTTTGCAGGTTCGCGGGGAATCGATGATCGAAGACCACATCTGCGACGGCGATTACGTTTTGGTCGAGAAGACCAGCCGCGTCCATGAAGGCGACATCGTGGTAGCGCTGGTGGACGGAGCTGAAACCACTCTCAAGCGCTGGTATCTCGAACCCGGCGACAGGGTCCGGCTCCAACCCGCGAATGTGACCATGCAGCCCATCTATATCCAGCGCGAACAGCTGGAGATCCAGGGCAAAGTGCTGGCCGTTCTTCGCAAGTATTAGGCGCCAATCCGGTCCGCGGCCTTGATACAATAAAGGCTGTGGGCGTACTGAAGCGACTTATTTTCTGGGAGTATCCCCGAGCCGGCTGGCAGTACGATCTCATCGTCGGCGTCATTCTCGTTTTCATCTTCCTGACCCCCCGGGAAGTCTTCCGCGATCAAGCCAAGGCCTCCAATATTGTAATGTTGCCCGCTGACGGCGGTTCGAGCGTCTACTGGATCGAGCCCGATTTGCTGGCCGGGGTTCCCGAAGCGAGCCGGGCCCAGCGTGCCTCCGTGCTGGTCCGCGAAAAAGCCAAAGCTCGCAAAGAGATTGACCGCGTGATCCCCATCTTCGACGTCGAGGACGAAATCAAGGGTTACATGGCATACAGCAAGCAGTAGGTTTGCTTTCTCGATTTGCCATCAGAATGAGCTTCTCCGCGCGTCTAATAAATGCCATGCCTCCCAAACCCCGACATCAGCTTACGGCCTGCCTACGAATCGGCCTCACGCTGCCAGCGCTTTTGCTGATGGCCCACGCCGCTCTGGCGGTTACCGATCCCGAGGCTCTGTCCTCCGTAACCAGCCGCATGGACAAAAGCGCCGCGCAATTTCAAGGCATGACGGCCCGCATCGAGTGGATCGATCACACGAAAGTAATCAATGAGGATAGCCGCCAGGCGGGTCACGTCAAGCTCAAGAAAGCAAAATTCGCCGGTGCTCCGGCAACGGGCCTCATTACCTTCACCGAGCCGGATGCAAAAACCGTCGCGCTCAACGGAGCTGAAGTCCAGATTTATTATCCCAAGATGAAAACTGTGCAGATCTGGGACCTTGGACGCGAAGGCGATCTCTTCTTTCAATTCGTTTTGTTAGGCTTTGGAACCACATCGAGCGAGCTGCGCCGTAACTACAACCTCCGCGTCGTCGGTTCGGAAACCGTACTCGACCGCAAGACCACGCACCTCGAGCTGATCGCCAAAGGCAAGCAGGTCCAGAACTACATCACATCGATCGACCTCTGGATCCCGGAAGACTCCGGCTACCCGATCCAGGAGATCCTGCATGAGCCGTCCGGCGACACGAAAACTATCCGCTACACGCATATGCAAATCAATCCGCCCCTGACCGAGAAGCAGATGGCGATCGAAATGCCTCCTGGAGTGAAGAAGGAATACCCGCAGAAAGCCAAGTAGCTTCCTGAACCGTAACGAATGCCTCGCCGGAACGATCAAAGATTTGTCGGACCACAGCGGCCCAAGGAGCACGCGGCGCGGTGACTGTCGTAGAAAAACCGGAGTTAACCGACCAGGAGCCTCGGGGCGCGCGAAACACTGAAGCCGACCCCGCAGCCAAGGCGGTAGCCGAAACTCCCTCAAGAACCAAGATTCGCCTTGCGTATCTCGATTGGCTGCGTGGTATCGCGGCGATCATCATGATACAGGGCCACACCTTCCACAGCTTCGCCGGCGACCGCACCGGATCCTGGTATACGCTTTCCCAATTCTTCGGCGGCATGGCTCCCGCCACCTTCCTGTTTCTCACCGGAATCACCTATTCGCTCGGTATGGAACGTAGCGAACGCCAGGCTCTTTCGGCCTGGCAAAAAGTAACCGCCGCGCTCGGACGCGCCCGCTACCTGTTCGTTCTCGCCGTGCTGTTTCGCCTCCAGGTGTGGCTTTCCGGCTTGCCCGGCCCTCCCGCAAGCGATCTTCTTAAGGTGGACATCCTGAATTGCATGGGCTTCGGCATGGCCATGCTGGCGGGTTTAGCGATCCTCAACTCGGAAAACCGGACCCGCTACGCGGCCCTAGCCGGACTCCTGATCGCCGCCGCCTCGCCGCTCGTGTCTCTCCTACCGTGGTCGCAGGCGCCATGGCTACTCCGCGTTTATTTCGAACCGAGCAACGCCTACTTCAGCTTCTTTCCCTGGGCTTCCTTCCTGGCCTTTGGAGTCGCCGCCGGAGGCATCATCACCCGCGTGAAGCCGGAGCACACCGGAACCATGTTGCAGTGGGCCGCGCTTGCCGGCGTCGGGCTCGTCATCACCGCGCAATACTTCTCGAATCTTCCGTACTCCGTCTACTACGGCGCCAGCAGCTTCTGGCTCAACAGCCCCGGTCTTCCGCTGATCAAACTCGGCGTCGTCCTGTTGTGGGCCGGAATGGCCTACATCTGGACGCAGTACGGTACCTCACCCACCGCCTGGAGCTGGGTCCGTCAACTCGGAACCTCTTCCTTGCTTGTCTACTGGGTTCATATCGAAATCGTCTACGGACGCTGGTTGGGAATCTGGAAAGAAAAGCTGCCCGATTGGGCTTGCGTACTGTTCAGCCTTGGCGTCATCGCTTCGATGGTCCTATTGGCCTGGGGCAAAGACCGTTTCGTCGAACGGCGCCGCAATCGCCTGGCACCCGCCAACCTGGCTGTTTCCTAAGCAAACTTAATCATCGCGCGGGTGGTTTTGACCGTATACTATGAGTTAAATCCTCTCTTGAACGTGATGTGTGACTAGAATTCGGCGCTACCCCTCTACCCTGTTTCAAGGCCAACTGATTTTGATCGCGGCCCTCGCGGCCGCCACGGTTTCGTGCGATCGCGCGGTTAGTAATGCCGCGCCGCTGCCCCCCCAGGAACCGCCTGCCGCTTCGGTGCCGCATAGCCGCGACGCCAACGACGCCGGCCGCTTCCTCGCGGGCCTGCCTGGAACCAGCGGCAGCGCGTTCGCCGAATACGAAGAGACCGAAGCCTGGAAGGTGCACCGCAAAGAACTGGATCGCGCCTGGGGCCATATGGAAGCCGCCACGATTCCCGAAATGCGCGAATTTCAGAAGAAGGAATTGAGCACGCCGGCCATCGAGAAATCGACAGTCTTCTATCCCTTCAGCGGACCGGACTCGCTCATCCTCAGCGTCTTCTTCCCAAGAAATCCCACTTACGTCATGGTGGGTCTCGAACCTCCCGGCACCTTGCCGACTCCCAAGCAGTTGGGGAAAAAAGATCTCGGCGCCACCCTCGGAGCCGTCCGCGAAACCGTCTACGACGAGTTGCACCGCAGCTTCTTCATCACCCGCCAGATGGACAAGCACTTCCGCGGACAGGTGACCGACGGCCTGTTCTCGCCGATCCTGCAACTGCTGGTCCGCATGAATCACACGGTCCTCGGCTACCGCTACGTCCGCCTCGATGAAGACGGACACATCGTCGAGCGCAAGCCGGATTACGTCTCGCCTGCTGGCCCGGCTTGCAAAGGCGTCGAGATCGAATTCACGAACAGCGAAAGTCCGACAGTCCAGAAGCTTTACTACTTCTCGTTCAACCTGGCGGACGACCGGCTATCGCAGAACAAACCGTTCGCCGCGTTCATGGCCAAGCAGAAGGGCCTTACGACGTATTTCAAGGCCACCTCGTACATGACCCACCGCAAAGAATTCTCCATCATCCGGGAGAAGGTGGTCGAGTCGAGCGCTGCCATTCTGCAAGACGATTCCGGCATTCCGTACAAGTACATTTCCAACAATCCCTGGAACGTAAAACTGTTCGGCGAGTTCGATCATCCCTACGGAAGCTTCCGCTGGTATGAGCAAAAGGATCTGAAACAGGCCTATACCAGCCAGAATCCGACGCCCCTGAAATTCAAAATCGGCTATGGCTTCTCCAAGGTTCCGTCGAACCTGCTGCTCGCGACCCGAGCCCACTAGGCTGCCGTCGAAAGGCGAACCGCGTGACCTGCAAGCACTGCAAAATTCCGCTCAAGGAATTGAAGGGCCACATCTACCACGGCCAGCGAAAGTGGAAATGCCCCAAGTGCGCCCGCGTCAGAATGCAAAAGCCGCGAGCCATCTAACGACCCGCCACAAATCCGAGCCGCGCCCAGAGCACTCCGAGGAGTGCGTCGGAAGCGGTAACTAGCCATCCAGAAAGTCGCCCAGAAGCCGCTTCCCATGCGTCGCCCAGCGGAACGCAATCAGCCCGCCCGCCAATGCGATCAACGTCGCAAAGATCGTCGGAGTCGCATACCAGGCGCTCCAATCCGTCGTCATTGTCATCGTCGGCAAATAAGAACTCACAATAATCGCCAGCACAGTCGGCAGCAGTCCAACTCGCAGTAAGATCCAAGTGAAGAACGTGTACTGCACCAGGCTGAAGCCCACATCCACCCACGGGTTCGCGCTGCTGAGGACCGCAAAGGCGGTCGTGATCAACACAAAAAATCCGCAAGCCAGCACATCCCGCCGCATCACCAGGCGCGCTAGGAACAGCAGAAATAACGATCCCATCGCGATCGACAACGCCTGCGTAATTACGTCCAGCACATTCGATGTAATCGACCGGACCCCGCTTAAAGTTCCGACCCAGGAGAATGCCGGCAACGCTCCGTACGCCTCCGCAGTCAGCGATTCCGCCTCGAACACCAGCGACCAAACCACTCCGATTGTGATTCCAATTAACGCATGACCCGCAACCAGCGGATCGTGAAACTTGCCGCTAAACAAACGAGCCCATGAGACCAGCGCGTGCGGCCATCGCCTCCGGACAAATGGTTCAAGAGCGAGATACGCCAAACCCAACGCCAGGCCCTGAAATAGTCCGATCCCGGCCGCCGTCACAAAGTGGCTGAGCATCGAAGCCGACAAAACCCGCGCGCCGCCGAACAACCAGGACACGATCTGGAGCGCCGTAATTCCGAACGCCAATCGCAGCGCGCCATTCAAATCGCCTCTGCCAATCCGCCAGTTCCGGTACGCCAACACGCTCGACCCCAACACCACCAGTAGAAACAACGACACGTAGAACCATTGGAGAATCGTCTGCGTCAGCGTCACCGTCGGGGCAAACATTCGGGTCGGCCGATCCCAGGGGCCGATGATACCGAAGTACACCGCCTTCCCTTTCCACGACGCCGCCTCGATGCGAAGCGGAATCTTCGGAGCGCCTTCCATCGTGCCCGTCCACGCCACCCGCGAATCAAACGCCACCGACGCGATTCGCGCCGGAGCAACCGGAGTCAGCGCCGCCTCATCCAAGCCGGCGGCCTTAAGGAACATGCCCCAGTCCACCGGTTTCGGCGCGTCCTTGCCGTCATCCACCTGCGGCGGCGCCGCCCCAAAAGAAAACAACCGGCCTTTCGAATCGAGAATCACCGAAACCATGTTGCTCAACTGATTGCCGGGCGGATCAGCCATCGTCACCGCGTTGCCGGCAGACACAGGCACTAGCGGCCGCGGACTCTGGCGATACCAAAGGCCAATCGCGACCGGAGTTCCGGCAGCGAGCATAATATCCCGATCCGCCCGGCTGAACTTATCGTTCAAATACCGCAGCATCGGCTCGTTCGTAAAGAACCCGCTGATCGTGTCCGCGGGCCGATCCGTGTAGCCCGCGGCGAGCGCAAATTCCTTCGCCTTCAGCTTCAACACATCCGCCGGAAGATCCAGCGGAACGCGCGACATTAGCGACGACTTCGACGCCAAGAATAAATTCGCGACCAGCGCCACGAAAATCGCCAGCATGCACGCGACCGCGACCTTCAGCGGAATACCCGCGGTGCCTGCTGCCGCCACCAGCTCAGGAGAAGGCGTTTCGCCAGCCGCTAAAGCCGCCGCCAAAGGATCGCCACCTGGCAGCGCCGCCGACACCGCAATTGCCGACGCGGGCCGTTTCGCCGGATCCGGATCCAGGCAGCGCGCGATCACCGCTTCGACCGCCGGATCCACGTCGCGTGCAATGGACGTCACGCTCGTTACGGTTCCCAGCTTCTGCTGCGCGTCCAACTCGGCGAGCGTATTCCCCGTGAACGCCTGACGCCCGGTGAACATCTCATACAGCAGCAAACCCAGCGAATAGATATCGCTGCGCGCCGTAACTTCCTTGCCTGCGCGCTGCTCCGGAGCCTGATATTGCGGCGTCCCACTGCGTATATCTTCGACCTCGCCCGCCATCGCCGCGAGACCGAAATCTGTCAGCAGTGGCTGCCCGCGTCCATCGATCAGAATATTGCCCGGCTTTAGATCGCGATGGAGAACGCCCCGATCGTGTGCCGCCGCCAAGCCCGCGCAGATCTTGCGGGAAAATTCGAGCGCCTTATCGCCCGGCAGCCGGCCGATCCGCTTCAGCAGCGATCCCAGGTCTTCGCCATCGACGTATTCCATCGAGAGAAAAAGCTGCCCGTCGCCCTGGAAAATATCGTAGACGCGGCACACGTGCGGATGCGAAACCTGGCGTGCGATCCGGACCTCATTATGAAAGCGCTCGAGAAACGTCGGATCCTCGGCGATCGCCCGCGGCAGAAACTTGAGCGCCACTTCCTGCCCAAGCGTCAGATCCTCGGCACGGTAGACTTCGCCCATGCCGCCCTTGCCAAGCATCGCCACAATTCGGTAACGGCCCGCCACGAGCAAACCCGGTGCCAACCGCTCGCCCCCGCCATGCGAGGACGGTTGGCTCCGATAGTGACTACCCGAACCTCCGCTACGAGAACGCGATGACGAAGCGCCAGACGACGGTGTCGGTTTGTGCGCGACGGTTTCTGCCTCCGACGACGGATTTGACTTGTCCCGCGAGTCCATTCTTATCTACTTCCCGTTAATCCCCACCGCCATCAGAACCGCGACCGTAAGGCAGCGGACACCCAATCACCGCCATCAGAACCGCGACCGTAAGGGAGCGGACCCAGCCAACTACCGCCGCGTTTCAATCTGCACAAGGTCCGGCTTAGCTTTGACCGGAACCGCCTTCGACGGCGGAGTCAGCCACCGCTTGGGGAGTTTTGAGAAGTATACGAGTTTTTCGACCCAAGGCAGAAGGTGGCGCACCCACTTTCCATGGATCAGCAAACTTCCCGCCACCAGCACCGGATGCGGAATCGTCGTGCAGCAGCGCGCGCACATCTCGATTTCGCCGGCGCGCCCCGCCGTATGCAGGCGCCGCAACTCGCGCATGCTCGCGGAATTCATGATCTCCGTGAGCGGCTGCTCGCCGATCCGGCCAATCGGCTTCCCATCCAGGTTGTAACTCTGGCAGCACGGATACACGTCGCCGTTGTGCTTCACGTACATCGGACCGCGCCACAGATAGTGGCATGGATATTTCCAGTCCGACGCCGGGTGCCCTGTCGAAGCGTCGAGAACGTTCGTCTCGTCCGACTTGATCCGTATTAGATCCACGCCCGGCACGCCGCGCCAGAATCGCTCGAACTCCGCGACTTCGTTCCAGTTCCGCTCCATGCGGACCATCTGAATTACCACCTGCAGCTTCGACCCTCGCTCGTGCTTCCGCTTGCAGAATCGAACGAAATTATCGCGGACCCGCTCGAACTTCGCGCCTTTTCTATAGAACTCGAAAGACTCCTTCGTCGCTCCGTCGAAACTGAGCGTGATGTGCGCGAGCGGAGAATCCAGAATCTGGTCGGCGGCTTTTTCATCCAGCAAGACGCCATTCGTCGACAACAGCGTCGAGACGCCATGCGTTTCGCAGAATGCAATGCGATCGAAAATCGCCCGGTCGAGAAGCGGCTCGCCCAGGCCAATCAGCATCATATGCTCCCCCGTCGAGCCGGATTCGCGCACCAGTTGCTCAAAAACAGCATCCGGCATATCTTCTTTAGGCTGCTCGTGCGTTTCCCGCGGGCACATCGGACAGTACAAATTGCACTTCGCCGTGGTCTCGACGATGTACTCGACGGGCAATGCGGGCACACGCTCGCTGTGCGCAAGGTACGACCACAGGAGTTTCGTTCGATTCCAGGCCCGCATGGAGGGAACTTCCTCTTTCATTGTAGCTTTAGGGCTCGCCGGAGCATCCTTTCTTTGAATGCATGAGCGCGTGAAGTCGTTGAACGATGCGGTACCCAGGCAGGATGGAGAGTACGTACTGTATTGGTCGCAAATGAACCGGCGCGTCGAATCCAACCACGGCCTGAACTACGCCATCGAAATTGCCAATCAACAAAACCTCCCGATTTTGTTTTATGAAGGGCTTACCTGCGCGTACCCGTTTGCGAACGACCGTTTTCATACGTTCGTTCTCGAAGGCGTTCCCGAAACCGCCCGCCGCCTGAATCGCCTCGGCGTCGGTTACGTTTTCTACCCACGCAAAACGACGAAGGACCCCAACGACGTCCTCTATCAACTCGCTAAGCGCGCCTACGCCCTCGTCACCGACGACTACCCGACCTTCATCGCACGCCAGCACAACGCATCCGTTCCCGCCAAGCTAGACATCCCGTACTTCGCCGTGGACTCGAGCTGCGTCGTGCCCATGAACCGTTTCGAGAAACGCGAGTACGCCGCCTACACCATCCGCCCCAAGATCAAGCGGCTTCTGCCCGATTATCTGAAAGGCATTCCAGTCAATCGCCCGAAACGCAAATGGAGCAGTCCTGTTCCGGGGGTCCACGTCGCCGTCACCGCCGAAAGCATCCCCGCCCTGGTAGCATCCTGCGAAATCGATCACAGCGTCAAACCCTCGCTCACCTTTCACGGCGGACGCCTCGCCGCCGAAAGCAGCCTCGGACACTTTCTTGCCAAAAATCTCCGCCGCTATGCGAACAGCCGCAACGAACCGAGCGAACACGCCACCAGCGGCATGAGCACCTACCTCCACTTCGGCCACATTTCCGCGCTCGAACTTGCCGTCGCCGTCCGCGACTACGCCGTCGAACAAAAGCTGATGTCC
Organism: Bryobacterales bacterium; assembly: GCA_038210135.1. Classification (GTDB taxonomy): domain Bacteria; phylum Acidobacteriota; class Terriglobia; order Bryobacterales; family Bryobacteraceae; genus JBBQWZ01. The sequence continues at coordinate 22,133 of JBBQWZ010000029.1, forward strand.
GAAGAGTATCTCGAAGAGTTGATCGTCCGGCGCGAACTCGCCTTCAACTTCGCCCGCTTCACCGACAACTACGATTCGCTCCACGCGCTGCCCGAATGGGCCCAGATCACGCTCGCCAAGCACGACGGCGACGCGCGCGATTCTGTCTACACGCGCGAGCAATTTGAAGCCGCCGAAACCCACGACACTCTGTGGAACGCCACCCAGCGCGAACTCCTGCTGCGCGGCGTCATCCACGGCTACTACCGCATGTACTGGGGCAAGAAGATCATCGAATGGAGCGCCACTCACGCCGACGCGCTCGACACCATGCTCTACCTGCATGACCGCTACGCCATCGATGGCCGCGATCCCAACACCTATACGAACGTCCTCTGGTGCTTTGGCCTCCACGACCGCCCCTGGGGGGAGCGCCCCATCTTCGGCATGATCCGCTTCATGGGCCTCGAGGGCATGAAGCGCAAGACCAACGTCGAAGCCTACCTCCGCGAAATTGACTACCTGGAGCGCACCGGCAAAGACCCGTTCCGCATTACCTGACGCGCGGAACAGCGTAGAATGGGCCTCGGAAGCATGCACATCACTCTCACCGGCGCGACGGGATTTGTCGGCCAGGCCCTGATCGCCCGATTGCAGGCCGCCGGACATACGCTCCATTTACTGGCGCGAAAGCCTCACCCAGAGGTCGCCTCTACCGTCTGGGATTCCTCAAAAGCAGTCCCTGCAGCAGCGCTCGCCGGCGCCGACGCTGTCATCAACCTCGCCGGCGAGCCGGTTTCCCAGCGCTGGAATGCCGCCGTCAAAGAACGCATCCGCAACACCAGGATCGAAGGCACGCGCCACCTGGTTGAAGCCATCGGCCGGATGGCGAACAAGCCGCAAGTGTTGGTTTCCGCCTCCGCCGTCGGCTACTACGGATCGCGCGGTGATGAAATCCTGACTGAAGTTTCGAAACCCGCCAACGATTTCCTCGCCGAAGTGTGTATCGAATGGGAACGCGAAGCTCTGCGCGCCGAAACGCTAGGCGTTCGCGTGGTGCTTCCCCGCATCGGCCTTGTTCTTGGAAACGGCGGAGCGCTCGGGAAAATGCTGCCCGCCTTCAAAGCCGGTGTCGGCGGAACGCTCGGCCCAGGCACCCAGTGGATGCCCTGGATCCATCTCGACGACCTGGTCGGCATCATAGAATACTCGCTGAGCACGGCCAAAGCGAAGGGTCCCCTCAATGCATCGAGCCCCAACCCGGTTCAAAATACCGAGTTCACCAAACAGCTCGCGAAAGCTGTCCGCCGCTGGGCTCTGTTCCCGGTTCCCGAATTCGCGCTGAAGCTGTTGTTTGGCGAAATGGCCGCCATCGTTCTCGCCAGTCAGCGTGTGGTTCCCGAAGCCACCGAAAAAACCGGCTTCCCCTATCAGTTCCCGCAACTGCCGGATGCGCTCCGTGCGGTCCTCTCCAAATGAAAATCCTCCAGCGCCTCAGCGCGCTTATTCTACTGCTTCCGCTTGTCACGCTTGCCGAAACCCGCGAAATCTCCCGCACCGTTCTCCACGACAAGATCGCCGGAGGCTGGGCCGGCCAGATGATCGGCGTCAGCTTTGGAGCTCCCACTGAATTCCGCTCCAACGGCAAGATCAACGAGAGCGAACTTCCCAAGTGGACGCCCGACCGCGTTTCGAATTCGCTCCAGCAGGACGATCTCTATGTGGATATGACCTTCGCCAAGGTCATCGACGAAAAAGGTCTCCACGCCACCAGCGAAGATTTCGGAGCCATGCTTAAAGCCGCGGGCTACCAGTTGTGGCACGCGAATCTCGCGGCTCGCCGGAACCTCCGCCGCGGTATCTCCGCCAAATTATCGGGAAGCCCCAAGCACAACGTCCACGCCAACGACATCGACTTCCAAATCGAAGCCGACTTCATCGGTCTCATGTCGCCCGGCATGCCGCAAGCTTCGAACCGCATCGCCGAGGAAGCCGGCCGCGTCATGAACTCCGGCGACGGCCTCTACGGCGGCATGTTTATTTCCTGTATGTACGCCGCGGCATTCTTCGAAAAAGATCCGCGCAAAGTCGTTGAAGCCGGCCTGCAATGCATCCCCGCGCAAAGCCCCTACGCGCGGCTCGTGAGCGACGTCCTCACTTGGCAGACCCAGAATCCGAAGGACTGGCGTAAAGTCTGGCAGCTGATCGAAGACAAGTGGGACAAGAACGAACCCTGTCCCGAAGGCGCGCTGCTGCCCTTCAACATCGACGCCAAGTTGAACGGCGGCTACGTCGTCCTGGCGCTGTTATTCGGCGAATCCGATTTCGGCAAGACCATTGAGATCGCCACCCGCGCCGGCCAGGACTCGGATTGCAACCCGGCCAGCGCCGGCGGAATCCTTGGCGTCATCCTCGGCTACAAGGCCATTCCGGAAATCTGGAAAAGCGGCATCCCCGCCATCGCCGACAAGAAATTCGACTTCACCGATTTCACCTTCGACACCATTGTCGCATCGACCGAAAAACGCGCCGAAGCCTTGGTAAAAGACAACGGTGGACGCGCTGATAGCGAAATGCTGTTCGTCAAAACGCAGAAGCCTAAAGCGCCCAAGCTCGAAATCTGGGACAACTACGGAACGCCTTCCGAACGCATCGCCGCCAACGATCGCCGCTGGAAATTCTCCGGCCCCTGGAACGACCAGCGCTATGGCAAACAGTCCGCCCGTTTCGGAGCCGACGCCGAAGTGAAGTTCAAAGGCACCGGAGCCATCGTCGTCGGCGGCCTCTACACCAACGGCGGCAAAATCGAAATCCTGCTCGACGGAAAACTGGATTCCGCATCCGACGCTTTCTCCGACGATCTCGGCAACAAGAGCCACGAAGCCCTTTGGCACAAATTCGGCCTGAAAAACGGCGAGCACACCGTCCGAGTCGTAGTGAAGGGCGAACCCTTCGGCAAGTCCACCGGCTCTCTGGTATCGATCGAAGACCTCATCGTCTTCCGCCCGTAGAAGGCCCATCTGATTGAACCAGAGTCGACACTAGAGTGATCATGTCGAACTTTACCGGCATCCATGCGAGCTATCATCGCCGATTCGATGCCCATCAAACGTAGATGCCGTGAACGATACGGTCTAACTCAGCGTCAACAGTTTCCCAGTTCCCCAACCCCAACAATGCGTGAGGAACTGCATGATCGAGTGCAGCGCACTCGGAATGGAGTCACCTCTTCGCCTCCTCATCCGAACCGAAAGTGCGCACCGCGTGTATAGTCACTCGATTCGTCGCGTCTAGCGGAATATCAACCTCCCGCTCTCGCTTCATGTCACTATTCCTTCGGAGCGATCCCCAGCGTCTTCATCTTGCGGTACAAATTGCTGCGCTCCAACCCCAGCATCTCCGCGGTCCGCGTGACGTTGCCCTTGGCCTCATCCAGCTTCTTCAAAATATAATCCCGCTCCGCTGCCTCGCGAACCTCCGCCAGACTCCCGAACGCTTCCGCCGGCGGCAGAAACACATTCCTCCGCGCTGGATTCAGCGGAATGTGCCGCGCATCGATCCGCGTCTGCGGATTCATGATCACGATCCGCTCCATCAGATTCCGCAATTCCCGCACGTTCCCCGGCCACGGATACTCCTGCAACACGCGATACGCCTCGGCCGTAATCTCTTTCGGCTTCCGTCCATACGACGTCGTGAAGTCCTTTACGAAATGATCCGCCAACAGCGGAATATCCTCCAATCGCTCGCGCAGCGGAGGAACATAAAACGGAATGACGTTGAGCCGGTAAAAGAGATCCTCGCGGAAATTGCCCCGCCCGATCTCTTCTTCCAAATTCTTGTTGGTCGCCGCAACCACCCGCGCGTCCACGCGGATCGACTCCTCCGCTCCCACCGGCTCGAACTTGCCCTCGTCGAGCGAACGCAGCACCTTTGCCTGCGTCTTCAAGCTCATGTCGCCGACCTCGTCGAGAAACAGCGTTCCCCCATCGGCCTTTTGCAGTTTGCCGATCTTCGCCTGCGACGCGCCTGGAAACACTCCCGCGTGATGCCCGAACAATTCGCTCTCAATCAATTCTTCCGGAATCGCCGCGCAGTTCACCTCGACGAACGCCTCCGTCGCGCGCGCGCTCGACGCATGGATCGCATGCGCCACCAATTCCTTGCCCGTGCCGCTCTCGCCGTAAATCAGAACTCGCCCGTTGGTCGATGCCATCAGCACCAGTTGCTGCCGCAGAGCTTTCATCGGAACGCTATCGCCAATGATTTCGGGCTTCCGCCGATCCCCGTCCTTCAGCCTCTGCAGTTCCAATTCGAGCCGCCGCTGCTCGAACGCATTCTTCACGACAACCGTAACCTTCTCGATCGTCAACGGCTTTTCAAGAAAATCGAACGCCCCCAGCTTGGTCGCCTTCACCGCTGTCTCAATCGTCCCGTGGCCCGAGATGATTACGACTTCCGGCCGGTCGCCGAACGGAATTTCCTGAATGCGGTTCAGCGTTTCAAGGCCGTCCATGCCCGGCAGCCACACGTCCAGCAGTACGACATCATATGTATTGCGCGCCAACTCCTCGAGGCACTGTTCGCCGCTCTCGACGGTTTGGCAAACCAGACCCTCATCCTCCAGCACGCCGCGCAGGGACGCACGAATGCCCGGTTCGTCGTCCACCACAAGAATGCGAGGTTGTTTCATAAGGAGATGACTGCGGCTACTTTGAGGATACCCGGCCCAAGTGTCATAGGCCTCCGGCCTGTGACCCAGTAGCATAGGCCGCCGGCCTGAGCCCAACCATACCTAAACCCGGACTTCGGCTTCGGCCATCACCAGCGCCGGAATCTCCACCAGGAATCGAGCCCCCGATGGCCGGTTGTCCTCGACCCGAATGCTCGCGCCGTGTTCGGCCAAAATGTGGCTAACAATCGCCAGGCCCAAACCCGTGCCGCGATTCTTCGTCGAAAAGTAGGGCAGGAACAGCTTTTCCTTATCGGACGCGGAAACGCCGGACCCTGAATCCGCCACCACCAACTCCACCGTATCCGGCCCGGACGCGTACGTCGCCACCAGCAAATTGCGGACCGGCATGTCGTGCATCGCCTCCGCCGCATTATCGACGAGGTTCACGACGACCCGCTTAATCTGCTCCGGGTCCACCTGCACCAACGGAAGATTCGGCGCAAGGTCCAATCGCAAATTGATTTTCACCAGACGGTCCGCGAACACGTCGATGCCGTTCCGGACAATCTCGTTCAAGTCGCAAGGCACAGGTTGTGCTGCCGGAAACCGCGAGAATCGCGAGAACTCATCCGCCAAGTTTTTCACTGATTCCACTTCCCGCGAAATCGTCGCCGCGCATTCCGAAATCACACGTTGCCCTTCGACCGTGCCCAATCCACCGCGCTGCAATTGCCGCGCGATCCGTTCCGCCGACAGCGCAATCGGCGTCAACGGATTCTTCAACTCATGCGCGATCCGCCTCGCGACTTCATGCCACGCCTCGGCCTTTTGCGCCCGCAGCAATTCGCTCGTGTCTTCGAGCACCAACACGAACCCAGGCTTGGTGCCCCCCGCCGCCGACGCCGGCAGCGCCGACACCGTCACCGCCAGATGCAGCATCTTCTCCTCGCCCTTGATTTCGATCTGGCTGGCAGCAAGCCCCGTACGTCCGGCGCGCTTCATCAGATAGCGAATCTCTGTGATCTCCTCCGCCGGAAACAGATCCTCCATCCGCGTCGCGCGATCCAGATGCTCCTCGGAGAAGAATCCCCGGAGCGCCCGGTTGATTCGCAGAATCCGTCCGTCGGGATCGAGCGAGATCACCCCCGTCGGAATGCTTTCGAGAATGGCCTCGGTGAACCGCCGCCGGTTCTCCAGCTCTCTGCTCGACGTCTCCAGGTCGTTCGTCATTTCGTTGAACGCCCGCACCAGCGTCGCCAGCTCATCGATCGCTTTCACGTCTACGCGATGCGAAAGATTCCCCCGCCGGACCTCACCCGCCGCGCCCAACAATGCCGAAATCGGAACGCTGATCTGCCGCGCCAGGAACATCGCCACCCACGTCGAAACGAACAACACGAACATCGTGATCAACAGCAGAATCATTAAATAGATGTTGCGGAAAAATCGCCGGTTCGCCGACAACTGATCGTACTGCTTAACTAAGTTGTCGATCTCCGCCTGCTTGGCCGCCAAGTCCACTGGCGCGGTCGCCCGCACTACGATCGTGCCCAGCGCCCGGGTTCCGGCGCGAATCGCGGCAGTCGCTGAATACGCCTGCGGCGTTTCCCGCATCTCGCCTTTTTGCGCGGAGCACAGCTCGATGCGCTCGCCCGATTGCGCCGCCAGCGTCAGTTGTTCGATCCGGCTTTCGCGGCATCGCTGCCGGAAGAACTCCACCGCCACCGGCTCGCCGTCCGCCGCCGCTCGCGTCTCCGGCATCATCGCGATCCAGTTCGCAAGCGCCGCCGCCCGTTCCCGGATCTCGTTCTCGAATCCGCGCCCGACGTCCACCAGATTCCGCTTCACGCCATCCACCGGAGCCGCGAACCATTTATCCAGATTTCGATTCAGAATCGCGTAGCTAAACAGGAACAGGAACACCGCCGGAAGCAGCGTCAACGCCACCGCGCCGAATACCAGTTTGCTCTTGATCCGCGAACCCTCGCGATTGCTGTTCCGCTCGATGTACAACTTGATCCCGTTCCGGATCAGCATGAAGCCCAGGAACACCGTCAGCAGAAACACCATCAGCGAAGCAGCCCACAAGGCGTACGTCTGCTCGGGGCTGGACGGGCGGTATTCGCCGAAACTGAACGAAACCTGCCACACGATGATCGTGACCAGAATCGCCAGCAGCACGATGCCGCCACCCGAAAGAAGGCGCTGCTTCACGCTTCAATTATAGGGTCGTCGGTGACTGAATCCAGGAAGGTAAAACGTGAAGTTATAAATAGCCCGTCGTTCGGCTGAGACTCTTCCAGATAGGTTTCGTTATAAATATCCTGCAGCGGCCTGCTCGCATAAGCCCGATATGGAAGTGGCGCGACACTGTGGTCTAATGGCGTTCTGGCTGGCGCCCCTGCCTTACTTCGAATTTCCCGATCCGGCGCCAGAGGGCTCCAACTTCAGGCCCGTGATCTTCAAAGACCAGGCAGCCGTGCCTGGGCGCCTCGCAGGGAGCTTGACCGTTAAGCCGTGCCCGTCCTGCGTAAAATCAAGCGAGCTTGCAACTCCCAGCAGAGCGACGCTCTCCACTTTGCCCTTCATTTTCTCGTTCGCCAAAGAGGGGAAAACCGCATCGCCGTCGGGCCAAACCGAAGCAATCGCGTAAAGCGTATCACCGCTGGTCGTAAAGTGATAACCGGGCGCTCCACTCTCTTTGAATTTTGTCCAAGGGCGCGTACCGTAGATGGCTTCGCCGTTGATATTGAGCCACGCGCCGATCTCACGCAAAACCTCCTGCTGATCCTGCGGAATGGTCCCGTCAGCCATAGGCGATATATTGAGCAGGTAAAACCCGCCTTTACTCACCGTGTCGACCAGCTTGCCGATGATGGCACCGGCGGTCGATAGCGGCATGCCTTCGACGTAGCCCCAACTATTCGTGCCGAGGGCGTCGTCCACCATCCATGGGCCAGGACGGATCCCGGCGGGAGAGCGCACGCCGACCTTTTCGAAATCGATGATGGAACCAATCTGTTTTGTATCGTCGTTACTGGGCGCGTATGCGTTGAACTTGGTGCCGAGGGAAACCTCTTTGCCCCACTGTCTGGCGCGGTTATAGTAATAGGCCGCGATATGGAGTTTCAGCGGGTCTAGAAGGCGGAGATTGGCTCCGTTGTCGAACCAGAGCATGTCCGGCCGATGCTTGTCGATCAGTTCGAGGTTGCGATTGACCCAGTCGGTCAGGAAGCGCGTCATGGCGGCGTCGCTTCGATCGGCGACGTTATAAAACGCCATCCACTCAGGATCGAAAAGGTCCGCCTGAGCAGCCTTAAGCCTCCGCCGAAGCTCCGGCGCCGGATTGACGAAGGTGAAGTTTTCGACGCCATGATTGGACACGCCGAACCGCAAGCCATGCTTGCGTACAGCCGCGGAAAGGTCTCCCACGAGATCGCGATGCGGACCCATCTTCTTCGCGTTGAACGGAGTGACGTCGCTGTCCCATAGAGCGAAGTTATCGTGGTGTTCCGCCATGCCCATTACCATGCGCGCACCAGCCTTTTTGAAGAGCGTGGCCCAGGCATCGGGATCCCATTTTGCGGCGGTGAACAGCGGGATCAGATCTTTATAACCGAATTTCTCCTGCGGGCCAAAGTGCTCCGCATGCCACTTCGCGTCGGCGGCATACATGTGTTTCTCGTACCACTCGTTGTGATGAGCAGCCGCTGAAAAAATGCCCCAATGCATGAAGATCCCGAACTTTGCGTCATTGAACCAGGAGGGGGTCCGGTAGTTCTCTCGGAGCGAGTCCCAAGTCGGTTGAAAGGGGCCGTTCGGCATAGGCTTGGTGACGCCCTGGTCTGCGGCCGCCACAATGGCCGGCGTCGCGGGCGGACCCATAACACCGTAGTCATAGGGACCGGTATTGGTCACGCCCCCGCGATCTGGTCTGGCCAATTGATCCTGAGCACGGCCACTCCAGGCCAGCGCGAGGCCGACAACGAGAGTGAGTGCGGTTTTGTAGATCATACAGGTGATCTTCTTCGCCATCGCCTTCAACAACACATCTTGCGGTTTCATCATCCGCTCCGTTTCCGCCGCGAAGTACGGCTGGGAGGCTTGCACCGTGCCAGCGTCCCCCGCCGCTTTCTCATACCGGACAGTTCATGCTTCAAGATGCCACGGGTCTCGAAGCGGAGACCCAGCGTCGAGGTAAGCACCATGTTCCTGCAAAAACGGCACCGCGCGACTTCGCCTCATTTGCGCGCCAGCACGGCGCGAAAATAGGTCGACTTTAGGTCATGCAGCTCGAGGTAAAGGCGACTTTTCATAGTAGGTGTTGATATTCACCGTAAGTATAGGCGTCGGCGTCGCGGCGAGCATCATCATCGCAAACTCAGCAGGAACCCGTTGCGGCATGCTTCGCGGTCTTGTCAGTTGTCGGCTGGCTAAGCAGCCCGATGATCGCCGCGTCCATCCTCCGACTGAACTTAGTTGTGGCTGGCGGAGAGGGGGGGATTCGACCTCGATCCTGCGCCGCGGGCAGACTAACTTATAGATTGTAGGTTGCTGCGAACACCATGGATGCCATGATCACCGCCAACGCTTGCACGATATTGCACGATTCGAGCAGGATCGTTGCCGTCGGTAGCCTCGCGGTCCTCACACTCGACCCAGCGTGCATCAAGTGAAGAGAATTGCTAGGCCGGTTCGGCGCATTTGACTAGACGTCCGGCGGACTAGCATGACCGACTACTTTTTTCGCAGAACCTTCGCAGCTTAGCCCATTCTTGGGCCGGCAAGTCAAGAATACTCGCAGCAGGGATGATCGCGGGCGTTTTGAAGGGAAGAAGCGATTAGCGAACCGCAATCGTTGCAGGCTTGCTGGCCTGGCCTCCGACCGTGACCACCACCGGCACGGTACCTCCACTCGGAACCCCGTCGGGGATCGCCGCGAGAATCTGGTAGACGCCGACGGTTCCTGGTTTCAAACCGGCGAAGTCCACCCTGGCGTCGACGCCCCCGACCGTAACAGTTACTGGAGTGTTCTGCACATTCGAGGGCGGATTGATGGGCGCCCAAACGCCGTTGGCAACGAACGGATACACCGGTCCCAGCCCGGTGCAGTCGATGGCTATGACATCGCCTGCCTGCACCGGAGCGGATGCATCCGCGAGCACGCCATTCAGAGTGATGGCGCCCTGGCCCGAGCCGGGCGGAGTCGTGAAGATTCCGGGACGCGACACTTGAATCACCGGATGCAGCGTGGCGCTGTTCTTGAATCCGTTTTGGACGTTGAGGAAGTGTTGCTGATCGAGACGAAGGTCCAACGGAAGAACGGCGTCAATCCGTCCGGGACCCACCGAGATCAATGGCAATGGGACGAGGTCAAGCAGGACTTTGGTGCTGCCGATATGATCCGGCAACGGATTGCTTGTCGCGGTGTCTGAGCCAGGCGCGAAGCCGGTTCCAAGGATCGTAATGATCGAACCGGGGGCCAGATCTCCGGCCGTTGAACTCGCGCCTCCCACGATGCCGCTTTCGTCCACCACCGGCGGCGGGGCGGCGTTCGAGAGCGCTATGGTGCGGGCCTCGATTGTAGAAAGGTTCAACTCCGCTGAGGTGATATTGGCCGTGATGGTGACGCCGGAAGCCGCAAATCGCGCGGGCGTCCATTCTCCAACGAAGACTCCATCGCCCGATCCAGACGCTTGCAGCGTCCTCGCGGGATCCTGGTTCGAAAAACCCAAAGCGACCGTCGCGCTTGTGACCGGCCGGCTGCAACTGTCGGCGACCTTCACCTGGATCGGTTGCGACCAGCCGACGTTCAGCACGGAAACATAACCGATCTGTTGAAAAACCGCGGTGATCCTCGTCGGAACGCAGTCGTCGCCCGCGGCACGGCCGGCACTCGAAGGCGCACCGGACGCCGAGATCGCTGCGCCGTATGCGCCCCGCAGTTCCACTGCCGCGTCCGAAGTTGTGGGCTGGCTGATGACACTTGAGGCCGCAATTGCCGGAGTCAGCACGCGAACGCGGTTGTTCGCGTTATCCGCAACGTAGATTTTACCGGCGGCATCGATAGCGAGCCCGATTGGTTGATTCAAGGCTGCCGTCGAAGCAGGCCCTCCGTCTCCGGCGTTGCCGGCGATTTCGGTACCAGCGACCGTGGATAGGGTGCCGACATTCGGCGCGGCCCCCGCGGCGCTTGAAGGAGTCCATCTGCGGATGCGGTTGTTATCGGCGAAATAAACGGCGTTATTGGCGGCCACCACCACACCGAGGGGGGAATCCACCTGTCCAGCTCCCGCGGCACCGGTGGTGCTTCCATCACCAGCGAAACCGGGGCTCCCGTTTCCGGCGATGGTGTAAATGGTCCCGTTCGCTACAACGCGGACACGGTTGTTTAACGAATCGGTGATATAAAGGAACCCGCGCGAATCGAAGGCGACGCCGGAGGGTCCAAACAGGCTCGCGCTCGTTGCCGGACCACCATCTCCAATACTGCCAGACTGTTGGCCGCCAGCCACTGTGGTGATGATGCCGCTCAAATCCACCTTGCGGATCCGCTGGTTGAAGCTGTCGGCGATGTAGAGATTTCCAGCCGCATCGAAGGCCAGCCCGATCGGCGAGTTGAGCTGGGCCGCGGTTGCGGGCCCGCCGTCGCCATCGAATCCTCCGTACCCGAATCCACTTTCAACGCAGAATCCAGCCACTGTTGAGATCGTGGCAGACGCCAAGCCTCCTGTTGGTCCGGTCGAAGCACTCGTCAATGCGACCTTTCGGACGCAATGACTCCGCGTGTCCGGAAAGTACAGGCTGCCTGCACGGTCCACAGCCATTAAACCTGGGAAAGCGATTCCGGACAAGATCGCAGGCACACCGTCACGATCGGAAGCCGAGCGGCCGTTACCGGCAATGGTCGATAACGTCCCTTTCAGCACCTGGCGGATTACCTTGTTCCCGGTATCGCCGATATAGACGGTTCCCGCCGCATCCACGGCGACGCCGACAGGTTTGTTCAACTCGGCACCGGAGGCGGGGCCGTCGTCGCCGGAATAGCCCGCGGCACCAGTGCCGGCGAAGTTTCCGATGCTAAACGAGACGGCGGCGCCGCTTCCCAAAGCCGCCTGACCGACACTGACCGCGACTCCGGCGATCGTGATCTGCGCGCTCTGGCTGCCTCCAAAATTTGCGGCGGCCCGTAACGTCACGGTTGCTGGGCCGGCCCCGGTGGTGCCTCCCGTATTGGTGATCCAGACTGGCAGGCCTGTTACCGCCCACGGACAGCCGGCACTGGTCTGGATCTGGAACGCTTGCATCGCGCCGGTCGATGCCGGGTTCCACGTCGCAGGGCTAACCGAGTACGTGCACGATGCGGCGGCGGGAGTCAGCTTCCGGATGACGCGATTGATCGTTTCGGAAAAATACACATTCCCGGCAGCATCCGCCGCGATGTGCTCGGGCTGACCGAGCTTCGCATTCAAAGCGGGACCGTTATCGCCGCTGTAGCCGCGGCCCTGACCTCCGGCCACCTGGGTCAGCGTACCGGTATATGGCGCGCCGGACGGCGTCCAACTGAGAATCTGATCCCCGAACGCATCGGCCACGTATACGGTTCCATCTTGCGCAACCGCAATTCCATAGGGTTTCGTCAGCGCCGGGGCGGAAGCGGCATCCGCCAACTCATAAAGCGTGCCGTTCGCAAGCACCAAAAACCGCGAATTGTCGGTCAGATACAAGTTCTGGTTGGCGTCCACGGCCACGCCGAACGGCGAATCGAGTTGGGCATTGGCGCCTGGGCCGCCTACGCCGCCCGTGCCGCGAGTGCCCGTACCAGCGACCGTGGACAGGATGCCACTGGAGATCCTGCGAATCCGGTGGTTGCCCCAGTCGGCGACATACAAAGTATCCGCCACATCCAATGCGATGCCAAACAGCGTGTTGAACTGGCCTTTCGTAGCCGGGCCGCCATCCCCGCTGAAACCCGAACTGCCGCACACTCCCGCAACCGTCGTCACCGTGCCGTTCGAGACCTTTCGAACGCAATGGGAGGCGTCGGCGAAATACACGGCACCCGCCGAATCCACCGCAATTCCGCCCGATGCGCAGATTTGCGTGCTTGCCGCCGGGCCATCGGGGCTTCTTCCGCACTGGCCTGTGCCGGCAACATCGGTGGTCGCGCCGTTCGCGATTCTCTGGACCTTACCACCGGCTGCCAGGTAGATGACGCCCTTCGAATCGATTGTAATTCCGCCCGCGCCGCTGGTCAGCGTCGAGATGTTGAAGTCCGACAGGGATACGCTGATGGCGGATCCACCAGGCTGATTCACTTTCATCGCGGTCCCGCCAGTCAGGAACGAGGCCGTGCGCGGCGGACCCGGGTTGGCGGCCGCCGTGAGAATGATCGACGCATTTCCAGAGCCTGCCGCCGGATTCGCAGTCATCCACGCAGGCAGCCCCGCCACGGTCCATGGACAACCGGCGGTCGTTTGCAACTGTACGGCACTTGTTCCTCCGGAGGACGGCAGAGTGGCTGTGGCCGGCGTCAAAGAATAGCTGCAGGCCGCGGAACCCGGCAGGGGCGCGACGATCGTCTTGATCGTCACCTGAGCGGCCGTTCCGTCGGAGAAAGCAAACGACGTGGAACTGGGATAAATCCCCGGAGCCAAGCCTGCCACGTTGACGGTCATCTTGACCGGTACTGTCGCGCCCGCTGCGATGGCACCACTTCCACTTGGATTGGTTTGCGTATACGTGATGCTCTGGCTGGTGAGGTTGGTGAGCAGGATGTTCTGCGGGTCTGTTTGTTGGTCTCCGGAGAATGCGGGGAAAATCAGGCCTTGGGGATAAACGATAGGCCCCGGGGTTTGCGCGACCAGATGGAGGACTGCACTGAAAACGCCGAGCGTTCCACCAGACTTTGACAATGCGGTTATCTGGCCATAATAATCGGCGGCGGCGCGCGCGCCATCGGACTTCACTTCAATCGAACTACCGGAAATTGCCGCCGTCAACCAATTGCCAGAGTCCGTTGTTGTCACGTTTAAGTCTGTAGTTCCGGCCGGCAACGGGAGCGTTTGCAACGGAATGCTCGCGCCACCAGTGACTCCAATAAAGGTCAAGCCCGACCGGCTGGACTGAAGGTCTTGATGATTTAAGTAGTAGCCGTACTCGAATGTCGGAATTCCGCGGAGGATTGTAACGACCCCGACGGGTCCGAGAACAGCCGTGACCAGAGGCCGCTCGAACAGTATGGTCGACGGATAGGCGAACGCGATTCCAAAGCTCGCCCGCTCGGTCGCGCTCGGATCTGAACCAGTGACCTCCCAAACAGCCGTAGCCGTACCTTGGTCGACTGGAATTTCCGCCATCGGACTCGTTGCGCCCGAATTCACACAAGCCCCGGTTGCGGTCGGGGGAATTGCCGTGAACGCCCCTGACGCGCTGCTAACCAACGCAGCCTGAATGGTAGGGGAACTCGCGCCGCCATCCGTTACGGCTCCCGTGGTGACGAACACACGCACATAGCCACCGGGGACACTGGGAATGTTGGTGATCTGGAGCGTTAGCCCCGTGCCGTGATCTGCTTTGCCGGTGATGTCGGCGTCCGAAACGACGAATCCCCCCTCCTGCGTCTGTGTCCGGAATGCCTTCGCGAACGTCTCGAGGAACCGCACATTCAGATTGATGCGCCCCACCCCGTTCGTAGCGAGCAACCCCTGATTCAATCCCAAAGCCGGCAAGTTCACCACGGCTCCGGCGCCGTCGTCGCAGCGCCGCAGATCTATTCCAACGCTGGGCGACACATAGCCCACGAGAGTGGCGTTATCCAGGACCTTTTTCCCGTCCGCCATCAGTAGCACCCTAACGTTGACAGCACTTGTCGGTCGGAAGGCGGCCGCAACAACCCGTATGTTGGCGATCCGCAATGTCAATGTTCCAGGACCCGGTTCGATTACCTTCGCGTCCCACGTGACATTGTTGCTCTCGATCCCCATCTTTGCCTGAAACACGTTAACGCCGAGGGTGCGCGCGTTCGGCAGCGGCTCGTCCACGACGAGCACGACGTCCTCCAGATCGAATCCAAGGCGGCGGCTGGTCAAGGGTGTGCCGGCGGCAATGAGGGAAAGTTGAAGCTGCCGCTCTACTCCGGCCGTTCCCCCCGTGCATTTCAATAAGACATCCCCGGTTAATTCTGTAAGCCCCTCGGCGCGAATCAAGGGCGGAACTTGATTCACGAAAGTGCAACCGAACGGGATGTCCTGGGCCGCATACACCGTAAGCGTTGTGCGGAGCGTCTCGACCGGATTCGGGGCCGTCGGCGCATTGATGGTAATTGTGCCTGAATAGACGCCCGGCGCGAAGCCAACCGGATTCGCGGAGACAGTGACCTTCTGCGGCGTAGTCCCGATCGATGGACTGACACGCAACCAGCCATCGCTGCTGCCACGCGCCTCAAACCCGGTCTGGATATTTCCCGTGGAAATGGTTACGTCTTGAGTGCGCGGCGCAGGACCACCCGACTGATACACGAAAGCGTTCAGTGACGAAAGCGATAGGGTGCCGGTGGTCGGCGTGGTGGGCGCGGAGAGCGCCGCCAGCCGCCCATCGATCCCGGTTGGAGCCGACTTGGTGGCGGATGCGCTTACCGGGGTGGTCGCCGATTGCGAATATAATTCCGACAGTCCAGACAGGCCCAGTATCCATGCCATGCCCCAGAAGCCGGCGGCGGCTAATCGCTTCATTATAAGAGTCCGATGTTATCATTCGGCCTCGAATCTCTGCAACTTACGGGATCCGTCGGGCGAATCTTGCGAACATTCGGTGTTATTTTCGCGCCAGCTTGGTCTTTTCCATGGACTTCCGGATCCGCTTCTTTGTTGCGCCATCGGGCGACTCTTGGAGAGCGCACCGCCAAGCTTCGTCCGCTTCCGCGCGCCGGTCCGCGGCGTAATACGCTCGTGCCCCGAGATCGAGCAAGTCAGCATTTTTCGGTTGCCCTGCCAGTGCAGCTTGGGCCTGAACAATCGCCTCTGGAGCACGGCCCGCCTCGATATACAGCGCAGCCAGAGCAGCGCGGGCGGCGGGGTATTCCGGCCGTTCGGAGACGGCGGCCTCGTATTGGACGATCGCCTCCATCTGGTCCCCGGAGGCGGCGAGATGCCGCGCTAATACCAGCCGCGAAGCCAAGTCGTGCGGATCGCGGCCTACGTTCTCACGCAACAGGGCGGCCGCTTCCGCTGCACGCCGGGGAGCGGAATCGAGCAACAGGGCCAGATTGTAGCGCGCCGCCAGCAACCCCGCGTCCGCCGCGATGGCTCGCCGGTAATTCTGTTCTGCTTCGTCGCGCTTGCCGGTCGATGCGGCGAGGGATCCTAGAGCGTTCCACGCGGCCGCGTTGGCCGGCTCGATTTCGAGCGTTCGCCGGTACTGGCGCGCCGCCTCGCGGCCGCGGTTCATCTTTTGGAATAAG
Source organism: Bryobacterales bacterium (assembly GCA_038210135.1). Taxonomy (GTDB): domain Bacteria; phylum Acidobacteriota; class Terriglobia; order Bryobacterales; family Bryobacteraceae; genus JBBQWZ01. Next base: position 38,248 of record JBBQWZ010000029.1, read on the forward strand.
AGGCCAAGGTTATAGGGCAGATATGCCGCGCCCGGCGCAAGCGCGATCGCCCCCTGGTAGGTGCTGACGGCCTCTCCGTAGGCACCCTTTTCGACTTGCGCCAGAGCCAGGTTGTGACGTGGATACGCCCACAGCGGCGCACGCTTCACAGCCTCGTGAAAGGCCGCGGCAGCGCGGTCGTAGCTCGCGCGCTCCAATGCCGCGATACCCAGTGCGTTATAGGCGTACGCGCCCTCCGGGTCCAGGCCCACCGCCTGCTCCAACAGCCCTTCTGCCCGCACATACTCTTTGTCGAATAACGCGACGCGACCCTCGCAGAAGATCCGCCGGCTTTCCAGATCCACAGCGTCCGGAGTTAACAACTGCGCCGCTTCGAAATACGCCAGGCCACGATAGAAATCGTCCCGGCGCTGAGGACTCGCCTCCCCCGCCAGATAAGTTAAGAGGACTTGCTGGCCGCGATCCTCGAGCGCGGTCCGCAGACGATTTGCCTCGGCCGCGTAGTCGGTCTGCTTCAACCGCGCGCGAAGCGCCTCGAGGTACAAGAACGCGCTTTCGGTATCGCCCGGAAGGATTCGGCCCTGTTCGATCGCGTCCGAAAACAGGCGCAGCAACTCGCCGGCGTCCTGATTCTGTAATCGACGGGCTTCCCGCGCCGGAGACTCAGGGCTCGAATTTTCAATGCGGGCCAGTCCCGATCGAGTCGCCACCTGCACTGGGCCTGTGTATTCGCCAACCGCGGCCGGCGCTCCGACGATGCGCGCGACAAACAGGGCTTCATCCGGGTCGCCCACCGCTTTTGGACTCTGCCGATTGGCCGTCGCCGCCTTTACCTGTTCGGAGACATACTCGAAAAGTGCCTGGGTGCTTATCATTCCACCGCTATTTTGGCGGGCGTCTCCGTTGAGCGCACGCATCAGGAAATAGCTGAACGCACCATGGCCGCCGCCGAAGTTAATCCCCTCAATCGCTACCTGATTCTTTTGTGCCGCCAGCATCCCGAACATCTCGACGTCGGTGTTCGCGAGCGAACCCGCGGCGGCGTTGTTGATCAGGTCTGCTCGCGGAACCACTTGCCCGACGTGGCCGGCGTGACAGACGTCCACGTAGAGAATCAGACGTTTCACCAGGGGCAGTTCGCTTTCGAACAGTTTGCGAATGTCTTCCATCGGGATTCCGGTTTCGGCCAGATCCTCCGGGTCGCTATCCCACGTAACAACGAACCCTCTATTGCGTCCCTTCACCGGAACCGCCGCGCCGTGCGAGGCGATGAACAGGATTACGGTATCGCCCACGCGCGCCTGCGCCTTCAAATGAGTCTCGATCGCGTTCCGGATCCCCTGGCGCGTCGCGTCTTTGTTCGTAAGTAGCTCGATATTTCGCGCCGGCACGCCGCCGCCGCGCTCGCTTTCGAGCAAGCCTGCAAAGTCAATCGCGTCCTTGTGAGCAAACTGAAGTGGAGCGATCCGCGCATCCCGAAACTCCGAAATACCGACCAGCAAGACCAGGGTCCGCTCCGCGGACGGGACTCTTTCCGGATCCGCCCGCACCACCGCTTCTCGTCCGGCTTTCTCCATCAGCGAATAAATTCGTTTGGGCAACCAAGTGGCGCCAGTCCAGATCTTGAATGCAATCCTGAGTTCCTCCGCCGACTCTGCGGACAGTCCCGCGCGCTCGAAAGCGGCGGCGCGCGCAAGCCGGCTCAGGGGATCGTCTGGATTGCCGCGAGCGATCTCGCCCGCCTGTGTTAGATCCGCTTCCAGGCGGGTTCTCTGTGTTGCCGGAATCCTGGCCAGACGCGCTTCACGGCTTCGTCCACCCAGTCCCGCGGCGGCTTCTTGCGCCAGAGCGGCGCCCGCGTGCTGTTGGCTGGTTGGTGTTCTTGCCAATGGCGGCAGAAAACAACCCGGCGCGGGCTGTTGAGCGGTCACTTTTCCCGAGCGAAGTTTCATGCTGCTGCGTTCAAACAGCGCGTCTGTCCCTGGCCCGAGTGTTTGCCGCGTATTGGAGGCGCAGGAGAGGATGATGGCTGCGGTTGTTCCGGTGCGCAAGAAATCTCCGGCGAAAACGACCTCTCCATCCCGCGCCGCCACGTCCAGTTCCGACCCGGCGCGCGTGAGCCGAGCTCCGCCGCCCGCGAGAATCAGCGCCTGTCCGATTTCCTGCTGGGCCATTCCCGCGCCGATGTGCGCGCAGGCAACCAGGACGATGGATGCACGGTGCGAGTATTTCGCCCGGACGCGTCTCAACACGGTTCGAATCATAACAAAAAGAAGATTTATCCCAGCACGGCCGCCTGATTTTCGCGTGCTACCATCCTACAGGACATTGACTGCAATGACCCCGCTTCGCCTAGGCCCGACGATCGCGCTGGGCACAGCTTTGACGCTTTTCGTGTCCGGCGCCTTCGCCCAGACCACCCAAGGCGTCATCACCGGCCGCGTAGTCGATTCTGTTTCGGGCGCGTCGGTCGCCGGAGCTCGGGTCCGGTGTTTTCCGCCCGATGGATTCGCTCCCTCGGAAACCGTTACGGCATCTCCCGGATTTTTTCTCTTGCCGTTGCTCTCGCCGGGCCATTACCGGCTGCGCGTCGAAGCAACCGGCTATCAGCCCGCCGAAGTTCATCAAGTGGATCTCGCGGTGGCCGGGCGACTTGAGTTTGAATTGCGACTTCGGCCGCTGGCCGACATCTGGCAGTCGGGCCGGTTTCGCAGCGTGTTTCTTCCGCAAAGTGAGGCGATCCTCACATTTTATGGCCCTGATATCGACACCAGCCGGTCCGCTTCGTTTCAGCCTCCGCGCGCCGGACGAGGCGCACTCGAGAGCTCGATCTCGCAGGTCATCGACCCGCGCCAGATCAGGGATCTTCCGCTGGCGGGGCGGGACCTCTATACGTCGCTCATCCTTCAGCCCGGCGTCGTGGGCGGGACGGCCAACGCCCGGGGACTTGGACTCGCGATCTCCGGCCAGCGTCCCACCTCGTCTAACTTCCTGCTCGACGGCGTCGAGAGCAACAATTACCTCACCAGCGGACCGTTAACCAGTCCCGCGCCCGAGATGATCCAGGAGTATCGGATCTCAACCAACAACTTTTCCGCCGAATACGGTCGCACGGCCGGTGTTCTCGCAAATGCCGTCACCCGCGCCGGGGGCAACCGTTGGTCCGGCCAGATCTGGTACTACGCCAAGAACACAGCACTCAACGCGAATGACCTGCAACGGAATCGCCAGGCATTGGAACGCGCTCCGCTCCATGAGTCTCAGCCCGGCTTCCAGGTCGGCGGCCCGCTTCTGCGCGATCGCCTGTTCGTTTCGGGATCCGCCGAATGGCTGCGCAGCCGCGGATATGGCGACCCCGTGTCGATCACGCTTCCGTCGACGGAGTTTCTGAATCAGGTGGCCTCGCTAAGAAGCCGCAATCCCGCCGTAGCTGCCATCGCTGCTTTGCTCGATGCCCATCCATTCGCGGCGCCTTTGAGCAAAGAGCCGATCGCGGAGGTTCAGACTGCTTTGCCTAATTTCGCCGATCGCTGGCTTTCACTGGCGCGGATCGACTACTCGCCCGCTGGCGGCAGTCACCGCATCATGGGGCGGTTTTCGCACTCGCGACTCAACCGTCCTCAGTTCCTATGGTCTCCCTATCAAGGGCTCGATGCGCCGCTCGATCAGGAGATTTCGAGCCTGGCAGCTTCCATCACGACCCGGATTACCCCTTCGTTGACCAACGACGGAAGAGTCGGTTTCACCGCCGACTCAATTGGTTGGGATCGTCCCCACCCCGAAATCTCGAGGTTCCGTTCCGACGACGGAGCGCTGCTGCCGGGCAGCGAAGCCTTTTACTCGTATCGCAACCGCTCCCGCACGACGGAACTTGCCGATGGAATGATCTGGTCTCGCGGAGGCCACCTCGTCCAGTGGGGCGGCGGGGTCCTTCTGCGTCGGATTTCGGGATATTTGACTGCGGGCCGTGATGGCCAATATGGCTTCAACTCCGTCTTTGAATTTGCGCGAGGCGAACCCAACAGCTATACAGGCGCTTTCGACCGGGCAGTTCTTCCGCACTACAGCCAGCCGGATTACGCCCGCGAGTGGAGCCTGACGCAATTCCATCTGTACGCCCAGGACACCTTTCGCGCCACGCCCCGGCTTTCGCTGAACTACGGCGTGCGGTACGAAAACTTCGGTGCTCCGGCGGGGACCGGCGGCGCGCCGGATACCGTGTTCCAGGCCGGTTCCGGCCCTACCCTGGACGCGCAGGTCGCCGCGGGTTCGCTGCACTTTCAAAGCGCCGGACAAGGGCTGTACCGCGCGGACAACCGTAACTGGGCGGCGAGGCTGGGCGCCTCCTACGACCTTACAGGCACGGGACGGCTGCTACTGCGCGGCGCTTGGGGCATCTTCTATGACCGGCCCTTCGAGAATCTATGGGCAAATGTGCGACTCAATGGCATTCGGGAGACTACCTTCACCGTCCCTCCAGGAGTCAGCGGATTCCTCGATGGACCGTCGCTCGCGCGCTACACAAATCCGGTGGCCCTGCGCGACCATCTGCTGCTTACCTGGATTGACCCCGGCCTCGCTTCACCGCGCGTGCAGAGCTTCTTTGGTGGGTTGCAGAGCCGGCTGACGGATTCTCTCTCTCTCGAAGGGAACGGGACGGGTTCCCAAGGCCGCCACTTGGTGACTTCCGACCGGCTCAATCGCGGTTCCGCCCAGATCGCGGCGCTTCCAGAGATTCAATATCGCGCGGGACAAGGCGCTTCGAGTTACGCCGCTTTGCAAATGCTCGCACGCTACCGGTCATCCATTATGCAGACGCAGGTCGCGTACACCTGGAGCCACAGTATCGACACCCAAAGCTCGCCGATCGCCGGCGACTTCTTTGATCTCAATCTTCTGAATCTCACCGGCGGGCAGGTTCGGCAACCCTATGCGTCATTTACGCTCGAGCAGCAGCCCAACCTCGATCGCGGCTCGAGTGATTTCGATCAGCGCCACAACGTCACCGTCTCGGCGATGGTTACGGCGCCTCGCGGACGCTCCCGCTGGAATTGGGCGACCGCCGGCTGGAGCGGATCGGCGCTCGCCAGCTTTCGCTCTGGATTTCCATTTTCGGTGTACTCCGAAAGTTCGGTGCTAGGCATCGCAAACCAGCGCGCGGACCTGCTCGACCCGCGCAATATCTTCCGTTCCGACGCCGCCGACGGTGGTCGCTGGCTGCTGAACCGGGCCGCCTTCGCGAGCCCAGCTTCCGGCGCCGGAACGCTGGGCCGCAACGCGCTCGGCGGTCCCGGCCTCTACAACATTGATGCGTCCATCAACCGTTCATTCCATTTGCGCGGATTTCGCGAGAGCGTCCGTTTCGTTCTGCGCGCGGATGCGTTCAACCTGCTGAATCATTCCAATCTGGGCGCTCCGGATCCATACCTCGGGTCGTCCACGTTCGGCTACGCGGCGTTCGGCCGAAAAGCCGCTGCGACCGGATTCGCCGGTCTCCTGCCACTGAACGAAACCGCGCGCCAGGTTCAAGTGATGCTACGGCTGCAATGGTAAGGCGGTCCGGTTGGAGAAGAAATCGCGGCATGATAGCCTAACCGAGTGCATTCGGGGCCAACAGGAAGCAGCACGCTGCGAGATCAATTCGCCGTGCCTTTGTGCCTCGCTTTTGTCCTGAGCACGTTATTCGTTTTAGGCTGGTGGGTCTGACGTGCTTCGCGCTGCCATCCTAATCGTGGTGGGGGCGCTTCCGCTGGTGATTGCGCCGGGTTGGTTTCTGTATTTTGAGACCACGCCCAAGCTTGGCTTGCTCCTGGCGGGCCTGGCAGTTGCTTTGTGGAATGCAGAACAGCTAACACCCGGTTTCAGGATTCTCTGGCGTTCCCGATTTGGCAGGCTGTTTCTCCAAATTGCCGGCATCCAAGCCGTTTGGCTTTTCATCACATCCGTGCTTTCGCAGGACGCCGCCGTGTCATTCTTCGGTACCGGATGGCGGAGATTGGGCACGACGGAACACGGGGCGATCCTTCTCTTCTGCGCGATAGTCGCCGCGTGGCTGGCGGAAGACGTGTCGAGGATTCGGAGTTTGCTCCGGGCCATCTGTATCGGCGGCATTGCGGTCAGCGCCTACGGAATCCTGCAGTATTTTGGCGTTGACCCGTTCCTCGATTCGCAATCCTATCGGGTGGCATACGACCATTTGTCGATTATCCGGCCTCCCAGCACGATCGGACATTCGCTCTATTTTGCGGGATTTCTTGTGGTCCTCATTTGCCTGTCCCTTGCGTTGTCCGTCATCGAGGCGTCTTCACGGTGGAGGCTGGTGGCTCTCTTTTCCATGGTCACCGCCAGCACGGCCCTGTTGTTGACTGGAACGCGGTCGGGTCTTCTGGGAGTGATCGCGGCGGTCGCCGTCGGTGCATGGGGAGCGCGTCCGAAGATTACTCAGCGTAGGGTTGCACTCGCGCTAGCAGGGTCCGCATGTTGCGGAGCGCTGTTTTGGACCCCGCCGGCCGCCCGGCTTCGAGACCGGCTGGTCCAGTGGTCGGACGACGCGAAGGGCGGCCCGCGCCTGCTGCTGTGGCGTGACACCTTCCGCATGGCTCTCGACCACCCATGGCTGGGAACAGGCTCTGAGACGTTTGCGGGTCGCTTCCCGAAGTACCAGTCTGAGGAGCTTGCCCGAGCTTATCCCGACTACTATCACGAGTCGCCACACAACATCCTCCTCGACTCGCTCACTTCCGCGGGGATGCCAGGAGTGATGCTCTTCCTTTTGCTGGTTGGGATCGGAGCCGCCAGCGCCGTGTGCTCGAGTCTCGATCGAAACCTGGCGGCGATCCTCGCGGCGGGATTCGCTGGAATATTCGTCTGCCAACAGTTTGCGCCCTTCGTGCTTTCGACGGCGCTGCTCTTTCACCTGCTGCTGGCGATTCTCGTCGCCGGTGCGGCGGTCGGCGGCGTCTGTCCAAGCACCCTCCCGGCCAACAAGCTTCTGTCCGCCGCGACACTCGCCGCGGCGATGTTTGCAGTCGTACTCGCGGCACGCATGATGCAATTGGACTGGTTGTGGGCTTCTTTGCAGCGTGATATTCGTTCCAACAATCTAGCGAAAGCTGTCGAGCGGTACCGCGGGATCGATCGAATGTTTCCGCCCGTTAGCGGACCGGACGTCTGGTATTCCAGAGCCCTGAATACCGCGTGTAAAGATATCCGGGACGAGCCGTTGCGCCGGAAAGCCTGGGAACAATCCGTGCAGGCTGCGATTCGCGCCACCCGGTTCTCAGAAGACCGGCAGAACGCTTTTTATAACCTGGCCGTCTTTCATGCGAGTGAAGGGCTTTCCCGCGACGCCGAAGAGGCGCTGCGGTCCGCAATCGCGCTGGCGCCGAATTGGTATAAGCCTCACTGGCTGCTAGCCGAAGTCCTACTTTCACAAGGCCACGCCATGGACGCTGATACGGAAGTAAAGCTCGGGCGACGGCTTGCCGGTGCGGCACACCCGGAAATCGAGGAAACTGGCAAGCGGGTCGATGCTGCGCTCCAGAGTTTCAGATTGAAATGATCCGCGAACAGCAACGGCAGCAGAGGTTTTGTCGATCGGCTGTCTGTCTCTATCCGTTCGTGCAAGTCTGCTCGACCTCTACTTATTCCTTAGTTCCAGACCGAAAAGGGGATTCGATTCAAGCCCAATCGCGATGATGGTCTGATTCGACGCGGAGCGCCTAGGCAGCGGTAGAAGACTCGCACCGCCCTATCGACGGGAACATCGCATCGGGCGTCGTCGGCCGTCATTTCGCGACGGAGAAAGCAGAAATCACGCGGCCCGCCGAATCCAGAATGTTGAGCAGTTGCAGATTATCAAAATAGCTGATTGCGCCGCCGCGATAAAGTAAGCGGGATTGCGGCGGCGCGGCGGGGAGCGGCGTTGTTGGCGGCTGTTCCCGCAGGACGATCGATCGATTCTCGAAAACGAACGCAAATGCATGTTCGTCAAAGAACAAGGTGGCGGGCTGTAGCGATCCCGGGACGGGTAATCGGATGGACGACTCCGGCCGATCAGACAGCATCCTGTCCGAGCGTGGCCGCGCCGCTTTTAGAACGGACACTTGGGCGGGAACGGGTCGAGTGAGGCGGGCCGCCGCGGAGGAGAGGGAGGAGTCCAGAGCGACGGCCGAATCCGCATAACGGCGGGCACCGGCCGGATCGTTGCGAGCCAGGGCAAGAGAGCCGAGATTCAGCAGCGCTGCCGGATATCCGGGTTTTCGCAGAAGTGCACCCTCGAAATGGGCTTGTGCCCTTCGGAGCCACTCCTCGTACTCGTCGAGATCCACCTCTCCGCGCGTGGGCTGGTCGAGAGTGGTCAGGCGGGTGTTCAAATCGATGAGCCAAGGCAGATCGTATTGAGGTCGCTGCAGTGATAATGCCGTGAGCGCCGCCGCGACTCCGGCGTTGTTGGCGACTTCGACGCCGGGGTAATCCTGCAAGATTGCTTCGAGACAGATGCTGGCTGCGCGAAACTCACCCGCTGCGAGGAAGAAATTCCCGGCACGAAACGCGGGGATCCATTTGCGCAAGCGATCCCGGGCGCCGGTGAGAATCGCTTTGCGGTCCGCGAGTGACGGGTAGCCGCGCAGATTCTCCCCCAATCCGTAGGCGCGGTAAATCGTTTCCATCGCGGCCGGGCCAAACGACGGTGTGTCGTAGCCGGCAAGGAAACCGAGGATTCCGCCAAAGTAGTCCGCTTCGGCTTCCATCTCGGCCATGCGTTCGGGAGACTGCCTTAGCGAAGCGCTGCCGGCGGCGGCGTCCAGGGCGGCAAACTGCGACGCGAAGTCGGCTCCCCATCCGTGATTGCGATAGTAATGAGACGCCTCGTGCCCCAGAACCTGCGCGAGGCAACTTTCCATCGACGGCTGTTTCCCGCAAAGGTCGATCAACTCCTGATCGACGAATACGGTGTTGCTTGGAGGATGAAACCAGGCGGCGGCCTTGGGTAGATGTTCGTTGCGTCGTTTTTCGGCGTCGAGAATACGGAGGGTAGGCTGAGGGCGGCTCTTTTCGGCGGCAGCTTCGAGGAGGTTACGCCACACCTCGCGGGTAGCGGCGACACGCTGCGCCGGCGCCGCGTGGAGCAGCCCTGCCGCTAGTAGAGCAATGTACGCTGCGGAATATCTTCTTTTGTGCCAAGCCATAGGCGTTTGAGGGCCGGTTCGCTGTTCCCTTCGACGACCACGAGATCGATGATTCCGGACATCGCGGAAATACGCATCACGACACCCAGGTCAGCGAGCGAATCGACCCGCCAGACAGGTCCTTTCTTGTCGATATTCACGCCCGCGCCAACGACACCGATTCCCGCCGGAGCTTTTTGAGGGGCGGGTGCCGCAGCCTGCCGAACCGCGCGAGCCCGCGGAAGCGCAAGACTCGCCGGCTTTCGCGTCGTCATGGCGGTCTTCACTTCGCCGAGCCGCAAAGTTGGACCAGCCAACGGAGCCATGCCCGCTTTTCGCTCGAGGACCCATCGGGCCAAGGCTTCGAGGCGAGCCGGCGCGGCGTCCACCGGCTGGATTCTGACGATTGTGGAATCGCCGCCGGGAAGTCCCAACTCAAAAACAATCGGCGCGGTCGGATCCGCGATCTCGAGCGCCTGCTGAACCTCTTCCAACTGACGAATTGCGCGGCCATTGCAAGAACGCACCACCGCGCCGGTCGGCAAACCCGCGGCCGCCGCTGGAGAACCCGCCAGCACGCCCATCACGACGACTGGAACCGGCACCATCATATAGGTGCCTTCCTGCCCAATCTCGACCCCGAGATACGGACGCCGCAGCCTACCTTTGTTTGCCAGAAGATCGTGAATGACCCGTTCGATGTGGGGCGACGCTAACGCAAAGTTCAAATTGCCAAGCGCCATGCCCGACTCCGGATCGAGCCCGATTTCTGTGTTGATTCCTACGACCTGGCCGTGAACGTCAATCAACGGTCCGCCGCTGTTGCCGGCCGCGATCACAGCGTTGGTTTGGAGATAACCAAAAGCGCCGCTGAGGCCTTGTACGGTGCGGTTGCGGCCGCCGATAATTCCGGAACTGACCGAGTAGGGATACAAACCCAAAGGATTGCCGACGGTATAGACCGGTTCGGCGAGCTGCGCTTCGTCCTTGCGTAATGTCACGGTGCCAAGTTCCGGTCCAGGCGGGGAAGTGAAGCGGAGCAGCGCGACATCGAACATCGTGTCGGCACCGGCGACCTGCATGACGTACGTTTTTTGATTGATGCTGTGGGCTCGGATGACGCCGGCGGACCGCTGGATCACGTGCACATTCGTGACCACGAATTTCTCACCATTCCGCTCGATCACGAAGCCAGAACCCAGGGACATCGTGCCCGTGAGATCGAGCACCCGATCATATGCATCGGTCGACGCAATGCCGAACGGACGCTGCATGCCGCTCTCCTCTTCGATTGCAACGGTCACAACCGCCGGGAGAACGCGGTTCAACATGGCCGCGATATCGGTCGGAGTCTGGGCGCGAGCGGCGATTGCGAAACCGATGAAGAGAGTCAGTCGCACGGTTTGTTCATTATGCAGCGTGGCGCGTTCCTCCGCAATGATGCCGCTCACGCCTCTCCTATGGTCAGGCTACGGCTTCGGACGCGCCACGAATGTCGTCCTACGAACCGACCAGTTGGAGCCGGCCGGATAGCGGGTCCCGCGTTCGCCTCCGCAATGGTCGAGTCCCGTTTGTTCGAGGTCGCTGACGTCTAATGGATTCGGCGATGCAAAAACCAGGAACGTATCGATGCCCCAGGGGGCCTGTGCCGTGTAACAAGCCGCCGTGGAGATTTCTTCGGCGAGCCGCCCTACCAGCTTGTTTGGGCCGTTGACGCTCCGGGGATAAATCGCTGAGATTGCCGCGCTCGATTCGATCCCAATCACGTACAGATAAAGAGGGTTGTCCAACTGCTTGTTGCGAGCTTCGGGGGTGGTCCTCAAAACCACACAATACCGGTTCCCTCCCACGGTCGTTGCGCCGTTTGACAGCAGTTGCGAAGGCGAGGCCGAATCGCGCAGGAAAAGGTCGTAGGGCGAAGCGGCGACCTCACCCGCGACAGCATTAAGATTTCTAAGCTGCTGCGCGCGCGCGACTTTTCTCGCGCCGTTCAGTAACTCCGCCGGAGCCTCACTCCCGGAAGCCCAGCAGCCGCTCAGCGGCAGGTCGTGATCGCTTGGATCCAGCAGAGCGGCATTGCGGAGCGTCCAACGATACTCGATATGCGCGTCGCGCGTGGCCGAATCTGAAACGCGTCCGGTGAGCAAATAGGTGGCCTCCGCGCGGCGATCCAGGAGATCCACAAGGAGACTCTCTGCGCGCCGGGCCATGTCCAACTTTTCCAACAGTTCGCGACTCGGCGGCAGTTCGACGAACAGCCGGCCTGAGGAAGCGAGTTCGCGGCCAAGCGCATGCGGGTCCGGAGTCTTGCCGAGGATTACTGGTGGCGTCTTTTCGTCGATCGCGCCCAACTCCCAGCCGCTGCGATCCCAGCGCAAGACGTGCGTTGGCTCCTGCTTGCCCAATGGATCGTCAGACCATCGGGACTCCCCCACGGCGGTCCTGACGGCTCGAACAAATGCGAGTAGATCGGCCTCGGCCGGGGGCTGGCCCTGGCCGACGTAAAGGGTAACGGTGCTGCCTTTTGGCCAAGTCCAGCGCTCGAGTTCGACCAGGTCGCCCGTCGCGAGAGACGCTGGATTGCCGGAGATCACCCGGGCGAGGGACTCGGTGAGTGAGGGAGTTCCCGCGATCCTGATGCGAACATTGCCGCGCGAGAGTTCGCATCCATCGTTCAAGCCGACCGCTAAGCCGGCACCCAACAGGACGTCGCCATTCGGTTCGACGCGAGAGACGGCAACGGAAAGCCCCCGCTTCTGATCGGCGTTTTGGCCGAATAAGCCTTTCTTCAAGCGATGGTTTCCAGCGGATGTGGGGTGCTGGTCCGCCCCGTTGAGACGCAGGCTGGCGGTCAGCCGTTGGAAAATATCGGAAAACGATTCGTTGGCTCCCGACGCCTGCAGGGCAGACCGCAAAGCGAGACTGAAGGCTCCATAATATTTCCCTTGGAATCGAGTCTCGAAGGCTTTCTCCTCAGGCTCCGCCGCCGCAAGGAACAACATGCCCTGGTCGGTCGGGTATGTCTCGGCAAATTCGAGCCGGTCCGACACAGTGCGGGTGTCTGGAGCGACGTCGCGGGACTTGCCGTTGCTCCCGCGAGACATGCCTCCCGCGTGGCAACTGTCGAAAATCGCAGTCAATTTGACATCCTTTTCGAGTGCGGCCCGGTACAGGCGCAACAATTCCTTGTTCCTGATATCGGCTGCGCCCGCGGGGGCATCGGCTGCGACGATCGTCTCTTCGTACTTGTTCGAAGTCGTATTCAGGACACGGGACCCATGCCCGGCGTAGTAGAAGAAGCTGATGTCGTCTTTGGCTGCCTTTTGGATCAGGTGGGCTTTGAACGTATCGAGGACATTGTTCGCCGACGCGAAGTGCTCGGGGTCCTGGGCGTGATCGAGGTCGCTGAGGACGATGACGTTCTCGGGGCGGAAGCCGTACCGCGAGATCAACAAAGCACGCATGCTTTCGACGTCGTTCCAGGCGCCATCGAGATCCGAGAAACTCCGCCGCCGAGCCGGGCCGTCGAGTGCGATACGGGGCACCAGCGGCTTGCCCGCGCTGACGGGAAAGCGGGCTGGGTCGGAAGAGGCGTACTGGTTGATGCCGACGAGCAGGGCGCGTCTTGTTTCGGCTGCCGCGGGCAGCAGCAACAAGAATAGGCCGAGCAGGAAGGTTTTCATACTTACACTTGGGAAGTATATCGACGCGAACGCTTTTGTCAATCCACGTTTCCTCTCTTGCCTAACCATTCCCATGGCAGCCAGTCTTGACCTCCGGCGAGGTCTTCAAGAAATTGGAGGAGGTCCCCAGGAATCAGCCTCGCTGGGGAGAGTTTGGCGGTTCCGATTCGCCAAGCGAAGACTGGTTCGAGGCGCAGCCGGTTCCATTCCACCAATTCATCCGGCCCGCTTGTTCACGCTATGATATAGCGTCGTGACGCTATGAAAATCATTTTCCTGGCCCTTGCCGGAGTGCTGTTCGGCGCTGCGCAAACAACCATCGGCGTCGTGACGGACATGCATGGCCGATGGAAGCTGGTCAAACCGGGGGTCGGTGAGTTGCACGTTGGCTCAACGTTGCCCGCGGGGGCCTGGGTCGCGGCGCAGTCAAGCGGCGAACTTCCTATTTGGGTCGAAATTTGGGTCGCCGGGGCACCGGCCGTGCGGATCGACTGCGCCGATTTCAAGTCGTGTACCAAACCAGTCGAAGTCAGACCCGCTCCCGGTTTGAGCGAGCGGGCGCGGGCCGTCTGGGAGGACTTGCGGGCGGTATTCTTCGCTGCGCCGCGCGTTTACGTGCCGGCAATGTCCCGCGGTGGACTGCAAAACGCGATTCTCCAGTCGGATCCTCATCGGGTAGATTTGACGGCAGCAGAACTGCCGGATGGCGAATTCGTGCTGGAGTTGCGAGCGGTCGATTCGATTGGGCAACCTTCCGCTAAGGTCGTATGGACAATCAAACGCACCCGCGAACAGGCGGCGCAGTCCGAGTTCCGCGATTCTACATTGCCCGCGGGCCTCTATGAGTTGTCCGCTTCGAAAGAGGGCTCTTCCAAGCGGCAAGAGGATTGCTGGGTACTCGCGGTGCCGGCGGCGCGGAGCAGTGAATTCATGGCCGCCTTTGAGAATGCGCGCAAGGAATTCGCGCTGGCGAAACTTTCCGCGGCGGAGGCCAAGGCGATGGAGCGCGTCTACCTGATAGCGCTTCTCAAGAGGCTGCCCTGACGTGACTCGCGAATCCTATAAGCAACGGGTCTATCGGGCATGGTGGATCCTGCTTGGAATCCCGTTAGCGACACTGGTTCTTTCCTGGGCCGGTTGGCTCTCGGTCTTCGAAAGTCTTAATCTCGATACTTGGCAGCGTCTGTTGCCTGAAAAGCCTGCGCAACACGTGGTGATTGTCGGAATCAACGACGCCGAGTTCGAGGACCAGTTCCGCGGCATGAGCCCGCTCGATACAGACGAACTGGCGAAGCTGTTGACCGCGGTTGCCGCTGGACATCCGGCGGTGATCGGCGTGGATCTGGATACCTCGCTGTCGCGATGGCGAGAGCACTACAAGAAGTTGGAGCAGAGTCTTCCCGCAGGACATCCACCGATTATCTGGGCGCGCGACGCGCTAATCGAAAACGGCGAGTTTCATCCTCAAAAGGTGCTCGGCGAGCCGCTCGAATTCGAGGGCACCGGAATCGCCTTGCTGCCGCGCAGTCCGGATCGCGTGGTCCGCGAGTTCCAACGCAGGTTTCCGATCGGCGGCGGTAAGAGCGCCGATTCGTTTCATTGGGCGATCGTCCGCAAATATTGCGAAGGGAAGTCGCTGCCCAAGGAAACGCACTGTGTGGAAGAAAAGCCGGGCGCGGAATCGACAGTAGAGATCAACGTCATGCGCCGCCGGCCCGGTCTTGAAGCCGTACCAGCCGAGGTCATCAAGAAGGCGTCCGCCGGGGAAGGCTGGGCGAACGGTTTACTCGCCGGGAAAATTGTGTTGGTTGGCGGAGCGTTTCGGGCGTCGCGAGACATGCACGCAACGCCCATCGGCGAGATGTATGGCATCGAGTTGCTTGGTCATGTGATTGAGACTGAGCTGTACAATGGCGGGGCGGTTCACGCGGATCATTTCCTCCTGTTCTTTCTCGACATCGGCGCTGGGCTGCTTTTGATTTACATACACTACCGGCTTCCATTGTGGCGGGCCATGCGTTGGAATTTGCTGGCAGTACCGGTACTATCTTTGCTGCTGAGCCTCGCCGCATTCACCAAGCTTTCCCTGTGGATGAATTTTGTTCCGATGACTCTTGGAATCCTGCTGCACGAGCTTTACGATCACGCCAAACACACGCGTCACCTCGAAGAGGAGCTGATTTCCCATGAACATGTCTGACACATCCCGCAGATCCGTGCTGGGTTGGCCGCTACTGATGGCGGCTGCTGCCCAATCGCAAGACAACGGAGCCGTAAGCGATGACAAGGCCCTCCGCTTTTGGCGCGAAGGCATCGCGCGCCCAGAGTATCCGCTGCCCGAAGGATTCGGGATCGCGCCGCAAAGCAAAGTCCCTTCCTACGAGCGCGACCCGATCTTCGTCTATGTGGACAAGACCGGCATGCGCCGCGCCGACAAGCTGGAACCAGACTCGCTGCCGGATGGCGGCGACGTCACCGCCAATATTCGGATCGTGCATTTTCGGCCATCGCGCGCCGATCGGGAACTTCTTCACAACTTCCCGGCCGCGGCGGTGCGTCTCGACGTCGGACAACAGAAAACACTCCCGGGGCTTAGCGAAGTCCTCGGCTGGGCTACAATCGCAGGACTCGCCGGGCCCCCCTTACGCAGCAAGAAACTGGCGTTTACCGATCTCAGCCAATTGGCATTTCGTCCTGCGGCTTCGCAGACGAACTCGCAGAAAATCGTGCTTCCGGACGGGTTGGGCTGGTGCACGCTCAACGCGTTCGTCAAGAAGAAGGACAGCATGTGGGGATCGCTGCTGGCATCGATCCTTTCCTCCGCTCTCAAAGTTGGCGTCACTTTTGCGCCCGTACTGACCATGCCTGCGATCGCCCGCAGTTCGATCTTGCAGCTCGATGAACTGATCGGCCAGATGCATCATCAGGGCGGCGGAGGCGACTTCATCTTCCAGTCGGCAAACGTGGAATTCTGTTGCACACGAGCCGCGGCCAAGAAGTCCACAGGAGAAGCGGTCCGCCTAAAAAGCGGCACCTACCTCATGGTGCCGCGCGCCCATCTTGACGAACTGAGTGGAGCGGCGGCGAAGTTTGAAGTCGATCGCGGTCTACTGGTGCCCAAGGGGACGGATGAATTCGGACTCTATAAAGCGGCGGAGAACACCTTGCCAGACATGACCTATCTGGCAGTCGCGGTGAGCGTCTCGCCGCAGGCATTGTGCAAGTGCGCTCCAAAACTGTAGCCGTGCCAATGCCATTTGAGAGATGGGCGGACGGGTATTTCCTCGCGTTCCTGCTCTCCGCGTCCGCCGCTTTAGGGCGATCCCGTCGAGAAACGCTTGCGAATGTGGCGCGATGGTTTGCCGCTCGGCTCGCCATGCTTCGCATCGCGAGAACCTGCGGCTCAACGCTGGGGATTCCGGCGAAGGCGGACGCTGATTCCAAGACTCAAAACCGTCGGCGGCTGTTTCCCATTGCCGTCGTGCGACGGTGGCATGCCCCCGCGCTAAGCCGCCGCATGACGGCGAATCTCTGTCAGCACGCCCAGCAACTCGCCGACCTGCTCCGACGGGAACACGCCTTCGACCCCCATCGGATTCAAGTCCGTGAACGGCGACTCATATAGCCGCGACGCTTCAATGTATCCTTGCTCGGTCAGGTGATTCACGATCAGGTCGATGAACTCGATCTGATGACTTGTCGGATTTCTGCCCGCAAGGAAACGATCGAAGGCCCGTTTGGCCGCGTGACGATCCAAACCAACCAGTGAGCGAAGGAACAATCCGAATCCGTCGCTTGCCGTTTTGGCCTGTAGTAAATTCTCTGCCGTCCCAATTCCAGACTGAAGCAGCAGCCGCTCCAATTCCGCGAGGTCGTAAGCCGTCAATGCCTCGTTCTCCCGGACCTTCCGGATCGCCGGATGATCCTCGTGCTCGCGGAGGAACACCCTCACCTTCTCGCGGAACTTCTCGAACGTCGCCTTTCCAAAACCGGGAAGCTCCGTCTCCTGCTCCACGCCGATCTCATCCGTGAAGTCCGAGTAAACGGGCTGGCGCTTTGCCCTCTCAATCAGCTTCACCAGCGCGCGGAGTTTCTTGCGAACGTTCTCCAAAATGGGTGTGGTTACGTCCTGCCAGAAGTCATCCGTTTGGATCTCCTGGATCAACGCCATCTGTTCACGCACCATCGGAATGCTGTCCATCTCCTCCAGCAGCCCGGCGATTTGCTCGACGCTCTTGCGCAAGCGCGAATAAGATGGCTCCGATCGCAACAGTGCCAGTTGCAGCCGCAGAATTAACAAGTCGAACAACTTCGCTTCAAGGTCCGGATCTGTCAACTCAGTCGGCAGACCAGCCACTTCGCGCGACAATTCAATCTGCTGTTCCAGTTCAAGCTTTTCCCAAGCCTCTGCCTGCGAATAATGCTCGACATACTTCCGCTTGGGCCGAACAAGGAAGTTGTTCACGTTCATGGCGGCGACTTCCGCCCTCAGCTTCTCGGCAGTATCGGAGCGCAGTTCTCCCTGTGAATCCGCCCGCTCGTGGCCCGTTCCCTTGTCCAGTTCCGAGATCAACTCCACGCGACCCGTGAACAGCTTCTTACTCAGAGAATCATCGTTCGATCCAGGAGTCGCATTTGGATTCTGGCTGAAGAATTCCAGATTCTGGCAGTAGTCGAAGATGTAGAAGAATTCCTTGTGCTTTCCTGGACCGAACAGATTTGGTCGCAGTCGCGTGCCTCTGCCGATCATCTGCCAGAACTTCGTTTTCGAGCGGACCAACTTGAAGAACACCAGATTCACAACGTCAGGAATATCGATGCCGGTATCCAGCATGTCCACCGAGATTGCGATCTGCGGCAGCGTTGACGTTGCCGAAAACGCATCGATCAGGCTCTGCGCATACTCCGTCTTGAAGGTAATGATGCGAGCGAACGCACCCTTGTAATGCGGATAGTTGGCGTTGAAACGCCTCTCGATAAACTCCGCGTGATCCTGGTTCTTGGCAAAGACGATCGTTTTCCCCAGAACATCGCCGCCGTCTACTTTCAGGCCGCGCGTCATCAGATGCTCCAGGACCTTGTCCACCGTGTCCTCGTTGAACAGCCACTTATTCACCGCCTGCGCATCCACTTGCGCCGGAATATTGCCATCCTCGTCCCATTCGAGCTCGTCCCATTTGTCCTTCTCTTCGTCGGAGAGTTCGTCGTAGCGGATGCCCTGACGCTGGAATTTCAGCGGAACAGAAACCGCTTTCGGCGGCACCAGGAATTCGTCCTTCACCGCGTCTTCGATGTCGTACGCATCCGTCGGCACGCCCGACTCCAGATGGAACAGCTTGTACGTATTCCGATCCACCTCCTGCCGCGGAGTCGCAGTCAGACCCACCAACATCGAATCGAAGTAATCGAAGATCGCCCCGTACTTCTGATAAATCGATCGGTGCGCCTCATCGATCACGATCAGGTCGAAATGCCCCACGCCGAACTTGCGGAGCCCGTCCGCCGACTCGTCGATCAGCCCCATCATGGTCGGGTAGGTGGAAACGTACACCCGGCCCTCGGTGTTCTTCTCCGTAACCAGATTTACCGGAGCGGACGTCGGAAGGTGCGTCTTGAAGGCGTTCACCGCTTGATTCACCAGCGCCACGCGATCCGCCAGAAACAGAATCCGCTTCACCCAATTGCAGCGCATCAGCAAATCGCCCAGCGCGATTACGGTGCGAGTCTTGCCCGCTCCCGTAGCCATCACCAGCAGGCAGCGGCGGTTGTTGTCTTTCTCGAAGGCTTCTGAAATGCGCCGGATCGCTCGCGTCTGATAATAGCGCTCGACAATTTCCGGATTGATCGCGGCGTTCGCCAGCGGGAGGCGGCTGGCCCGGCGCTGGATCAGCAACTCCAGTTCGCCCTTCTTATAGAAACCCTGGACCATGCGCGGCGGATGGTTGGCGTCATCCCACATCCAGTGTTCATAGCCGTTGCTGTAGAAGATCACCGGACGCTGGCCGAACTGCGTTTCTAAACAATCCGCGTAAAGTTTGGCCTGCTGCTGCCCGGCAGTGGGACTGCGTTTGGTGCGCTTCGCTTCCACCAGTCCCAAAGGCTTGCCGTCGTCGCCCCACAGGACGTAATCTACATAGCCTTTGCCTTGCGCATTGGGCATCCCGGCCACTTCATACTCGCGATCGCGCGCCTGATCCAGAGCCCAGCCCGCCTCTTTCAGCATCAGGTCGATGAAGAAATCGCGAGTTTCGGCTTCGGAGTAATCGTGCGTGTCTGGCTGCTTCTCGTTCTGCTTTCTGGCTTCCGCAACTTCGGCGCGCAGGCGTTCCAGCTCCGCCGTGAGGGTGGCTTCGAGCGTGCCGAACTCCACCAGCTTGGCGTCGCGCGCCGAGAGTTCTTCCGCAAGTTTCTGGATTTGCGCGGCGGTCTGCGCGGAAACGGGTGCGGTCTTCGGTAGTGCGTCCGCATTGAAAACTGCAATCGGAGCGGGTTTGCTCGCCAGGTTCCGGGCATAGGTCCGCGCCAGCCAGTAGCAGAAGTGGAACAGCTCCCGAACGGCGGTGAGCGAATCCAGAGGCCGGACCGGTTTGGAGCTATGCGCCGCCAGATTTCCCAGGTCTTTGATCAGCCTCACCTTCGCGTGCAGGGCCTCGCCCAACAAGGCTTTGAAGGTCGGCTCATGAACCAGTGCGCTCAGGTTGTCCTGGTAAGGGAGCTTCAGCGAACTCTCCGCACGATACAGCCAGGAGACCGCAAGTTCCAAAGTCCGCCGCGCGTAGAAACAGGAAGTGCGCGCGTCCGGGTGGACCATCAATTCCGCTTTTCCGGCCGCGATGAACAGCTCCGGCCATTCGGTTTGGAGGAAGCGGAACTGGCTCATAGTTCTCCCCGAAAGGCACGGTGTTGGAGCGAGGAGAAGAGCTGATTCATTTTTTCGGTGGCTTTTCGCTCCACGGCTGCTAGCACGTTTACCCTATCTAGGGCCTGAGTGTAACGACGTTGAAGCTCTAACTCCGGGATTGGACACTTTATGTTCTGAATATCTTTCAGGTATATAGCTTGTTGAGCAGACGATCCAGACGCGAGTCGCAGCCTTTGAAGTATGGATGGGTGCTTCAATAAAGATCGCAGGTAGGATGAAGTAACCATTGACGGCTGAGGTTTGATTAGAATAACCGAGCCCATCAGGCTGAATTCTTCGTCGGTCGCGACTTCACAAAGCCTCCCGATTGTCGCGCCCCGGCTAACGAGCAGAATATCTCCGCGCTCTGGAGCGCACTTCCGCCGAAACCGTTTGCCGTCCTCCGTTGTGATTCGTTTAGCGCTTGACAGATCAACTTGGCTATCTAGGACATCGGCGGCCATCACCATGGGAAGCCCGGACTCCACAAACTGGGGGTTTAGATGCTCCCCGTCAGTAATCTTGCGACACACCTGCGAAAGGTCTTTAATAGGCCACGAGTTTGGGTTGCGGACGGGATCGCCAAATGATTCGACATAGAGAGATTCAGTGAGCTTGTCTAAAGTTTCGACAGTAGCGCGGCGCTTGGCGCGGAGGGCGTCGGCCTGATCCAGAATCGCCGCAATCCGCCGCTGATCGGCTAGTGGGGGTACGGGAATCTTTAGATTCTCGACCGTTCCCTTTGTTACATGTTTGAGTCCCACCCCGCCGTGAGCAAGGTGAATGAGCTGGGCAAGGGAGCCATTGACCGCGCGGACAGCCCATTCTTTACTTACCCTCCGCTCGTCGAGATCCACTCGAAAGATGTGTTGGTTCAGGACCCCGTGCGGACCGTTCCAAATATGTGCTCCAAACGAGGTTCCGGGAGTGCCAGACCAAGCCAACAGCATATCGCCCGGCTCGATTCTTACTTGTTTGTCAAGAGACCCGGCCCAGTGGTTGAACGGCCTGTCGCTACCATTCAGATTCTGAATTCTAATAATGGGTAGGCCGGTCGTACTCCAGTCAGTTTCAGAAAATGCCTTTCCATTAACTAGATTGCAAAGTTCTCCGAATTGGACCTCATGCCATTTCATCCGAGCATTGCTCCCAACTCTCGAATGCCCTTTTGAATCTCGTCCTCCAAGTCAATGAGTTCCGCAAGGATCTGCTTTGCTGGGAGGTGGTCGACCGCCTCATGCACCATTTCTCTGTACCGATTGATACTCAGATCGTATCCAGCACCTTCTATCTCGGCTCTTGGTACGCAGAAACTCTGAGTCGTGCGCGGGTGGGCCCTCTCGGCGCTATCCCGTTTCCACCATCGGCTCACTATATCTGGCAGATTGTTCTTCGCGTGCTCCTCGGCAGACAGCGCATGGGCAGGCACTGGCCCGAGCTTCTCGTCAGTCAAAAGCGGCAGGCGCTTATCGTCAAGTGAAAGTCCGTCCGCTTCGACGTCATAGAACCAGACGTGATCCGTGCCGCCCGAATTTGTCTTGGTGAATACCAGAATCGCCGTGGACACTCCGGCGTAAGGCCGGAAGACTCCGGCAGGCAGAGAAATCACGGCGTCGAGTTTCTGCTTCTCCACCAGCATCTCCCGCAACGCCCTGTGCGCCTTGCTGCTGCCGAACAGAACACCGTCCGGCACGATCACCGCCGCGCGTCCGCCCGGCTTCAGCAGCCGCAGGAAGAGCGCGAGAAACAGAAGCTCGGTCTTCTTGGTCTTGACGATCTGAAGCAGATCCTTGGCGCACTGCTCGTAATCGAGCGACCCCGCGAAAGGCGGATTCGCCAGAACTACGGTGTACTTCTCTTCCTCCCCGGCGTGATCCTGCGACAGCGAATCGCGGTAGCGGATATCCGGGTTCTCCACGCCGTGGAGCAGCATGTTCATGCTGCCGATACGCAGCATCACGTTGTCGAAATCGAACCCGTGGAACAGCCCGTGATGGAAATGCTCCCGCAGCGCGGCGTCCCGGAAAATCTCCGGGTGCTTGTCGCGGAGATATTCGCCTGATGTAACAAGGAAGCCGCACGTGCCGCACGCCGGGTCGCAGATCACGTCCGTTGGCTTGGGAGCAAGCAGTTCCACCATCAGCCGGATGATGTGGCGTGGCGTCCGGAACTGCCCATTCTGCCCGGCGCTCGCGATCTTGCCGAGCATGTACTCGTAGATATCGCCCTTGGTGTCGCGGTCCTCCATGGGCACGTGGTCCAGCAGGTCAACCACCTTGGCCAGCAGTTGGGGCGTAGGGATGGTGAAACGCGCGTCCTTCATATGGTGTGCGTACGTGGAACCATCCCCGCCAAGCGTTCGCAGAAACGGGAAGACGTGCTCGGAGACGATGGCGTACATTTCCCGCGCTTCGAGGTTTTTGAACCGCGACCAACGGAATTGCTCGTAGGGCCGCTTCCGGTCGTCCGAACCCTCGGGAAAGACGCGCCGCTCCATCGGCTTGCCGAGCCGAGTCGCTTTCAGTTCTTCCAGCGTTTCGAGTTCGTCCAGCCGGCGGAGGAAAAGCAAGTAGGTGATCTGTTCAATGACTTCGAGCGGGTTCGAAATCCCGCCAGTCCAAAACGAATTCCAGATCGCGTCGATTTGACTACGGGTTTCACCAGTGAGCATAGGGCCTATCGATTCTATCCATGCGCGGACCGCGACAGCACTCCCGGCGCATCCCATCCGAACCTTGGCGGATCAGCCGGGCTCGCGCGCTCGGGGACATCGGCGCGGTGAGGTTCACTTTCTGCGGGCGTTCGGCGCGGATTGGCATGGGTCCGGACTCAAATGTTCGCAGGTAGCCACTTCCTGTTCAAGAGTATTTTATTCAATTTGGAAAAATCGGCCCTCCGCGCGTGTAGCGAAGGACCGTAGCGAGTTGAACTGTACGCGATCCGAGGTGAGGATTGATCTTTGTAACGTACTATTTAATATAGGGAAAGTCGTAAAACTCAGTGCGGGCTCCGCTTGTGGGGCAAGAAGCTGGGGATACGGCACTTAGGCACGATCGGGCCGTTTGCCGACAGGTGGAGTTTCGACTGTATCAGCTTCGGGAAAAAATGTTTCTCAACCTTTTTTATCTCCGCGAGGAACCGCAGCACGCTCATCCGTTTCGAGATTACAACTTCTCTGATTTCTGGAACGAGGCGCATGGCGAACCGTTTGAGAAGATCAAAGAGAGCTACATATCCGACCGCATTATCAATAGCTTCCGGGCAGACGAGCGGCGGCCAGAGCGGCTCAGAGGATTCGATCCGGAGTTTTTTCCCGTTCTTCGATTCGCATTCACCACCGGCTGCTGGAGAAGCTTCATCCGCCAAAACCACGCGTTACCGGTGACGGCGCTTGATTACTACCTCAGCAAAGCCTTTCAGTTTTTATACCTCGCGATCACCCTTCGATACTGGCCGGACGGAAACTGTCCGACTTCGGCCAACTTTGATATTGGCTGGGTTCTAAGCCGGTCGCTGGACCGTGTGCAGTCGGCGCAAGTGGTCAAGCTGCGCGATCAAGAACTGGATTGGTGGTGGTCCGTTTACTCCGATTTGACGAATTTCGAATTGCCGGTGGTACTTAGGCGATTCGAGGCGCGAATGAAGAGGCGGTTCAAGGCACCATTGCCGAACCATGGCTCCTTCCGGCCTTCGGCCACGTCAACGCATGATTCGCCGGAAGCGGACTGCGAGGCTCAGGTGCACGGGAACTTCGCCGTGAGCTACCGCACGGCCAGGGCGTATCTCGCTTGCACGGAACGTCATCTTAGCCGCCTCGTCCAGCATGGAGCGTTAGAGCGGGTTGGCGAAGGACATCAGCGAAAGATTCTTTCTACCTCGCTTAGGCGATACAAAGGTGCACCCGCTCCGAGCTAAAGTCCTGATCCAAAGAAAATTCGGACGAAAACGGACTGGTAACGACCTATTAGGACATCTAGGCTCTCGACGCTGAGCAGAACCGCGCTTACGATCGATCTGTGATCGTTAGCGCAGCACTGGCTTCGATCCGCATTCGTCGCGATGAAGCCCAAGCCCGGTCATTCACATTCGGAACGCGATCCACGCGATGTTCAACCCACGCGAAGCTGAAGCGAGCTTTTCACGGCGACAACTCCGTGATGGGTGTCCGAATTCCGGAGACGATCCCTAGAGGGTGAGGCTCAACTCGATGGGAGTGGCTTCGCGAAGTTAGTCGAGGGCGGGAACACGAATTAAAGATATGGAACGCGAACAGGATGCGTTTGAGCTGCATTACTCCATCGGCGACCTTGCCGGGCGATGGAGGCTTGGGCGGGAGACGGTGCGCAAGCTCTTGATGAATGAACCGGGGGTCCTGAAGGTGCGTCTAGGCCCAAAGAAGTCGCATACTCGCTACTCAGTTCCGGAAAGCGTCGCTCAGAGAATCCACCGACGCTTGACGAATGCCGCCTAGGCTATGGAAACCAACTTCGGCTTCGGCTTTCCCTCGAACGCCTCTTTCAGAACCCGCGTCAGGCGCTCCTGCCGTTCCGGAATCCAGGCACTGTAGTGGCGACGAACCACATCTTCGCTATTGCCAAGCAACTCAGCGACATCTCTCACCGTCACACCGGGCTTTTGAAGAAGGATTCGAGCGAAACTGTGCCGAAATCTGTGTGGATGCGGCCTTGGCCCCCACGTCCCGCATTGCTTCCACAAATCGTTCAGTCGTCGTCGCCATAGCTCCGTGATCACATCGAGGCTCTTCGTGGTGTGCTGACCGAAAACGGCGTTTCCGTGCTTCGCGATCCTTGCCTTGATTCGGTCCTGGAGCCAACTCGGGACCCATGTATAGACATGCGTACCTGCTTTGGTTGTGCGAACTCGGATTTCGCCGGTCGGCAGCATACGATCACCACGGAATAAGGCGACGTCACTGATTCTGAGACCCGTGTAGGTCGATATGCTGATGAAGTCCTCAAGGTCTTCGCCGTGCCAGCGATGACGGTAAGTACTTCCATACTTGCGGCAGGCGTCGTACATCTTCTTTATCTCGTCGTCGCTGAATGGCAACTTCTGCGGCTCGCGGTCCTTGGCGTCACGCGTCCTCGGGTTCTTGACCGCGCGAGCCGGATTGCCGGGGATCCATTTGTTGCTGAGGCAGTACTCAAAGAACGCTTTGAGTTCGGCCATCCGACGGACAGCGGTTGGGGCGCTTACCGCCCACGTAGACCGGAAGGCTCTGATGTCCTCGGGCTCGATCTGATCGAGCATGACGTAGCCGCGCCTCATCGCACACTCTTTGAGTCGGCCAGCCATCAGTCGATATTTTTTCTGTGTCGCGAGTGCGGCGCTCTCCTTCAATTCCTCCAGAAAGACTTTGCAGGCATGCTCGATCTCGACACGTTGCCTGGTATTCTCGACCGGCTGCGGAGCAACGTGGGTTACGGAGACAGCACCATCCCACGATGCAGCGGATTCGAAT
Organism: Bryobacterales bacterium; assembly: GCA_038210135.1. Lineage (GTDB taxonomy): Bacteria > Acidobacteriota > Terriglobia > Bryobacterales > Bryobacteraceae > JBBQWZ01. The sequence continues at coordinate 63,484 of JBBQWZ010000029.1, forward strand.
CCATCGGCGATTGCGCGGGCTTGCGACCATTCGGAGCGGCCAGTGCTCTGGCGTTTGAACTTCTTGTTGAGGGTACCGGCCACCACGATTACGCACTCGCAACGCTTCCATCCTCGTTTGCGTTCGTCGAAATCCGTGGTGAAAAAATCTTCGGGATGACCCGCTTTACAGTCGCGGCGGTGGCGGCGATACAGATTGAGCGCCATGGCTCATTGTACGATATTGCACGACGACGTGGGTTTGAAGTCCGCAAGTCGCTGATACTAAGAATGGCGGAGAGGGGGGGATTCGAACCCCCGGTAGCTCGATTAGAACTACGACGGTTTAGCAAACCGCTGCTTTCGACCACTCAGCCACCTCTCCAGATGGTTGTCGTGCGACTCTTCGGATTTTAACATAGCCGACATCGGCGAATGCCCGAATTCGTGCGGTGTGGCATCATGCAACAGACGCCCATGACTCGTTTCTACTGGTTCTGCACTCTGCTCGCAGCTCTCGCCGCGGCGCTTCCCCTCGGAGCTGGCGGCGAAGATCAGCTCACCATTTACGAACTCCTCGCGCCCTCCACCCACAAATTCGCGATCCTCTACGACGTCGCGCAGCCCGTTGAAGGCTCGAAGTTTTTCTTCAATCCCATTCGTCGCGGCTCCCTGGTCTCCGAAGAAAAAGTGATCGACCTCGCCACCGGCAAGGAATTGAAGTGGCAGAATGTCGACGCGAAAACCGCCGTCGCCGCCGGAATGCGCGCGCGTAACATCCCCGAAGGCCAGGAGTATTTGCAGGTGCACCTCGCCACGCCAGTCCCCAAGGGAGGCATGGCCCGCATCCGCATCATCAAGACCTACGAGGACGCGGCGTCCTATAAAGAAGACGGCGACAGCCTCGTGTGGGACCGCGGACTCGGCATCCGCCGTAACGTCGTCGTTCTCCCGAAAGGCTACGACCTCGCCAGTTGCAGCGTGCCCACCATGGTCAACACCCAACCCGACGGCCGCGTTCGTTTGAGCTTCTTAAACGATCGCGATGACCAGCTTCCAGTCCGCATCACCGCACGGAAAGGAGTCGCGCAATGAGATTCCTCATCGTTTTGATATTCTGCGCAGCCGCCAGCGCCCAGTCCGAACGCGCCACGCAGGACCGCATTATTCATTACTGGCTGCTCGAACCCGATTCGCATCAGTTCCGCATCTCCCACGATTTCACGGTGGATAAAATCGGCCAGAAATCCGTCCACAGCTTTGTCCGCAAAGGCAGCGTCGTTTCGACCGCGCAGATTACCGACCTCAATACCGGTCTCGCGCTACCCACTCACAACGCGAGCGGCAAGGAAGTCAACGCACTCGGCTACTATCCGACGCCGACCGATCCGGATTCCGTAGTTGTCCAGGGCGATCTGCCGAAAGCCGTCGGCGCCGGCGAGACCGTCCGCGTGCGCGTCGTCGAAACCTACACCGACCCCAAAGGCTATCGAATCGAAAATGGAGAATTGATCTGGGACCGCACTCTCGGCAGACCGTATAACGAAATCACGCTGCCGGCTGGCTGGATGCTGACCAGCTTGAGCGTTCCCGCGATCGTCTCCACCGACGCCGAAGGCCGCGTGATGTTGCGCGTCACCAATCCGCGCAATGACGAAGTCCATGTCATCCTGCGCGCACGCAAACGTTAGTTGCGCACGGTAAGACGAATCATCATACTTGGTTCGTGGTGCAAAAGATCGCAGTCACGCTGGACGCGAGAAGCGTAGCCGACCTGGACCGTCTGGTCCAGGAAGGCAAATATCCCAACCGTAGCCGCGCTTTGCAGAAGGCAGTGGATCTGTTGGCGGAAAAAGAGAAACGAACTCGCCTGTCGCGCGAACTCGCGAAACTCGACATCCGCGCCGAGCGGAAGCTTGCCGATGAAGGCCTGAGCGATCCTTCATGGCCGCAATACTGAGGGGCGACATCTTTTGGGCGGACCTCGATCCGGTTCGAGGCCGCGAACAAGCCGGACTCCGGCCCGTCCTGATCCTTAGTCACGAATTATTCAATCGTCGCTCGGGAACAGTAATCGCTGTCGCGATTACCAGTCAGGAACCGAAGGCGGGATTCCCGTTAACCCTTCCGGTGCCCTCTCTCCGGCTGCCCAAAACGTCTTGGATCAAGATTTCTCAGATTCGAACCATCTCGACAGAACGCATAGGGAAGAAACTGGGCTCCTTGGATTCGGACACGCTCGCGCAAATCCTGGACGGGCTTCTGGAGATCATCGGATAACCCCAGACACTTAGAGCACGTCGGCGAAACCTTTTCGCAGCCGGTGAAACCACGCGTAGCCGGCCGCTGCGCACACGATCCCGACAATCCACAGGATGACAACCGCCGTCACATCCGGCGGACGGCCTTCGAGAAAGATCGTGCGCCACGCCCGCACCAACAGGAAGATCGGATTGTTCGAAAGCACCGGCAGCATCGCCGCCGGTAGCGCCGACTCCGGATAGCAAATCGGCGTCACATAAAACCACAGCGTCAGCAGCAGTCCGATGATCTGCGCCAGATCGCGGACGTACACGCCGAGCGCCGCCAGAAACCAGGCGACGCCCACTGTAAACAGCAATTGCGGAATCAGCAGCACCGGCAGCCACAACCCGGTCGCCGGAATCGCTCCGCGCACAATCCACAAATACAGCAGGAAAATCCCGAGCCCGATCACCTGATTCGTCAAGCCGGCCAGCGTCTGCACCACGTTCAAAATATCGAGGGGAAAAACTAACTTCTTCACCAGCACGCGATTCTCGAGAATCGTATTCGGACCCCGCCCGGCGGCTTCGACGAACGCCAACCACGGCAAAATGCCGGCCAGGAAATACAGCACGAATCCGTGTTTACTGGTGTCCGCGCCGAACCGCGCTTTCATCACCACGCCAAACACAAAGAAGTAAGTCAGCGTCAGCAGCAGCGGATTCAGCACCGTCCAAAACAACCCGATAAACGAGCCCTTGTAGCGCGCCGAGATATCGCGCCGGACCATCGTCGCAATCAGCGCGCGATTCTCCGCGATGGTCCGCACCGGATACGCGAACGCTTTCGGAATCGCCCGTAGCAACGCCCGGACACGCAACGCAAATCGCGAAGTGACTCGAGGCTCCGTACACTCCACCGTATCGCCTACCGCGCGCGCATTGAGCGTAATCAGCGTGCCGCGGTGGAACGGTTCAAAAAGAAAAACCCGGAAATCTCCGTCGCCTTCGGGCACCGGAATCGCGATTGCCTTCGCGCCATCCGCGCAGCCGTCCGACAGCAGCACCATCGAAGCCGCATCGTAAATTTCCCAACCCAAAGTGGCAGCGTTCGTCCGCAGCGAAACCGAGAGGGTCCGCCCGGATGCACGCGCGCTAAGGTCGGAGAATCCCATGCCGGATCAACTATACAGCCAGTTCGGATAGCGCTCGCGGATCGGACCGGTCTTGCGTCCCACCGCATAGATCCCGTCTCCGCGCAAATCGGTTGAGAGCCAGTAGCGCTTCAACAAATGCTCCACCCAGGCAAGCTCCGGCTTCGGCTCTTCACGGAACGGACCCGTTTCGAGCAGCGTCACTTGAAACCCGGAGACGGCTAGCAGATCCGCCACTTCACGGGGAGCATATTCGCGATTGTGCCGCGCATCCGCGTGTCCGTCTTTCGAAGGACGGATGTACGCCGGAAACAACATCGGGTGAAAGCCCTGCAGAATCCCCGACAGTGCGCGCAGCCCGGCAATGTTCGGAGTCGTCACGACAAAATGACCGCCAGGCGCGAGCACTCGATTCACTTCGCTCATCATGTGCATCGGATCCATCGCCAGATGTTCCAGCAGCTCACAACATAAAATCGTCTGAAAATGGCCGTCAGGATACGGAAACGGATCCTTCTCCGCATCGAACAAATCAATATCGCAAATAAATGGCTCGCCGCTTTCGGAGGCAATTTCCTTACGATCCACCTTTCCCGCCGGTCCGAAATAACAACCTCGAACCTCGCCGTAGCCGAGCCGATGCTTCAGCGCCGGAGTGATTTGCAGATACGCGCCCATCTCGAGAATCCGCTGATTTTCAGTGCCCGCTGGCGTAATCTGCAGCGTCTTTTCGAGGCGCGTCAGATGGCTTTCGACATAGGAACGCCCCGCCGGTTCGGGCGTCCAGGTCTTGATGTATTCCGCGTGCGGCCGCGGTTCGACGACGGCTGCTTCGACGGAAACTGCTACTGCCACCGCCTCGACTTCGAGGACATCCGGAACCGCCTCGCCCTTTGAAACCGCCGCCAGGAAATCGCGATACCGTTCGGCCACGTGGGGCCAACTGCATTCCTTCTCCACCCACGCCCGCGCCCGGTTCCCCAGCGCTCGCGCGACTTGCGGACGCGATACCAGCAGGTTCAAATACTCGAACAGGTAATCTTCTTCCGTCGCATCCACCGGAGCCTTTAGACAGATGTCGTCCGGATATTCCGCGAACGATCCGATGTTTGAAACGACCACCGCTTTGCCCAGCCCCAACGCGCGCAGCAGCGTGCCCGAACTTTCGCCGACCGTCGGGAAACGCAAATTCAGCACGATGTCCGATGCCGCGAGATACCCGTTGAAATCCTCAATCGGCGCGAACCCGATGTGCCGCACATGACCCGTCAAGTTCAAGGAATGCAGCAGCGCCTCAAGCGGCAACTCGGCATGCGCTTCCCCGCACAAAATCATGCGAGCACGCGGCTCCACGCGGATCAGCCGTGCGAACGCCCGCAACGATTCCGCGATCCGCTTATACGGCTTCAGAAATCCGAACACGCCAATCAACGGCGCAGCTTCATCCACGCCCAGCTTCGCGCGATACGTCATGCGGTCCGGCGAATCGGCGACGGACGGCAGCCATGCGCCGTGCGGAATCACCGCCACCGGACCCTGGTAGCCTTCTTCGCGTACCAGCTCGGCAACGTACCGGCTGTGCACAATCACGCCGCGCGCCGCGTTCAGGATCCGCTTCAGCATCGGCACGCCGTCGTAATCGGGACCGCGTTCGAGCGTGCGGACGTATTTCGCCGCGTACGCCAGCGCTTCCGCGCCGCGATCCAGTTCGACGTAGCGCATGTACTCGTCCCAGTTTTTGCGCCGGATCGTCAGGTCCGCAATCAGATGATGCAGATTCGCTTCGTGCAGCACGACTACGCCCGGATGCGCGAGAGCCATCTCGTACACGAACGTGTGGAACGGATTATTGCCGAGCTGATAAACCACGCTGTCGAACTTCGCAGCGTCGAATTCCGCACCCGGGTCCTCGGCGAACGTCTTGACCTCCGCAAGCGCGCGCAGATGCTCGACGACGACGGCGGAATAATCCGCGATGCCGCTTCTTGCGGGGGGAAAAGGGGAAACGAAAGCGATGCGCATCCGATAGGGAAACGTACGAACCTAGGCTAACAGCCGACTCGCCAAGAAGGCTAGCAGCCGTCCCCGGATTGAACCCTGAGCGTTAGCGACGGGACCTCGACCTGACCCCCCCTCGGTCCGTCGTTGAGCCCAGCGGTAAAGCTTTAAGGCATCAGTTCCATCGTGAACGCGCCCAGCGCCAGCGGTACGCGGACCAGCAGCGGAGTCCGTCCCGCATCTCTCGCGAAGTAAATCTCGAACGTCAGATTCGTTTGCGGACCTTTCAGCGACGCCTCGATCCGATCCGCCTGCTGCGAGCCCTCGCCGATCTTCAGCGCCTGTGGACCCTTGTAATCCAAACGGATTTGATACTCCGATCCGAAGATCACTTTATGCTGTGGCGTCAGATGCCCCAACGCGAGTTCACGCCGAACATATTGAATGAACGTCAGCGCATCATGGGCGCAAGCGCCCGTCGAAACCGTGGACTTCCCGCCGCCTTCTTCCTGCGATTGGCGCGTGGCTTCGTTCTTTTCCAGATCGAACGTGGTCTTCTCGCTCGCCTTGCGGCGGCCATGCTGGTAGCTCTTCTCCAGCGATTCCGAGCAAAGCTCCCCGTTTGCGAACGAGTGAAAATGATCCACCACCGCGAACCCGGGTATGGACGCGTCGAGCGCCAAATCGAGTTCCCAGCCCCCGGACTTCGACTGCGTCGCTTTGAACGATCCCTCGCCCAGCGACAATCCGCTCGGCCAGTTGATCGAATAGCGAAGGGATTCGGACGGCGGCAGCATCGCCTTCTCCGTTTTCGCGGGAGCAGCAGGGACCGGAGTAGCGGCCGGCTTCTCGGCAAACAGACCTGTAGCGAGTAAAGTGAGGATCACGAACCGCATGGATTACCTCGAGACACGAATCGCGGCAGCCTTGGCTTGCCGCCGCGGAGCGCCTGCAACCGCGTAGTACACGTCCAACGTTTTTTCCGCGGCACGCTGCCAACTGAACAAAGTCGCACGATGCGCGCCCAGCCGTTCCATCCGGAGCCGCAGTTCGGAATCGAGCAGTAGATCGCTCAACGCGCGCGCCATCTCCGTCTTCGACGTCGGATCGAACAGCAGAGCCGCCGCGTTCGCCACTTCCGGCATCGCGGATGCATTCGAGCAAGCCACCGCCCGGCCGCACGCCATCGCTTCGAGGATCGGCAAGCCGAAGCCTTCATAAAAGGACGGGAACGCGAACACGTCGCAAGCCGCGTAAAAGTTGAACAAATCGTCGTCTTCGACGAAATCCGTGAACACCAGTCGATCCGCCACCGATGACTCGCGCGCCGCCCGATGCAGCGTTTCTGAATACCAGGTCTCTTTGCCGACCATCACCAGTTTGTGCGGCAAATGCGGGTGCGCCCGGATCACATCTTCGAACGCCGCTATCAATCCCAAATGATTCTTGCGCGGCTGCAGATCGCCCACCGTCAACACGAACGGACCGTCAATCCTGTACTTCCGCGCGATCGCCGCCTGCGCCGACTCCCGCGGGACCTGCCGGAATCGCGAAGAAACCGCGTTCGGAATCGCGACTACCTTGCTTTCTTCGAGGCCGTACGCGCGCACGATGGCCTTCTTCGAGAATTCGCTCGGAGTCAAAACCGCCGCCGCGCGTTTCACCGTCCGCGCCACCGTTAGCCGCAGTTGCGCGGCACGGAAGGCGGTGAAGTACTGTGGATGTTCAAGATAACTGACGTCGTGAACGCTGACCACCGTCGGCACAGTACAGAAGACGGGCGCCGTATACTGTACGTGCAGAAGGTCCGGCTTATCGGCGCGCAGCCGCTGCCCTAAATCCCACCCCAGGCGCTTGAATGGATTCTGCGACACCCAGTGGCTCGTAAACCGCTCGGGAATGTAGGAGTCCGCCGCCGGCTTGGACAGATAGGCAATGAATTCCGCTTCCTGATCGAGTGAGGCAAACTCGTTCAGTAGGTTTCGTATATACACCTCGTTGCCGGTCAAATGGCACCCGATGGCGTGTGCATCCACTGAAAAACGCATTCGCGATTGATTGGAATAAAGCTTGGGCTGTTCGCTCACCCGCATCCCGGCGCCTCCGCGCCTCATCCCCTCCTCATAGTAACCCGGCAAAGAGCTTCGAGGTTGCATCCGTAATCCGATTCACGTCTCAAATCATAAGACCACGTGATGGCCCATTACCGTTTCAAGCATTATGAAAGACATAGCGAGCCTTCGCGGGGGAACACTGTGGCAAAAATCTCCATCCGCGGTGCCGTTTTTGGTGAGCCGGGCAGGATTCTGCACGAACTCGAATTTCGCCCCACCCAAAAGACCGTTGACCACCCACCCACTTGTATCTCTCTTCGAAGCGCCCTATACTCGGATTTCGCCTGTTCCGTCCCGTGAGGCGTTTCAGGCTTCCTCGCAAATGGATCGACGCAGATCCATTTCGCAACGCGCCGTCTCCTACAATCCGTCCGCGGTTCCTGCCACCCGTCAACCGCTGACCACTAAGAATCGGCCATCGGCCCGGCTCAGCGCTTGAGCCCTCCATCCAGGGGATTCCAAAATGCTCAGGGGTATTCTCGTCCTCCTCAGTCTGTTCACGGGACTGGCTTCCGCGCAGACCGCCGGCCGGATCTCCGGCCAGATTCTCGATCAGTCTCAATCTTCCATTCCCGGCGCGAAAGTCGTGGCCGAAAACGCAGGTACGGGCTCTCGCCGTGAAATCGCCACCGACCAGCAGGGACGCTATGTTTTCGCCGACCTGCCTATCGGAAAATACAAAGTCAGCGTCGAGGCCTCCGGCTTTCAATCGCAAATGCGGAGCGATCTGCAACTGAGCGTTGCGAGCGCCCTCACCGTGGACTTCTCGCTACCGGCCGGAACTCTCTCTCAAGCTGTCGAGGTGAAGGGCACCGTCGAATCGGTCGACCCCACGGCCGCCAACGGCGAACTGATGAACAACAAAAGCGTGATGGAACTCCCCATCAACGGCCGCGACTATGCGCGCTTCAGCCTGCTGACGCCCGGCGCAGTCTCGACGAACAACTTCATCGCCATGATCACCTTCAACGGCATGCAGTCGATCCACAACGCCTTCTCGATCGACGGCGTCGACGCCTCCCGCGTGGACCAGCCTTACATGGCCAACGGCTTCGAGCGCGGCGCGCGCCTGCTTACCGGAAGCCTCGATACCGTCGAAGAATTCCGCGTCCAGACCAGTAACTACAACGCCGAATATGGCCGCGCCGCCGGAACCGACATCCGCGTCGTCACCAAGAGCGGCGGCAACCAGATGCACGCCACGCTCTTCGAATTCTTCCGCAACGACTTCTTCGACGCCCGCAATTTCTTCAACACCAAGCCTACCGCCATGCCGAAATTCCGCTACAACAACTTCGGCGGAAACCTCAGCGGAAAGCTCATCAAGGACAAAACCTTCTTCTTCGCCAACTACGAAGGCTCCCGCCAGCGCGTCGGCATCGTCGGCTCCGGCACCGTCCCCAGCCAGACCCTGATCAACCAGGTTCTCGCCACCTCACCCGCGCTCGCTCCGCTGCTCGCGCAGTTCCCGAAAGGACAAACCGCGACTAGCAATCCGCTGATTACGAGCTACCTTACCTCCGCCGTCTCGCAGGTGCGCGAAGACACGGGCAGCATCAAGGTCGATCACAACTTCACCTCGAACGACCACGTCTATCTGCGCTTCAACCTCAACGACACCGAAGTATTTGGGCCCTTGTTCGGTGTCAGCGCCGCGAAACTCGGCGTTAACGACTATCAGCAAGTGCCGGTTACGACGACCAACGTGGCTCTGCATTATCAGAAGATTTTCAGCCCGCGCCTCATCAACGAATTCCTCGCCGGCGTGCAGCGCTGGGGCAGCCAGATCAATTCCGAACTCCCTCTGCCCACCCTCAGCATCACCGGAATTATTGCCACGCCCGGAAATGGCGGCTACTCGCGCACCAACAGCATGGTCTACCAATACGGCGACACCATGAGCTATATCAAGGGCTCCCATACCATCAAGTTCGGCGCCACCGCCTGGAAGAGCCAGGTCAACGGACTCAGCCATCCGTCCTACAACCTCGCCTTCACTTCCATCAACGACCTCATCAACAACAGCCCCAACCAAGTGACGTTCAGCGGCGGCAATCCCGGCAGCGGATTGCGTCAACTGTGGGTCGGATCCTTCGTGCAGGACACCTGGCAGGTCCGTCCGAAACTCACCATCGATCTCGGGCTCCGCTATGACATCGGCGTCCCCAACTATGACGTCCAGGGCAAAGCGCAAACCTTCGATCCGCGCATCAACGCCCTCTCGCCTCCCGGCCAACAGTGGTTCGCGATGAACAAGAAGAACTTCGCGCCGCGTTTCGCCGTCGCTTGGCAGCCGCGTGAAGGCATGACCGTCCGGGCCGGCTACGGCCTCTTTTACCAGCAGTACCCTCCCGGCTTCGGCAGCGCCCCTGTCACCAACACCGTTCCCGGAAACTTCTCGCTCCTTCGCGCCAACATCCCGAGCCTCAGCTTTCCCATCACGCCCTTCATCGGACAGGGAACCACCAACGTCCCCACCGTCGGCGGCTTCAATTGGGATCTCCCCAACCTCTACGCTCAGCAGTGGAACCTGACGCTGTCACAGGTCCTGCCGAAGCACTTCGTTCTCCAGGTCGCCTACGTGGGCAACCACGGAGTCAACCTGCGCGCATCGCGCAACATCAACCTGATCGATCCTGCGCTCGGACGCCGCCCCCTCACGCAATTCGGCAACGTCAACATCGAATTCAACGATCGCCAGGACATCTACCACGGCTTGCAAACTTCCATCAACCGCCGCTTCTCGAGCGGAGTGCAGGTCACCGTCAATTACACCTGGGCGAAGTCCATCGACAACGTGCAGGACTACGGCCTCTACACCACCCTCGCGCAGAACATGAACTGCAACTCCTGCGAGCGCGGAGCCTCGAGCAACGACATTCGCCACAACTCCCAGTACAACGTGCTCTATGAGCTCCCCTTCGGCAAAGGGCACAAGTTTCTGGGCAGCGTCAACGGAATCGGCGGCAAGCTGCTCAGCGGCTGGCAGATCAATTCGCTCGGTCTGCTCCACACCGGCATTGCGACCTTCCCGACCATCGGCGTGAATACCTTCGGCAACTCGAACCTCACCAACCAGCGCCCCGATGTCGTCGCCGGTATCAGCACCACGCCCGCCACCCAGAGCGTCGCGCAATTCTGGAATCCCGCCGCCTTCTCGATCCCGCTCAAAGGCACCTTCGGAAACGCGGGGCGTGGAACCCTCTACGGCCCCAACTTCGTGGACTTCGACGCCTCCCTGATGAAGCAGACCAGCCTCAGTGAGCGCACCAAACTCGAATTCCGCGCCGAGGTTTTCAACCTCTTCAACCACCCCAACTTCGATCTTCCGAACGCGGTCATCGGCACGCCCAGCTTCGGCCAGATCTTCAACACTTACGGCCGGACGTTGGGCCTAGGAACCAGCCGCCAAATGCAAATGGCCCTGAAGCTCCGCTTCTAGGTCAGCCAAGTCCGCGCGAACGAGGACCTACTACCTGCATGATGGCGCCGGACCCGCAGGCTGGCGGGCCTGCCCCATGAGGCAGCTAGGAGTCTGTGCGAAACGAAGCCACAACCTTCTATAGTATTGATAATAAAAGAGTTATCTGCGTGTCTGCCGGTTCGATGTCGGTCGATGGCTTCGTTTTGAAATTTGCGTTCCTAGACTTGGCCGGACGGAGGGGACTTCCAGATACCACCGAGGCGCGGCCGTGAGGCCGTGCTCACTAATCCGTCACCAACCGCGAGTCCCATCGCTAACGCTCAGGGTTCACGGCGGGAGCAGAAACGAAAAAATGCGCCGGGCGGTCTTGGCTCCGCGCGGCGCACCTCCGAAACACAGGCAAGAGGACCTGCACATGCCGTTGTTATTGGCTTGGATGGGGATGCGCCGGGGAGATTACCATCGGCCGGAGATATTTTATTGCGCGGGCGGTTAAGGACGCCCTGGAACCGCGGCCTGTGAGTGAATGGCATAGGCCTCCGGCCTGTGAATGGACGACGACGGTTTGATGCACTTACTCGGTGGGGCGCTTGGCTCTTTCGTCTCCGTCCAGGAAGCGGCGGAACCAGTACTGCTGCCAGTTCAGGCTTTCGACCAGGTGAGCGGGTTCGCCGGTGCGCGTAAGGTTGTGATTCTCGCGCGGGAAGATGACGATTTCCGCGGTGACTCCAAAATGTCGCAGGGCTCGGAACCACTGCTCGCCCTGTTCTAGCGGCGTGCGAAGATCCTGTTCCGAGTGCATGACCAGGGTCGGCGTCTTGACGTTCTTCGCGTGTTTGAGCGGCGAGAACTCCCAGTAAAGATCGAAATTCTGGAACAGGTCGCCGCCGAAATCACGGTCGTGGCCGAAAGCGGCGTCGCGGGTACCTTCATCGGAAATGAAATTCGAGATGCAGCGAAGGGTCGCGGCGGCGGCGAAGATGTTGGTGTGGCTGGTGATCCAGTTGGTCATGAAGCCGCCGTAGCTTCCGCCGGTGACGCCGAGCCTGGTGCGATCGATCCAGGGATTTTTTGAGAGCACCGCTTCGACGCCGGTCATGATGTCGGTGTAGGCCCCGCCGCCCCAGTTTTTATCGACGCCACGTTGAAATTTGACGCCGTAGCCGGAGGAGCCACGAGGATTGACGTAGAACACGGCCCACCCGCGCGCGGCGTAGCCCTGGAATTCGTGGTTGAATTCCGTGCCATACATGCTGGCCGGTCCGCCGTGGATGCTGAGGATCATGGGATATTTCTTTCCGGCCTGCCAGCCCAGCGGCTTCACCAGAAAGCCTTCGACGTCCCAGCCGTCGGAGGCGCGATAAGGAACGCGTTCGACACTGGCGAGTTCGAGGCTCTTCCACATTTCGTTGTTGAAGGACGTCAGCGGACGCCATGGGCCGGAAGCGGTGCGCGTGTAGAGCTCGTCGAAGTGCTCGAAATCGGAGCAGACGGCGACGAAGTTCGCACCACGCGCGGAGTAGTCGCGGCAGTGCTTGTTGGAGGGCGTGACGCGCGTGGGCAAACCGGTTCCGACATCGAGTTTGTAGACCAGGGTTTCGCCTTTGGCCTGGGTGCTGAAGTAGATGTCGTTTTCGCCGTCGAACTGCGGATCGCCGACGGCGAAGTCGAGATTGGGCGCGAGAGTCCTCGGCGGCGCGCAGCAGGAGGCCAGCTTCCAGGAGATGCCGATCGTTTCATCGGTGCTTTCGATGTAGGCGATGGAGGATCCATTGGGCGACCAGCGGGGCGTGTTGTCGGGCTCGGAGCTGGTGGAGATTTTGCGCAGCGCGCCGCCTTCGGCGGGGATTACCCAGATGTCGGTGTTGCGGCCGAAGTCGAATTCCTTGCCGGTGCGATCGGAGACGAAGGCGATTTCCTTGGCGTCGGGCGACCACTGCGGATCGAGGTCGTTCCAGTCGTCGCCGTCGGTAAGTTGCCTGGCTTCGCCGGTGACAGCGTCGGCGATCCAGAGGTGGCTGCGCTTGTCGTCGAACCAGCCGCTGTCGTTGAATTTGTAGCGCGCGTTTTTGTAGTGCTTCACGTCGCTGGTGGTTTTCTTCGCGGCGCGATCGCTGGGTCCGGTACGGCTGAGGAAGACGAAGCGTTTTCCATCGGGCGACCACTGGATGTTCGACGCGCCGTTCGGAATCTTCGTCAGCTGACGGGCTTCGCCGCCATCGAAACGGAGGAGTTGGATTTGCGCGCGCGCGCCGTCCCGAGTGGACAGGAAAGCGAGTTGTTTGCCGTCGGGCGACCAGCGCGGGGAGTTGCTGGAGTAGCCGGACGCGGTGATTTGACGCGGCGGCGCGCCGCCGTCGGTGGGCACCAGCCAGATGGAAGAGACGCGGCGATTCTTTTCCTTGTCGATGACGCTCCGCGTGAAGGCGACCTGCTTGCCGTCGGGCGAGAGCTTGGGGTCGGAAACGAACTGGAAGCGGAAGTAGTCTTCGGGCACCAGTCCGCGAGTCTGGGCCAGGGCCGTGCTTGCAAGCGCGGTGGAGATCAGAACGAACCGAAGCATCGGATGCATAGCAGTCTAGTCTAATGGACCGGCAGTGATCGAACGGTCTTGGATTTTGAGAACGCCCACATGCTTTCGGAAGACTCAGACGATGCGCTGAAGTTCCCGATTTTGGCGGCGCACTGTAGAATGGGAGTTCCTGGAGGTTATGGGGAATTGATCGCATTTATACGCCCCATGGCGCCGTTCAACCGGTACATCCAGAATGTTCCGCTGAATTACGTCCATCTCGCCGCCTACCTTCGCGAACACGGGTACGCTCCGCAAATTCTCGACATGGTTTTCGACCATGTCACGCCGGCGTATGTCGACGACGTCATTCGGAAAAACGATATTCGTGTGGTTGGAATCGGGTGCATGACGTGCGAACTTCCGCAGGCGGTGGAAGAAGCCCGGCGGTTGAAGGTTGCTCATCCGGGGATTCAGGTTGTGTTCGGCGGCGCGCATCCTTCGGGCGCTCCGGAAGAATGCCTCCAAACGGGCGTGGTCGATTTCGCAATTGTGGGCGAGGGCGAGATCGCGCTGGTGGGATTGCTCAAGGCGTTGCAAGCCGGGCGCGAGCCGGAGAACATTCCCGGCGTTTGGCGGATGCGCGACGGGCGGGTGGTTCCGGGCGGGTCCGCGGCGGTGCCGGATATTGAGGCGCTTCCTCGTCCGGCTTACGACCTGCTGAAGCTCGAAGATTATTTCAAACTCGATTCGCCCTGGCACTTTCCGAAGTCGCGCAATGCGGTGCAATTCGTTTCCGAGCGCGGCTGCCCGTATCAGTGTTCGTACTGCCACGAGATTCACACGAAGAAATTCCGCGCGCTGTCCGCGGAGGCGGTTCTGGACCAGATGGAGTGGCTGGTGAAGGAGCATGGCGTCCGCGAGTTCATGATCGTGGACGACATCTTCAATTTCCATCTGGAGCGCGCGAAAGAGATTTGCCGTGGGATCATTTCGCGCGGATTGAAGATCCATTTGCAATTTCCGAACGGCGTGCGTGGAGACCGGTTCGACGAAGAACTGGTGGTGCTGATGAAGCAGGCCGGCACGCACTACATGGCGGTGGCGATTGAGACCGTGTCGGAGAAGTTCCAAAAGCTGATCCGCAAGAATCTCAAAATCGACCGCGCGAAGCAGACCATCGATTGGGCGAAGAAGCACTCGATCGAGGTCTGCGGGTTCTTCATGATCGGCTTCCCGGGCGAGACGCTGGCCGAGGTCAACAAGACGGTGGAGTTCGCGGTGAATGCTCCGCTGGACACAATTTTTCTGTCGCTGGTTTCGCCGTTCAAGGGGACGAAGCTGCGGACGGATATGGAGAACGGGCATTTCGGCGAGATGGATCAGGCGGGGTTCGTGGCGCTCGATCAGCTGTTCCCGATGGTGCACAACAAGTCGCTGCCGGTTGAAGAACTGGTAAAGATCCAGCGGCGGGCGTACTGGCGTTTTTACACGAAGCCGCACTCGCTGTTGAATCTGACGCGAAAGATGACGAACCGGCGGAATGTGGTGAAGCTATTCCGCGCGGTGAAGCGGCGGATTGTGAAGGACGAACTCGTCAGCGTGAATTAGGCTGAGGCAGTTCCATAGCCGATGAGTTGCTTGCAGTGCACAGGCCGGAGGCCTATGCCACTAGGCGAGGATGTCTTTGATGACTTCGCCGCTGACGTCGGTGAGGCGGAAGTCGCGCCCGCTGTAGCGGTAGGTCAGCTTGGTGTGGTCGATGCCGAGCAGGTGCAAAATGGTCGCGTGCAGGTCGTGCACGTGGACCGGCTTTTCGACGGCCTTGAAGCCGAATTCGTCGGTGGCTCCGTAGGTGATCCCGCCTTTGACACCGCCGCCCGCGAGCCACATGGTGAAGCCGAACGGATTGTGATCGCGGCCGTTCTGCTGTGATCCGCCTCCGCCGCCGACTTCCTGCACGGGAGTGCGGCCGAACTCGGAGCCGCAGACTACCAGCGTGTCTTTCAACAGGCCGCGCGATTTCAGGTCCTTGATCACGGCGGCGAATGGCTTATCGGAATCCATCGCGTTTTTGCGATGCGCCTGGATGTCGTTGTGCGCATCCCAGGGGTCGCCTTTGCCGTAATACACCTGCACCATGCGGACGCCGCGTTGCGCGAGGCGAACGGCCATCAGGCATCCGCGGGCGGTGCTGCCCAGGCCGTAGAGCTTCAGCGTGGCTTCGGTTTCCTTGCGAATATCGAACACTTCCGGCGCCTCAGTCTGCATGCGGTAGGCGACCTCCATCGACTGTATGGAGGCTTCAAGCTGGGGATCGCGAAGGCCTTCGCGTTCGACGCGGAGCTTGTCGAGTTTTTCAAGCAGATCTAATTCGCGGCGCTGTTCGGGGAGCGAAAAGTCCTGATTGTTGAGAAACGAGACGAGCTTTTTCGGATCGAAATCTTTGCTGACGATCGCGTCGCCGATTTGTTTTTCTACTTTGTCGGAGATGAAGGTGCCCTGATGAACGGCGGGAAGGAAGGCCGAATTCCAGAGAGGCGGTCCGACGCTGGTGGGCACATCGGGACAGAGAACGACGAAGCCGGGAAGATTCTTGTTGTCGGTGCCGAGCCCGTAGGTGAGCCACGAGCCGAGCGTCGGGCGTCCGACCTGGCTGTGGCCGGTGTTCATCATCAGCAGCGACGGCTCGTGATTCGGGATATCGGTATACATCGAACGGATGAAGCAGATGTCGTCGGCGCACTCGCCGACGTGCGGGAACAGCTCGCTGACTTCGCGGCCGCACTGCCCGTATTTCTTGAACGTAAACGGCGAGCGCATCAGCGCACCGGTTTTGCGTTCGGTCGCGACGGAGCCACCAGGCAGAGGCTGGCCGTGATATTTCTCGAGCGCCGGTTTCGGATCGAAGCTGTCCACCTGCGAGAGGCCGCCGTTCATGAAGAGGAAGATGACGCGCTTGGCTTTCGCGGGGTGGTCCAGCTTGCGTGGCGATTCCTGTGCTTGCGCAATGGATTCGCCGACGAGGCCGGCGAAGGCCATCATGCCGAATCCGCCGCCCATGCTTCGCAGGGCTTCGCGGCGCGTGACTGGTTTAGTGGGCGGCATAGGCGGTGACGATTCTCGCGTGGGGTCCGCCCCCTAACGGTCGCGGTTCGGTGCTGATGTCGCTAATTTGCATTCGTGGCTTATTCGACGAACAGAAATTCGCTGGAGCTGAGAAGGATTTTGGCGTAGCGACCCCAGGCGGTGGGCGGGAGGAGCTTGGGATCCTTCTTGGCGTCCCCTCCCTTGCGGTCGGGGTTCAAGCCTGGGATGCTTGCCTCTGGTTTCGCAGCTTTGTCTTTGTCCTTGGCTGCTTTGTCTTTTTCCGCTTTTTCCTTGTCTGCTTTTTCCTTGGCCTCTTTGACCGCGCGGCGCTCGTCGTATTCTTTCATCGGCTCGGCGGAGAGGTAGGCGATTCCAGCTTCGATTTCAGGATCGGTGGGCGTGCGGCCGAACACCAGCGCATACGCCTTCGCGATCCGCGCTTTCTGGGTGGGCTCGACGGCGACGCGACGCGCCAGCAACTCGGCTTGCTGCTGGACGAAGGCGCTGTTCATCAGGAACAGGCGCTGCGAAGGAACGTTGGTGGCGAAGCGCTTTTCGGCCGACATGTTCGGGCTCGGAAAATCGAACAGCTGGAGATATTCGTCGAGTTTGTAGCGGCTGACTTTGCCGTAAACGGTACGACGACTGTTCGCGGAATTGAGTTCCTGCGAAGGGCCTCCTAGCTTGGCATCAAGCGCTCCGGAGACTTGCAACAGAGAATCGCGAATCTGTTCCGCGTCCATGCGGTGGCGGTCGAAACGCCAGTATAGGCGATTCGCCGGATCCTTATCGAAGTTCGCCGCGGACATTTCGTTGCCAAGCTGATAGGGGGCGCTGCGCATGATTTCGCGGTGCAGCTTCTTGATCGACATTCCGTTCGCGAGGAAGAACTGCGCGAGGTGGTCGAGCAGTTCCGGATTGCTGGGGCGCTCGCCCGCGACTCCGAAGTTACTCGGCGTGTCCACGAGACCGGTCCCGAAATGCGCTTTCCACACGCGGTTGACAATGACGCGGATGGCGATGGGTTGGCGGATGATTTCCTCGGCGAGTTCCATGCGGCCGCTGCCCTTGTCGAAGGTCTTCGATGGATTCAACACGCTGAGAAAGGCGCGTGGAACTTCGTCGCCGAGGTTCATGGGGTTGCCGCGCAGATGGAGGCGGAGGTTCGCCGGCTTCTCGGCTTCGGTGACTCCGTGGACATACGGATACTGCGCTGGCATCGATTTGCGGAACGCTTCGATATCAGTTTTTTGGGCTTCGAGATACGCGCGCCGGTCGGCGCTCAGTTGGCGTTCAAGACCCCAACCACGGAAGGCCAGAAGCCCGGGTTTGTGGTCATCGAAAATTTGCGCGGGGTCGAAGCCGTCGGCGAGGTCGCGCTCGAAAACGTCAATCAGAAAGTTGGTTTTCTCGATGGGAAGAGACTTCAGGACGAGGCCGCAGTTAGGGCAGAAATCATCGTTGGTGATGAATTCGCTAGGCAGATTGGCTTTTTTCTTCGGCTTGTTGCCTTCAGTGGCCTTCGCGATGATGATGTCGTTTTCTTCCTTCAGCTCTTTTTTCTCGAAAAGAACGTCGAGCAACAGCTGCTGAAATTCGTCGGCGAGCTTTTTCGCTTCCTCGGCGGAACCGCCGCGCTGGATCATTTGCTGCCAGGCGGTGAGGTAGGGATAGAACTTCGGGGGTTTGGCTGAAAAGAGCACAAAACGATCGAACAATTCGTAGTCGAGCTTCGCCTCGCTGACGACTTTAGCGGCCGCTTCCTTCGGCTCGCCTTTGACGCGCCACACGGCTTGGAGGTAACGCGAAGTCTGGAGAGCCAGCGATTCGGCTAGCTGCCTGCTTTCGGTATTCGTGAATTCGCCAGCGAACTTCTGTTTGCTGTCGAAGCGCTTATTGAGTTTCTTATAGTCGTCCGCGACGCCCTTCGGCACCATCGGAAACTCGTGGTAGACGGCGTTCGCGAAGACTCCGGCGAGTGCATAGTAATCCTTCTGCGCGATCGGATCGTACTTGTGATCGTGGCAGCGCGAGCACGCAACGGTGAGGCCAAGGAAGCCGCGAGAGACGGCGTCCACGCGATCGTTGCGCTCGTCGGCCTTGGTGATCTCGACGGAGCCGTTGTCGTAATACCAGGGTCCGAGGCCGAGGAAGCCGAGGCCCGGAAGCATGCGCGCGCGGATGGAATCGTCCATCAGGTCGGCGGCGAGTTGCGCTTTCACGAATTGGTCGTAGGGCAGGTCGTCGTTGAAGGCCTTGATCACCCAATCGCGATAGAGGTAGGCGAACGGGTACGGATTGTTGCCGCGGCCCATGGGATCGAGGCTGCGGTAGTCGTCCTCGCCGTAGCGGGCGACGTCGAGCCAGATGCGGCCCCAACGCTCGCCGTATTGCGGCGAAGCGAGCAGGCGGTCGATGGCTTTCGTGTAGGCGTCGGCGGACTGATCTTTTTCGAAGGCTTCGATTTCCTCGATGGCGGGCGGAAGTCCAGTGAGGTCGAGCGTCGCGCGGCGCAGCCAGAGGTGACGGGAGGCGGGCTTCGACGGTTTGAGATTTTCTTTTTCGAGACGAGCGCGGATAAAGCGGTCGATATCGGTTTTCGCCCAAGCGGAATCGGCGGGCGTCGGTACGGCAGGCTTCAAAAGGGGAACAAAGGACCAGAATTGGCGGCGTTCCGGTGTGATGAAGTCCTTGGCCTTCGAGATTTCGACGTTCGATTCGGGCCAGACGGCGCCGTCGCGAATCCATTCGACGAGCGTGTCGATCTCGCTCTTCGCGAGCTTGCCGCCCTTGGGCATCTTGAGGGATTCGGTTTGCCTGATGGCGCGAATGAGCAGGCTCTTTTCGGCCTCGCCGGGAATGAGCGCGGTGCCAGATGCTCCGCCTTTGACGAGGGCCGCGCGGGAATCCATACGCAGTCCGCCCATTGCCGCGGTCGTGTGGCAGGCGTAACACTGGGTGGCAAGAATCGGGCGCACCTTGGCTTCAAAGAAATCGCTGGAGGTTCCAGCGAAGAGGGGCGCGGCCATCAGAAAAATTGTTGGGCGAAGCAGACTTGGCTCCCTCAAGAAAATTCTATTCGATTCCAGTATGCGTCACGAAGACGGAGACCCGGGCTGCGCTATCATTCGGCGGTGAGATTCCTGATGGTGTTCGGTTTGGCGTGCCCTGCGCTGCTATGGAGTCAGCCGAGCACGCCGGCACCGACGGCTTCGCAGGCCAAGGGTGTCACGACGCCCGGGGTGCAGATTCCGATTTCCAAATTGAAGTTCGAGAACGTTTTTGAAATTCCGGGATCGCCGGACTGGATGGCGATCGGCGACGCACTTTGGATTTCGAATTCGCCGAAGAACACGGTTACGCGCATCGATCCGAAGAGCAACAAAATCGTCGATACGATCACGACCGGAAAGAACCCCTGCTCCGGCTTGGCAATCGGTTTCGGAAGTCTATGGGTGCCCAATTGCGGCGAGCACAACGTTGTGCGGCTGGACCTCGGGACCGGAAAAATCACGGCCACGCTGCCGATTCCGGTGGCGGACGACGAGGGAGCGATCGCGACAGGCGCGGGCAGTGTGTGGGTGTTGACCGACAAGAAAGGCACGCTGGCGCGAATCGATCCGGACACCAACAAAATTGTGGCGGAGATCTATGTTCCGGTGGGTTCGTTTTGTGTGCTGTTCGCCGAGGACGCAGTGTGGATCACGAGCACGGAGCGGAATGTGCTGACGCGAGTGGATCCGCAGACGAATCTGGTCGTCGAGTCGATCGCCGTGGGAAAGGCTCCGCGATTTCTGGCCGTCGGCGAGGGTTCAATTTG
This sequence comes from Bryobacterales bacterium, assembly GCA_038210135.1. GTDB lineage: Bacteria > Acidobacteriota > Terriglobia > Bryobacterales > Bryobacteraceae > JBBQWZ01. Next base: position 83,817 of record JBBQWZ010000029.1, read on the forward strand.
GATTTTGAACCAGACCGAGGGAACGGTCTCGCGAGTGGACGCGAAGAGTAACAAGGTTACGGCGACGATTGAAGTGGGGGTTCCGGGCCCGGGCGGCGACATCGCGGTGGGCGAAGGTTCGGTATGGGTGACGGCGATTGGCTTTCCGATTTCGCGGATCGACCCGGCGTCGAATAAAGTGGTCCAGCAGTTCACCGGGGTTGGCGGCGACGCGATCCGGGTCGGGATGGGATCGGTGTGGGTGACGGACCTGAAGAACGGGAAGCTGATGCGGGTGGATCCGAAGCGGATAGAGGCGACACAGAGCATTTTCTCATCGAAGGATGAGCCTGAAGCGGGGCGTTGAGGGTGGGTGAGGCTGGAGTCTTTCTTTTTTGTTTGAGGAAAGAAGCAATCGTAGGCGCTGTGGGAATGTGGGAAACGCGGGAGCGTTTTCCAAGGGC
>JBBQWZ010000030.1:0-82711 GCA_038210135.1 Bryobacterales bacterium
CGAATCTGCTCCAGGCTCCCCGCTTCCGTATCGTCCATGCTGATGACCAATCCCCAGCATCCCGATCCATCCCCTCTCCAGGCTCATCTTGCGTGAGAATCCATCCCCACCTTCAGGCTCATCTTGCGTGAGACAAGAGTAACGCGAGATCGATCGATGCCGCATGGTATTCTGAAACGAACGCCCCAAAGAGGCGCTCCTCCTTTTGCCCCAAGAGCCGGTAGCTCAGTTGGTAGAGCATCGCACTTTTAATGCGGTGGTCGCGGGTTCGAGCCCCGCCCGGCTCACCATCCTTATTCATCCTTCGTCGGGATTTCCCCCGGTCTTGCCTTTGAGAGTAGCGGGGGCTTTTTTCGGTCAGCGCAGGCCGTTGGAGATTAGAACTCGATGCGAATGCCGCGCCGCGTTTCACGCTAGTCGAGTCCGGTCACAAGGCCATCGCCGTCGACGTCGGGTCCGCTGATCGCTTCGTCGCGAGATGACGCTCGTAGTGGGCTACTTCGTCTCCGTCAAGCGGATCAACATCAGCGCGCAGCGCTTGGCCTGCGCCGCGAGCGATGTGAGGTCCACGAACTCCCCGACCGCGTGCGCGCCGCCGCCAATCGATCCGAACCCCGTCATGCTTTCCACCTGCTTCGCGACAAACGACACGTCGCCGCCGCCCCGATGCATCGGGTCCAGCTCTTCCATCTCCGGCAAGCCGAGGTCGCGGTTCACGCGTTGAACATCGCCAGCAGCGCGCGATTGCGGTCCGGCGACATCGGCGGCATCAACCCGCGGAACGTGATCTCAGCGCCGGTTTTCGGCAGGTGCTTCGCCACGATCGCTCGCATCTTCGCTTCCGCGCGCTCCGTCTGCTCGTCGCGCACCATCCGCAAATCGCCCACCGCCACTGCCTCCCCTGGAATCACGTTCGTCTTGCCGCTCGCGCTGCCGCCGGTCTGCGTGTCGTTGAAGTGTGCCGAGACGCCGCCTAATACCAGGCCGACGTTGAAAGTCAAATACTTCTCGGGAAGCTCTGATGCGAACTGGCTGAGGATCCGCGTCAGTTCCTTGATCGCGCCATCGCCCATCGCCGGACTGCCAACCTGCCCGGAATGCCCCGTAATCCCGCGGGTCTTCAGCACCCACTCGACCACGCCCCGGCGGCTGGTGCTTGCGTAATCCTTCCCGGCCAGCCGAATGCCCGGCTCGAACTCGAGCGCGACATCGCTTTGCGCGGCGGCGTCGAAGAGATCCGCGCGCGAGACAGACGTCGGCTCGCCGGGATTTTCCTCGTCACCGGTCAGCACGATCCGGATGCGCATCGGGTCCAATGCGCCCGCGGACTTCAGCGCGCGAAACGCCGCCACCATCACCGCGAGGCCGCCCTTGGTGTCCTCGACACCCGGCCCTTCCGCGCGGTCGCCGGTACGCACGAACTTCTGAAAAGGGCTCGACAGCTCGAATACCGTGTCCATGTGGCCGATGATCAGGATTCGCTTGCCCTTGCTGCCCGTATGCTCCGCGACCAGGTGCCCCGCGCGCCCGGCGGCCGCCATGGGAACCCAACGAACCTGAAACCCGAGCGGTTCGAACTCGGCCTGCATGCGGCGGGCAACTTCGCGCACGCCCGCAAAATTCTTGGTGCCGCTGTTGATGTTGACCAGGGTCTCGAGAAGCTGAATCGTACGGGATGCCTCTGCGTCGATCGTTTTCATCACCGCGGACTCGGTCGGCGACAGCGTCCCGGCCAACGCGGCCGACGCACAGAAAAAGGCAAGCGAGCGTATCATGATCTAGAAAGTATAGGTCCCGGCGCGCACCCGCCGCGTGACCAGGGTCCAGCCCGGAGCCCGATGAACACACGAACTCTTCTTCTCCTATTTTGCGCGCCCGCATTCGCGCAGGTGAATCCGGAAGCGATTCGCGAAATCTACAGTAACTACGACAAATCCGGATCACCGGGCTGCGCCGTCGGCGTTTTGAAGGACGGCAAGTTCATCCACCAGGCAGGCTATGGCTATGCGAATCTCGACTACGATCTGCCGCTGACATCGAAGACGGTGTTCGACATCGGGTCGACATCGAAGCAGTTCACCGCCCTTACCATGCTGCTGCTCGAAAAGGACGGCAAGCTTTCGATCGACGATCCGGTCCGCAAGTACATCGCCGAGCTGCCGGACTACGGCACGCCTCTCACCATCCGGCACATCCTGAATCACACCAGCGGCTTGCGCGACTACCTCGCGCTCGGCAGGCTGGAGGGCCTCGGCGCGGACGATTTCTACACCGATCCGGAAGTGGTCGCCATGATCGCGCACCAGAGGCATCTCAACTTCAACCCTGGCGAGGAGTTCATCTACTCGAATTCCGGCTACTTTCTGGTGTCGCAGATTGTCCTGCGCGTCGCCGGCAAGAGCATGCCGCAATTTCTCGAAGAGCGCGTGTTCAAGCCGCTCGGCATGACCAATACGCACTCCCACGATGACCACACGATGGTGGTCAAGAACCGCGCCACCGGGTATGCGCTCAACAAAGGCGTGATGCACGTCGATATGAGCACGCTCGACATGATCGGCGACGGCGGAATCTACACCACGGTGGAAGACCTCGCGAAATGGGACGCCGTCTTTTATGACGAGAAGTCCGAATTCGCACCACTGCTGAAGCGAATGCAGCAGCCCTCGAAGCTCACAAGCGGCAAGACGCTGAGCTACGGCCTCGGCCTGTTCATCGGTAGTTGGAGCGGGCAGCCGATGATCCACCACGGCGGAGCCTGGGCTGGCTTTCGCGCGGAACTGGTACGCCTTCCCCAGCAGCATTTTTCCGTGATCTCACTCTGTAATTTAGGCGCGATCAATCCCTCGGTGCACGCCCAGCGCGTGATTGCCCTTTATTATCCGGGCAGGATGGAGCCCGATCCGAACGCGCCGCGTCCGCCCGCTCCGGCGCAGGCCACCAGTGGGTCCAACCCTGATCTCAGGAATTTTGAAGGCACATACCGTTGCGATGAACTCAGCGGTCCGTATACCGTGAAGGCCGAGAATGGCAAACTCAAGTTCCGCGCCCGCCGCAACGACTGGACGCTCGCGCCAGTTAGCGATGGCGTCTTCGCGTCCGGGCCGATGCGGGCGGCATTCACCAAAGACGGATTCGACTTCGACTTTGGCCGCGTGAAAGGACTTCGGTTCTACCGCGTTGCCGACTGATCGCGATTCCACCAGTAGACAGGCGCGGGCCGCGATTCGGGCCAAGCCGGCTTGAGGGTGTCCGCTTCGAACAGAGCGCCGTCCTTCATCACATAGTGAATCTTCGCTGTGTTGCGGATATCGGCGAGCGGATCGGCGCGCAGAATAATGAGGTCCGCGAGTTTGCCCGCCTCAAGCGATCCAAGGTCTTGCGAGAGCCCAATCGCGCGCGCCCCGCCGGAAGTCGCCGCGCGCAGTACCTCGTAATTGCGCATGCCGGTCGCGAGCGACCACATTTCCCAGTGACACTGCAGGCCCTGCAATTCGCCGTGGCCGCCCATCGCGATACTGCCCCCGGCCTGCCGGATCGCGCCCGCGCCGGCTGCGATCTGTGGATAGATGTAGGCCTTGGGCGGGAACCACAGGATGCGCGATGTGGTCTGGGAATAGAGACTGGCCGGCGGAATGAAGTGCCGGAGTTTTGGGTTGTCGGCCGGCCGCTCCGTTGCCAGCTTTTCAAAAATCGCGAACGGACCGCCAAACGCCACCAACAGGGTCGGCGTATACGAAATCCCGGATTGCGCGTACAGCTCGATCACATCCTTGAAGATTGGCACGCTCGGCAGCGCATGTTCATTCCCGCTGAAGCCGTCGATGGCGTGCGTGAGATTCATCGCGAAATCGGCTCCCCCTTCGGTCGTCGGCATGATGCGCAGTTCGCGGCACGCCCGAATGATCCATTGCCGTACTCGCCGGTCGCCCACCAAATACGACTTCAGCAGATGGGTGCGGTAATAGTTCTTGTACCGCTTGAGCGCCTCGAGAACCTCTTCGTAACTCTGGAAGTTAGACTGCGAAAATACGCCGGGTCCAGTGGAGTAAATGCGCGGAGAAGTCATGTCACCCGCTTCCACGAGGTCGCTGTAGGCAAAGATGTCACTCGCGAACGACTGCGGGTCGCGGACCGTGGTGACGCCATGCGCCAAGTTCGCCGGGAATTCCCACGTGTTTGCGTCGAGGAACCCGCGCGGCATGTTGAAGTGGCCGTGCACGTCAATCAGACCGGGCATAATCGTGTGGCCCCTGACGTCCATCACGCGCGCGCCGGGGGGAGTTGCCGAAGCCGCGGGTCCGATTGTCTGGATACGGTTCCCGCGGATCACGATGTCCGCGTTCCGCACAACTTCGTCGCCGCGCATCGTGATGACGTTCGCGCCGCGAAGGATGACGGTGCCTTTTGTCACTGCGCGAGCGCGCTCCACTTCGAGCGGAATTTCGCGCACTGGCCCGTTGGGGAGTTCATAGATGAACAGGGAAGCGGCCAACGCCCAAGTCAATGTGTTCGGCCCGGACCAAGTGAACGAATCCACCGCCAGGGTAGAAACCCTGAGTGCGTTCGAGAGCTCAAACGACGCCGTCGATGGCATGTCGAACAGATAGACGTGATCGCCCGCCTTTGCCGCGCCGTGCCTGCCGTCAGGGCTCACGAGGATCTCCTGCGCACCCGCGATGCGCAGAAGCGGCTTCTTGTCCGAACCATCCAGCCGCATTGAAAAAAGACCTTGCTGTGGCGAGTGCAGAATCACTCGATCCGGATCGGAACCAAAGTGCGGCCAGCCCATTCCCTCCGCCGCCGCGATAGGGCCCGCCACGCCGTTGCGAATCAGCACCACGTCTTCGCGCAGCGGAACGAAGTTGTCGCGGCGCTCCTGGGCGGGCGCCCGCATCGCAACCAGCGCGCTTCCATCGGGCGTCCAAGCGAGGTCGTGATAAAACGCCGCCAGCTTCGTCAGTTGTTCAACGACGCCCCCCCGACCTTCCAGACGTAGCCGCCCCTCTCATCCCACGTCACGAACGCAACCGATTTGCCATCGGGTGACCACACCGGTTGCGATTCGCCCGGCGCGGCCGCGGACGTCAGTGGGCGCGCGGTGCGTGGAAAAGCCTTCGTATACACGCGCCCGAACGCGGTAAACGCGACGGCCTGTCCGTCGGGCGATAACGCCGGGCGCTGCGCGATCCGCGCCCGCACCGGACCTTCTTCCACGCGCACCGGGAAATCGAGGCGATCCTCCACCGTCAGCGCCACATCCGCCCGGAACGGAATCACCGTGTCCTTCCCGGACGCGACCTCGATGCGATGGATCTTGCCGCCAAATCCCACGATCACCGCTGCGCTGTCCGGCGTAATCGCGAAATTCGGGAGCACGTCCCGAGACGCGCGCGCTTCCAGCTCGTCGAGTTGGATCGACATTTTCAGCCGGCGCTCCTCCTGTGTTTCCATCATGCGAATCCGCAGCGCCGTCTGATCCTCCTGATGGACCGCATACACAAGGAACCGGCCGTCCGGCGAGGGCACGGGTTTCATCGCGATCTCGCGGCGCGATGTGATGGTCTCTTCCCGTCCTGTTCGGAGATCTCGGCGGACGATCTCAGAGGCTGCACCCGACCGGCTGTTGTAAATGCGCGGCGTGACATTTGCGTAGTAAACGAAGGCCGCGTCCTTCGAGGGCACCGCTCCGAACACGCCGTACGGCGGCGAGGAAACCAGCAGTAGGGGGCCGCCCGTCACGGACTTGATGCGCTCAGCCGCCGTGCCGTCAAGAGGGAATCTCCAGAGTTCGGCGGAGCCTTGACGCGCCGGCGAAACCACCGACATCAGGATCGACTTGCCGTCGGGCATCCAGGCCGGCGAGAACATTTCGGCTCCCTTCCGTTTCGACACTTGGCGAGCCCCTGACCCGTCTGCCCCTGCAACCCAGAGATTGAGCGCTCCGTCCCGATCGCTCGTGAACGCGATCTGTCGTCCGTCCGGTGAAAATCGCGGTTGAGAATCGAACGAAGTCCCCGTTACGATCGCCTTCGCGGCACCCCCCGACGCAGGCATTACGTAGATGTCGCCCAGCAGATCGAACACCAGCGTTTTGCCGTCAGGCGAGACGTCGACCGAGAGCCAGGTACCTTCGGTCGTCTGAAAACGGATTTCCTTAGCTGCGATAGTCAGCGAAAGTGCGGCGATGGCGATAATCAAGCGGCGGATCATGGAGTTTCCCCATCATAGTGCGCCTGCCAGCGGCCGGTGTTGACCTGCCGGCCGTATCCATGAGGCCACAGCCTCTTAAAGGCTGGATTCTCTGAATGCTAATCGAATCCAAAACCAGGCGTTGCTCGGATTGGTATCGTCGCGGCTGTTCTGTGCATTCGTTATTGATCACGAGCCCAACAGATGGGTTGTAGATGACGAGCTCTGAGCAGCTCGTCACGTGGACGCCCCTTTCGCTGCAGGATGGCTTGACAGCCGCCTGAAATTGTTGTCTACTTCGAAAACCGACTGGCGAGTCGGTTTTCCCTACATGCCTTCCGTCCTCAAGAAAACGACAGTACGCCTGATGCCGATCCGAAGAGCGGCGAGCCGCGAGCTTCTCGATCGCATCTGCCGCGCGGCTGCTGAGCTCATCGTCGAAAAAGGCTTCGAGTGCACCACGCTGACCGAAGTCGGCCGTGCGGTCGGGCTCGCGAAATCCGGACTGTATCACCATATACAGAGTAAAGAAGACCTTCTGTACCAGGTCATGCGGCATGGGTTGAGCAGACTGGATGAGGGAGTGATTGCTCCAACACGCGCGATCACGGATCCGGCGGAAAGGCTTCGCGCCATTGCCAATCGCTATGGAGAGTTTATTCTCGGATCGCGCGATGGTTCGGGCGTTGGCCCGCAACTGACCACGCTGATTCACGAATCGAAGGGGCTGTCACCAGAGCATTTACGCGAAGTGGCGCGTTCGCGGCTGTACTTCTACAAGTACGTAGCCGCCACCATGCAGGAACTTATGAATCAGGGTCGTTTCGCTCAGGTCGATCCCACCGTCGCAGCGATGAGTTTCTTCGGCGCCATGGTCTGGTTGGCGCGATGGTACAGGCCTGGCGGGCGCTTGAGCCGCGAAGCAGTCATCGCGGACGTGGTCGAGATGACTGTAAACCGATTGATCCTGCCAGCGCACCGTTCCCAAGGAGTCCGCATAGGATGACATTGACGCGAAGAGAACTCCTGCATACGGCGGCGGGCTTTGGTGCGGCGGCAACTGGCGCCTTCGGGCAGCGCACGGAGAAGCCCGCGCTGCGTAAAGGAGGACGAATCGACGCCCACATGCATCTCGAGTGGGCGGGATGGCGGGCCACGAAGCCGGTACGTCCACTGCGGATCCGCAAGAGCAGACCGGGCTGGGCTGAATACGTGGCGACGGTGCGGCCCGAGCGTGCCTCCGAATACCGGCTCACCATCGGCTCCGCGAGAAGTTATGAGGATTATGTACGCGCGTTCGTTCAAGAGATGGACGACGCCGGAGTGGGCGTGGCGTGTGTCAACGCGATGGACCGCGAACTGGAAGGCTATTATCAGATTCCTTATTGGGAAGTATTAAAGCAGATTGCGAAAGCGCGCGATCTGTTTCCCGATCGCTTCGTTCTGTTCTGCGGGATGGATCCGCGGCGCGGCCAGCGAGGCCTCGAGATGCTCGAGCGGGCCGTGAAAGAACTCGGCTATCAAGGCATGGGCGAGATGCTTCCGCATTATCACCAGTTTTCGCCCGACGATAAGCGCGTCGCGTATCCGTATTACCGGAAATGCATGGACCTGAAGATACCGGTCTCGACGAATACATCGTCCATTCCGGGATCCGTGATCGCAAAAGTTTGCGATCCGATGCTGCTCGAAGAAGTTAACTACGACTTCCCCGACTTGAATATCTGCCTTTCTAGCGCGGGCCTGCCGTATTGGTTCGAGACCGCGCTGATGTTCGCTACGCAAAAAGGCGGCTTGTACTTGGACACCGCGGATTGGCAAGCGGTCGACGAATACAACATCAAGCTCTACATGCAGTTCCTGCGGCGCGCCATGGATAGCGCCGCGCGCTATAAGATCATGTTCGGCAGCGATAACCCGGTCTACCGCGCTATGTATAACGAAAGAGAATGGATCGAAATCCTGCTGAATGACGCGCCGAAGTACGGGTTCAAGTTCACCAGCGAAGAGATGGACTTGTACTTCCGCCGCAATTTCGAGGACTATCTGAACGGAGTGCCCACGTGAGGAAAGCGCTTTCGAGACGCGAAACGTTGCTAGCCGGAATGGGCGCGCTGGCCGGAATGGGCCGCGCTACCGTCGATCCGCTGGCGGGATCGCAGCTGTTTACCGACCTGAAAACGTACTCCGATTTTGGAGAACACCGGACCGCGACCGACGTCGACATCCGCACCTCCAACTGGCTGGCGGACGGACTGCGCACAGCCGGATTCGAGACCAGACTCCATCCATTCCGGCTGCGGCAATTCTTTCTCGACAAGGCGGAACTGAAAGCGGGCGGCGCGAATATCCCGTCTTTTCCGCTATGGTGGCCGCAACCGGGCCGGGTAACCGGCCGGCTCAGCTTAGCGGTTGCTGGCGCCGATCTGAGCGGAAAAGTAGTGCTCGTCAAGTTGCCGGCGATCCGCGGCGCGTCGATCACGCCGCGATCGCAAGTCCATGAATCGCTCGCGCCACTGTTAGCGGCCGGCGCGGCGGCCGTGGTGGCGATAACACCATCCGCGACGGGCGAGATCATGGCCCTCAACGCGATGGCGGGCCTGGCGAAGTGGCCGATTCCAATTCTGGCCGTAGGTCAATCCGACGAAGCGGCATTAACGAACGCGGCTGCCAAGGGCGCGACCGCCTCGGTCTCGCTGGACGGAAAATACAAGGAAGACGCCGAGGCGTTTGAAGTCGTGGGCAAGTTGAATCGCGGAAAGCGGGTCGTGGTGGTGTCGACGCCGTCGAGCGGATGGTTCCGGTGCGCCGGAGAACGCGGCTGCGGCATTGCCTTATGGCTCGGACTCGCGCGCTGGGCGGCATCGAGGAAATCAAATACGAGCTACGTGTTCGTCGCATCCTCGGGCCACGAGTTGAATGGAGTCGGGATTCATCATTTCGTGAAGGAGATGGCTCCCAAGCCGGCCGATGTCGGCTGCTGGCTGCATCTTGGCGCGGGAATCGCGACGTACGAATACAAGGCGACCGCTGGTGGGATTGAGAAGCAGAAGGCTGCCTCCTTCACGCGCCGACTCTACACTTCAACGCAGTTCGAAAAAATCCTCGCGGAATCCTTTCACGATCTGCCGGGTCTTACTCCGATTGTCACGAAAGAGCCCGGTGGAGAGATGATCGTGATGGCGGGTGCCGGCTACCCGTTTATGGGCTTTGCCGGCGGAAGCGCGCTCCACCACGCACCCGGCGACTTGCCAGAGCGCAGCACAGGTCCGGAGTTGTTGGAGCCCATCGCAGAACGCCTTGTTCGGGCTCTTTCCTTTATCGAAAACCACCTGCAAGCATAGGCAACATTCTTGTTTTTGGAGCGCCGTATACGCGCTTACGTTCAATTTCCGTTGAAGTGGAGGTTCTGTGAAACGCATCGGTTCGTTGCTGGTTCTGGTTGCTCTTGCGATGTCGATCTGTCTGATCGCTTTCGGCCAATCGGCCGCAACCTTGAAGATCTCCGTGTTCGATTCGAGTGGGGGCGCAGTGCCGCGAGCCACCGTGACGATCGTCGACGCGGCGCGGGGTGTCGAACGGACCACGATTACCGACGCGGCGGGACAGGCTACGGTGTCGTTCCTCGAGCCGGGTGGCTACACGCTCACGGTGAAAGCGGACGGATTCGCCGTTCATCGGGAGACCGGAATCACACTCGAAGTCGGTCAGGTCGCCGCGTCGGAAGTTTCATTGAAACCCGGATCGGTGAATGAAAGCGTGAATGTAACCTCGAACGTCGCTCAACTGGAAACAACGACTGCCGCCGTCAGTTCGATGATCGACCGGCGCACCGTGGATCAGCTTCCGCTCAACGGACGCAATCCCTACCAACTCGCCCAACTCAACGCTTCGGTGACAACCACCGTGGGATCGCGTGGCGCGAACCCAAGTCTCGCGGCGGCGGTTGCCTTCTCGGTAGCCGGCAGCCGCGCGCTGACGAACCAGGTACTCGTTGATGGCGTGGATATCAACGGCCGCGCGGATAATTGGCCGGCCTTCAAGCCGTCGCCGGATGCTGTCCAGGAGTTCCGCATCCTCACCAACGGCTATAGCGCGGAGTACGGCCGCACCGGCGGCGGAACCTTGACGTTCACGACACGCGCCGGAACAAACTCCTATCACGGAACTGCCTTCGAATTCTTCCGCAACGACGCGCTCGATGCCGCCAGCTTCTTCAGTAACCTGCAAGGCACCGGAAAGCAGAAGCTGCGCTACAACCAGTACGGCGGCAACGTGGGCGGTCCGATCCGGCGCAATCGCATCTTCTTTTTTGGAAATTTTGAAACGCTCGATACCAATACGACCAACCTGCTGCAATCGACGGTGCCGACCGCGAAACAGAAGACAGGCGACTTCTCCGAGCTGACTTCGATCATCTACGTGCCCGGCGCCGGCACGCGCCTGCCCTTCGCGAACAACCGGATTCCGATCGCGCAGCAGGATAAGGTCGCGCAAAAGCTGCTGGCGTATTATCCCGATCCCAATCGTCCCGGTTTCCTGAACAATTACGCCGTCAACTCGCCGACCACCGGCGTCGAACGGCAATTCCTGGGGCGTATCGATTACATCCTCAGCGCCAAACAGCAGATGTATTTCCGCATGTCGCGAAACTGGGACGACATCGTGACCGCTGGAACGTATCCGGGGAATCTGGCCACCACCTCGACCAACGGCTTCCAGACCAATCGACCGCTGTCGATCGTCGCGGATTATTTGTATACCATCAATCCGACCACGGTCGCCCACGCCACGATCGGCGGTTCGCGCAGCGAGTTGAACAGGACCCAACAATCCCAGGGCTTCGACCCCACGACGCTCGGATTTCCGTCCTACTTAGCGACCGCCTCCGGCGAAGGGAACGTGTTCCCGTCGATCGCCGCTACCGGCTATTCGCCTCTCGGACCACTCTTGAATTTCGGTATCACGCAAACGTACCAGAACAATTACAGCGCCGGCGGGGACATCGCGACGGTGAAGGGCGCGCATTCCATCAAGTACGGCGGATCGTACCGGATTTACCAGGTCAACAATTTCCGCGCGGATGATCCGGCGGGAAACTTTACCGCGACGCGCAGCTTCACGGCAAGGACCGCCACCGACACCGCGAGCGGAGACGCGATCGCGTCCTTATTACTCGGCATTCCCGCGGCCGGGCGCCTTGGGATCACGCCCAAGCTTGCCGCGAGCAACGGAAATTTCGGCGTGTACATCCAGGACGATTGGACCATCAACAAGCGGCTGACCATCAACCTTGGCCTCCGCTATGAAAGCGATCTTCCGACTCACGAACGCTTTAACCGCCTCACCAACCTGGCTTTGAACGACGCCTTTCCGGCTAGCCCCGCGGTGATTCTTGCTCCGCAGACGATCGGCGGCGTCAGCGTTCCCGGCCGCACCGGTCAACTCACGGGCGTGGTCAAGTTCGTCGGGCGCGCGGGGACCGACAGCAACTACTTGAGCGATCCGGACCTGAATAATTTCGCGCCCCGTATTGGCGTCGCGTTCAAGCTCAACGACAAGACCGTGATCCGCTCCGGCGCCGGACTCTTCTACTCGCCGATGGTCGGCGGCGGGATCAGCGCGAACACGCTGGCCATGGTCACGGAATCGCAGGCGACCACCTATCTCGCGTCGCTTGATAACGGAGTGACCCCGAATCCCGGCGCGTCGCTGAGCAATCCGTTTCCGAATGGAATCGTGCCGGTTGCTGGAACGACGCTGGGCGCGTTAACGCAATACGGCACTGCCTCCCTACCAACGCGGTTGCGCAGCCTGCGGAATCCGAAGAGCGCGCAATGGAACCTGAGCATCCAACGGCAACTGCCCGGCAAAGTGATCGCCGAAGTGTCGTACGTCGGCTCAGCGGGAATCGGTTTGCTCGGCGGAACCACCGACCTGAACCAGATCAGCGACAGCGTGCGCGCGCTGGGCGCGACCGTACTCAACACCCGCGTTGCAAATCCCTTCCTGACGCTGCCGGCGAATCTGCAACCGCCGGTCACGTCGGCGCTGTCGACGGCTACGTTGACGATCGCGCAGCTACTGCGGCCGCATCCGCAGTTCGGCGCCATCCAGAATTTCTTCGAGAACGACGCCCACTCCTCTTACCACTCCGCCAATATCAAGATCGAGCGACGCTTCTCGAACGATCTGAACTTCCAGGCTTCCTACACGTTTTCGAAATTGATTGACGACATCTCCGCCATCCAAGCGAGTGCGAATGTGCAGATTCCCAACTACCAGGACATGAATAACCGATGGCTCGACAAGGCGCTCTCGACTTTCGATTCGCGCCACCGCTTTGTGACGAGCGTGCTGTGGGCATTGCCGTTCGGCAAGGGCCAGAGATTCGCACACAATTCCAAATGGTTGGATTACGTGGCGGGCGGCTGGAATTTTAATACCATTGCAACCTTTCAGGGCGGCTTCCCCCTCGCGATTTCGACCACGGCCACGGTAACGGCGGGACTCGCCTACCGCGATCTGCGTCCCAACATCGTGGGCGATCCGCAGGGCTTGGGCACGACCAAACAGCAGGAGATTAGCGCGTGGTTCAACAAAGCGGCGTTCGCGGCTCCCGGCCTGTTCCAGATCGGTAACGCGGGACGCACCATTCCCGGTCTCCGCGGACCGGACTTCGTCAACGTGGATCTGGCATTACACAAGAATTTCCAAATCAACGAACGCATTCGGACGCAGCTTCGACTCGAAACCTTCAATACGTTGAACCACGCGAACTTCCTGAATCCCGGAACGGTGCTCGGGAACGCGGCCTTCGGCGTAATTAGCGGAACTGGCGATCCGCGGAACGTTCAACTTGCGTTCAAGTTATATTTCTGACGATCGGAAGGCGCTACTTGCGACTAAAGAGATCAGTCGGCGGCACACGCTTCCAATCGTTGAGGAACATGCTGAGTCCGCTGTCGGTCATCGGGTGGTGATAGAGCTGTTCGAGGATGTCGATCGGCATGGTGGCGACGTCGGCCCCGGCCAGCAGGCATTCGAGGACCTGACGCGGCGTCCGGATGCTGGCGGCCAGGATCTTCGTCTCGTAGCCGTAATTGTCGTAAATGGCGCGAATCTGCCGGATCAGTTCCATTCCGTCGTCGCCGATGATGTCTTTGCGATGGATAAACGGGCTGATGTAAGTGGCTCCGCACTTGGCCGCAAGATGCGCCTGCAGTGCGCTGAAGCAGAGAGTCACGTTGGTCTTCACGCCATCAGCGGACAGCACCTTGACGGCTTTCAAGCCTTCGACCGTGATCGCGATCTTCGCGACAGCGTTCTTGTGCAGCCCGGCGACGATGCGCGCTTCGTAGATTATGTCGTCCGCGGTCTGGCTAATCGTTTCGACGCTGATAGGCCCATCGACGAGCGTGAAGATCTCACGCACGACGGCTTCAAAATCACCGCCGGAATTTGCGATATGAGTCGGGTTCGTAGTGACGCCATCGATGATGCCCCAGCTGGATGCCTTGCGGATTTCGTCGATGTTCGCGGTGTCAATGAATAGCTGCATGGATGGCTCCTCGAGGGCCTGCCGACTCGACTTACGTGGTGAGCTTGTCCACCTTGCCGGTCATGAAATCTTTGTTTTTGTCGCCGACCCAGTAACGCTCCCCGGCAATGCACCAAATGAATTCGAGCGGCGATTCCTGCGAGAAGACCGGGTGGTAATTCAGGAACGGAATCGTGACCATATCGCCGCGATTCACGCTGTGGACGAAGCTGAGCGTCTCGGGCGACTCGTAAACTTCCATGGCGCCATGTCCGTTGATGAAGATGTACACCTCTTCCTGATCGGTATGGTTGTGCGGCGGCCACGAACGCTGGTGGGCTTGGAAGAAGGTGTAGCCCGCGACCAGCTTCTCGGCCGATTCGGTGACGTCGAACATCATGAAGACGTCTTTGCCCTTCAGGTGGCGAATGCGGGCTTCGTCGCGCGAAATATTCTTCCAGATGGAATGATGCGCCGGATGCGCTTTCTCCGCCGGTGCCGAAGTCTGGATGATTTTAGCCGCTTCGCTTGAGCCGTTGCTGAGGACGAACTCGGCACCGCGCGGCACATACAGCGTGTCGTAGGCGGCCAGGCAGTACGCCATCCCATTGACCGCGACGGTCGAACTGCCTTCCCACTGGAACAGCAGGCTTTCGTGGCGGGGCAGGGAATAGCTTTGCGATTCCGAACCAGGGGGCAGCGAAAATTCGCCGCAGTTCAAGAATTGAAGATTTGCGGATTTGGGTGTAAATCGCTGGCGAAACGTCACGCCGTCGTCTTCGGTCTTGACCAGAATGGCGGGCGGGATCGCGCTCGCCGCGGCCGGTTTCAGGCTGTCGCTTTCGCTGGTAGGGACGATGGTTGTTGACATATTAGATTTTAATTCTCAGTCTGCCACGATTCGCATCCGGTTCGCATTATAGCGGGCGCGTTTTCCGCTCCAGTACGCTGCGATCGCCATCTGGCACGGCAGCAAGCCGGCGAGCGCGATCTCGATATCGGCATTGGATTTCGCTTGCTTCGCGCAGGCGTCGAGGAAGTTCGCCGCGTGGTGCGCCTCGAGCGAACCCTCGGCTTTCACCTCCACGGCGGAACCCTTCGCGGGGCGGAACACATAGTCGGAGCGCGCGATGTCGAGCGTGCCTTCCGTCCCCAGAAACTCGACCGACGGCCGCGGATTGCGCACCGGCCACACGGTCGATTCGAAGGTCAGGTTCCAGGCTTTCGGGTAACGAAGAATCGCGTTGACGGTGTCAGGATTGGTGCGTCGATCTTTCGCGAGGTACACGCCTCCGCCGGCGACGGCGTCAAGCGGAGCGGGGTCGTCCATCATCCACTGCGCGACGTCGGCCCAGTGATTCAGAATGTCGGCAAGGACTCCGCCGCCGTACTCGGGATAAATCCGCCACGAATCATAGCGGTCGGTTTTGTACTCGTGATACGGCGTCTTGCCGAGGAAGCGAAGCCAATCGAGTCCCGGCGGTTTGGGCGCGTCCGGGACGTTGCGAGCCTGCCAGGCAAAGTCGCTCCAGGTGGCGCGGACGAAGAGCACCTTGCCGAGTTTGTTGCGATCGAAGATTTCCGATTTGGCGCGAATGTAGTGCGGTCCGGAACGCTGCTGGGTTCCGATGAACACGACGCGATCGGCCAATTTCGCCGCCCGATATAATGCCTCGCGTTCCTCGAAACGGTGCACAGCGGGCTTCTCGAGGTAGAGATGCT
The DNA here is from genome assembly GCA_038210135.1 of Bryobacterales bacterium. Classification (GTDB taxonomy): domain Bacteria; phylum Acidobacteriota; class Terriglobia; order Bryobacterales; family Bryobacteraceae; genus JBBQWZ01. Next base: position 15,455 of record JBBQWZ010000030.1, read on the forward strand.
TCTTCGCGCGGATCGCGTCGAGAGCGATTTGCAAATGCAAGTGATCCGGCGTCGCCACGAGGACCGCGTCCACATCGGGGCGGGCCAGCGACTCCTCATGCGCGATGCATTGGTGGGCTACATTGCCGAGCAGGTTTGTGGCTCGCGCGCGCTGCTCGTCGTAGACGTCGCAGAGCGAGGTGAACTGGACGCGCCCGGTCGCCAGCAGCGCTTTCATCACCTCGCGTCCGCGCCGCCCACTGCCGATCAACGCCATGTTGAGACGATCATTCGCGCCGAGAATCCGCGAATAGGATGCCGCCGTCCACGCAGCAGCCGCCAGGAATTTACGCCGATTAGAATGGTCAGACACCGAACACCTTCTTCATCTCGGCGCGCGCAGGCGTGATGGCGGAGTCGCCCAGCTTCACGCCGCCCAACCGCTCCTCTTCGTTGAATAGCCAACCGGTCCAACGGGCCTTTCGTATCGCCTCGAATACGGGCTGGAGGTGGAAGTCGCCCTGCCCGAGGATCACCTGTTCGCCATTATGGAAGTCGCGGAGGTGCATTCCGGCCAAGCGGGCATGGTGTTTCGCGACGAAAGCCGGGATATCCGCACCGGCGCGGAACGCGTGTCCGGCGTCGATCACGAAGTGGACCTGCTTCGGGTCCGTACGCTCGAGCAGCCCCTTGATCTCGAGGCCCCGATCGGCGAATTCCGGACCATGGTTGTGATACGCGGCTTCGATGCCGAGTTCGCGGCAGAGCTTGCCGGCGGCGTTCAGCGCGCTGGCTTTCGCATCGATCGCCGCGGCGTCGAGCTTTCCGCCCGCGACGCAAGGCGCTCCGCTGAGGACCAGCGAGAACGCTCCGAGCGCCGCTCCGCCTTTGGCAACGCGCGCGATCAAATCTTCGGGCGCGATGCGGGTCCGCGGATCGTACTGGTCCATGAAAATGTGAATATTTACGAAGCGCAGGCCTGAGTCTTGAAGTTGCTGGCGCGCCGTTTTAGGCTGGTCGAAGTGGAGCTGCACGTTGCGGAACGAAGTCTCGAAGCCTTCGTAGCCGAAGCCGCGCATTCGGGCGAGGACGGCAAGCAGTTCGTCGAAGTTCGCGATCGGCCACGCGTTCGTTTGCGCACCGGCGTGCAGGCGGCCGCCGTCCGCGCGAAGGGTAGCCACTCCGGCGGCCAGCGCGGATATGGCGGACCGGCGGGTGAGTTTCAGACCTTCCATACGATCACCTTCACATCCGTCATCTCTTCGATCGCGTACTTCGGCCCCTCCCGCCCGATGCCGCTTCGCTTCACGCCGCCATACGGCATGTGGTCCGCTCGGAACATCGGGACGTCGTTAATAATCACGCCGCCGCAGCGAATGCTTCTTGCGGCACCGAAGGCGCGCTCGAGGTCGCGCGTGAAGACACCGGCCTGTAAACCGTACGGCGTATCGTTGACCCTCCGGATCGCCTCCGGCATGTCTTTATAGGTGTGGACAACGACCACCGGCCCGAAGACTTCTTCGCACGAGAGGCGCGCGGAGTCGAGCGCGCCGGTGACGATCGTGGGTGCGATTGTCGAACCAGTGCGCGTTCCTCCAGTGACGATCTTCGCGCCGCTTGCGACGGCTTCCTGAATCCAGCTTTCCACTCGCTTCGCCGCCGCCTCGTTGATCAGCGAGGAAATGTCGGTGGTTTCATCGAGCGGATGCCCAACCTTTAGCGCCGCCGCCGCTTTGGCGAAGCGATCGAGGAAGGTATCGACGATCGACTCATGGGCATAAATACGCTGCACGGAAATGCACACCTGGCCGCTGTGCGCGAACGCTCCGGCGGTGCAGCGCGCAACGGCCCAATCGAGGTCGGCGTCTTCGGCGACGATGGCGGCGGAATTACTTCCCAGCTCGAGCGTAACGCGCTTGAAGCCGGCGGCCGCCTTGAGCGACATGCCCACAGCGACGCTGCCGGTGAAGGTCAGCATGTCGATACCCGGATGGGCCGCCATCTTCGGACCCAGAAATTCACCCAAGCCGTGGATCACGTTGAACGCCCCTTTCGGGGCGCCTGCTTCGGCGAACGCTTGCGCCAGGCGAGTCGCCGACAGCGGCGTTTTCTCAGCCGGCTTGTGGACAACCGCGTTACCGGCGGCGAGCGCGGGTCCCACTTTGTGGAGCGCGAGATTCATCGGAACGTTAAAGGGCGTGATGGCGCCGACGACGCCTACAGGTTCGCGCACGGTCATGGCCATGCGGCCTTTTCCGATAGGAGCGGCGTCGATCGGGATGACTTCGCCGTGCAACTGCCGCGCTTCGAGAGCGCAGGCGACCAGCGTTTGCAGGCATCGTTCGGCTTCGACACGAGACTCGCGGATCGGTTTGCCGGTCTCCAAACAAATGAGCCGCGCGAACTCCGCCAGATCGCGGCGCACGATGTCGTGCGTGCGAACCAGAAGTTCCGCGCGCTCGTAGAGGCTCATGGCCGCCATGACGGTCGAAGCTTCGCGCGCGGCTTGGACGGCCTGCTCGAGGTCGGCTTCCATCGCTTCGTGGACCTGCGCGACGACGGTTCCGTCGTACGGCAGGCGCACGTCAAAGGTTCGTTCCGACCTCACCGCCTCACCGGCGATGAACATCGGGAAGGTTTCGATTTTGAGCGTGGAGGGCATCAGCTTTTCCTCACAGTACAACGGATTCTTTACTCATTTGGAGTCTCGCGTCAGAAACAGAAGGACACTCACTCCGGCGATCGGCATCAGGGCGGTCAGCACGAAGACGGGCGAATACCCGAAGCGATCGATCAGGAAGCCGGTCAGCAGCGGGAACGCAAATCCGCTCGCGCCTTGCGCCACTCCGGTCAAGCCGGTGACGCGGCTAACGGCGGGACCGGGTACCAGGTCCGAGACGCGCGCAAAAAAATTAGCCGACATGGCGTAGTGGCCGAGCAGCACGATGCAGATGAACGCCAGGGCGCCGTTGGCGGTGGCGGCCCAGTTGACGCCGAAGCCGACCAGGCAGAGGCCGGCGCCGGCGGTCATGCAAAAGTTGCGGGCGCGCTTGACAGTCCAACCGCGGCGGATCAGCTTTCCCGCGAGCCAGCCTCCGCCAATGCTGCCCACATCGCCGAAGAGAAACGGAATCCAGGCAAACATGCCGATCGAGGCGAGGCTCAGTCCGCGTTCGCGATACAGATACTCGGGCAGCCAGAAAATATAGAATTGCGAAACGGGTCCGGCGATCATACGCAGCATCATCAGCGCCCAGACATCCCGGCGTCCGAGCAGAGACAGGTTCGAAGGCTGTTCATCGGCATGAATCGTTCTGTCTTCGAGGATGTAGTCCGCTTCGGCTTTCGACAAATTGGGATGTTCCGAAGGGACGCGATACACCAGCCGCCACGCGAACACCCATAGGATTCCGAGGGCGCTAGGAACGATAAAGGCCATCTGCCAGCCGAACGTCGTGGTGATCAACACGAGAAGCGGCGGCGCGATCATGGAGCCAAGGGTCGCTCCTCCATTGAAGATGCCGGCGGCGAAGGCTCGCTCTTTCGGCGGGAACCATTGCGAGACCACTTTCATCCCGCCCGAGTAATTGGCGCATTCGCCGGTTCCCAGCCAGAAGCGAAGACTGGCGAATTGCCACTTCGATTGCGCCAGCGCATGCAGTCCGTTACCAATGGACCACCACACGACCGCGAGCGAAAGGACCAGCCGGACTCCGAATCGATCCGCGAGCCACCCCATCGGAAGCTCGCCCAGCAGCAGGCCGAACGTGAAGCCGGCGACGATTTGCCCGTAGTCGGTGGCTGTCAGATGGAACTTCTCGCGCAGGATCGGCGCGACGACCGACAGAGCTTGTCGATCGACAAAGTTGATGACCGTAATGGTCAATAGCAGTCCCAGAATCCACCACCGCACCTGCCGGTGAACGGGGAGGTCGTGAAGCGTATTGTTCGAGTTCGAAAGTGGCTGAGCGAGCATCACGGTTCGAAACGGCGACGGATGAAGTGATTACTTTACTGTCAGATACCCACGCCGAACAACTTCAATGACGAGAGCGGGAGATCTGGCCCGAAATATGTGATATATCTGTACGAGAACAATTGAAGCACGGAACACCTGCTTTGTCACGGCAGAAACTGAGCCATCTTGGGTGTAGGCATTCTCACGATCGCGAATCGGGCGGATGAGGGCGAATTGAGAACGGAATACGAAGACGCCTCGGGCTATCGGGGATGGGCCGATGAGTTTTTCAGGCCGTCCTCAGAGGCCGAGATCGTGGACATACTGGCTCGGGCTGTCGCCTCGCGGACTCCCGTGACAGTGGTCGGCGGCCTTACCGGCCTAACCGGCGGAGCAGCCGCCGCCGGCGGATGGGCGATTTCGACTGAGCGCATGACGGACATCGAGGTTCGGGAGGGCGCGGCGACGTGCGGTCCGGGTGCGCGCCTCAGCGACCTGCAAGCGCGGGCTCGCGCGACCGGCCAGTTCTTCGCTCCCGATCCAACGGAGTCGATGGCTTCGATCGGCGGCGCGATTTCCACCAACGCGAGCGGTTCGCGGAGTTTCCGCTACGGCTCCACTGCGCGGCATGTTCTGGCTTTACGCGTGGCGATGCTCGACGGCAGCGTGCTTGCGGTCCGGCGCGGCGAACCTGTGAATTTCGATGTGCCCCAGCTTCCGCTTCCACGCACCACAAAAAATTCCGCCGGCTACCGCTTGCGTCCCGGCATGGACTGGATCGATTTATTCGCCGGAGCGGAAGGTACGCTGGGCGTTGTCACCGAGGCCGAGGTTCAACTTCTGCCTTTGCCCGGAGAACTGCTGTCGGGCGTGATTTTCTTCGGCTCCGACGAAGCAGCGCTCGACGCCGTCGATATGTGGCGCCCGGTTCCAGGGCTCCGCATGCTCGAGTATTGCGATCGTGCGTCGTTGCACCTGGTCGGAGTGCGGCAGGAGGCAGCGGTGCTGATCGAGCAGGAACTGTCGGACGACGAGAGCCTGGATCGCTGGCAGAGAAGGCTTGAGGAGAGCGGCGCGCGCATTGCCGATTCCTGGATCGCCGCTTCTGAGGCGGACCGCGAACGCTTCCGGCTTTTCCGGCATTCGCTACCCGAGACCGTACACTCGACCATCCGCCGCAACGGCTTCATGAAAGTCGGGTCGGACTATGCGGTTCCGGTCGAGCGGAATCGCGACATGCTCGCCCACTACCGGCGCCGTATGGAAGAATGCCTTCCTGGCCTGTACGTGATTTACGGGCACATTGGCGACGGGCACGTCCATGTCAATTCCATGCCGCGGACCCAGCGTCAGTACGAATTGGCGCAGGAATTGATGGTCGAATTCGCGGAGAAGGCCGTCAGCCTCGGCGGAACCGTCTCGGCGGAGCACGGCCTTGGAAAGCGCAAGGCACATCTCCTGCATCTTCTCTATTCCGAAAGAGAACTCGAAGCGATGGGCGATGTCAAGAGCCGCATCGATCCGCACTGGCTGTTAGGCCCGGGAACCCTATTCGCGCATCAGCCTGTGGCAACCCGGGCCTGAGCCCGAATGAGGATTCGTCGCCGTTACGCGCAATGCGAGTCAGCTTATGCGTCGTAGCCGGTTCAGTGGATGGTGTAAATTTTCGAGAGCCTGGCAGAGGCGTTCGTCCCGAACACGGACGGGCAGGCCGCACTTCAATTTCGTGCACAGGCCGGAGGCCCATGCCACACTCGTTCCTACTTTTCGGGATGGAAAGCAACTTGCAGCCGGATGCCTTTCGGCGCGCATGTACATATCCCGCAGCTCGTTAATGTCATCGAGGGTGCCAGAGTCCGCGAGGCCGCCCACGTTATTGTTCGCGAGAAACGCCTGCGTAGTGGATGTGGTGTGGAGGAAGTCCAAGCCCGTCTGAGTGGTTCCTACGCCCGCGATGCCGGCGAAGATTTTGTCGAACAGCGGTGCGCGTCCGCCGGTCTGCGTGACCCCGAAGGCGTCGAGATGACCGCCCTCGAATGGGGCGCGCTGACGGACGTCCATCTCGAAGTCGCCTCTCATTCGCGGCCGTTCGCGGCCGCCGGACACTAACCCGGCTTTGAGTTCGCCTTCCTATTTGACTTCCTCGACGAAGGCCGTGCCGGGCGGTTCGGTGGGTATTGGCTTGAATGAGTTTCCGGACTGAAGATCCTGTTGGTCCTCGATGGTGCGGATCCAGGCGGCGAAGGTCACGCGGAGCGACTTTGAAACGGCTTGGACTTCGCGCGTGATCTGGATGAAGGTCTCAAGCGCGCCAATGGCTCCCATCGGATTCAGGCTGCCGGCGATTCCATACGCGGCGTTCGCGATGTCGTAGCCGAGCTTGACCTTTTCGTAGCCGGTCATTCCCTCTGCTCCGAGCTTGGATACTTCGAGACCCGGGTAGCGGACGAACAGGCGGGTGTAGTTGTTGCCGAATCTACGGCCGGCGGGTCCGTCGGAGGGCGGGAATGCGGGCAGGTAGATCGGGGAGAGGGTCAACTCCTCTTTGGCAAGCTTCAAGAGGAGATGGCCGTTCTTGGTTTCGACGCTGCGGATTTCGGATTGGAGAATGGTGATCGATTCGAAGGTCTGCGCGCGCTCCGAGTACGGATCGATAACGAGGTCGCCGAGTCCATCTTCACCGGCTTGCTTGGCGGGCGCGATCGGCTTGGCGTGCTTGTCGTAGGAAGAGAGGATGACGAGCCGGAGTCCGTCGCGGGTCAGTTCGCATTTGACCGCGTGATCCTTCTTTTTGCCGCGCAACTGGGCGTAGAAAGCGACGGGGAAGTTCTGCGTCGCGACCGCGTCGAAGGACCGCATCGCGGACCGGCCGTCATTGGCCTGCAGGAAAACGAGGCCCATCAGTTGGTTGGCTTCGGCGCCGAGCGGAAATAGGATTAGCGCCGCCGCGAGATGCTCGCCCACTTCCGCGAGTTGTTGCTGCGCGTATCCGAACGGCACCGTGAAACCGCCGACCATGCGGACCTTGTGTTTCTGGGCCATTTTGGCGCGTTCCTTGGCGCGGCGCTTGTATTGAGAAGCGCGATCTTCAAGGCCGTTGAAGGTCAGGTTCATGGCACGGTTGAACAGGTCGGAGAGGATCTCGGTCGCGCGTTCCACCTCCTCGTCGTATTTGGTGCGCTTCAATTCGAGGGTCTCGATGTGTAGATCGGCTTCCTGCTGGCCGAAGGGATCGACTTCGAACTTGCGGTAGAGGAGGAAATGCTCGCGCGCCTTTTCGACGTCGCCCGCCGCTTCATATAACAGGGCCAGCTTCCACTCGGTGGGCGAGAAATCAGGAGCGATCTGCGCGGCCTTGGTCAGGTCGTCGAGCGCGCTGTCGTAGCGCCGCGCTTCCAAGGCCCGGATCGCCGATGCCGAAAGGCTGCGGACGTTGGTGCCAGCGGGGCCGGGCAACGTGGCCAGCGCATTGAGCCTTTCGATTCTCAGTCGGACGCGCCAGGCGTCGTTGGCGTTCGGCGCCGCGACCAGATAGCGTCCCAGGAGTTGGGCCGCTTCGGCGGGCCGATCGTTGTCTTCGGCGCAATTCGCGAGGTTGAAGAGGACCGACGGAGTTTGCGCGATCGGAGCACCGAGCGCGCTCAGCGACTGGCACAGGTTGACGCTGCGTTGCGCCTTACGGGGATCGGTGGAGGCGGAGGAGATGTTGCTTCGCGAGGCGGCTCCGGCGTCGGATTGCTGGCGCAGGGCGGTGGGCGTTTCGTCCACCGAGGTCTCGAAACCGATGCTTTCGATCAGCTGGTTGACCTTGTTGACGCGGTCTCGGTCTTCGTTTTTCAAAGCGGAGGATTGTTCGCCGGTGACGAGCGAGCTGCGGAGTTGGCGCAGCCTGAGCTTTCGCTTGGGATCCGCGCTCGCCATGACGGCTTGATCGAGGTGGCCGAGCGCGGCAGCGGTATCTCCCAGGCGGCGGTAACAGAGCGCGAGATTGTGCGAGAACGCCGAACTAGCTCCGCCTTGGGTCACAGCGGTTTCGAGCAGGTCGGCGGCTTGGCGGAAGCTGCCCTTATCGTAGAGGAGCCGAGCCTGATGGAGAGCCTCTTTCACGCGCTTGCGGATCTCGGCGTCGATCCGTTTGATGGCTTCGGTGGAATCCTTGGTTTCGATGAACGCCTGCGAACTTGCATAGCGGGCCCGGGCGGCTTGGAGATTCCCGGCTTTCTCCAGATCCTTGGCTTCTTTAACGAAAGCCTTGGCTTGCAGATCCAGAGCCTTCTTTTCAGCCCTTTCCTGATCGTCCGCCCAAACCGGCGCGATAATCAACAGGAGCAATCCACAGGTCCAGCGCATACCGGTCCTCTTTCGTTCGTCCGTTCAGGGCCTTCGGCTAATCCTGACATGAGGTGACGCGAGAACGGTCCGCGAAAGAGCTCATGCGTTTTTCAGGAAGCTTTCCGAACGAGGCTGCACTCCCCCGCACCGATTCATTTGCTTGCGTTTACTAGGCGGCTTCGGTCCGAGGCTTTGCTGGCCGCGGAGTAGCTTACAGGTGTGCGGGATTTGAGGACTGTGACGAGGTGTGGAGGAAGTCCGGCGGTTTCTCGATCGTGTGCGGGCTCGGGAGCTCGACCTTCGTGAGCGGGCGCAATCGGACTGCAGGCACGAGGTTTCCGGCGTTTCCGCCGGCTAGGTGCTTTGGATCGTCGACGGGATCTTTGCGCCGTGCCGCGTGATGGTGCCGAGCGAGTACCATCAAGGATGGCAGACATCTTGCTAGGCGTTCTGCGAGTCCCAGAAATCGGCGTCTCGCCATCCGCCAACGGTTCAACGCTTACCACGACAAGGGCGCTTGAAGAAATGTGTACTTATGGACATGGACCGAGGTAAGTTTATCCTCCGCAGTGGCGCATTGGCGGTGCTCGCCTCGGTGCCGATGTTGAGATGGTCGTTCGGCCTTCCTGCGGAAGCACACCCGGCACAAGCGGACGACGACGCTTCGCTGCTGGCAAAACTGGGGCGTCCAGCGATAGAGATCTTAACTTTAGCTGGCCGTGCTCCGAGCGGTCACAACACCCAGCCCTGGACGGTGCGGGTTGTAGGGAGGGAACACTGGATCCTAGGTATTGATTGGTCTCGCCGCCTCGCGGCCGTTGACCCTACGGCACGGGAAACGCTGCTTTCGCTCGGGGCCTTCCTCGAAAATCTTGTGATGGCCGCCGCTCATTATGGGTACGCCGTTGAGTACGATGTCATTGCACACTCGCCTGCCGACGCCGATGTCATTGATTTGCGGCTGCGCAAAACTGGTCCGTCGCCCCAACGTCTGGATCAGATCAGACTTCGCCGGACCGTTCGCAACGGCCTGCTGACGAACGAAATTAAGTCAACTGACCTTGCAATCGTCACCGGTCGCGGCGAGGAGTTTCACTATTTTCCGAGAGGCACGGCAGCGGCGAAGTATCTTTCGGAAGGTACCGTGGAGGCGAACCGCCAGCAGGCGTTTCGCGATCCAGCCGCCGAGGAACTCGCTAACTGGATTCGCTGGTCCTCAGCGGATGCTGCGAGATATAAGAATGGATTGACGCCCGCCAGCATGGAAATCGAGGGGCTCGCCGGATGGTATGTGAGCCATTTCTATGATCGGGCTTCCGTTTTGTCGAAGTCCTTCCGCGACACCACAATCAAGCAAGTGATCGAAAGGGTCGGACAAAGCGGCGGCTGGCTTGTGGTGTCGAGCCCCGGAACCGCTCTGGCTACCCTGATTGAGACCGGAAGAAAAGTCGAGCGCATGTGGCTGCGGCTTCGTGACAGGGGAATCGCGATTCACCCGATGACTCAGATGCTCGAGGAAGCACCCTGGAGCGAACAGGTAACTAAGAATTTGGGAATCGATGGCGTGCCGCAGTTCCTCCTCCGGATCGGTTATATCAGTTCTTATCCGAATCCCCTGAGCGTGCGGATGCCACCCGGCTGGATCATGAAATTCGACCTCCATTTCAAGTAAAGGTGAGTTTTTTAAGCTGAGGGCGGATGGAAGTGGGCTTTCCAGTGCGCGGCGCTCGAGGCGAAGTGGAAGCGATGAGCGACGTGAAACGGCGCGTCGATCCGAATTGGCTGTTAGGCTCGGGAACCCACTTCGCGTAGCTGACCCGCGGCGTCTAGTCGGCCTCGCCGGTCCGCGAAATCCGGGTGAGAGAACGCAACCCCGGTTCGGTGGACGGCTCTGCCTCGGCAAGATCGCGGGAAATGACCAGCGGCCTTGCTTCCCGGGTCGTCATGTACTGCACAAGCTGTTCGCGCGTACTGCGAATATGCGTGCGCATTAGCTCCTGGGCTTCGGCACGATCCTGCTTCGAAAGCGCTCGTAACAAAGCCGCGTGCGCGGCCGGAGCCTTGCTCGACGACAGGTCGTACGTCTTACGCCGCAGCAGGCTTAACTGATGCTGCAGATTCTCTAGAGCCTGGCAGAGCCGCTCGTTTCCCGTGGCGGCTGCGATCGCCCCGTGAAACTGGATATCTTCCGCAATATAATTCGGCTTGTCGTCCGCCGCATGATAGCTCGCGTGACGCGCGACGCTGGCTTTCAACACGTCGATCAATTCCGGCGTGATCTTCGCAGTCAGCACCGTATGCACTTCGAGCGCTTCGCGAAAATCGTAAATGTCGGCGACTTCCTGGATCGAGAACGAGCGCAGGTACGCTCCGCGCCGGGGTTCGATGCGGATGAGGCCCTCGGCTTCAAGCCGGTTGAATGCTTCACGGATCGGTGATTTGCTGATGCCGAGCTGCTGCGCGACCGACTCCTCGGTCAGCCTTCCGCCTTCTTCGAGTTGACCGGACAGAAGGTAGCCGCGAATCTGCTTGTACGCTAACTTGGTCAGATTGTCCGGAATGCGGAGTTTCCTCATCGTCTCCAGTGTCCCTCGCGCGTGTACGATTCGCGTTTCATCGTTCTGGTCGGGTGTGCCATTTTCTAAATTAGCGAACCGCGAATCCTCCATCCGGCACAAGCGCACGGTCGTTTAAAGCAGGCCGACTCGGATGGGTTCCGCAGTGGCTTGGTCGGTGACCACTTCGACAGCGGCGTGCCCTTGGACCAGAGTGCTCGGATAGGCCACCGAAACTTCGCCCGCGACTGTGCGGCGGAAAACGGCCCGGTGGCGGGATCCGCCGGCGCAGTACAGGCGAATCTTGCGCGCGCCGAGGATCTCGCGCATGCCGAGCGTTACGGCCATCGGCGGGATGCTCGAAGGACTTCCGCCGGCGCAGTGGATGCTTTGGACGACGATCGAATCGTCTCCGAGCGCCACCACGCGGGTGACCGAGTTGCGCAATTCCTCGACCGAGATTTCATGCCAGCGGGACAACGGCGGTTCGTTGAATGCGACGTGGCCGTGGTAGCCGATGCCGCCGTAGCAGACGTCGATGCCCCCCATGTTCTCGATGGCTTCGCCCATCGCATCGGGCCGGAAGGGATTCGGGAAGAAGCACTGGCCGCTGGGAATGCAGAGGTCAGGATCGAGCTTCGCGAAGAGTTCGCGGCGCAGGAAGCCTTCAAAGCTGAGCGGGTGATCGACGGGAATGGGGCGCGCCTGCCAGTCGAGGAATTCATCCATGTTAACGGTGGAGACGTTGCGCCAACTGATACGTTCCCGATTTGAAATTTCAGCGAGTCGGGCGTAATGCGCTACCGGCCCGACGGGGAGGATCAGGCGAGTGGGTTCACCGGCGGCGTTGCGGGTGCGGATTTCGTTCGCAATGGATTCCGCCAGGTCCGCGAGGACGGCCGGTATGTCGGGCAGGAGGCGAAAAGGAATTCGCGCGCGGAGGCGTAGGTCGTCGACGGAGACGGAGTTGAGCGCCTCGATTTCGAGCCGCGTCACAGGACGGTCCACGAAACGGTCGCGTGGCGGTCGATGGCGAGCTGTCCAAGAAGGCAGGTCTTCACGGCGTCGGCGGCGATCTGATTGTCGAAGGGCAGCGGCTTGTCTTCGGCGATCGCGGCGACAAAAGCGGCGTGCATTTCGACGTCGCCCGAATGCATGGTCTGGTTTCGAGAAGCGTCGGGAATCGTGACCGGCCGCGGGGCTTGGCCGTAGGCGTAGGACTCGAACGTCTTGTGATCGCGGACGCGCATCACGCCGGTCGCGCCGAGGATGCGAAGCTCACTCGATTCGGGGCGATGAAACATCGACAGAGTGTGCGTGGCGGTCACGCCGTCCGGGTATTCGAGAACAAGGGTCGCGTTGTCGAGGGTTTCGCGGCCGTCTTTATAGAACTGGATTCCGCCCGAGCAGGAAACGCGGACCGGGTTTTGGCCGAGGACCAGGCGGAAGAGGTCGGTGAAGTGGCAGCTCTTTTCGACCAGGGCCCCACCGGTGGTTAGGTTCAGCAGGCGCCAGTTGGTTCCGTTGTATTTCCACCCGCGAGTGAACCAGTCCGGGCGCAGTTCTTCGTGGAGGAGCTGGAGGGGCGTTCCGATGGCGCCGTCTTTCAGGAGTTGCGTCATGCGCAGGTAGGCGGGCGCGAAGCGGAGTTCGTGGCCGACGAGAAAAACTTTTCTGGAGTGTTTGGCGGCGGCAAGGATTTCCGCGCAATCGGCTACCGAAGTGGCCAGCGGCTTCTCGCACAGCACATGCTTTCCGGCGGCGAGCGCCGCCAGCGCGTGCTCCTTATGCAGAAAGTTTGGAGTCGCGATGACCGCGGCGTCGACGTTCTTGTTGGCGAGCAGCTGGTGGTAGTCGGAATAGTTCTCGACGTCGGGCTGTACCTTGGCGGGATCCGTGTCGGAGGCGGCAACCACGCGGGCGGCGGGTCCGAGGGCGCGGATAAATCGAATATGCGCCTGGCCGCGTTGACCCGTTCCAATGATGCCGTAGCGCACTTGGTTCGTGTTCTGCGCGAGGGCGGCTCCGGAGAGTCCGGCCAGAAAAATTCGGCGGTCCATTGGCTTTCGAGGATAAGCGAGCGATGGCGAAAAATGAAATGGACCGCGGCGAATCTGAGCGCCGCGGTCCCGCTAGGATTTTAGAATTCGATCTTCGCGACCATTTGAATCTGGCGCGAAGTCGTAATCGTCGAGCTGATGGATCCGCCGGCGGCCGATCCCAGGTTGAGGTTCGGCAACGCAAAGTTGGCCCGATTGAGGATGTTGAATCCCTCCGCGCGCAACTGCAATTTCACCCGCTCGGTGAGCGGAATATTTTTGTGAATGGCGAGATCGACCGTCTGCAATCCGGGTCCGCGGAGGATGTTGTAGCCGGAGTTGCCGAACTGGTAGAGGGCCGGAACATCAAACGCGCGATTGGGATCGTTCGGATTGATGCTGGTGTTGAACCATCTTTGGATGGTGCGCTCCGAGTCCGGCAGGTTGCCGCTGCCGATGCGATTCGGGAGCTGGAAGTTGCCATTGTTCAAGCCGTTCGATGCGAGCACCGGCGTGAACGGACGGCCGGACTGCATGGTGATGATGGTGTTCATGTTCCAGCCGCCGATGACGAGATCGGCGAACTTATTGGTCCCTGAACCGTACTTTCGGCCGCGGCCAAACGGAATATCGTACATCCCGGAAAACACGAAGCGGCTCTCGATGTCGAACGACGAGAGGCCGCGCGCCGAGGCGATGTTGTTGATGTCCTGATACTGCGACGCGACGCTGGGGCGAGATGCCTGGCCGCTCGATCCGGCGATCGCGTCATCAATCGATCGGCCCCAGGTATAGTTCGTCAGGAACTCAAGGCCGTTCGAGAAGCGCTTGGTGAGTTTCATCTGCAGACCTTCGTAGACCGAGTCGCCATAGAAGCCAAAGTAGGTGACCGTCGGAAGGTTGTTCAGCAGCTGGATAGGACGGCGCGTGGTGATCGCGGTAGGTCCAGGCGCAGCCTGATTCAGGTTGTAGGCCGAGAACAGGTGCGACCCGTGCGTGCCGACCCAACCGATATCGGCGAGCAAACCGGAACCGATTTCGTGTTGGATGTTGAAGCTGAACTGCTGGGCACGCGGTGTATGCGTTTCGAGCTGGACGGCGATCAAAGAGCCGCCGGCCGCGTTTAACTTGGCGGCGGTGTCAAGAATGGTGGGGACAGGGATGGGCAGTCCGTCGGCAACATTGCGGCCAACGAAGAAGCTGCCCGGAACGAAAGCCTGCGTTGGCATAAACGGAGGATTGCGGCCGATGCCGCCTTGTCCGGCGTAGTGGACGCTCACGTAGTGGATGCCGTAAGAACCGCGGATGACCGTCTTGCCGTTGTTGCCGAGAGAGTAGGCGAAGCCGATGCGAGGGGCAAAGTTTCCTTTGTCGAAAGTGCGGCCGACGGTGGGATCCTTGGTGCCGATCAGGCTCAGGGCGGGATCGGTCGGGCTGAAGTTAAAGTTGGCAATGCGGCCCGCAACTTCCTTGAGCGGCGGGAACATCTCATAGCGTAAGCCAAGATTTACGGTCAGTTTACGGCTGACCTTGAAGTCATCCTGCACGTAGAGCGAGTTCTCCCAGGCGCGCAAACCGAAGGTGCCCTGGAGCGCGGTGCGAGTGATTTGCGAAGGGTACCCCAGCAACAGGGACGCGATCGTATTGCCGGTGCCCGCCACGTTCGGTTGATTGGTGAAGTTAGTATCGAAATTGAAGAAGCCCCGGGCCGGGTCCTGCGATTCAAAGAAGTTCAGGTGACGGCGGATGATCTGGAAGCCGTACTTGATGGAGTGGCGGCCAACAATCTGTGTCAGGTTCTCGCTGATCTGATAGTTGGTGTTCTGCGAGATCGTCGGAATCGGAGTGATGTTGCCCAGGTTCTGGAAGCCGGAGGGCCGCACGCCGATGAGGCCGTTCGAGTAGGGCGGAACCGCCTCGTTGATTCCGGGTATTCCCAACTGCTGGGCGGTGTTGTACTGCAGATTCTTCGGGACGGCGTGCAGATCGAACCGCGAGAAGCCTATGCGGAATTCGTTGACCAGGCGCGGCGTGAAAACGTGCGTGTCGCTGATCACGCCGCCCCAGGTGACGAGGTCGAAGTCCGCGCTGTCGGCGCTTTGTGTGTTGTCGGCCCCGGCGTAGGGTCCGAATTGAACGCTGGTGTTGGTTGGCGCCGGCAGGGCTCCAGGAAGGCTGGTGACGTTGTGGCCGCGGCTGACGCGCACGAACATGTTGTTCTTCGAGCTAACGATCTTGTCGCTGCGGACGTTGAAGGCGTCGTCGTGCTGATACTTCGACGGCGAGAAGAAGTAGTTGTTAACGGCGGCGCCGGCGACGTTCGGATCGGGATAGAGATTCACGAGAGCTCGCGTGACGGCGTTGGTACGGTTCAACGGAATCGTATTGTTCCCGAACGGCGTGCGGATGAAGTTGCCGGCTTTGTTCGGATCGGGAGCGGTCGAGAGCGGATCGTAGATCGGCGTCGCCCCAAAGTTGCCGCCCTTCTGCGCGACGGTCGGGACGGTCGAGGTGACGTCGAGACCCAGCGCCTGGCGGAATCCCTGGTAGTCGCCGAAGAAGAACCAGTTATTCTTCTTGATCGCTCCCCCGAAGGTGCCGCCGAACTGGCTCTGCACGAAATTCGGCAGGCGCCGAGGGTCGAGCGCGGTCTTGCGCTGATAGAAATTGCGCGCGTCGAGAGCGGCGTTGCGGAAGTACTCGTACACGGAGCCGTGGTAGGTGTTGCTGCCGCCGCGCGTCTGCACGTTTACGATGCCGCCGGACGAGCGTCCAAATTCGGCGGGCGCGTTCGCGGTGAAGACTTTGAATTCGCTGGTGGCTTCGACCGAAGGCTGCAGGATCGTCGAATTGATCCAGCTCTCGTTGTTGTCGATGCCGTCCACCATGAAGTTGTTGTTCTGCCCGCGCTGTCCGTTGGCGTTGAAGCTGCCGGTCCCGCGCTGGACGAAGGCTCCCGCGCCTTCGATGTTGCCGCCCTGCTGGCCGGCGGTTACCCCGGCAGTCAGGAACACGAGTTGGACGTAGTTGCGGCCGTTCAGCGGTAGCTCCTGGACCGTTTTTTGCTGGACGACCTCGCCGACCTCGGAGCTATCCGCTTTGACCAGCGCCGGAGCCTCGGTGACGTTTACCGTCTCGCTCACCTGTCCAACTTCGAGTGTAAATTCGAGGCGCGCCTTCTGGTCCACCTCGAGGGTCAAACCGCTACGCTCGATGGTCTTAAAACCAGCGGACTTTACCGTGACGACGTATTGGCCCAGAGGCACGTAGGGAGCGTCGAATTCTCCATTACGGTCGGTTGGAATCTCGCGACGGAATCCGGTTTGCTGGTTGATCAGCGTCACCGTAGCCGACGCAACGACGGAACCAGACGAATCGCGGACACTTCCTAGAATCGTGCCGGAAGCAGACTGCGCTTCCGCCAATGAACTGCAGAGAACCGTCACTAGCAACGCGGCAAGAACCGGTATCCTCATATATCTCCTCCTCCCAAGAGGTCGTGGGGGATAACATATCACATTTCAGAAAACGTGAGGCGAAGCTGACGGCGATTCTGACGGCAAGGATAGAAATGCCGCATCAAAACTTAGGATTGGGTGACGTGCGGGACGGCGCTCCCAGGGTCGCCATGGCGGACGGGCTAGAAGCTTTCGAGCGCAGCCGATGTAAATGTTGCTGCGAGTTTGACCACCCGTGATACGATTCCACCGGACGAGGTGCAACTCTTGATCTTCCGCCGAAACCGCATTGGGCTGTCCATCTTGCTGTTTTCGCTGATCGCCACGGCGGCTTTTGGACAGCAAGGAACCAGCGCCAAAGATGCCTTTTGCCGCGTCGGTACCAGGGTCTTCGTGGATCCCGGTCATCACCCCGCGACGGTGCTGGAAAGAACCGAAGTTTCCTGCCGCGTTCACTATGAGGACGGCGCTTACCCGGATGGTTGGGCCCAGGGATTCATGGTTACAAGCGCCGAGGCTGAGAACAAAGCGAGCGCTGCCGCGAAGAGCCCGCCGCCTCCCGGCAAGTACACCTGCGGCGTGTTTCTTAGCGGTAATTTCACTTTCACTCAGTACGTTACCCTGACGGCGGGGTCCTATGATTCCTCGGTGGCAGGAACCGGACGATCCCACTATGACGTAGCCAAGAAGCGCCTTCTGTTCGATAGCGGCAAGTTTCAATCCTTGTTTGGCAGTTACGAGCCAACGGCCGGGTATCCGATGTTCCGACTGACGTCCCGCGATGACATGAAAGAGTCGGAGTATACCCTTAGTTGGCGCAGTCAGGTGTGCAGCGGCAAGTACTGACGCGTGGTCTGTTGGGCCTCCCGCTTGGATGAGACCGCCGTCGGACCCGGGTGGAAGGCGGGTCGTTGAGTCCAGGAGGAAACCCCGGTCGACATTCGATTACGGGGCGACCCACTTCCGCGAGTAGCGCGTTATACGGCCAAATGCTTACAGCGAAGTCATCGTTTTTAATTGTCGAAATATTTCTGGAGCGTTACGGGATCACGCGTTTTTGTCAGGCCCAACATCAGCAGAATCCTTGCCTTTTGCGGACTGAGATTGTCCGCCAGCACGCATCCAATCTGCCGGAGCGTAAGCGCTGACCCCTTGCTCGCGCTCAACGGGAAAACACGGCCAGTGGGAACGCGGGTACTGATCACAACGGGGATACCTCGCGCACGGAGTTCCTGAATTGCGTCAAACATCGATTCGCTGACGTCACCGAGGCCGGTACCCGAAACCACCAAGCCCTGAATCGGGTTGTCGCGAACCAGCGCTCGGATCAGGAGCCCGTCCGAACCGGCATCGCTCATCACAATATCGACGCGCCCGAGGTCAGTTCGGGAATCGACCGCAAAGGTTTGACGCCGCAACGGCACGCGGTAAAATCGCACCTTTTCCACGTCGACCGTTCCGAGAGCGCCGAATTCCGGGCTGCGGAAGGTCTCCACTTGGCTGGTATTTGTCTTTGTGACGTCCCGAGCGGCGTTGATTTGGCCGTTCATGACCACCATGGCTCCCTTGCCAACAGCTTCTGGTTCTATCGCGACACGAATCGCATTCAAAAGGTTTCTGGGCCCATCCGAGTCTAGATCGGACGCGGGACGTTGCGCACCGACCAGAATCACCGGCTTGATGCCAGCGACTGTCAGTTCCAGAAAGTATGCGGTTTCCTCCAATGTGTCGGTGCCGTGCGTGACAACGATCCCGGCGATTTCAGGTCTTGCGAGCAATTCATTGACTCTTCCAGCGAGACGAAGCCATATCGCGGGCGTCATGTCCGAACTGGGAACATTGGAGATTTGCTCGACCCGAATCTGCGCGAGCTTTTTGATGGCCGGTACAGCCGCGACAAGATCTTCCCCCGAGAGGGCGGGAACATAGCCGCCTTTCGCCGCATCTTGTTTGCTTGCTATCGTGCCGCCCGTAGAAAGAACAACAACGGTAGGTAACCCTTGGGCAGCGCTAGACACGCACATCACAAGCAGCAGCAATGAACTGACTCTGGCTGAACTCATCGAGACAATCTAACCACAATGTCCACAGCCATTCTCCCAATCGAAAGGAAGCCGTTATCATCCACGAGTTTCTCCATTATCATCGGATCGTCGGCCGGGACAAGGACAATCAAACGATCACGCTACCGAACGGACAGGTAGTGATCGCGTCTCAAGGCGTCACGAAAGTAGTGGTCGATAGCAGTCCACGCTAAGAGGGGAAGATGAAATGGGAATCTTACTCAATGCTTCCTAGCCACCGATTCCCCCGTCTCCGAGAGGCTCAGTCTCCGCCTGGAGAACGCGCAAGCGCCTGGAGGTACATCACGATCTGCCAACGTTGCGGTTCGGGCAAATTCGAAAAGGAAGGCATCCCGGAACGCAAGGAGCCGTTACGAAGCACCCAGAAAAGAGCTCCCGGCGTCGAACGCCCAATGGCCGGCGACGCTAGCGCCGGAGTGCCTCCTCGACCTTCACCCTGTCTTCCGTGACAGCTTGCACATTCTCTAAGGAAAAGTTTTCGGCCAGCCGCCTCCGCCGATGGGTTCGACGAATACGGATTCGGCCGGCTCATCTCCTTGACGCTCGGCCGTTCGAGGAGCGGCTTGCGGCGGTCGGCGGCCGTTAACCCCAGTGCCGCGATAACCAAGACACAAACCAGCTTCGCACCTCTTAGCATCACTTCCTCCACATCCGGCCGAACTGCGAAATCTCGTAGGAAACGCCGAACCGCAGCAGGAAGCCCGCGCTTTGGCCGGTGATGCCAAAGCCCGGAGAGATCTTGAATGCCGGGCCATTCGGAAGCGTCCACGAAACGGTGGGTGCGAGGTAGTGTGAGGTTTCACGGAGCCCGAAAGCCTCGTGCGTTCCCAGTCCACCGTATAACTCGACACCCGCCTGAATGTTCTCCGGACACAAGCTGCAATTCGCGGAGCGTGCGGCCAGCGCCAACGGCCGACTCACTCCGACCGCGTACCCGAACTCGAATGGCGCGTGTCGCACGTTCTTTTCAGCAATGAAGTTTTCGGCGATCGTCCACCCGCGGAAGTGGCTGCTCAGTATCAGTTTGGCCTCCAGCTCCCGTTTTTTCTCCTGCCGCGTGATCGCGTTAAGGCCGCTCAGGTCGTCCTGCCCGTCGTGGCCCACGACTTCGAGCAGACTGCGGTTGGCTCCATTGATGTTTTCAAACTCCACGTAGAGGACCGGGTTGATCCAATGCTCCCGCGGAAGAATGCGGAAACGGTTTTCCCAACGGTAGCCCGTAAAGAGCGTGCTCTCGCGTGTGGTTTGTCCTTCCAAATACACTTCGGTTGTCCACCATGCCTTGATGCCATATTCGAGTTCAGTCGTGATTCCGAGAAAGCGGCTGCCGTCAGCGGGCTTGCCTGTCACGTTTCGCATCCCGAGCTCAAGGTTGCCCGGCTCTTCCATCTGGTGGGTATAGGTGACGAAGAACGGACTTTCGGCGGCGGGCAACAACCATGCCACTGCAAAGCACAATAGAAACTTCAGTTTTGGAACACCTATCCTAACCCTCTCGTGCATTTGGAACCTTTCGGTTGCAACCAGCCATCCCGTCTGTACGCAGCTGAGTTGCAGCTAGAGATCATCATAATGCAATATATTTCGATAGTTCAACCGTTTTGATGCAAATGGGTTGCAACTGAGGCTGGACTGTAGAATCTAGGACCTGAATGGTCGTAGATCCGCATGGCGAATACGCCGCCAGCGTGACGGAGGTCCCAGTAGCGAGTGGGAAACGACCTCGGCGTACGTTGATTCTAGAATTTTAAGAAGACGGTTTTAGGCGACAGGGGAATCTTCATGTCCGGAGCCTGTGGTGGCACTGCTGGAAGGGGGCGCGGGACCATCGGTCGACGGAGTTTGCTTCACTGGGGCTCGGCTTTCTACCGGAAGGGTGAAGAAAAAAGTTGTTCCTTGACCCTGCACGGATTCCGCCCAGATGCGACCTCCTTGGGCGTGCACGATCCGCCGGCAGATCGCTAAGCCTACGCCGGTTCCGGGATATTCCTCGGCCGAGTGCAAGCGCTTGAAGGGTTGAAAGATAGCCGCGGCGTCTTTAGGGTCGAAGCCGATGCCGTTGTCCCGGACCGAGATCACCCATTCCGCCCCCGCCTGTTCCGCGCTGACGTGCACGTTCGCGGGTTCGTCCGGCTTTCGATACTTCACCGCGTTTCCGATCAGATTCTGGAAAAGGCGAACCATTTGCCCCCGGTCAACGGGCAAGGTGGGCATAGGATCGTGAGTGACGGTAGCGCCGCTCTCCTGGACGGCTCCATCAAGGTGCGTCAGCGCTGCCTCTAAATCCTCATCGAGAGCAACCGAGACCGGCCGATTTTCTTCGGTGGTCAGGCGTGCATACCCGAGTAAATCATTGATCAGGGAACTCATGCGCTCGGCCGCGCGAACTATAAAATCAAGGAAATGATCTGCGTCCGCGTCCAACTGGCCCTTATACTGTTGCGTGAGCAATTGAGCATACGACCGCATGGTCCGGAGCGGTTCTTGGAGATCATGGCTGGCGGCGTAGGCAAACTGCTCGAGGGCGGTGTTCGATTCGGTCAGCGCATCCTGCAATTGCTTGCGCGACGTCTCATCACTCATGATCTTTGCGTAGCCGATTAACCTCCCCTGCTCATCGTAAAGGACATTCATAAAGCCGTTCGCGAAAAAGTCGGTACCGTTCTTGTGCCGGTGCCAGCGGATGTCGGTCGCGCATCCACGTTCCCGCGCTTGTTGCATTTCTGATTCGCAGACTTCGACCGCCTTCTCCGCGGGTGTGAAAATCATACAAGCGTGCTGGCCGATCCATTCCTCTTCGGAGTAGCCGAGGAGTTGTTCGACACCGGCATTCCACGAGGTGATGATGCCATCCGGATCCAGCATGAACATCGCATAATTCCGCAGTTCGCGGACCTGCATGCGATAGACATCCGCGGCCGGGAGCTTGGTCAGCGCTCCGGACTGGTTCGAATTTGTTTCGTCCATAACTGTACCCTGCTGGGAGATTTCGGGAGTGCCGTATCTTGCCCTGGTAAAGCTCGGCGCTGAGGACTTCCCGCTCTGTTTGTGAGTTGCCTCTACGCGATCTTCTAATGATAGATGGTCCTTCGCTCCTCCACATCGGACTGCGCCAACTTCGCGTCTACTCCGACCCTTCCATGCCATCGAAAGACGTCTTAGGCGGCTCGATTCCACTGCACTCCGGATGGCTAACAACCGGCAGGACACCAAGAATCCGCGTTCGTGCCGGTAGAATGAGCTTATGGCGAACCGTATGCCCACAATCGCGAGCGGGATTCAAATCGTGGCGTGGCTTGTCGGATGCCTTTTCAGTACAGCACCCGGCTTTGCAGGCTTATCCTACTCGACATATTTGCGCGACGGCTTCACACCCAAGGCGATGACTTCCGACTCGCAGGGGAATTTGTATCTTGCCGGAAATGCCGCGACCGACCCGCTTTCCGATACCAGCAGTGCGTTGGTCATGAAGATCGACCCGAAGGGCGGGAGCGTCATTTACCTGCAGTATTTGGACAGCGCGTCGCTCGGTGGCGTCAGCGCCATCGTGGTGGACAGCGCGGGCAACGCGTATGTGACGGGCGTTACCTCCAATCCCAATTTTGCGGTGATCGGGGGAGGATCGTTGGGTACTCCGCCAGTGAACAGTACACGAGGGTACGTGACGAAGATCGGGCCGAACGGTGCCATTCTCCTCTCGGTGTTGATTGGAGGTTCCACGCCGAGCACGCCGTTGGGCATCGCGCTGACGGCGCAGGGCGAGATTGTGGTCAGTGGCATCAGCCAGGCGGATGGCTTTCCGGTGACGCCGGGCTCCTATCAGATTCCGTCCTCGTTGGGCAAATGGTTTTTGATGAAGCTGGATGCGACGGCATCGAAGGTGGTCTTTTCGGCGACGGGAATTGGAGGGAATTCCATCGCGCTGGACGCGGCGGGGAATATCTACGTGGCGGGGAGCAGCATCGGAACCGATTATCCGACCACACCGGAGGCTTACCAAACGACGTTCATGCAGGGGCATGTCTGTTTCGGGTTGTGCCAGTTCAGCTTCCCCGGCGTTCTGCAACATGTGACCAAGGTGGACCCGACCGGCTCGAAGCTGATCTATTCGACCGGGCTTAACAACACGACTGGAGGCGCGGGGTCCACCACCAACACCGGCCTTGCCGTCGATGCGGCGGGCAATGCCTACGTGACCGGGACGCTGCTCGAAGCGTCGTATCCGTTCACGGCCAGAAGCTCCGGGTCTTCGAACGGATTTGTGACCAAGTTGAATCCATCGGGTGGTGGCGTAGTGTTCTCGATTCCGGCTGGCGGCAGCGGCTACTTCAACGGTCCGGTGCTTGGCGCGGGAGGAGTGGTATTAGACACAGCGGGGTCCTTGTATGTGGCTACCACCTTGACGACCGCGACGCCGGTTGGCTTCGGGATCATACCTCCGGTGGTGACGCTGCCCGATGTATTGGCATGGGTTCCCCAGCCTTGCCGGCCGAATGTGGTGACCTCGTCGAGCGGGTCCTTCGTTACGAAAGTGGATGCCGTGACGGGCACCGTGCAGGACGTCCAATGGCTGGGTGGTTCGGCGACGGCGGCGGCTGCGCTGACCTTCGCCGGAAATAAGGTGTGGGTGGCGGGCTATACGCCTACCGCGGACGTCCCCATCACGGTGGGTGCGATCGTACCGGGGAAGCTTCCTCCCGGGCCCGTGCCGGGGGCCTTTCTGGCAGCCGTCGATTTTTCGCAGCCCGTGGCTCCGACTGGCGGCCCGGCCATCGCCTGCATTTTGGATGCGGGCAATTTAACGCATGCCGGGCCAGTCGCCATCTATCAGATTCTTTCGATTTTCGGACTGAATCTGGGACCTGCGACGGGTTTGGCGGCGATGGATTCGACCACCACATCCTTAGGCGGGGTGACGGTGACGTTTGGCGGCGTTCCGGCGATTTTGCTGTATGTCTCGTCCACGCAAATCAATGTGCTGGTTCCATCGCCTGCTCCGTTGCCAGGCATCGTGCAGTTTCCGGCGGCGTCTTTGATGACGATTTCGTATAACGGCGCGACGCTTCAGCGGCAGATTCCGCTGACCACGTTCCATTTGGATCTGTTCGCCGATGTCGCGGCTTCGGATACGCCTTGCCCGGATACACGGCTGCGGTTTCAACTCGTGGCGCTGAATGCGGACGGGACCCGGAACTCTTGCGCGAAGCCGGCAAAAGCGGGGTCAGCGGTCTCGGTGTTTGTGCATGGCCCCGGGGGAAATCAAATCGGCCTGCCGCTTTTCCCGACTTTATTCGGGTTGGAGGCGAAGCTGGGAACGTGTCCGGCGGTGGTGGAGAAGACAACGCTGACAGGGCTGGTCTATCAGGTGGATCTCCGCTTGCCGGGAAACCTGGCGGCGTGTGCGAGTTCTACTTCCCCGGTGCTGCTGCAGTTGACCATGCGGTACGACGACAATCCCGTAGGTCCGCTACAGCCCGCTGCTGCTGTCGCGGTAGCGCAACCGCTTTTGCTGTGGGCAACACCCTAGGCTTCGACGAACAGACCAACAGGTTCGAGCGAGGGCGGAGCGTCACCTCCGCCCTCGTCAGGGAAACTATCCCCGAAAATTAAATTGCGATTCAAATTTACTTCCTGGGCACTTCGACACCAAGCGCCGTGGCCAGGGCAATCTGATGATCTTGCTCATCGACGAGAATCGTTCGGATCAGTTCGGCCATCGCAAATTCCTGCAACTCTTCGCATTGGTCTACTCGCTCACGATAGTTGCGAATCGTTTCTGTTTCGTTCTCCAAATCGAAACGCAGCATGTCCTTCGCCTTCTCGGAGGTTTTGACTACTTTGGCGGTGACGGCCGGCATGCCGCCTAGATAATCGATTTGCTTCGCAATGATCAATGCGTGCGCGAGTTCTTCGTGGGCATGCTTTTCCAGTTCGGCGGCAATGTTCATGTACTCCGCGCCTTTTAGAACCTGCGAGTACGTGATGTAAGAGATGATTGCTTGGTACTCTCTTTGGAGGTCTTCGTTCAAACCGGCGATCAGTTGTTTCGTTGTCACGGTCGTGGCGACTTTCTTAGGCATGGGTTAAGTATCGTTCATTCAGCCGCGTTGTTTCCGGGGCACTTCGGTTGCTTCACACGCAGATATTCAGGGGTCCCAATCGACTCGTCAATTTCCGCCCATTGCCAACAGCACTTTTGCGCTTTCCGCTGCCCGCGCGGCTTCCGCTCCGGTCAGATCCATACGCATCGCAGTCAATGCCGATCGAACGCGGGTCTTGATGGTTCCAAGTGGTTCACAAGTTCGGATCGCAATTTCCGTATGGGAGAGCCCCTCGAAATAGGCGAGTTGGATTACTTGGCGGTGATTTTCGCTTAAGTTTGCCAACGTTTCTTTTAGCAGGCGTTCCCGATCCAAGTTCAGAATTCCGGCCTCCAGATCAGCAAAGAGTGTTGGATTCACGAACCTTTCCATCTTTGAATCAGGACTCGCCGGACGCCCCGCGGCCGCGCGCAAGTGATCAATGGCCCGATGGCGCGCAATCGCCACCAGCCAAGGGCGGACTGATCCTCGAAGCTTGTCAAACTGCGCGGATCGGCTCCATGCGCGAAGGAAGACTTCTTGCGTGAGGTCTTCGGCGACAGCGCTATCGCCGACCATCCGGATGATGATTGAGTACACGATCCGGCCGTACCGGTCGAATACGGCGGTCAGAGCCTTAGGGTCTCGAAGTTCAAGACCGTCTCGCAACTCCGAGTCGGCGCACTGCGGAGTGTCTTGCGATTGCCAGTTCACGGTTGCACCCGTTTCTGTTCGCAAGAATCTTCGCGAACCTCATCGTGTGATGCTGACTGTTGATCCGCCGATGGTTTCTTTTGTTTCAGTCGCGATTGTGTCGCGAGAAATGATTTCGGGAAATGTATAAAAAATGAGCAACGAGCAGGTCCGAGTCGCCCTGTGGTCGTAATGGGGAACGTGAGCTGGTTCGTGTGTTTGTTGGAGTGGAAGTGATGTAATCCGAGTATCGGTCAAGGGGGCGTTTCCCAGACGACCGGGTAGAAGTGATTCGATACCGCTCGGACCATGCTCGGGTGCCCTAAGTGACCAGTTCGCTACCCGGCCACGATAGCAACTGGGCCCGATTGGGACCGAGCCGTCATTTCCCAGGCCGAGCTTGATGCGCGCTGAGAGCAGTTTTTGAGTTTATGTGGACTGCGCTCGATCCGAGCCGCGCACAAAGTAGCGCGTAGCGCTGCGGCGTAAGGGGATTACATGCTGTTCCGCCATTTACGAAACCTTGGAACTGCTTCAGGTCCACAACTCGTTGATCGGGCCGTAAAGATCGCTTCCGGAGAACGGAACATATTCGAATCCTCGTCCGAAGGGATCGTCATGCCGTACCGTCGTCCAGTCGATTCCCATTGCAGAGTAGATCGTCGCCTCGACATCTTCGGGGCGGACATAGCGCTGGCGCGACCAACCGAAGTCGGTGGTGTCGGCACCGTCGGAATTGGTCGCTCCCAGTGCCCGGCCGCCCTTGATCCCGGCGCCTGCGAACAGAATCGATTGCTGGACGTAATGGTCGCGTCCGCCGGCAGCAGATAAGGCGCCCACCGTCCTGCCGAATTCTCCCGCGACTACGACCAGGGTCTGGTCCAACTGGCCTGACGCTTTGAGGTCCGCCAGCAACGCGGCAAGGCCCGTGTCGAACGGCGCGCCCATCGTGTAAAGGTTGTTTCCCTTGGCGTTTTGCTGGCCGTAGATATCCTGGTGCATGTCCCAGCTTCCGAAGCTGATCTGCACGAATCGCGTGCCCTGATTCGCGGCCAGAGTCTGCTTGGCGATCAGGCACGCGTTTCCGAACGCTGAGCCTCCATACCGCATGCTATCCGCCGCCAGGTAACTGAATGCCGAAGTCACCGTGGGATTGTAGGTCAGGCCTTTTGCGGCCTTGTAAAAGGCGTCGTAATCCGACAACTCCTGCCCGTACGGCGCGGAACTTCTCAGCGTACCGTCAAGCTGCTGCAGACGCGAATACATGGTGTCGAAACGCGTTTGCCCGAGCGTATTCGTCGTATCGGGTACGCCGGTGCCCGAAGGATTGTTGATGCGGAAAGGAGCGTAGGTGGCCGGAAAATATCCCGGACCGACGCCCGACGGCGAATTCAGCGCCAGGAAGGTGGGGAAAACCTGGCCCGGCAAACGCTGCGAATCTTTCTCGATCGCGACCACGCTTCCGATGTTCGGCGCAATATTGCCCAGCGCCGCCGCCGGATTCCGCCCGATCTGCGTCCACGTTTGCGCCAGCGAATGGACCAGCGCCCAGGCGCGCATGCTCCGGACGATGGCCACATTCGGAAGCTGCGCGGCAAGATTCGGCAAAAGCCCGGTCGGCCATTGCAGCCCATTGATCGCCGACGCCTTGAAGTTCGCCGGGGTCACTCCGTTGACTACTTTGAGGTCGAACGTGTCGGTGTGGCTCGGCGCGCCCGTCAGCAGGATGAAGATGCAATTCTTCGCCTTGTTGATTGTGGTTACGGCCTGCGTTGCAGTTCCACTCTCGTCCGCCCGGGCCTGCGTCGCCAGGTAGGACGCCGTGACGCCGCTGCCGAGCACTTCGAAGAATTGCCGTCGCGTCCAATGCGGCCGGTTGAAGAACGTCTTGTGAGGATGCGGATTCTTCGTGACGAATTTCTTGAACTTGTCTTCCGAGTACATGATGAGTTCCTCTCGCGTCCGGCCTAGTAATTGAACACGAAGTCCACTTTGTTGAAAAGCGACCACAGCAGATTTTCCGCTTCCTGCGATCGATTGGTTTGGAGGTTCGCCAGCGCTTGGCTCATCTCCGTACTCGAGGGATGGCGCGACAGAACATTCATGAAGAGCGTGTCCACGAGCTGCGCGTCCGGCAAGGAAAGGTTCTTGACAAGCAAGCTCGTCGCCGGGCCGTTCGACCGCATTCGCGTCATCACGAAGCTGTCGTTCATCAAGCTCAATCCCTGGGAAATCGACCCATCGGATCGCCGCGGCTGGTCGTCCCGGTTTCCCCGCAGAAACGCGTCCAGAAACGCGGTAATAGTCCCACCCGGCGTATTCGATGGTTCCGGAAGCTGCATCGCCCAACTTACCGGCCCCCAGGCCGCATTCGTATAGGTGGGTACCACGTTGCTCGACTGCACGATCGCGTCGTGGATCTCCTCCGCCCACAGGCGCCGCACAAACTTGCGGGCGTACAGGTTCTGCCACTGCGGGTTCCACGTGCCGTTGTACCTCGACGACAACTGGTACGAGCGAGAGTTCACAATCACTCGCATCAACGCCTTCAGATCGTATTTGCTGTTGATGAAATCCTGCGCCAGTGCATTCAGGAGCCTCGGATTCGACGGCTGCAGCGTACAAGGGGCGCCCGTAGCGCATCCGCTGGGTGGATTGTCGGGATCGAGCCGCAGCGGATCGAACTGGTTCGACGGGTTCACCAAACCGATGCCGAAGAAGTACTCCCACATATAATTCACGGTGGCGCGCGCGAATTGGAAGTCCGCGGTCATAATCCGGCCAAACGCCGCCCGCTGATCCTCGCCCGGCTTCGGAACCTCGCCCGTAAAGATGTACGCCGGAGCAACGGTCGTCTGCGTACCGACCGGTTGCCGGGGCGGACGATTTCCGGTCGTCGTATTCAGCGGATAGTCGGTCTTATACCGGACGTTGTCCTCAAGCGACCAATAGTACGGATTGCCGTTCACCGCGCCCGCTGTCGGCGTGTTCCTGGTTTGGGTGCGCGCCAGGAACGACGCCATGCCCCAGGCCTGCGTGCGCGAAGTTTGCGCGCCCCACAGGCTCAGCGCGTCCAGGTGGCCTCGACCGTTGTGGCACAACAGGCAATTCAAATGAGAGATGCCCAGGAAGGT
This sequence comes from Bryobacterales bacterium, assembly GCA_038210135.1. Lineage (GTDB taxonomy): Bacteria > Acidobacteriota > Terriglobia > Bryobacterales > Bryobacteraceae > JBBQWZ01. The sequence goes on from JBBQWZ010000030.1 coordinate 43,767, forward strand.
GTCAACCGTATTGACCGTCTGCTGATCCCAGACGTCCTGCACCGGTCCGCCCGTGACCACGCCGCCCACAATGAAATTCAGTTCGCCCTGCGTGTAACTGTTGCTTCCCTGCGCCCCGATCATCTCCCGTGCGAGCTGGTCATAGGGCTTGTTCGTTTCAAGCGATGTCCGGATGTAGGTATTGAACGCGGTCACGCCTTGGATATAGCGCGGGATCTGCGTATTCCGCGAGTTGTTCTGATATAGATCGGCGAAGAAGGCAACCCATTTATCGAGCCACTCCGGCTTGGCGATCAATTCGTCCACCAGCTTCGATCGCTTGTCCGACGACGAGTCGCCGACGAAACTATTGATCCGGTCCACTGTTGGAATCCTTCCCGTCAGATCCAGCGTGGCCCGGCGGATGAATTCGAAATCGGTGGTCGCCGGCGCGGGCGTCACGCCTGCGTCCGAAATCGCCTGAAAGATGTATTTGTCGATGGTGTTGCTCGCAGGCGACTGCAGCGACCCGGTGCGGCTGCCGCCCGGAACCGATGGCAAGCCCGCCGCGGCAGCGGTATCTTCCGGCGCCGCGCTCAAAAGTCGGGCGACCTGCTCCGTCACGTTGCTCAGCCCGAATTGCTCGGCTCCATCCGGGGTTGTATTGTTGGTCGGATTTCTCGATCCCTTTGGGAGAAAGAACACGCATTCCGGATGCGATACCGTCAGTTGCTGATCGTCGCTCCGCGCGATTCCGAATAGCCCGCCGGCCAGAACCAGCGCACCGACGCCCGCGGCAAAAAGACCCGCGACTGGACTCTTCCGCCGGACCGGTCCTTGTAACTCATTCCGCGAAACCGTTGTCTTCTTCATCGGAAACCTCGTCGCTATCAGGCGTCTAATTCTATCGACCTAAACACCCGTCTTCGTCAGTGGTTGCGGATTGCGCCAAAAACGAATAAATGAAATCCCGTTCATGCGCTCCCCGACAACCAAGTATGGCAGCCGGGGCGTTTCCCGGACGAGCCGTTACCCGGCGGTTATTCCCCCAAAAATGACACTGCCATAATGATTTTGAAAGAGAGGAACCGCTCCCTCTCGGGTTTAGACCAGGAAGGGGGTGCCGTCCATTGCGGAGAAGACAATGCGGCGATAGACTCTCTTGCCGCCGTTTACGGACCTTATATATGATCACGAAACCTCTAAAAATCGTCGCCGGATTTTGCCTGGGACTGTTGTGGACCGTGTCGCTTGCAATGGCGCAGGTGTCCGGCAACGCGTCTCTTTCCGGCCGGTACTTTTTCCGTCAGGTTCTCTTCGCCACCGACGCTGCTGGAACTGTTACCGACACACGCAGCGCCACTGGAACTCTGACCTTTGATGCGAACGGCGGGTTTACCATCACCGGTCAGCAACTCCTCGGAGCCGCGGTCCCCGCTGTCTTGTCCGGCAACGGAACCTACCTCGTGAAGCCCGGCGGATTCATGACCATGTCCAACCCGCTTCGCTCCGGAGCCACCATGACCGCGCGCCTTGGTGTCGGCGCCGTTACCGCCTCGACCACCGAGAATGGAACCGTCTTTGACGTCTTGATCGCCGTGCAGGCCCCGCCCGCGCCTGTCAACGCTTCCCTGCTGTCAGGGACTTACTATCTGTCGACTCTCGAGTTCGACAAGGGCCTGCTCTCGAATGTCCGGAACACATTTTCACCTCTTGTTGCCAACGGCAGCGGCAGTTTCGGAAATCCCAACATCACCGGCCAAGCCGCCAATCTCAGCGGCCGGCTGACCATGCAGCCCGTTACCGCCGCGAGTTACTCGATTAACGCCGACGGCCAGGGCACCGTGAACTTCCCCGGCTCGGCCTCCGATCCGTCTACCTTGCTGCTGACGGGCGTGAAAGCGATCGCCGTCGCTCCCGACGGGAGTTACTTTGTCGGAGGATCCGTACAGGCGAACGGTCACGGGCTACTGGTCGGCGTCAAGGCATCTCCTTCCGGCGGAAGCAACTCCTCGTGGAACGGTTTCTTCTTCGGAACAGGAATGCGCGTGGACAGCGGAAAGCTGTCCGCCTTCTCCGGAACCGCCTTTTCCACCGGCAGCGGGAACGCCACGTGGGCGCGCCGGCTTCGTCAACTGGACGCCGCACTCGACGTCGCGGTGCTCCATCCCTATGGCTTGGTCGCGGATGGCTCAGGCACCGCGCTCGGGAACCGGATCGCGATTGCATCCACAGGAAACACATTTGCTGGAAGCGGGGTGCAGATTTCGGACGCTCCCGGCTATGAACTCTTTTTTGGCGTGCGGATTCCGGCGCAAAGCGGCGCGGGAGTCTTCATCAATCCGCAAGGCGCGCTCAATGCCGCCAGTTTTGCGCCGCCCGGCTATCCGGTGGCTCCCGGCAGTTTCGTATCCCTGTTTGGCACTGGATTCGGCGCCACCACCGGCACCTCGGGGATCCCCTATCAGAAGATCGTCGCTGGGGTGTCGCTTACGGTGAACGGAATTCCCGCGGCGATCTATCAGGTGCTCAACGGACGCGTAGATTTCTTTATTCCGTACGGCGCGACCGGATCCGTGGCAACGGTCGTCATGACCTCGAACGGAACGAAATCGAACTCCATCGACCTACCGCTCGCCGCTTCGGCGCCCGGCGTCTTCAGCTTGCTGCAAAACGGCCTGGGACCAGGCGCCATCCTGCACGCCGACTTCACTATTGTCACCGCGCAAAATCCGGCGAAGGTCGGTGAAGTGGTCCAGGTGTTTCTAGTGGGGCTCGGTGCCACCAATCCGGCCGTTGGCGACGGAATTGCGCCGCCGAATACGCCCCCGCTCGCTGCCGTTCCCGCCCCGCTTCAGGTCTTCGTGGGCGGCGTCGCCGTGACGAACGTGCTCTACCAGGGACTCGCTCCCGGCTTGCCCGGGTTGTATCAACTCAATATCCAGATCCCAGTAGGCGTGGCCAGCGGACAGGTACCTCTCGCGCTGTTGACCGGTCAAGCCTTCACGGACATGGTCGACATCATGGTGCAATAGCCCTTCGTTCCCGATGCCCTGCAAGAGAATGAGGTTCCCAGCGATATCCAACCCTGGACGCCGCTGAGTGGGCACCTTCCGTGCTGCGACGAAAGCTGCTTTCCGCTGTTCGTGGCTCCTGTTAGTGTCCAGGATTTCTAGGGCATCCGCCGGCTTACCTCGACCGCCTCGCCGGTTTCGATGGTGCCTTCTCGAACTACCTCGCAATTCAATGCCAGCTTGCCCGCGAAGCGCTTTACGATGTCGCGGAGCACTGCTGGATCCTGGTCCAACGAATCCGGGTCAAAGGTGGTCATGATGCACCGGCCCCGCAAATCGTGGATGCCGATGATCACTTGGCCGATCGTGATTCGACCGCCCTCCCAGCCGCGTTCGGCGAGGCCTTCCACTCCGCCGATGACCAGGTTGGGCCGAAGGCGCCGCCCGTCGCGCCCGAAGGCGGCAATCGCTCCGTCGGTGGCGACAAGAAGCGGGAGAATATCGAAGCGCTCTTCGATCGTGCCGCGATGGAGCGTGGCTTTCGGCCCGACGATCGCGCGAACCGCCTCCAGCGTTTCCGCGCTGGCCCACGGCTTTCCATCGACCAGCGGCTCTCCGTCCGACCCCATCGTGCCGTGAAGCCCTAGCAGATCCGGGTAGGTCCGCGACGTCGCCACCCGGCCCCGCGCGTCGTGGATCTGCACCACGCGATCGCCTTCGATACCATCGGCGGTTACGCGAGCAGACTCGAGCCGCTCGCCCGCCATCGATTTCACCGGATACCGCCAGATCGCCGCCACTTGCATCGTCTTTGGCTCCTTTTTGGCTTCGTTTTCGATCGTATCGGAACGGACCCATGCGACGCGACGGCCTGGGTCTGGGCGGTCACTTTAGTTTTTGAAGCGTTCGAGCAACTGGAGCAGGAACCAGACTACGGGCACGGCGAAGAGGCTGGAATCGACGCGGTCGAGCCAGCCTCCGTGTCCGGGAAGCAGGGTTCCACTGTCTTTGAGACCGGCTCCGCGCTTCATGGCGGATTCGCAAAGATCGCCGGTTTGGCCGGCTACGTTGCCTATGGCGGCGATGAGGATCACCCAGTAGAGCGGCGTCGCGGGCAGTAGGTAGGTGCCGTAGACGGCGCCGAAAATCATGGTCGCGATGGTGGATGCGATGGCGCCTTCCCACGACTTACCGGGACTTACGCGGGGCGCGAGCTTGTGCTTGCCGAACGCCTTTCCGGCGTACATGGCGGCGATATCACCAGCCCAATTCAAGGCGAGCGCGAAGAGCAGCCACCACTTTCCACTGACGGCGCGCATGTCGGCGGCGGCGCGCCAGGCTCCAAAAATATAGAAGATACCGAGCGCGAAGGCGCCTGCCTGGAGCAGTGCGTTCCGCATATTGGTCGCGCGGAGTGCGACGGCTAACGCGATCAAGGCGACGATGGCGGGCGTGACTTCGCGGCCGGGAAGCAGCAGGACGCTCAGGCCCAGAAGGTAGGCGAGCGGTCCGGGGCGATCGATTCCGTGGGCGGCGACGATGCCTTCGTATTCATAAAAACAGAGGACGGCTACTGCGCTGAGCACGACTAAGAACAGAGCTTCCGATTCGCCCAGCACCGCGTAGGAGACGACCGGAATCAGGACGAGCGCGGTGAGGATTCGCTTCATCGCGGAACGCCGAGAGCCTCTGCGAGTGGAGTTTCGGCGGGTTCGAGCGAGGCCGGCGTGCCCAGGCCGCCGAAGCGCCGATCGCGCTTTTGGTAATCGATGACGGCTCGGAGGAGTTCGGCGCGGTCGAAATCAGGCCACAGGGTTTCGGTGACGTAGAGCTCGGCGTAGGCGATTTGCCAGAGCAGGAAATTGCTGATCCGCATTTCTCCGGAGGTGCGAATCAGGAGGTCGGGATCGGGGAGCCCGGCGGTGTAGAGGTGCGACGAAATCGCGGCCTCGGTGACTTCCAACTTGTCGAGGCGATTTTCGTAGCGGGCTTCTTCGATGAGGCCGCGGACGGCGTCGACGATTTCGGCGCGGCCGCCGTAGTTGAGGGCGAGATTCAGTTGGAGGCCTGTGTTGGTGGCGGTTTCAGCGCAGGTGGCTTCGAGGTCGCGGCGGATTTGCGGACTGAGGTCGTCCATGCGGCCGAGGGTCGAGAGGCGGACTCCATTGCGCATCATGGTTGGCAGTTCGTTGCGCAGATAGATGCGGAGCAAGCGCCAGAGCGTGTCCACTTCGGCGCGCGGGCGCTTCCAGTTTTCGACTGAAAAGGCGTAGAGTGTGAGGGCGTGGATGCCCATCTGGGCGCAGGTTTCGACGGCGGTCCGGACGCTCGAAATGCCGGCTTTGTGGCCTGCGACGCGAGGAAGATGACGGCGGCGGGCCCAGCGTCCGTTGCCATCCATGATGATTGCGATGTGCGCGGGCAGGCGATCCGGGTCGATCTGCCCGGCGAGCAGCCACTCTGGACTGCTGGGTTTCATGACGTCGAAAAGCGCCTGCATGCGATCACTGGCTATGGTAACAGGCGGGTGGAGTGGAGGGTCCGCTCACTTCGTTCGCGGTTGAGCGGTGTGGTCCCGTCGCTTACGCTCCGGGTTCAAGGGGGCGGCGGCTAAGCGCCTAGTCGGGTGTACCAGGTTAGGATAATTTCGCCGAAGACGGCTACGGCCAGGGCGGCGGTTCCGAGGAAGGCTCCGAAGGGGAGCTCGTAGGTGGAGGCGTTTTTACCGGTGAACAGGATGTAGATGAGGCCGCCGAGCGCGCCGAGAAGCGAGGCGATCATCAGGGTGAGCAGTGCGCCCTGTAATCCCAAAAACGCGCCGATCATGCCGACCATTTTCACGTCGCCGAGTCCTAAGCCTTCGCGCTGGCGGAGGCGGAAATAGAGGGCTCCGACGAGCCAGATGGCTCCGCTGGCCAGTCCGGCGGAAATAGCGGATTCGAGTAGCGAGCCGTAGCGGAGGTCGGTGCCGGCGGGCAGGAGTAGATAGCCGAGTCCGAAGCTGAGCGGGACGAACCAGGCGAATGCGAGTCCGGCGACGAGACCGCCTAGCGTGAATTCGTCGGGCAGGATTCGCTCTTCGACGTCGGAGCCGATGAGCGTTACTTGAATGGCGAGGAAAACGCAGAATTTCAGCGCGGAGGGCGTCAAGCCGAAAGTGGCGACGATGGCGGCGAAGCCGGCGGCGGTTGCGAGTTCGACCAGGGGATAGCGAATCGGAATGCGTTCCTTGCAGGCGCGGCATCGCCCGGAAAGAATGACGTAGCTCAGCACCGGAATGTTGTCGTACCACGCGATCGTCTTTTCGCAGTACGGGCAGAAAGAGCGCGGTGCAACGACGCTGAGATCGCGCGGCAGCCGGTAAATGCAGACGTTCAGAAAGCTGCCCAGCAGGAGACCGGCGGCGAACGCGAGCCAAACCATGAGCCACGGATGCTCGACCATCAGCATCATGCCAGCACCTTCGTGTACACGGCGAGAGTGGCTTCGGCCATGGTCTGGACGGAATAATGCGCGACGGCATCGGCGCGTCCGGCAGCAGACATCCGGGCTGCCAAGTCTCGGTCTTCGAGAAGTCGGCGGATCGCCGAGGAGACCTGTTCGATATCGTTGCCGGTCAGCAAACCTGTCATTCCGTGTTGTACGATTTCGGGCAACCCGCCCACCCGGCTCGCAATCACAGGCACTCCGTGCGCCATTGCCAGCAACGCGGCTGAGCCGAGTCCTTCGGATTCCGTGAGATAGACGAAGAGGCTAGCCGTAGGAAAATCATCCCACAGAGCGCGCGAGGAATGCATTTCGAAGCCTGTGCTAATAGAAATAGCCGACAGTAATGATCCGCCTTTTTTTGGGTCATGGCTTGAAATGCACACGATTTTCCTGGGATCGCGCTGCGAATAAGAAATGATATCGGCGGGAATCGGAACGCCATCGTAGACGACATCAATTTCGGAAGGCGGAATTCCCGCAGCTTCGAGGATGCCGCCGACGAAGGCGGAGACGGCGACATACCGGCTGGCGCGCCCGTATTTCCATTTCGATGCCGCTGAAGTTTTTGGGCGGAAGGCCACGCGCCGGGCGACCACGATGGGCGAGCCGGAGGCGATGGCGGCGAGCGTGTGGGAAGACGCATCGTGCACGTGAGTGAGATCCACGCGGCGGCTTTCGCGCGCGATCGCGAGGGCTCCTACTGGTTCGGCGTCGAGGCCCGTGGCGCGGGCGGCTTCGAGCAGCGGTCCGGCGGCCAGGAGTTTGACGTCGTGTCCGAGGCGGGCGAGTTCGATAGCGAGATACAGCGCCTGCCACTGACCGCCGCGCATTTCCTTGCCGGAATCGACGTGCAGAAGGCGCAACCTCAGTCGCCTCCCATGTACTTCGCTTTCGCGTACTTCAGGAAGTTGTAAAGGGCGGCCATGTTGGCGATGGCGAGTCCTTCGATGCCGTCGAGAAAGCCGAGTTTTATGACGTAGGTGCGGAAAAAGGTCCAGGGCGGTTCGAGGACCAGCTTGAACCAGCTGATTTTCCTCTTCTCCCACACCAGTTGCTGCGCGGCGAGCGTGGTGTAGCGGTCCATCGTTTTCAAATGCTCGCTCAGCGTGTCACAGGTGAAGTGGAGGAGATTGCCTTCGAGGTGTCCGACCGTGCCATCGACGACCTCCACGGATTCGTGCACGAATTCGCCGATCCAACGACCCTTGGTGCGATCGTACATGCGGACCTTGCGATCGGGATGCCAGCCCGAATGGCGGATCCATTTGCCCAGGTAATTGGCGAGGCGGGGCATGGTGTAGGCGTTGAATTCGGCGCCATTCTTCTTGATATGCCAAATTTCGGCTTCGAGCGATTCGCTGAGCGCTTCGTCGGCATCGAGCGACAGGATCCAGTCGTTTTCGGCTTTCTCGGCAGCGAGATTCTTTTGCGCCGCATACCCGGGCCAGTCGGCTTCAATGACGTGCGCGCCGAGCTTTTCCGCGATTTCGATGGTGCGGTCGGTGGAGCCGGAATCGAGGACGATGATTTCGTCGGCGCAGCGGAGGCTCTCGATGACGCGGGCGATGTTGCGCTCCTCGTTGAAGGTGATGATGGTGGCCGAGAGCTTCATCAGGTGCTAGAGGCCCGCCACTTTGATCGGGACCGGCGTGAAGCAGAGGATCAGGATCAAGAGGGCGCAGAAGCCTAACACTTGGCGGCCGCGGCCCAGGGGAGTGGGATCGACGACCGACGGGTGGCGCATTCCGAAGAAGAACAGGAGGGCCGCCCACAGATACCAGGGAAGGTATCCAGAGAACAGCGCGAGCGGGATGAGGCACAGGACGAAGACGCGCGATAGGATTTTCGATTTGTCGCCGACAAAGGAATATAGAATGTGTCCGCCGTCGAGTTGGCCGATGGGCAGCAGGTTCAACGCTGTGGCCAGGATGCCGACCCAGGCGGCGCGAGCGATGGGATGCAGATAGATGTCGGCGGCCGGAACACCGGGAAACACCACCATTTCGAGCAAGCGCTGGAGCAGTGGGACGCCGAAGATGAGGTCGCCGCGCTCGCCGATTCCGGGGACGATTTTCGACAGCGTGAGGCCGAGCGACAAGGCCGGAACCAGGAGCAGGAATCCGGCGATGGGACCCGCAATGCCGATGTCGAACAGGGCGCGTCGCGTATAGATGGGCGAACGGATGCGGATGAAGGCGCCGAAGGTCCCGATCAGCGTCGGCGCGGGGAGGAACGCGGGCGGTGTGGCGTCCACGCGATGGTGCAAACAGGCGAAGAAGTGCCCGAGCTCGTGCCCCAGCAGAATCGACATCAAGGTCAGCGAATAGGGCAGTCCGAGGATGAACAGCTCCGGATGATAGAACGGGCGCGCGTACGTATAGGCAAAATCGAGGGCCCAGTTGACGACGGAAGGCCAGACTCCCAAATTTTCAAAAACGGTCTGGTAGCCTTTCTGGTCGAACTCGAAATCGAAGGGGCGGCTTTGATAAAAGCTGGTGGCGAATCCGGCTCCGATGACGGTGGTGGTCAGCAGGGTGACGAGGAGCAGCACGCCGTAAATCCAAAGCCGCTGCGGGGCCTGACGGACGGCGGGAGTGGCGGGTCCGAGAATGGATTCGAGAGCGGCCTGCAACTGCTGCGGAGTGTAAAAGATGCTGCCGGCGGTGCCGGGCGCAGGCGGATCCGGGCGTGGCGAAAGACTGGGGCCAGCCAAGCCTTCGGTGCTGGCGATGGGACCCAAAGCGCCTTCAGATCCAGCGGGAATGCCCTTCGGGAACACAATAAATCTTGTTGCTTACTGCAGCGTCTGCAGTTCCTTGCCGGGCTTGAAGCGGACGGCCTTTCCGGGGGGAATGGCGACCTCGGCTCCGGTGCGCGGATTACGTCCGATGCCAGTTTTACGGGGGCGCACGTTGAAGATCCCGAAGCCGCGGAGCTCGATGCGCTCGCCGCTTCCGAGAGCTCGCTTCATACTTTCGAAAACCGTCTCTACCGCCATCTCCGCTTTGGTCTTGGTGATGCCCGTGCGATTGACGACTTCGTTGATGATATCGAGCTTAATCAAAATGAGCCTCCTCGGGGAACGCCCCGAAACCCCATGATAGGATTAGGTTTAATCCGCTGTCAAGCCGGTGTGTCGGACGCCGCGAACGGAGAAAGCGTAAATGTTCGCGATCGTAGTCGATCACTTGTTTATTAACGCATCGGTTGGCGCTCCGGAAGCGGATCGCCTGATCGCGTTGGGGTTCCGCGAAGGTTCGTCGAACGTGCATCACGGGCAAGGGACGCGGAATCGCCGGTTCTTCTTCCACAACTTCATGCTAGAGCTGTTGTGGGTGGACGATTCGTTTGCCGAGTCGAACGATCAAGGGGTGCGGCGGACGCGCCTTCTTGATCGATGGAAGGATCGCGACGCATGTCCTTTCGGAATCTGTCTGTTGCCGTTGACGCTGGATGCTGGGGCAACTCCACCCTTTGCGGCGTGGCAGTACCGTCCGCCCTATGCTCCGGGCACGGCGATTCAAGTTGCTTCCGATGCGACGCTCGAGGAGCCGATGTGGTTCTACCTCGATTCGATCACGCCGGCCGAAATGAAGAGCGTCCGCTCGAAAGAGCGGATGGAGCATCCGCTCGGAATGCGCGAGTTAACCGGACTTCGGGTGTTGATGCCGACAATGCCGATTTCTCAAGCGGCGGAGGTGGCGCGCCGTTCCGGACTCGTGGAGTTCGCGACTGGGCCGGAATACCTGGCTGAGTTGACGTTCGACGGTGGCGAATCCGGAGGGCTGGCCGACTTGCGCCCGGAGCTTCCGCTAGTGATTCGGTGGTGAGTCGGCATGCTAAGCTGCCCGCATGGAAAAGGTGCGGATCGCGGACAAGCTGGCTTTGTTTTCCGATCACTTCAAGCCTAAGATCGTCGGCGAGTTGAACGGGCAGCACGTGAAGCTGGTGAAGTTCGCGGAGCCCTTCATCTGGCACCATCACGAAGTCGAGGACGAGCTCTTCCTGGTGCTGAAGGGCCGCTTCCGCATGGACTATCGCGAAGACGGCGTCGAGCGCGAGATGTGGATCGAAGAAGGCGAATTCCTGGTGATGCCGCACGGCGTGGAGCATCGTCCGTTCGCGGATCAGGAAGTGTCGATCCTGTTGTTCGAGCCTGCAAGCACTCTCAATACGGGCGATCAGCAGGGGAGCGAACTGACGGCCACGGTGCTCGATTGGATCTGATGGCGCTGACCCTCAAAGATTTCCGGCGAGTGTGCGCGGAGTGGGCGACAGGCGTTGCGGTGGTGACGTGCTGCGCTCCGGATGGCGAGCCGCATGGGCTTACGGTGAATTCGTTCACGTCGGTGTCGGCGACTCCGCCGCTGGTGCTGGTGTGCATCGATCATGAATCGAGCGTCCTGCCGGTGTTCCGCACGGCGAGGCAATTCGCGGTGAACATTCTGCGAGTCGATCAGCAGGAGTTGTCGACGCGGTTCGCGCAGTTGCCGGAGGGCCGGTTCGAGGGCGTGGCGTGGATGCCGGGGAAGAATGGCGCTCCGCTGATCGACGATGCGCTGGCGACGCTTGAATGCGAGACCCGCACGGTGATCGATCAAGGGGATCACGCGATTTTCGTCGGCGAAGCGGAGCGGGGAACGATCGCGGAAGGGCATCCGCTGCTGTTTTTCCGGAGTCACTACGGCGTGATTTAGCAGTGACGCATCCAGAGTCCCCTTGCTGACGCTTGGGGTTCAAGCCGGAGAGGATAGACTAGCGAGTTCGATCATGCCTCGACGGCTTGAGAGGTCCCCTCGCTGACGCTTGGGGTTCATGCCGGAGGGCCGGCGTCAGTCGGTGAGCGGACGGATTTTGATGTTGCGGAAGGCGACGGCGCTGCGGTGATATTGCAGCAGCAGTGGACTCGCGAACGGGGCGTCGATGGGGGCTTCGACGACCTTCACTCCATTGAGCCAGTGCTCGAGGCGATCCTTCGTCAGAACGAGGCGGAGCTGGTTCCATTCGCCGATCGGTTTTGCGGCTTGCTCGCTCGGGGCGAGCATGCTGTACAGGGCTCCGCTGCGCTGTTTCGGATCGAACTTCGCGCCGGGATCTCCGTCGTTGTCGGCGATTTGATATTCGAAGGCAGTGGCTCCGGCGGCTCCGGTGGTCGAGAAGAGGCGGTACTTGATACCGGAGTTCGCGTCCTTCGCGACGCGGAATTCCGCGCGGAGCTCGTAGGTCGTGAAGCTCTCTTTCGTGCGGATGTCGGCTCCGTTCGCGTCCACCACGGTGTGAAGCGTTCCGTCGTCGATATGCCAGACGGCGGTCACCGGCTTGCCGTTCAAGGTGATCCAACCGGCAGTGGTTTTGCCGTCGAAGAGCGCGCGCCAGCCCTGGGCTCTTTCTTCAGCGGTGACGACGCCGTCGGAGCTGATAGCCTCAGGCGGTCCGACGTCGAAGAAGTCGGGCGAGGGGGTCAACGCCTCCTGGCGGGTCTCGATCTTCCAGGTCCCTTGTTTACGCACGACCGCCAGCATTAGCGTGCCGGCGTCGAACGGACTCTTCGCGGCGGGATCGCGCCAACAACTGAAAACCAGCGCGATGTCGGGCGTCAGAAATTGTATCGAGCGGATGAGCGTGGCGCGTCCGCGGGGCAGGGCAGGAGCCGATTGTGCGAGCCGATCGAGCGTTGGCTTGGTCCGGCGCATGGTGTGATCCGCACCGACGAAGCGGACGTTTTCGCTGAGCAGTACGCGGATTTGTACGTTGTCACCCTTGCGGACGGCGTCGAGGAAGGCTTCGACGGTCTGGCGGACTTCGGTTTCGGCCGTATGCTGTGCTTCCTTGGTCGCGAATTGCGGAAGCGCCGGCAACGAGCACAAGAGGCAGATGGAAACAGCTAGTAAGAAACGGCGCATGGATTGGTCAATATTCTACGAGCGGGCGGCGTGACTTTCGTCACCGTTTGGCGAGCTTCCTGCACGTGTCAAGTAACAAAAAAGGCCGGACGACTGGACGTTCGGCCTTTGCTTTGGAATGTGCGGACGATTATTTGGCGAGGGACTTGGCTGCGTTCAATGCGGCGTCGTAATCCGGGTGCTCGCCGACTTCCTTCACGTATTCGGCGTGCCGGATGGTGTTGTCTTTATCGACCACGAAAATGGCGCGACTGTGGATGCGCAATTCCTTGATCAGGGTTCCGTAATGTTCGCCGAAGCTGGCGTCGCGATGATCAGACACCATCTTGATATTATCCACGCCGAACGCCGTTTCCCAGCGCTTCTGCGCGAAGGGCAGATCCATCGAAAAGGTGTAGAACGAAATAGCCGGCGACTTCGCCGCTTCTTCGTTGAAGCGCTTGGTCTGGATGTCGCAGACCGGTGTGTCGAGGCTCGGGACGACGCTGAACACGCGCACGCCGGAAGTGGAATCGAGCGTGACGGGCTGCAAAGTGTCGGTGATGGCCGTGAAGTTGGGGGCCTTGTCTCCGGCTTTGAGTTCGGGTCCGACGAGCGTCATCGGATTGCCGCGAAGAGTTGTTGCTCCAGGTCTTTCCATATCCGGCTATTCTAGCAGCCGCTCCAGATCGGCAACATCACAAACAGGTAACTGGCAGGCGTAGTTTTCGCAGACGTAGGCGGTGGGCTTTCCGCCGGCGGAGGTCATTTCGGCGAGTTGCGGCTGATAGCGCGCCAGATCCTCGCGAGCATCGCTCGAATCGAGGACCAGCGTCACGGCCGTCGGCATGAACTTCCGCCGTACCGCCTGGAGCATGGGCGCGAGTTCCTCGCGCGATCCGGCGAGCACGATCTGCCGATGCGGCGTCAGGGTCGTGAGGTAGGCCGACATCAACTGCGGGACGCTGGCAGGTCCGCGAAGCAGGCGCGGTGCCAACGCTTCGATCGCCTTGCCGGCGGAAACGAGGAACGCCTCGCGTGCAGTGATCGCATGAAGACGCAACAACAACGCGATGGCGATGCTGTTTCCAGAGGGTTCTGCGCCGTCGTAGTCTTCTTTCAAGCGCAGCACGACGTCGGCGCCGCCTTCGGTGGTCGCGAAGAAGCCGCCTTTTTCGGTGTCCTCGAACAACTCGCACAGGCGCGTCGCGAGCTGGACGGCGAGGTCCAGATAGTAGGTCTCGAAGGTGGTTTCGTACAGGTCGGCGAGCGCGGTGGCGAAGCAGGCGTAGTCGTCGAGGAAACCGGGGATGGCCGCATCGCCGTCGCGGAAGCGGCGCTTCAGCGTGACGGTTTCGGGATCATACATATGACGGAGCAGGAAAGTGGTCGAGCGCTTGGCCGCTTCGGCGTAGCGCGGTTCGTTGAGGATCTGCGCGCCTTTGGCGAACGCGGAAATCATCATGCCATTCCAACTGGTCAGAATCTTGTCGTCCAGGCCAGGGCGGATGTGCGCTTTGCGAGCCTCAAACAGGATCGACTTCGCAACCGGCAGAAGCATTCGCTCTTCGTCTGAAAGGGGCTTCGCTTCGTAGAGGATGTTCTTGCCGTGAAACTCCTGGTGCGGATCGTTATCGACGTTGCCGCCGGAGGCGACTCCGTAATGCCTTTTGACGAACGACAGGTCGGGTCCGAGGACGGCGTCGATTTCGCTTTCGCTCCAGACGTAGAACGCGCCTTCGCCCTTGTGATGCGGATCGCTCGCGTCGATGACGCTGTCGGCGTCCTCGGCGGAGAAGAAGCCGCCCTCGGGATTCGTCATGTCGCGCAAGACGTATTCGAAGATGTCGCGCGCGGTTTGGGCGAGTTCCGGCTGCTCGGTGATTTGATACGCCTCAAGATACGATGCCGCGAGTTGCGCCTGGTCGTAGAGCATTTTTTCGAAATGGGGAACGAACCAGCGCTCATCGACGGAATAGCGATGGAACCCACCGCCGAGCTGATCGTTCATGCCGCCGCGCGCCATTTCCTTGAGCGTGTGGACGGCCATTTCGAGCGCTTCCTGATTCTTCGACCAATGGTAATAACGGAACAGAAAGTGAAAGACGGCGGGGCGCGGAAATTTCGGCGCGTTGCCGAAGCCGCCCCACTTTGAGTCGTAAATGCGCTTGAATCCGAAGAAGCAAGAATCGACGGCGGAACGATCAAGAGGCGAAGTGGCGGTTCCGGGATCGGCGTAGTTGCGAAGCTGCTCGACGGTGTCAGACGCCGACGAGAGTACGCGCGTGCGGTCGTCTTTCCAGGCTTTGGCGAGGTGCTCGATCAGCGTCAGGAATCCGGGACGCCCGTAGCGGTTGTCGGGCGGAAAATACGTGCCGCCGTAAAAGGGATGCAGGTCCGGAGTCAGCCAGACGGACATCGGCCAGCCGCCGGATCCGGTGGTGGCCTGCACGAACATCATATAGATGCGATCGATGTCGGGGCGCTCTTCGCGGTCGATCTTGATGCAGACGAAATCGCGATTCAGAGCGGCCGCGACGGTTTCGTTCTCGAACGACTCGCGTTCCATTACGTGGCACCAGTGGCAGGTCGAATAGCCGATCGAGAGGAAAATCGGCTTGTCTTCGGTACGTGCTTTGGAGAAAGCCTCCTCGCCCCAGGCGTACCAGTCCACCGGGTTATGCGCGTGTTGCAGTAGGTAGGGGCTCTTTTCCTGGGCGAGGCGGTTGGTGTGCATGCGACAGTTTTATCTTATCGGCTGGTTCTGCCCGGCTGGTTCTGCCCGGCTGGTTCTGCGCACAGGCCGGAGGCCTATGCCACTTGTAAGCGCGCGTAAGTTTGACGCGGCGCGTGGACTCCGTGCATCCACTACCATGAACGATTCAGGCAAATGACGTCGCATTATTACCAATCTGTGCTCACCGCGCTGCGTCTGGCAGTGGATTCGCTGCGCGCCCATAAGCTGCGGACTTTTTTAACGTTGCTCGGCGTGATCATCGGCGTTTCGAGCGTGGTGCTGGTGGGTGCCGCGATCGACGGGCTTGGACGCTACGCGGAAGAATCGACGGCGAAGGCCTTCGGCTCCGACAGCTACATGATCGGGCAGTTGATCAACGTCGGCCGCATCTCGCGCAAGGAGCGGATGGAGAAGCTGAAATACAACAAGCCCATCCGCAAAGACGAAATCGATTACCTGAGGATCACCACCGGCGATCAGATTTTGTACAGCCCGTACCAGCAGCGCAACGAGGATGTGAAGGGCGATGGGCTGGTGCTCGAGGGCTGCAGCGTGCTGGGCGTCAGCGCTTCGCTCGCCGACATCCGCGATCTGGTGATCGTCGATGGCCGCTTTTTCACCGACCAGGAGGAGCGTACGAAACAGCAGGTGGCGGTGATCGGCGAGGACGTCCGGAATACGCTGTTTGCGGGCCTCTCGCCGATTGGACGGACGATCAAAGTGAACGGTCTCGAATTTCGCGTGATCGGGTTGCAGGAAAAATTGGGCTCGAACAATGGCGCATCCGGCGACACGCAGGTTTACATTCCGGCGTCGGTTTTCACGCGGATGTATGGGCCGGGGCAAACGACTAGTGTGTTTGCGAGGCCGAAGCCGGGGACTGGCCTCGACCTCGATCATGGCCTCGACCTGACGCGGTCCGCACTGCGGACCAAGCTTCGTGCCAAGCCGGGCGCACCGGACAACTTCGACTTCTTGACGCCGGATTCGACGCGCGACTTCATCAATCAGATTCTGGGCCTGGTGGCCGCGGTCGTCGTTCCGGTAACCAGCATTTCGCTGCTCGTCGGCGGAATCGTGATCATGAACATTATGCTGGTCAGCGTGACGGAGCGGACGCGCGAAATCGGAATCCGCAAGGCGCTCGGTGCGCGGCGCGCGGACATCCTGCTGCAGTTTCTGATCGAGGCCGCGATCATGGCGAGCGCCGGAGGCGCCGTCGGATTGTTGCTCGGCGCTTTAGTAGCCGCCATCTTATCGGCGTTTCTGCCGGTGACGCTGGCGATCTCCCCGGTCTACGTGTTTCTAGCGTTGTTCGTGTCGGGCACTGTCGGAATCGTGTCCGGCTGGTATCCCGCGGCGCAGGCGTCGAAGCTCGACCCGGTGGTTGCGTTGAGGGCGGAATAAATGTTGCGCCTCAGTATTTCACCGGTCGAAAACCTGCGGGTCGCGATGTCGTCAGTGTGGAGCAATCGTTTCCGCTCGTTCCTGACGATCATCGGAATCGTCATCGGCATCACGACGGTGGTGACGGTTTCGTCCCTGTTGACGGGCCTGCGGAAAGGCATCGTCGATTTCTTTCAGGACTTCGGTCCAAACAACATGTTCATTAACCGGGTCAGCGGCGATCCGAGCGGACGCTTTGCGCGGCCAAAGGAACTGAAGCGGAAACCGATTCTGCCGGAGTACGCGCAGTTGATCAAGCGCTTCGCGCCATCGGTGCAGGAGACCAGCCTCCAGATGTTCGTTCCGTCGGGACGCGCGATCACGGCCAAGGTTCCGGGATTCGAGTCGGACAACTTGTCGATCGCCGGCTATTCGGCGTCCGCCTTCGTGACGCAGCCGCGCGAATTCAGCTCGGGACGGCCCTTCACGCCGGAAGAAGACATCAGAGCTGCGCGCGTTGCGGTGCTGGGATCGAGTATCGCCGAAGCGTTGTTTCCGTCCGGAGGAGCCGTCGGACAAAACTTTATCGCGGACGGCGCCGAGTATACCGTGGTCGGCGTCCTGGTCCCCGCGAAAGGCAGTTTCTTTGGGGAAAACGGACTGGACCGGCAGGTGTTTCTGCCATTTAACACCGCCCATCTGCGGTATCCACAGTCGCAATTGATTCTGGTTCTGGCAAAGGCCTATGAGGGCAAGCGCGAGCAGGCGATTGATGAAGTCCGGTCGATTTTGCGGAAGATCCGGCGCACACCGGCCGGCGAGGACGACGACTTCTCGCTTTCGACGGCGGACCAGATCATCCAAAATCTGGACCGGATCACGGGCTTGATCGTCATCGTATCCGTTGCGCTTTCCGGACTCGGCTTACTGGTCGGCGGAATCGGCGTGATGAATATCATGCTGGTGTCGGTTACCGAGCGAACGCGCGAAATCGGAGTCCGCAAGGCGATGGGCGCGCGGCGATCCGACATCGTGTGGCAGTTTCTCGCCGAGGCCATCGCGCTCACCGGAGTCGGAGGTTTGCTGGGAATCGTGGTCTCGGTGGCGATCACGCTGCTGATCAGCCTGTTGATTCCTTGGCTGCCGAAGGAGGTTCCGATCTGGGCGGTGATCGCCGGATTCTCGACCTCGGTGATGGTCGGTTTGTTTTTCGGCGTGTGGCCCGCGATGAAGGCTTCGAAGCTGGATCCGGTCGAAGCGCTGCGCTACGAGTAGTGTTCTCACGCACAGGCCGGAGGCCTATGCCACCTCGCGCTATCCTGATTGCAGGCGCCGCCTAATGGCTATTTCTTCTCGCTCGTACGTTCGCAGCTACTCAAATTCCAGCTCGATTCCGCCGGGCGTCAAGTGGCTGCTGATCTCGAACATCGCCGTTTTCCTGGTGTATTTCCTGGCGGAACGCACTGCGTTCGGCGAGTTTATGACCGCGGCTTTTGCGCTCACTCCGTCGCGCGTTGTGGGCGATTTCTTCGTCTGGCAGTTAGTCACCTACATGTTTCTGCATGGCGGGATCGGGCACATTCTGTTCAACATGCTGGCGCTGTGGATGTTCGGCTCCGATATCGAGCGCACCTGGGGCACGGAACGCTTCCTCCAGTTCTATTTCTTCTGCGGCATCGGTGCGGGCTTGTGCGTGGTGATCGGCAATTATGCGTTGGGCAATCCCGCGATTCCCACCATCGGTTGTTCGGGCGCGATCTACGGAATCCTGATGGCGTGCGCGGTGCTGTTTCCCGACCGCTTGGTGCTGATCGCGTTTCTGTTCCCGATCAAGATGAAATATTTCGTCGCGATCTTCGGCGCGATTGCATTCATCCAGACGTTCAAATCGTCGAACTCCGGCGTCAGCGACGTCGCGCATTTGGGTGGCTTGCTGTTCGGGTACATCTTCTTGAAGCTGCCGGTCGTGCGCGGCTTCCGGCTGATGGATTCGTTCCACGACCGGTACCGGCGGTGGAAGATTCAGCGAGCGAAAAAGAAGTTCCAGGTGTATTTGCGAAAGCAGGGCGCTCCGCCTCGCGATGACGATAAGTGGGTTAACTAGGGACATGAGTCGGATGCACAGGCCGGAGGCCTATGGCACTTCGGATGCACAGGCCGGAGGCCTATGCCACTTCGTAATAAGATAGACGGCATGCTGACCGACGCTGAGCGCGAATCCGCGATTCGATCACTGACCAAATCGAAGACGGCTCTGCTGGAGGCGGTGGAAGGCGTCTCGGACGAAGAAGCTCGCTGGAAGCCGGGTCCCGATCGCTGGTCGATTTTGGAATACGTCGAGCATCTCGCGATCTCAGACGACGGCCTAGTCGATCTGGTGCGGAAAGTTTTGCAGTCTCCACCCACTCCGGAGACGGACGAGGATCGCAAGGCGCGGGAAGAAAAGATTCGCGGCATCAAGATCGAGCGCGGCATGAACCACGCGCCAGAGCGCCTGCAGCCCAAAGCGAAATTTGCCAACCTGGCGGAAGCGGTCGAGGGCTTCCTCGCAGCGCGCGAGCGGACTCTCGAATTCGCGCGCACCACCCAGGACGACCTGCGGAGCCATTTTGCGCCCCACCCGGTGCTCGGTCCGCTGGACGGGCTGCAATGGCTGATGGGGAATACGCATCACGTGCATACGCATTCCGGCCACATCAAGGAAGTCAAGCAGTTGTGGGCCCAGCGGGCGGTTTGATGGCCCAGGGGCGCAACCAATCGGCCGGAATCGCCGTCATAAATAAGAGAGCGAAGACCAGCATATAGTTAAGGTAGGTTGTCTTGCCCATGAAACGCTTTTACCCCCTCGCCTTGCTCGCGTTCGCCGGATTCCTTGCCGCTTCCATCGGGTTGACGGCGCAAGAAGGGCCGAAGTCCACGGGATCCGATCCGGTCGCGAGACCGCGTAAAAAAGGTGCCGAGAAGGAGCCGGAGCAGGAGAAAATCCCGTCCAAGTTCTCGAAGAAGGGGCGGGAAGACGCTCCCGCGGATGGCGCCACGTTCAAGGCCGACGTCACCACGGTTAGCGTCGATATCGCCGTCATAGACAATAAAGGCAATTTCATTCCAAAAATCCCGCCCGGCAACTTCCGCATTCTTGAGGACAACGTTCCGCAGAAGCTCGGGAGTTTCGCCACGTCGGAAGCGCCGATGACGGTCTGCCTGGTGATCGAATTCAGCAACCGGTATCAACGCTATTATTCGGAGACTTGGTTCCAGACCTTGGCAGCGACGTACGGATTCGTGGACACGCTGCGGAAGGACGACGCCGTCGCCGTTGTCGCCTACGATTTGCGCACGGAAATTCTCTCCGACTTCACGACCGATCGCATGAAGACCCAGGAAGCCCTTCAGCGTCTTCGCATCGCGGCGTTTTCTGAATCCAATTTCTACGATGCGCTGGTGGAGACCGCGGAGCGGATGCAGGACATCGAGGGGCGAAAAGCCATCGTCGTCATTGCCTCGGGCGAGGACACGTTTAGTAAGTTGACCTTCGATAAGACGCGCAAACGGTTGCAGGAGGCCGGTGTGCCGATCTACGCGTTCGGCTTGATGCAGTCGATTCGCGAGATGGCCGATGCTCGCGGGGCGCTCAGCGGCATTCAGCGGCTGGACTTCCTCCAGGCCGACAATCAGATGCGCACGTTCGCCAAGGAAACCGGTGGAATGTCATTCTTCCCACGCTTCTACGGGGAGTTTCCGAACATCTTCCGTGCGGTCTCGGAATCGTTGCGCCAGCAGTACTCCGTGACGTACGCGCCGAGCAATCAAACGCGTGACGGCAAGTACCGCAAAATCAAAGTAGACCTCGTAAATCCGGAAACAAACGAGCCCCTGCGTGTAGTGGACCAGAAGGGCAAGCCGATCAAGTACACCATCATTGCGAAGCAAGGCTACACGGCTCCGCGTGAAGTCGAATAGCGGCTCCCGCGAAATTCGTAACGTGATTGTCAAGCACTGAATGTTGCGAGTTTCTAGTCTGTTACAACTCGATTGACAGTTCCTTCGCGCGACTGCTACCGTCGTCGAAGTTCATGACAGGCAATCAAATAAAAGGGGCGTCCGCGAAGCCCCGCATCCTACTGGTCGACGACAACAAACTGGGTTTAAGCGCGCGCCAATCGGTGCTCGATGAATTGGGTTACGCGGTGACGACTGCGTGCAATGGCGAAGATGCGCTGGCTCAATTTAACGCCGGCAGCTTCGATCTGGTGATCACGGATTACAAGATGCCAAAAATGCACGGCATCGAATTGATCAAGAACCTGCGCGAGCATTCTCCGGCTACGCCGCTGATCCTGATCTCCGGCTTTGTGGACGCCCTGGGGCTCACGGAAGTCTCCACTGGGGCGGATGCCGTAATTCAGAAGAGCTCTAACGAAGTGAACCATCTGGTGCGCGCCGTGAACAAGATCCTGCGTCCGACTACGACGCGCAAGCCTGCGGCTTCGCAGCGTCCGGTGCTCAAGGCGAAGCGCCAGATTCTCTAATCGCCGTTAATGCCCTGCGTGGTCGGGAGCCAGCACGATCATGTAGCCATGCGGACCCTGGTACGCGATGAAGGGCATCCCCGGCGATCCATCGGAACCGATGTCCTTGTTGGTCAGATTCGGCGCGTAGAACATCACGTGGGGCGGAAACGATCCCGTGGATCCGGTCTGCGGATTGAAGTTGCGAATGTCGCCCGACAGCATGTAGGCGACACCCGGGCGCTGCGGGGATTGATACTTGCCGCTCTTGAATCCTTCCCGGATTTCGGCATTGATTTCGGGCACCGGCGTCCCGGCCATCAGCAGTTCGCCGACGCGCAAAACTTTCGGCACGATGGTGCGGGCGCCCTCGGCATCCCAACAGGTCGGCTTCAGATTCAGCGGGTGGTCGCGGTTGACGATGCAGGTAAATCCGTTGGTCGAATCGCGGACCTTCTCGAAGCCTTTTTCGGCGAGCACGTAGACTCCGGCGTTGGCGCGAAGATGTTCCGGCGCGGCGGAGAGCGCCATCTGCATTTCCTTTTCGCGCGGCATCAATTCCGGAATTTTGGGGATGGCAGTCTGTTGCGCGGCGAGGACCGCTGAAAAGAACCCGAGAAGCAATCGCATGCGTGGATTGTCGGCGGAAGTGGACCGCCGAACAAGATCCAGATTCGGCCCCTGAATGGAGCCAAAGTTTCAGCGAGTCTTGGAGATCGTCTTGACATCGCTGCATCAACGGATCACGCTCAACATGATGCGGACGACAGTCACCATCGACGAGGATGTCTACGAGGCGGCGAGCCGCCTTGCAAAGTTATCCGGCGAACGACTTGGAAAAGTTCTCTCCGAATTGGCTCGGCGTGGTTTGCAGCTCCAGAACTCGGAGACCAAAAAACGCCGGTTCCCAGTTTTTTCGGTGCCGGCGAATGCTCCCGTAATACCGGCGTCCAGAATCCAGCGAATTCTCGAGGAAGACTGGGATTATTGAAATTCGTTCCGGATGGCATGCACCTCGAAATCAAATTTTCGGAATCGAACAGCCGACCGCTCTTGTACGGTCCTTCTCAATCGACTTGCCGGCTAGCACGATGTCGAGCGAATCGCGCAAATTGAATTCCGTCGCGGTGTGGCGCTTCTGCCCGATCTGTACGTAGAGATTGTCGATGCGACCCATGTAGCGGGTGCGGCCGGTCATCGACAGCAGCGCCACCTCGGGTGTCGTCGCCGCGCCGGTTCCGTTCGCGAGAATTTGCTTCGAGTCGAGCAACAGCGGGAAGGGAAGACCGAAATCCGCGACGAACTTCGCGGACGCCGTCGCGTCCTGGCGCGGATCGGATTGCACGCCGTAAAACCGGATCCCCTGCGCGCTGTACTTCTCGTAGATTCGCTTCAGCTCCGGCATGTAGCCGTTACTGATCGGGCAATCGATGGCGAGGAAGACCAGCACCACGCCGCGCGAGCGCGTCCATTCTTTCGGTGTGTGGATGGCGCCGGTTGTATCCAACAATCGGAATTCATCCGGCACGTCGGCGTGCGCGACGCCGCTCAGCAAGGCAACTAACGCGAACAACGCGAGGCGCATCATTATCTACCGCTTGTCGTCTACCGCTTGTCGTTTTCGGTGCCGCCCGCTTTCGGCTTGGGCGCCTGCGCACCGGTCAGGTCGGCGTACTTGTAAAGCTGCAACTGCATCGCGAGAGACCCCAGCAGCTTCATATGGTCCGCCGGATTCGGAGTCTGATACTGCAGGAACGCGATGCACATTTCGTCCGTCGTGGCCTCGCCCCAGTTGACGGTCTTCGGCGGATTACTCGGGTTTTTGGGATTCGCGAGCGAGTTGTCGTAGATTGCCGTGACTTCAAAGCGCGTGCCCTTCGGGAACAGGATCGGATCCTGATAGACGTACTGCCCTTGCCAGTTGAAGTCCCAATCGCGGATCCAGATCATCGGCCGCACGGTGCCGTCGGGCAGCGTGGCCGTCACCTTCATCTCGCGACCCAATTGATGCATGTGAGGCGTGACGCCGGTGACTTCGATATCGATCGGCGTCGTATAGGCGACCTTGGTTTGATACTTGTTTTGGCCGGCAGGGATGTCGAGCTCGTGCTGCAAAACAGGAACGGAATTGACCGTCTTCGCAATCGGACCCTTCGCGTAGTAGATCCCGATAGTGGTCAGATCCTCTTCCGGCTTGCCGCTCGGATGGTAGTGCTGCTGGATGATCAGATCGCTGCCTTTGTCCACGATGCGCGCGGTGCCTTCGGCGAGACGGCGGGGTGTTCCACCGGGAACCCAGCCGCCGATCAGGCCGGCGCGAGCGATTCCGGGTCCGCCGTAGCAGGTGTAGGAACTACCGTGCTCAGCCGCGGCGCGCTTGCGGCCCGCCCCGCTTGGATCCGAATACACGATGGTGTGATGCAGCACGCGGCGGTTGCCCGGCCGCACTTCCATCGCGGCAATGTTCATCTGCTCGGCGAGCGCCGAGGGAATCACGAAGCACTCATAAATGTCGTTGCCGTCCGCCGCAATTGTATACTTCGCGGGCATCTTGATGATGTAGTCCGGCTCGCCAAGCTTCCAGCCGCTGGGGAAAACAGGCACGGCGGGTCGGTCCGTCACGTCGCCTTCCGGCGCGCCGGATTTCGCCCAGACGCTCAGCGTCGCGAGTTCGTCTTTGCTGAGCACGCGCGCGTCGCGGAATTCGCCGAAGCCGGGCTCGGCTTTCCACGGGGGCATGAAATGTTTTTCGGTCGCGACGACCATCGGAGTCGCCCAGCGCTTCGCGTCGGCGTAAGTCAGCAGCGAAAACGGAGCCACCTCGCCCGGACGATGGCAGCTGACGCAGTTCTTGTAGAGGATGGGCGCGACGTCCTTGTTGAAGGTAGGCACGGCGGCTTGCGCACATGCGGCACTCAGCAACACCAGGCCGGCTGGGATCCAGCGATCGGTCAGCATCATATCTAAAATTCCCCTTGCATCTAAAGGATACGAGACGACGCAGCCAGGGTTCAATGAAGGTTTGTAACGTTGGCTCTTGCTATTACTGACGGGGCTTGACCGTCAGGTCACGCTCACCAGCCACGAGCACAACCCCGGATGGTACGGCCGCATGAACGTGCGGGCGATCGTATCGGGTGCACTGAGCGGTCCGACGCCGATTGTCGTTTGCCACCCGGATCTAATTTCTCAGATCGGCAAGGTCCTTCTCGAGGTCCTTCAGGACGATTTCGAAACGCTGCTTCACATCCGCATTCTGAGCTTTCGCGATGATACCGCGCAACGCCAGGATGTGGGCCGTTTTCAGGGCTTTCGGAGCCTGCGTTTCGACATCCGGCTGGACGCCTTCGCCTTCCCAGTTCTTCTTCGTGATGGGATTGATGGCGCGGCCGGAGGGCACGAAAAGCCCGAAGTGGTCATCAATATTTTCGACGCCGCCGGGATGTGCGCCGCCGCCGGTATTCTCGCCGACGATGGTCGCGCGCTTCAACGATTTCAGATTGTAGGTGAATTCCTCGGCGGCGGAGAAGGTGAAGCGTGCCGTCAAGATATAGACCGGCTTGTCGGGTCCGAAGCGCACGCCGGGGACTTCCGCTTTGGTCCACCACTCGGTGGTTTGGTCGGCGGGGCGGAAGTAGAGATCGTTCAAATGGACTGGCTTCGGGCCGTACAAATAGCTGGTGAGAAAGGCGACAGTTTCCGGATCGCCGCCGCCGTTGCGGCGAAGGTCAATGATCAGCGCGTCGGTGTGGGCTAGGACGTTCATGGCGGCGGCGATGGTCGGCGAGGCGGCGTCCGCCGGCATGAAGCCGCGGAAATCGAGATAGCCGATATTGCCGGGGAGGCGCTCGACTTTTTCCACCCCAAAATTGTTGAACGCCATTTGTCTCCGGTTGCGTTCGCGATCCTGTTCGGTCGGAGCCCGCGGTTTCGGCAAGGGATCCTTAGAGGAAATGACGCGGATGTGCTTATCGTGGCTCACGGCCTGCAAGTCGGCGGTGAGTTTTTCGCAGAGCGCGCGGGAAGCGGTAAAGCCGTCGTATTCGTGGTTCGCGTTGCGGGAGCGGATCGCGTCTTCCATCTTTTTGGCGGTCTCGGGGAAAATGTAATTCGCGTTCAGCCTCTCGACGGCGCCGAGTGCGATTCTGGATCCCGTTCCGGCGGGAATCGGGAAATCCGGCGGTCCGAGCGGACCCTGGCCGAAGGCCGCGATCGCAGCGCTGGCGAGAATGATGACGGCGAGCACACGGGAAAATCGTTTCATAACGCTACGAGATGTACGCAGCAGCTAGCGAAAGGTCTCGAAATCGGGGGAAATCGGGTTGGCACACGGTCGAAAATCAACGTTTCGTGTCCGCTCTCAAGGGTCCCATCGCTTACGCTCAGGGTTCAAGCGGTGAAGCTCGTGGGCTTGGTCTTCTATCGGCGTCTGTCGGTTGCTCACTTCATTCGCACATACAAAGCGTCAAAGGTCCCCTGCCAGTTCTTGCCGTCGGAGGATTGCTCGATCAGCTGGCGAACGCTGCCGTCTGGATTGGCTGTCAGCGTGGTGCGGTCGTAGAACTGGCGTCCGCCGGGACCGACTATTCGCCCTACGAAGCGCACTCCGCCTTCGTAATCGGGGGTCATTTCCTTTTCCTTGTAGCCGGTGTCGTCCTGGACCCACAGCTGCTTCCATTTGCCGGTGATGATGTTGAAGGCGAAAAAGCTCTTGCCTTCGTGACCCGTGACGTCGCGCCAATTCTCGATAATCGCGCAGCCGTCGAGGGTTTTCTGAATCTTGTTCGTGCCAGACGCTTCGCGCTTTGTGTCGTTAGAAACAACGTTCCATTCGCCGACCCAGAAATCCAGCTTCTTGAATCCGGGGTGATTCTGGCACGGGTGCGCGGCGCGCCGTTCGATCGCCTGAAACTCCGATGTCTTGCGGATGGCGCGAAACGCAGGATCGGACTCCATGAGATAGACGGCTCCGAAGCCTGCCTCGACCGCGTGCTCCATGTGGTGCAAGGCCTCCTGCGCGTCACCCTTTGCGGCGGCCGCCGCCGCCATGCGGAACTGCGTGCTGCGCGCCAGGTAGCCCAACTTCTCCGCTTGTTCATAGGACTGGATGGCGGCATCGTATTCCTTGGCCTTGAGCAAAGTCTCGCCCTCCTGAAACCACTGGAGCGGCGTCTTCGACGCGGTTTGCTTGGGAGCCACTTGCGCGTCCGCGGCGAGGGCCACAAGCAATAGCAAGATCGGGCGCATAGGTTTCCCATGGTGCTTCGCGGCCAGCGGCTGGTCAAGGTGGATGGGGCGAAATCTTGCGCTTGCTCTGCTCTGGCCCGGTCAAGTACCTTAGTAAGTTCATCCATATGGCAAACTCCACCCCTATCACCGTTGCGCACGGCGACGGAATTGGTCCTGAGATTATGGCCGCCACGCTGCACATCCTCAAAGAGGCTGGTGCGCGGCTGGCGATCGAAGAAATCGAGATCGGCGAAAAGGTCTACCTGCGCGGCAATAGCGCTGGCATCGACCCCTCCGCCTGGGAATCGCTGCGGCGAACCAAGGTCTTCTTAAAAGCGCCGATCACCACGCCGCAAGGCGGAGGGTTTAAGAGTCTGAACGTAACCGCCCGCAAGACGCTGGGCCTCTACGCGAACGTCCGGCCCTGCGTTTCCTACGCGCCCTTCATCAAGACCAAGCACCCGGTGATGGATTTGGTGATCGTTCGCGAAAACGAAGAAGACCTTTACGCCGGCATCGAATACCGCCTGACCCCCAATGTATTTGAAACCTTGAAGCTGTTCTCGAAGGCCGGCTGCGAAAAAATCTGCCGCTACGCCTTCGAGTATGCGCGCGGCTACAACCGGAAAAAGGTCACCTGCTTCACCAAAGACAACATCATGAAGATGACCGACGGTCTCTTCCACAAGGTGTTCGATGAAGTGGCGAAAGAATATCCGGAGATCGAGAACGAGCATTGGATCGTCGATATCGGCGCGGCGAAGATGGCCGACACGCCCGAATCGTTCGACGTGATCGTGATGCCGAACCTGTACGGTGACATCCTTTCGGACGTGGCTGCGCAGATTGCGGGCTCTGTTGGTTTGGCGGGTTCGGCGAATATCGGAACAGGCGCGGCGATGTTTGAAGCGATCCACGGATCGGCGCCGCGCCGCGCGGGACAGAATCTGGCGAATCCCTCGGGACTGTTTCTCGGCTCCATCCTGATGCTGGTTTACATCGGCCAGAACGACATCGCCGAACTCGCGCACAACGCCTGGATGAAGACGATCGAAGACGGCGTCCACACTTACGACATTTTTCGCGAGGGGACCAGCAAGCAGAAAGTCGGCACGAAGGAATTCGCTGAGGCCGTGGTCGCGCGCCTGGGTCAAAAACCCGAGACGCTCAAGCCAGCTCGTTATGCGGCGACCGATGCCGCCACCAAGACCAGCCTCGGCACCGATCTCGTCGTCAAAGAGACAATTCTCGAAGGAATCGACATCCACGTCGAGTGGCCATCGAAGGCTACCAACGAATTGGCGGAGAAACTCCAAAAACTGGCACCGGAAGGCGTCGAACTGCAGCTTCTCTCGAATCGCGGCGTGAAAATTTGGCCGGGCGGGGCGCCTGAGACCATTCCGGTGGACAAGTACCGCTGCCGCTTCCTGGCGAAAGGCGGTTCGATGACGCAGGAAAAGATGATTGAGATCCTCAGCGCTGTCGCGAAGGGTGGCGTCGTCATCGTGCAGTCTATGGCGCTCCGTAAGTACGACGGCGTCATCGGATATTCTCTTGCGCAGGGTCAGTAAGCGCAGCGTCGGCCGGCATCACCAAATATGCCCATTCATCCGCTCGTCGGCGTGATCATGGGCAGCAAGTCCGACTGGGAGACCATGCGGACTGCTGTCGAGCTGCTCGACCGCTTCGGCGTCCCCTACGAAAAACACATCGTCTCCGCCCACCGCACTCCGGAATGGATGACTGAGTACGCGAAGACCGCCGAAGCGCGCGGACTCGCCGTGATCATCGCGGGCGCGGGCGGCGCGGCGCATTTGCCGGGCATGGTCGCGGCGCATACGATTCTTCCGGTCATCGGAGTTCCGGTCGAGAGCCACGCGCTGAAGGGCATGGATTCGCTGCTCTCGATCGTGCAGATGCCAGGCGGCGTTCCTGTGGCGACGGTGGCGATTGGACGCGCGGGCGCGACCAACGCGGCGTTGCTGGCGGTTTCGATCCTGAGCGTTTCTGATCCGGAACTGAGGCGGAAGCTGCACGATTTCCGGACCGAGCAGACGCGAATCGTCCGCGAGACTTCGCTCGACTAACACATGAATCCGATCCTGCCAGGCGCGACGGTCGGGGTGCTCGGCAGCGGGCAACTGGGCCGTATGTTCGCCATCGCGGCGCGGCGCATGGGATATCGGGTCCACACGCTTTCGCCGGAATTCGATACGCCGACCGGCCAAGTCGCCGACGTCGAGCTGGTTGCTTCGTACGAGAATCTGGACGCCATCGCGAGGTTCGCGAAGGAAGTTTCCGTCGTCACGTTCGAATTCGAAAATGTTCCCGCTGAGACGGCGGAAGAGGCAGCGCGTTATGCACCCGTGCGTCCCGCCGGGTTGGTGTTGCATACGACGCAGCAGCGGATTCGCGAGAAGACGTTCCTCGCGAATAATGGATTGCCTCATACTCCGTACCGCGTAGTTCGGACCGAGGCGGAATTGCATGCGGCGGTGGCCGCGTTGGGAACACCTGCGGTCCTGAAGACGGCGGACTTCGGCTACGACGGCAAAGGCCAGGAGCGGATTCTGAAGCCCGAACAGGCGCTCGCGGCCTGGGATGCGATTGGCCGTGCGGAAGCGGTGCTTGAGGCGTTCATTTCGCTCGAGTGCGAAGTCTCGGTGGTCGCCGCGCGCGGCTTGGACGGAACATTTGTTCACTACGGCGTCATCGAGAACGCGCACAGGAGCCACATACTGGATGTATCGGTTTCGCCCGCGCGCCTGAAACCCGGTATCGGACCAGGCGTCGAGAAGCAAGCCATCGAAATCGCGCGCACGATTCTTGAAAAGCTGGAAGTGGTGGGCGTGCTATGCGTCGAATTCTTTCTCGACCGCGCGGGCCGTCTGATGGTGAACGAACTGGCTCCGCGACCGCACAACTCGGGGCATCTGACGTTCGACGCGAACATCACGAGCCAGTTTGAACAGCAGTTGCGCGCCGTTTGCGGTTTGCCATTAGGCTCGACGGAGCGAATGTGCGGCGGCGCGGCGATGGCGAATCTACTGGGCGACTGGTGGACTGGCGGCGAGCCGGATTGGGACGCGGCACTCGCGTTTCCGAACGTGAAGCTTCATCTCTACGGAAAGATCTCTCCGCGTAAAGGGCGCAAGATGGGCCACCTGACCGCTTTGAGCGCAACGCCCGCGGAGGCGGCTCGCACCGTGGTCGAGGCGCGTGCGGCGCTCAGCCGCGCGATCTGCTCCTGATTGGGAGATCGCTCACTTCTTCTTTGTCGCGGCTTTAGTAGCCGCCGGTACGGACCGCTTCAGTTCCACCCATGAGGTAAGGGCGTTGCCGATTTTCGGCTGCGGCTCCGACATCGCCGAGACGCCGCCATTCAGGATCGCGCCGCGCTGCTTCAATATGAGATTCAGCGTGTAGGGAATGCGGTTGGCGTCGGACGTTCCGATGTCGCCTTTAAATCCGCCCATCAACTGTCCATCCTCGAGACGTGGGTCCCGCACTGGCACGGCGGCCGTGGTTCCGAGACTGGCCGAGATCTGCTGCCCATTCACTTCGAGGCGCAGAGGGATTTTCGCCCGCCAGGTGTGGACGTATCCGGTCCAAATACCTTCGAGCGATGCGGGAATTGGATCTTTCCTGACCGGCTCGTTCCGGACGATATTGGCGGAGGGCGCGAGGAGTTTTTCCAACTCATCCGCGACGCTTCCCACGAGATTCGTTCGGCCATTCGCGAGCACCACGATCACCAGATTCTCCGCCGGCACGATGCGCATGACCGTGCTCACCCCGCCCATTCCACCAGTATGTCCATACGAGACCGTACCTTGTTTGGTGCCTTCGATGCGGAAACCGATGCCGTATCCGGAGTTCGTGCCGGACAAGATAGTGGGCCGATGCATCTGGTCGAGCGTGGCTGGTTTGAGAATCGCTTTCTGGCTCGGCAATGGAGTTTTCGCGTGGAACATGCCGAATTTCACAAGTCCGTTCGCGCTGGCGTAGACGGCGGACGCGCCCGGGTGATCGAACTCGTAGAACGGAAGGCGCGAGCCGTCCGCCGCCCAACGTTCCGCGTACTTCGCATTCGGATAGGGCGTCTTGAAAGGAATGTCGGCGTCCATGCCCAGCGGCCCGAACACCGCCTCTTTGACATACGACGCGTACTCGCGGCCTGACAGGCGGGTGATCAGGTGATCGATGAGGCCGAAACCGAGATTTGAATAATCGTGGCGCTCGCCCGGCATCCGGATCAGATTTCCGTAGCGGCGAATGGTCTCTTCGCGCGGCGGCGGATTGGCGAACGGCCCGTCGTCCTCATAGAAGAATTGGAAATGTACCGGCAGCCCGGCCGAGTGATTTAAAACCTGGCGAACCGTGGCCGGCGGACCTCCGGCGCGATTCTTCAACTTCGCCGAACCGAGATATTTGTTGATCGGCTGATCGAGG
This sequence comes from Bryobacterales bacterium, assembly GCA_038210135.1. Lineage (GTDB taxonomy): Bacteria > Acidobacteriota > Terriglobia > Bryobacterales > Bryobacteraceae > JBBQWZ01. Next base: position 74,443 of record JBBQWZ010000030.1, read on the forward strand.
TCCAGCTCTCCGCGCTCGACGAGCGTCATCAGCGCGGTGGCGGTAATCGGCTTCGAGATGGAAGCCAGCGAGAACAGCGTGTCCGGCGTCGCCTGGACTTTGCCATCGCGGTCGACGGTGCCGAATCCCCCCGCCCAGAGGATGACGCCGTGATGCGCGACGGCGACGGTAACGGCGTGAACTTTGTGCTCCGCCATTTTCGAGCGGATTGAGGCTCGGATCCCGTCGAACTGGTCGGCACGGAGTCCGGCGGCGAGTACAGCCAGGCACAGGAAGAAGCGCATGCCCGGTCATTGTATCGCTATGCCGATGAAACGCGAGTCCACTCGCGAAAAAGCGCGATCGGTCACAGAAGTTGTCCATTTCGGTAACGAGATGGGACCCACGGACGCCTGAATGTTAAGCTATTGGTTTCCAGTGTTAAGTTGTTGGCGAAATGCGGAAGCTTCCGCCTCTTCCGGTCCTGCTCAGCGTGGAACCAAGTAGGCCTCACGTTTTTCTTCTCTAGCCTATGTGGATAGTTCAGCTCGCGCTCCGGCGTCCCTACACTTTCGTCGTGATGGCTCTCGTAATTGTACTGATGGGCGGCCTTGCCATCGTGCGCATGCCAGCCGACATCTTCCCTGAAATCAATATTCCGGTCGTGAGCGTGATCTGGAGTTATGGCGGAATCTCGGCCGGCGAGATGGCGCAGATGGTGACGGTCCGCAGCGAACGCAGCTATACGACCGCCGTCAACGACATTGAACACATGGAATCACAGTCGCTGACGGGGCTGGGCATCATCAAGATGTTCTTCCACCCGAACGCCAAGATCGAAGCCGCGGTCGCGCAGGTGACTGCCAACTCGCAGGGCATGGTTCACTACCTGCCTACCGGCATCAGCCCGCCAGCGATCTTGCGCTACAACGCGTCGGCCGTCCCCATTCTGCAGTTGAGCGTCACCAGCGACACGCTCAGCGAGCAGGCGATCTACGACTACGCGCATAACTTCATCCGGACACAGATGGCGACCGTGCAGGGGGCGAGTTTCCCGCTGCCCTATGGCGGCCGCCAGCGCCAGATCATGGTGGACATCGAGCCGAAGGCGCTCTTCGCCCTGGGGCTGACGCCCTACGACGTGGTGAACGCGGTGAACGCCCAGAGTCTGACGCAGCCCGCGGGTACCGCGAAGATGGGTACGCGCGAATACAACATCCGGCTGAACAACTCACCCGCCGCGGCGGACCTGTTCAACAATATTCCGATCCGGCGCGCCAATGGAATTACGACGCTGATGCGCGATGTGGCCACGGTCCGCGACGGGTACGCCGTGCAGTCGAACATCGTACGCCACGACGGCCGCCGCGCGATCCTGATGACGGTTCTGAAGAACGGCGGAGCCTCCACGCTCGACATCGTAGCGAAATTGAAGGATTTGCTCCCACGCATCGGCGCGACACTGCCTGCCGGCATGGACGTCCGCCTGCTCTTCGACCAATCCATCTTCGTGCGCGCGGCGATTTCGGGCGTCATCCGCGAAGCCATCACGGCGGCGTTCCTTACCGGCTTGATGATTCTGCTCTTCCTGGGAAGTTGGCGCTCGACCATCATCGTCTGTATTTCGATTCCGCTGTCGATTCTGACGTCGCTTGCGATCCTCTACCTGATGGGTCAGACGATCAATGCGATGACGCTGGGTGGCCTCGCCCTCGCCGTCGGCATTCTGGTTGATGACGCGACGGTCGAGATCGAAAACATCCACCGCAACCTCGGGGAAGGGAAGCCGGTGGTCGAAGCGATCCTTTCGGGTGCCCAACAGATCGCGGTCCCGGCGTTCGTTTCGACGCTCTGCATCTGTATCGTATTCGTCCCCGTCATCTTCCTTACCGGCGCCGCCCGCTACCTGTTTACGCCTCTCGCATTGGCTGTCGTGCTCGCCATGGGCGCTTCGTACCTTTTGTCGCGAACCCTGATTCCGACCATGGTGAAGTACATGATTCCGGCGGAAGTGGAACGCTATCGCGGTCCCGAAGGCGAAGGCCGTCCGCTAAAGGCGAGCCTGTTGTGGAACCTGCACCACGCCTTTCACAAGGGCTTTGAGAAGATGCGCGGCGGATACAAGAACCTGGTTGCCGCGTCGCTGCATCATCGCGGCGTCTTCTCGGGTTTCTTTCTCTTGATGTGCTTCGCCTGTCTTGGGCTGCTGCCGTGGATCGGCCAGGATTTCTTCCCCAAAGTGGACGCGGGTCAGATTCGGTTCCACGTCCGGGCCCCGGCCGGAACGCGCATTGAAGAGACGGAGCGCATCTTCGCCGGAGTCGAGCAAGTGGTGCGCGACGTGATTCCGAAGGAAGAGCTTTCGGATATTCTCGATAACATCGGACTGCCGTACAGCGGAATCAACATCGCGTACTCCGATAGCGTGACACTCGGTTCGTTCGACGGCGAGATTCTGGTTTCGTTGAAAGCCGGCGAACATTCTTCAACTTGGGAGTACGTGCGGCAGCTTCGCGAGAAACTGAACCGGACGTTTCCGGAAGTCACGTTCTTCTTCCAGCCGGCGGATATCGTGGGGCAGATTCTGAACTTTGGCTTGCCGGCGCCGATCGATATCCAGATCGCGGGTCCGTTGAAGAATTACGAAGCGAATCACAAAATCGCGCGCGAGATTGAAGCCAAAATCGCGAAATTGCAGGGCGCGGTGGACGTGCACATGCACCAGGTGGACGATGTTCCGGAAGTGCGCGTGAAGGTGGATCGCACGCGTGCCGAACAATTCGGACTCAGCCAGGTGGATGTTTCGCGCAACGCGCTGGTGTCGCTGTCCTCCTCGAGTTTCGTCGCCACCAACTGGTGGCTGAATCCGGCGAACGACGTGGATTACATCGTCGCCGTGCAGACGCCAAGCTACCGTATGGATTCGACCGACGCTTTGATGCAGACGCCGCTACGGTCTTCCGACGGCTCGTCGCAACAATTGCTCGGTAACGTGGCCACGTTCTCGCGCGGTTCGACGCCGGCGGTGGTAAGCCACTACAACGTGCAGCCGATGCTGAACCTCTACGCGAATGTCCAGGACCGCGATCTCGGGTCGCTGTCGACGGAGGTGGACAAGGTGCTCTCCGGCTTCCAGTCCAGGCTGCCCAAAGGAACGACGATTACGGTGCGCGGACAGGTGGAAACCATGCGGACCTCGTTCATCGGCTTAGGCCTCGGGATGGTGCTCGCCATCCTGCTGGTGTACTTCGTGATGGTCGTAAACTTCCAATCCTGGCTCGACCCCTTTATCATTTTGATGGCGCTGCCGGGCGCGCTGGCAGGCATTCTGCTGGCGTTGTTCCTGACGCAGACCACGCTGAGTGTTCCGTCGATGATGGGCGCGATTATGAGCATCGGCGTCGCGACTGCGAACAGTATTCTGCTAGTCAACTTCGCTAACGATCTGCGCCTCACGGGCCTGGACGCGAAGGCGGCGGCGCTTGAAGCGGCCCACACCCGGCTTCGTCCGGTGGTGATGACCGCCGCGGCGATGATCATTGGCATGCTGCCTCTGGCGTTGGGCATGGGCGAAGGCGGCGAGCAGAACGCCCCTCTAGGGCGCGCGGTGATTGGCGGATTGATGATCGCGACGGTCGCGACGCTGTTCTTCGTTCCGGTGGTCTACAGCAAGCTGCGAACCAAGCCCCCGAAAGATTATGAAACCGAGGTGACTGCATGACATCCCGGCGCGCGTTTTTCTCGATCCTGATAGCGCTGGTGCTGGTATTGGCGGCTGTGATCGGGCTCGGCTTTGTGCCTCGCTGGTCGAAACGCAAAGAGGTTTTAGCGTCCGAAAGAGAATCGACGCGGCTTCCGATCGTCACGGTGACGATCGCCAAACAGCTTTCCGCGGCGGGAACCGTGGACCTCCCCTGCGATCTGCAAGCGCTCATCGAATCTCCGATCTACGCCCGCACCGAAGGCTACATGCGGTCGCGCAAGGCCGACATCGGCATGAAGGTTGAGCAGGGCGAAGTTTTGGCGGAACTCGACACACCGGAACTGGATCAGCAACTGGCGCAGGCCAAGGCAACGCTCGCGCAGTCGCGGGCCACGTTAAAGCAGCTGCAAGCGAACCTGGTGCAGTCGCGCGCGAATTTGAAGCTCGCCAAGGTCACCCTCGACCGTTCCCTTGGGCTGGTTAAGGAAGGCGTCCTGGCCAGGCAGGATGCGGACGACAAGCAGGCTGGTTTTGATGTCAAGACGGCGGATGTCGATGCGGTCGAAGCCGGCATCGGCGCCGCCCAGGAATCCATCCTAGCCAACCAGGCCAGCGTGAAGCGCCTCGAAGAAATGAAGTCGTTCGCGAAGCTAACGGCTCCGTTCAGCGGCATTATTACGTACCGGAATCCGGACGTCGGAACGTTGATTACGGCCGGCAGCACGGGTAAGACCGGCGAAGTTTTCCGCGTCGCGCAAATCGATACTCTGCGAATTTTCGTGTACGTCCCGCAGGCCTATATTCCGCTGATTCGTGCTGGGCAGAAGGCTGAATTCGGCGTCGGCGAGATGCCGGGCAAGGTGTTTCCCGCAATCGTTTCGCGCTCGACCAATTCGCTCGACGTCAATTCGCGTTCGATGCTGTACGTGATGTCCATAGACAATAAAGAGGGCCTTCTAAAGCCGGGAATGTTCGGCCACGTGACCTTCCATCTGCTGGGGCGCCCCACCATTGTGGCGATTCCCGGCGATGCCTTGGTCATGCGGACGGAAGGGCCGCACGTTGCGGTGGCTGGCGCGGACGGGCGAGTGTCGTTCCGCAAGATCCAGATCGTCCGCGACACCGGATCGCAAATCGAGGTCTCCGAAGGCATCAAGGCGGGCGACCAGCTGATCCTGAATCCGACCGACGCGATCCGCGAGGGCGTACAGGTCGAAGTCCGGCGGCAAGCCGCAAAGTAGCCCGAGCTGGCGCGGGCCTTCGGGAAAATCCCAAACCTCATTGCCAGAGAATTTCCGCCCCGAAAGCCACTTCCGGTATATGAGAGTTCTTATCGTATTGGCCGGCTTGCTATGTGCGTTCTCCACTTCGTGGGGCGCGCCTGCGACCTCGACACGTCCAGCCGCGGCGGTCGTGCGGCCGCAATTGACCGACGCGCAAATTGACAGCGCCATCAAGGTCAAGCTAGCCAGGTCCAAAATCGGCCAGGAGGGTTTCAAGGTTCGTGTCCAGGGCGGAATCGTCTACTGGGAAGGGACGACCGGCGTGATTCAACGCAAAGGCGCGGCCACACGGATGGCCAGGACCGCCGGAGCGCGCGCCGTCGTCAACAACATCAAGATCAGCGAAGATGGCCGTCGCGGAGCCGAACGCAGCGCGGAACGCCGCCGGGCCGTCGTCGCAAAGCGGTAGACCGCAAAGATTTCCGCTTCGAGCGGCCGCCAAAGGCGACCGCTTCGTCGCGCGCGGAAAGGTCATCAAGGGCGGCCGGACGCTGACCGTATGCGAGGGCGAAGTCAGCGCCTTCGAAGGCGGGAAAGAGACGCCGATCGCCTTCATGACCGCCACCACGGTCAATTTTTGCCCCGAGATCCTGAGACCGATTCAGGCGCTGCTAAACTAGAAGTTTAGCTATGAAATTCATCGGTTTGCTTCTGCTTGCGGGATTGGCCTGCGCGCAGGAAATCAAAGACAACGCCGTCATCGGAACTGTTGGCGGGCGTCCGCTGACCGCGGGCGAGGCGCGAAAAATCATTAGCGGAATCCGTCCCGAGGGCTTGCAACTTCTGCAGAGCGACCCCAACGGGCTGCTAACCAATCTCTACCTGTTCAAATACCTCGCGGAGCTCGCCGTCAAAGACGGTCTCGCCGATCGATCGCCTCTTAAAGAGCAGCTCGAGAACATGCGTATTGAAACTTTGGCGCGCGCGGAAGTCAACGAGCAGCGCAACCTTTCGAATCCCACTTCGGACCAGGCGGAGAAATTCTACTCGGAAAACAAGGCGAAATTCGAGCAGGCCAAGGTGCGTGTGATCTACATTTCCTTCGCCGCCGACGGAGCGCCGCAAGCTCCGGGCGTCAAGAAATCGCTCAGTGAGTCGCAGGCTAAAGCCAAGGCGGAGGAGCTGGTGAAGAAACTGAAGGCCGGCGCGGACTTCGGCAAGCTGGCCCGCGAGAATTCCGAAGATGCGGAATCCGCCAAGAAGGACGGCGAATTTGCGACCATGAAGCGCACCGATTCCTATCCTGCGGACGTTGTGACGGCCGTATTCGCTCTTGCTCCCAAGGCCATTTCCGAGCCACTGAAACAGGCCAACGGCTTCTACATTTTCCGAGTGGATGAGAAATCGCAGATTCCTTTTCCCGAGGTACGCGAAAAGGTTTTTGCGGACATGGCGCAGGAACGTTTTAATGAACGGTTGAAATCGTGGCAAAAGGCGAACGAAGTGAAACTCGACAAGCCGGAGGCGCTGCGGCCAAATGGTGTGCCGGCGCCAGCGAAGCCCTTGAATTAGACGCGGCTCTGCAGAGCGTCCGCGGATTGCCGGTGTTCGAAGGCAAGCGAATCCGGGTTTGTTTCGTTGCGGATTTGTCGATTTCCCACGGAAAACTGTTGTTCGGAGCGAATCGCGGCCAGCCGGTGCATGCGGCGACGTTCGTGCGGAAGCGCGAAATGATTTTGGAATCCGAGCTGCGCTCGCGTCCGCGGGAATTGTGCCGGATTGCGGTCCATGAGCTGTTCCATTTTGTCTGGGTTCGCCTTTCTAACCAGACAAGGCGACAATGGGAAGCAGAGCTGGCCGGGGAGTTCCGGCGAAGGATTCCGGGCGAATTGGGCTGGTCCGCGGAATGGCGGAAGGGCGAACTGGGATACAAGGATATGCGTCTGCGTTCGCGGATGTGGCGCGAATATGCGTGCGAGAGCTTTTGTGATACGGCGGCGTGGAAGTTGACTGGCGGTCGGCCTGCGGAACGGACCCTCGCACCCATTGCGAGGCAGTCGCGTCAAAGATGGATGGAGAACCTTTTGGCGCCCGGCAGCATCTCGATATAGAGCGGGCTTGGCCCGCGGAATGGATTGCGGAGTGTTCCTAGTGCGACTGATGACAGCGTTAGTAGTGGGCCTCGGTTTGATCAGCTGCGGATCCGCGCCGTCGGCGAAGGCGGCGGTGAAACCCGTGAAGGAGCGAAAGAAGGCTCCGGAATTTTCCTTGAAAGATTCGACCGGCAAGGCGCTCAAGCTTTCCGACCTGAAAGGCAAGGTCGTTCTATTGAACTTCTGGGCCACCTGGTGCGGCCCGTGTAAAATCGAGATTCCGTGGTTCATCGAATTTGAGCAGAAATACAAGGACAAAGGCTTCGCTGTGCTTGGGGTTTCGATGGACGAGGAGGGCTGGAAAGACGTGAAGCCATACGTGGACTCGAAGAAGATCAACTACCGTGTAGTGGTCGGCGACGATACCACCGCGACGCTCTACGGCGGCGTGGATTCGCTTCCAACCACCTTCATTCTCGATCGCGAGGGCAAGATCGCCGCCGTCCATGTCGGCTTGGTCAGCAAATCGGATTATGCCAGTGACATCGAACAAGTTCTGGCTAAATAGCGCGCTGCTGTTGGTCGCGTCGGTGGCCCCGGCGCTCGCGCAGAGCGTGCTGTCGGTGATTCCGCCGGAGTCCACCAGGATGAAAGTCGGACAGGTCTCCGAAGCGAAGATTCACCTGAAGCTGAAGCCTGGCTTTCACCTGAATTCGAACAAGCCCGCCGACGAATTCCTGATTCCGCTCAAGCTCACCTGGGCGCCCGGCGCGCTTGAGACGGTGGGCGTCGAATATCCGAAGCCGGCCATGGAGAAGTACTCCTTCTCCGAAAAACCACTCAGCGTCTATTCGGGCGAGTTCGAAATCGTGACAAAATTCAAAGCTGGCACCCGCGGGATGACCACCGCGTCCGGCAAACTCCGTTACCAGGCGTGTAACGACACCATGTGCCTGCCGCCCAAGACCATCGAAATTCAACTTCCCGTAACCGTCGAATAAATGGACGTAGACAAACAAAAACTTCGCCGCATCCTGATCGGCATCTCTGTCTTCGAAGCCATTCCGATCGCCCTGCTGGTTTGGAAATGGCTGCACAAAACGTAATAAAACACCGTCCGGCCGCGTCTTAGAGCATTTTCTCATCGAAGGATGAGCCTGAAGCGGGGCGTTGAGGGTGGGTGAGGCTGGAGTCTTTCTTTTTTGTTTGAGGAAAGAAGCAATCGTAGGCGCTGTGGGAATGTGGGAAACGCGGGAGCGTTTTCCAAGGGC
>JBBQWZ010000031.1:0-81206 GCA_038210135.1 Bryobacterales bacterium
CGCCCTTGGAAAACGCTCCCGCGTTTCCCACATTCCCACAGCGCCTACGATTGCTTCTTTCCTCAAACAAAAAAGAAAGACTCCAGCCTCACCCACCCTCAACGCCCCGCTTCAGGCTCATCCTTCGATGAGAAAATGCTATGCATCGCGTATTATGTTTGGTCTTTTTTGCTGTCTTTTCCATGCAGGCGCAGAAGACGTTCGACGTCCAGGCACTGCTGCAAATCCAGCGGATCGGCGATCCACAGCTTTCGCCGGACGGCAAAACGGTCGCTTTCACGGTGCAGACCGTAGACATCGAAAAGAATACCAAACCGCAGCAAATCTGGACCGTTGGTCTGAATGGGGGGAGTCCGCGCCAGATTACGACCGAAGGCAGCAACGAACGGCCGCGCTGGATGCCGGATTCGAAGCGTCTGGCTTTTATCTCGAACCGCGGCGATGCGTCGCAGGTCTGGTCGCAGGTTTGGTCGCAGGTTTGGATGATGGACCCCGACGGCGGAAATCAGCGCGCGATCACCAAGCTTCCCACCGAGGCGAGCGGCGTCAGCATTTCGCCGGACGGCAAGAAGATGGTGTTCCTGAGCGAAGTGTATCCCGAGTGCGCGACCGACGCGAATTATGACGAAGCCTGCAACAAGACTCATCTGGACACGGACGCGAAGAACAAGATGAAGGCCCGCGTGATTACCAGCCTGCTGTATAGGCACTGGAATCAATGGCAGGGTCCGCGGCGGCAGCACATTCTTTCGGCGAATATAGACGGAACCAACATCCACGATCTGACGCCTGGGAAGGGACAGGCTCCGCCATTTTCGCTCGGCGGACCGGACGATTACGTGATCTCGCCGGATTCGAAAGAGGTCGCCTACGTCGCAAACGTCGAGGCGGATCCCGCCACCAGCACCAACTCCGATATTTTCAACATCGCCATCGAAGGCGGAGAGTCGGCGCGAGTGACGACGGGCCTCGGTGCTGACGTCAGCCCACTGTATTCGCCCGATGGCAGGTACATCGCGTTCCGCTCGCAGTCGCGCGCCGGCTACGAATCCGACCGCTGGCGCCTGATCGTTGCTGAGCGCGGAAGTTGGCGGTCCACCGTCTTGACGGAGGGTCTGGATCGCAATGTCCTGGGTATGACGTGGCTGCCCGATTCTTCGCGGCTCGCGTTTGTCCTCGAAGATCGCGGCCGGCACAATCTTCACATGATCGCGGTCGGCGGCGGCGCAACGCGCGCCATCGTGACCGAGTCTTCGAGCTTAGACGATGTTCAATTCACCAAAGACAGCCGGACCATGCTTTATACGGAGTCGAGCGGATCGCGTCCGGCGGAGATTTTCCGCGCCAGTTCAAGCGGCGGCGTGCCGATCGCGTTGACGCACCTGAACGACGATTTCCTTTCCAGCTACTCGCTTGGCAAGTACGAAGAAATCAGCGTCGAGGGCGCCGAGAAAGCGAAGATTTCGAGCTTCGTTTTGAAACCGCCAGGGTTCCAGGAGAAGCGCAAGTATCCGGTGCTGTTCCTGATTCACGGCGGTCCGCAGGGGGCGTGGGGCGAGCAGTGGGGCTATCGCTGGAATCCGCAGGTGTTCGCGAATGCGGGCTTCGTCGTGGTGATGCCGAATCCGCGGGGCTCGACCGGCTACGGCCAGAAATTCACCGACGACATTAATCAGGATTGGGGCGGCAAGCCGTACGACGACATCATGTCCACGGTCGAATACATTGCGACCCAGCCCTACGCGGACGCCGACCGTTTCGCCGCCGCCGGTGGCAGCTATGGCGGCTACATGGTCGATTGGATGCTCGGGCATACGACGCGCTTCAAGGCTTTCGTTTCGCACGCCGGAGTCTACGATCTGCGCAGCATGGCGGCCGAGACGGAAGAAACCTGGTTCCCGCTGTGGGAGTTCAAGGGCATGCCCTGGGACAACCCGGACCTGTATCAGAAGTGGTCGCCGAGCAGCTTCGTGCAGAGCTTCAAGACTCCGACGCTGGTGTTCCACGGCGAGCTGGATTACCGCGTTCCGGTGGGTCAGGGGTTGCAATTGTACACGGGACTTCAACTGCAAAAGGTACCGTCGAAGATGATCCTGTTCCCGGATGAAGGGCACTGGATCGGCAAGCCGCAGAATAGCGTTTTCTGGTACACGCAGTTCACCGAGTGGATCAAAGAGTGGACGGCGAAGAAGGAAAAATAAGGCTTACTTCGCGGCGAGGGAGCGGCGGATCAGGTCCAGTGCGGTGATGACGGCGAGTCCGCGGATGCGCTCGCGATCGCCGGGAAATCGCACACGCCGGACTTCGAGGACACCGGGTCCCGCGCATCCGATATAGACGGTGCCGACGGGCGTCGCGTCGCTTGTACTTGGTCCGGCATAGCCGGTGACGGACAGCGCCCAGGTGGATCCGGTCTTCTGGCGCGCGCCTTCGGCCATGGCTCGCGCGGTCTCTTCGCTGACCGCCGTATGCGCGTCCAGCAATTCCCGGCTGATGCCGAGCATCGCAGTTTTCATCGCTTCGGTGTAGGTCTGAAAGCCACCGAGGAAATAGTCGGAGCTTCCGGCGACGCTGGTGATCCGCGCGCCGAGCAGTCCGCCAGTGCAGCTTTCGGCGACCGACAGCGTTTCGCCGCGCGCACGCAAGGCATCGCCGACTACCTTTTCGAGCGAGTCGCCGGTGAAGGAATAAATGCGGTCGCCGAGCAGCTTCTCAATCGGCGGACCCACTTCCTCAAGCAGGGCTTCGGCCTCTTCGGGCGTGTCGCAGCGGGCGCGCAAATGGATGTGCACGTCGCCGGGCGACGCAAGAATGGTCGTAACCGGGTTTGTGTATTTCGTGTAGATCGGGGCGATGAGGGCGTCGAGGTCGGACTCGCCGATTCCGGTGGTGCGGTAGAAGCGCGTTCGGATCACCTGTTTCGGCAAGCGCGCTTCGAGGCGCGGCGCGCACTCTTTAAGGAAGAGCGGTTTCAGCTCGCCGGGCGGTCCGGGGAGCAGAATGACCACGCAGGTGGGCGTTTCGATCCATTGACCCGGAGCGGTGCCGCGCGGATTTTCGAGGATCGTCGCGCCGGTCAGGACATACGCCTGGCGCTTGTTGATCTCCGCCATCTTGCGGCCGAACAGGCGGAAGCGCTCTTCGATTCCGTCGCAAATGGCCTGGCTGAAAACCTGTTCGACGCCAAGGGCGGCGGCCGCCGCGTCGCGCGTGACGTCGTCCTCAGTGGGGCCCAGGCCGCCGGTCAGAACGACAAGCGCCGATCGCTCGAGCGCCGTTTTGATGGTGGAGGTCAGCAGCGCGCGTTCGTCGCCGACGATGGATTTGCGAACGACTTCGACACCGAGCACATTCAACTGGTCGGTGAGCCATAGCGAGTTGGTATCGATTTTTTCGGGCGTCAGCAGTTCGCTGCCGACCGCGATGATTTCCGCGTCTGGCATGATGTTGGCGTTAGAAAGGCTTTTGTCCGGCGATTCCGGCATCGACGCGATAGAGCGCGTTGTTGGTTGAGACAATCACCGAGCGCGACGGCGAAAATGCCAGTCCGACGATACCGGGTCCCGATAGAAACAGCTCGGCACTGCGATCCACGCCGATGCGGACCACGCCACGCCGTCCGCCGAGTGAAGCGGCCACATACAGGCGTCCTTCGGAATCGAACGCCAGGCCCTGTGGACGGCCGAGCCCGCGGAAATAGATCTCGGGCTCGCCGGCCGGCGAAATCCGCTGCACGCAATCGAAGCTCGAAGTCGTCGGACCGGTCACGTACAAATAGCCGTCGGTTCCGAAGGCTAGGTGATACGCGGCGATCGAAGGCTCGATGGTGGCAAAGACGTAAATCTGACGATTGCGCGCGATCTTGAAAATCGTCCCGCTGCGATCGCCGACGTAGAGATTCTCCTCGCCGTCGAAGCAGATCCCGGTCGCGACGCCCATACCCTCGACGTACACCGATACGTTGCCGGAGGGTGTCACCTGATATACGATGCCGTCATAGCGGCTCGACACGTACATCAGGCCGTCCGCGTCAAAACAGATTCCGGTAGCGTTCATGATGTCGCTCACGAACGGCTTCGGCGTGTAATTCAGGTCGATCTTGTAGACCGACACCGGGGTTTTCTGACCACGCGATCCACTGAAGGACGCGTAGATGTTCCCGAATCCGTCGACTGCGGGATTCGCCACCGGGTGGAGATTATCCGCGATCTGAATTCCGATGTCGCAGGTCCATGGCAGCGAGGAACGGTCGTCGTGTGAGAGCACAAGATCGCCACTCGATGAGCCTTCGGGAACACGGACTACGACAAACGATTCCGATCCGATCACGATGGGCGCGGCGACCTCGCCGATCACGACCTTGGGGCGCTCGGATCGGGCCAGGCTCTTGCCGTGGATTTGAAACTCCCCGCCGGGAATCGCTGCCTTCGGATGTACGGTCGTGATGAGTGGAGTGCCTTCCGGCACTGCTTGGGGTTGCTTACGAATTGCCATACTCAGACTAGATTCCACCAGCCTAGCAGACGCAGCAGAACGGCCCCGTAGACGCCCGCTAGAATGTCATCCATCACCACGCCCCAGCCCTCGGGAAGTTTTTCGAGCTTGCGGATCGGATAGGGTTTCCAAATGTCGAAGAGGCGGAAAAGCACGAACGCGGCGAGAAACGATTTCCAGTTGAGCGTCGCTGCGCCGACCAGGGTTACCCACTGGCCCAGCACTTCATCGACGACCACGATTTGCGGATCCTTCAAGTTTCGGTCGCGCGAGACACGCGTTGACGCCCACACGCCGGGAAGAAACAATCCCGCCGCCATCAGGCCGATGCCGAGTTGGCAGATTCCCAGGTAGGAATGCAGCGCGACGGCGATGAGAATTGCCGCCACCGAGCCCGCGGTTCCGGGTGCGGGAAGAAATCCGGCACCGAACCAGGTGCCGATCAGCGCCGCGGCGCGGCTACTCGCCATCGTCGTCCAAGTCTTCCTCCAGATCGCCGCGGCCGGGCCGGGCCGGCGTCGAAATCACGTATTTTTCCATCGCCCAGTTTCCCAGGTCGATCAGTTTGCACCGCTCCGAGCAGAAGGGCATAAACGGATCGGTACGGGCGACCTCTTTTTTGCAGATCGGGCACAACATAAGTCGGTTATTTTATCGGCTGACGGGGGCGGTTTGCGGACGCGCCATCGGCAGGATCTGAAGCAGCTGCTGCGCGGGAGGCGGCGGCTCCAGGGGAGCCTCGTCGATCAAGCCGCCGACCAGGTCGTAGTCATGCGCGTCGGTGATCCGCATGCGTCGAATCTGCCCGGCTCGCGGCGTTTCGTCGTTCGTGTCGTTGACGTAGCAAATGCCGTCGATCTCGGGGGCCTGCGTGGACATGCGGGCCTGCCACAGCAGATCCGTCTCGGCCGAAGGACCTTCGAGCAGCACGGAAACTTCCTTGCCGATCATCTGGCGATTCCGCTTGCGCGAAATCTTCCGCTGCAGCGCCATCAGAGAACGCTTGCGGTTGTAAATATCTTTGGCGCCGACCTTCGCGTCGAGCGTAAAGCTGGCGCTGGTATCTTCATCCGAGTACGCGAACACGCCCAAACGGTCGAACTGCGCGGCTTCGACGAATTGGCACAGCGTGTCGAAATCAGCGGCGGTTTCGCCGGGAAATCCAACGATCATCGAGGTGCGGATCGCGACGCCAGGAATCGACTGGCGAATCTTTTCGAGCAGCTTCAGAAAAATATCGCCATTCGCACCGCGCTTCATGCGCTTCAACACCGGACCCGCCGCGTGCTGCAGCGGCATGTCGATGTACTTGACCAGCGACGCGTGTTCGGCGATCGTATCGAGCAGCTTCTGCGTCACCTTGTTCGGATAACAGTACAGGAAGCGAACCCACTTCTCGAACGGCGTCTCGATCTGGGCCAGTCGCGCCATCAGGGTGGCGAGTCCGTCTTTCAGGCCCAGATCCTCGCCGTAGCAGGTGGTGTCCTGGCCGATCAGATTGATTTCGCGCACACCTTGGCTGAACAGCTTGGTGGCTTCGTTAACGACGGATTCAAATCGGCGGCTGCGGAATTTTCCGCGATACTGCGGAATCACGCAGAAGGTACAGGGATGATCGCAGCCCTCCGCGATCTTGATATAGGCATAATGACGCGGCGTCGAGAGCACGCGCGGCGTCAGGTCGTGATAGAGGTACGGCTCTTCGCCAGCCAGCGGCTCGACGCCTTCGCAAAGCGCGGAGATCTTTTCGAGCTCGTTGGTGCCAATGATCGCGTCGATTTCCGGCAGCTGCTTCTGAATATCGCCGCGATAGCGTTCGACCAGGCAGCCCGCCACAATCAGCTTCTGCGCGCGCCCGGTCTTCTTGTACTGCGCCATCTCGAGAATGGTTTCGACCGATTCTTCTTTCGCCAGATCGATGAAGCTGCAGGTATTCACGACGATGACGTCCGCCGTCGATGGATCCGGCGTCAACACGTGGCCGTTAGCGACCAGTTGACCCATCATCACCTCGGTATCGACGAGATTCTTAGGGCATCCGAGACTGACAAAACCGACTTTCATGATGGGAAGAGCAGGGGTTGGAACCGCTGGGAGAGACCTCTTCAGGATAGCATCTCAGCCGAAGAATCGACGATCATTCGCGGTCGCGATGATGGGATCGTACTTGTAGCCGAACAGCTTTTTCGAGTAGGGAAGATAAATCGCGATCGATTCGCCGTTGCGGTGCTCGAGAACAACAGTGATCGAATCCTTCTTCCTACCACCGCCGCCGGCGATCGAAACCCGACCGTCGTAGCAGATCGCCACCGCATCCGCTTCGCCGCGCGACGTGACGCCTACGATGATCTCGGCAAGCTCCTTGATCAGTGCATCCGCCGACGGCTTGTCATCGCCGGAATGGACTGCGAGCGGCGCAATCCGGCCACCCTCCAGCACTGTCGCTGCGAAAGGAAAAAAGCTGCCGTTCTTTTTCAATTGCGATTGAGCAAAACCAAGGCAAAAGTCGACAAGCTGATCGAGGTCGGGGTGCGCCATCCGAATCCCTGGCTAGAGGACGATCGCGCGCATCCGCTCCGCCGTCTCGGCCGCGAGCGTGTCATTTAACCAAGTGCCGTAGCCGCTCTCGCACGACGCCGCGTATTTCAGTTTCGTCGCCGACCGCATCAGCGGCAAAAATTCGACGCGCAAATGCGTGGACTGCTGCACCAACATCATCAAGGGCATCGGAGCCTCATACAATGCGTCGTACTTTCGCCGCATCAAACGAATCAGCGATGCCAGTTCCGCGCGTTCTTGAGAAGCTAACTCGGATAACCGCACGCGATGGTTTCGCGCCGTGATGTGCGTTTCGGACGGATACCGACCGAACGATGGAGCGAAGGCGCAAAAGCTGCTGGTCTCCGCAATCACCAGCGGACCCGCCAGGGCTTCGATCCGGACGACGTCGCAGCCCGGGCAGACCGCCGACTTCGCAGCTTGCGCCAATTCGATTTCGATGAAGGCCGGCAAAAAATGAAAGGCGTACAGTTGGCCGTGTGGGTGGGGCATGGTGACGCCGACGGCTTCCCCTTGATTCTCAAACACGCCGCAGTACCGGACGCCGGGCCGACGTTCGTACTCCGCGCACCGTTCCGCCCAAAGATCCACGATGGCGCGCCATCGCTCCTCCGGCAGCTCGGACGGCAAGCGGTTGTGCTCGGAGCTATACAGGACGACTTCGCACGCGCCGGGCGGATCGAATGCCGGATAGTCGTTGGGATAGACCAGGACGTCGTAAGCATCCGGCACGTGGCCGGATCCCGGACAGAAGGGACACCAGTCCAGCGGATTCTGCGGACGCTGCTGGCGGTTCGTCGAAACCACCACCCACTGGCCCAGGTACGGATGCCAGCGGAGCTCGCTCATCGGCTCTTAGTTGACGACCGGTGTTGGCGATTGCACGGGAATCGTCACCGAGTTGCTAGTGTAGATGTCCTGCGAAATGGTGAGCGGCGTTTTCGGATTCGAGGGCAGGCTCTGGTTCAGTTCCAAAACGACTTCGTAGATTCCGATCGAGCCCACTTTCAAGCCGGCCGAAATTACGTTCGCCGTTCTTCCGCCCAGGAACGCGGACACGGACGAGCTCGCCGTGTTGCTTTCCGGCCCGGTATAGACTTGCCCGGTGACGGCGGCACTCTGCGCCTCAACTGGACTGACCAAGCCAAGGCCCGTAGCGTAGATCTTGATGGTCTCGCCGGGGATCGCCGGATTATCTTCCGTGATCATCGAATTCTCGACGTTTGCGCAACATAGCTTGGGGCTGGTCGCGGTGAGAATCACCCCGGCATTGGTACTGATGCTCGTGGAAATTATCATTCCGTTGCCATCGGGCCCCGGGACTCTGGCGCGAAGGCGGATCCTGGTGAACTGCGGCGTCGCGATCGCCACCACTTTGGGTTCGCTCGCGTTGATAGTCACGATTAAACCGTCGCGAATGCTCGCGAGCGTGTCGTTCGCCTGCACCGTGTAGCTGTAGCTTCGGTCCTCGATCTTGATCGTTGCGGTATCGCCGGCGGTGGCGCTTCCATCAACCGAAATCAAACCCAAGGCATAGCTCGATCCATGGACCGCGATGACGGTACGAGGATCGTCTCCGGACAATGCGAAAATTCCAGGATTCTGGCCCGGAACGGGGAACGCCAATGCACTGCTGACGGAAACCGATCCGTCGTTTCGCTCAACGCGAATGTAGCCGCTGACGCTCGATGCGTCGAACACTTCAAAAGGCACTTGACCCGTGATTTCCGTCGGAGAAACCGATTTCAGGGGGATCCGAACACCGTCGATATAGACTTGCACTCCGCCCAGCTTCGTCGGAAGCGTAGTCGCGGAGTCCGGAACGGAAACCGTCTGGTCCGCGAGATTGGTTCCGAAGAACGTGATGAGCGAGCCCGGAGCGATCGCCAAACCGGACTGCGCGCCGGATAGCGTCGTGCCGCTCGGAGACACGACAATCGTCGCCGTGCTGGTCGTGGTCGCGGGCGTCACCACCGTCGCGAGCGTGATGGCGTTGCCGGCTTCACCGCCGACTTTCGCCGCCAAATCGACGCCATTAATGAAGGCATTCGCCCGAGCCGAGACGTTCGGATCGCCGGCTCCGGCATTGATCAACGTGACGAACTGCGCGACGACTGTCGCCAGCGTATCTTTGTCGGTGAATTTGTATTTGTACTCCGTGCCGCCGATGGTAATGGTGACCGAATCGTCCTTGGTGACGGTGCCGCTAAATTGAATTTGACCCAGCGCGAAGAACTCCCGGCTGGCCGCATTGCGGACCTTGGTTTCGATAATGCCGCTATCGCCAGGAGTGAAAACAAGAACGCGGCGGACGTAGGGTTCCGCTACATAAAGGTTCGTCCCGTCCCAGGCAAGCGACATCGGGGTCCGCGTTTGCGCCGGGCTGAACAAATTGATGTTCGGAGAAAAAATATTGCTGTTATCGTCGGTGACCTTGTCGGCGAACTCGTCGGCCTGCCCAAGGATCACGTCGGCCCGCGCGGCGTTCGACGTGGGAATCGTGTTGAAAACCAAGACGCGATCGTTTCCGCCATCGGCGATGTATAAACGCTTGCCGTCCGAAAGAGCAAAACGCGGATTGGCGAGTGTCGCCGCGCAACGGACGGGATACGTTGCCGTGGAATCGGTAGTGGAAACGACACCGTTCGAAGCGCACAGCTTGGTCGTATAATTCGGCGTGGCATCCGTAAAACTCGGCTGCCCAACCACCACATCCGCGGGAGCCTGCGTCGTCGTCGGAATCGAATTCCAGATCAGAACGCGGCTGTGACCGAGATCGGTGACGAAGAGGCGAACGCCATCGCTGGTCACCGAAACCGGATTCAACATCGTATTCGCTTGCGCGTTCAACCCGACTTTAGTCAGATCCGGTTCCGACGCCACGTTGAAGTTCGGCTGCCCAAGAACAAAATCGGCCACAGCGTTGTTCGCGGTGGGGATCCGATTCCACACCATAACCCGATGGTTTTGCGTGTCCGCCACGTACAGCTTGCCGTTCTGAATCCAAACGCCCTGCGGCGCTCGCAAGCTTTTGTTATCCACCGCGATGGGCTGATGCACGCTGGTGAAATCCGCCTGGCCTAACACCACATCGGCGGGCGCCGCATTCGAGGCTGGAATGCTGTTCCAGATCAGCACCCGATTGTTGAGCGTATCGGCGACGACCAAATATTGTCCGTCGCTCGCCACCGCGGTGGGCAGGCGAAGACCGGTGCGAGTCACGTTGATGTTCGCGGTGACAAAATCCGGTTGGCCCAACACCGTATCCGCGGTACCGCCGCACAACGGGCAACGCGTTCCGGACGGAGCGATTTGATCCGTCGGCTGCGGCAGCTGCTGCTGAATATTGCGGAAAATCAGGATGCGATGGTTCAACGGGCCCGCGCCCACGCGGTTCGCGTCGGCCACGAACAGCGTATTGTTCGCAAAGGCGACTCCGCCCGCGCCTCCCAGTGTCGATCGCGAAATCTGGTCGTCAGAGGCTGTAAAGGTGCTCTGGCCGATGACCGCGCGGGCGGCTTGGCCCGTGCTGTAATCGGCGGCGCACAACACTGCCGTTGGGATTAAAAAGAGTGCTAGGAACTTTCGCATGAAGCTGAAAAAGAGGTTACTCCGAAGTATAGCAAGCCGCCGTGACGCATTGCGGAGTGCAATCTGGAGACGCTTCTACAGTGGCATTGGTTTCAATAGGATGGGCGATCGGCTCTGTGCCCTCGGCGCACGGGCGTGAAAACCCGGTCCTACTTGCCCCACAATGGACCATGGAGACCACTTGCCCGAACTAGCACCACAGTCCGCGGAAGAACTTGCCGAGGCACTTGCCAGCGGCGCTCAGGCTCGCCAGATTGTTCAATTAGGAGGAAGCTTCTCCAAGGACAACGCCGGTGGTCCACTGGCAAAAACCGCAGAGGTCGCGATTTCGACGCGAAATCTGCGGGCTGTTCGTCAGTATGAGCCGAGCGACCTGACCATCAGCGTGGACGCTGGAATGCCTTGGGTCGAGCTTTCGGCTCTGCTCGCCACGCATCAGCAAATGATCCCGATCGATCCTCCCTGGTTCGATCGCGCGACCGTCGGCGGAGTGGTCGCGACGAATTTCTCCGGACCCCGCCGTCGTGGTTTCGGAACGGTCCGGGACCACGTCATCGGCATGCGCTTCGCAAATCTGAACGGCAAGCTGGTCGAATCCGGCGGCATGGTCGTCAAGAATGTCGCCGGCCTGGACATGGGCAAACTGCTGATCGGCTCCTGGGGGACGCTCGGCGCGATGACTTCGGTGAATTTCAAACTCACCCCCAAACCCGATCAGACTCAATCTTTCGCCCGCGAGTTCGAGACGCTTGAAGATGCCGTCGCTTCGCGCGACGGGCTGATGCAGGGCGTGCTCCAACCCTGGGCCATCGACCTCGTGAACCCCGCGGCGGCCCCGGCCCTTGGATTCAAGAACTGGACCCTGCTGGTGCAGGCGGGCGGATCCGCCACGGTGATGGACCGCTACCGGAAATCGCTGCCTGGCTTCGATCCAATTTCCGAAGAGGTCTGGATTGGTGTTCGTGAATTTCCCGCCCGCTGCTCACGCGTAGCGGCCCGTCGTTTCGCGCCTTCCGATCTCGCCGCCGCCATCCGCAATTCGCCCGGGCCCGCAATCGCTCGCGCGGCTTCTGGAATTCTGTATGAGGCGATCGAGAAGTTCGTTCGGCCCGCCGAGCCGGACGGCTTCGAGATGATGCGCCGCGTCAAAGCGATGTTCGATCCCGATACGATTCTGAATCCCGGGAGACTGAATGGCCTCCTGTAATCTTCCGGCCGACAAACCACAGCAGAAAGATCTCGACCGCTGCGTCCATTGCGGGCTGTGCCTGAATGCGTGTCCGACGTACAGAGAACTCGGCCTTGAAATGGATTCCCCACGCGGACGCATCTATCAAATGGTGCAGGTCGCAAATGGCGCGCCTGTCAGCGACGCCTACCTTTCTCACATCGATCTTTGCCTGGCTTGCCGCGCCTGTGAAACCGCCTGCCCGTCCGGCGTGCAGTACGGGCGGCTGGTCGAAGCCGCACGCGCCGACATCGAAACCCGAACGATACGGCCGTGGGCGACGCGAAGTTTGCGCGGCTTCCTGTTTGAGACGGTTCTGCCGAGCCGCGCCTGGTTGGCTTTCCTGGGCCGAATGCTCTGGTTTTATCAAGTCTGGGGAATTCAGAAACTGACGCGAGCGTCGGGAATCCTAAGGCTGTTCGGCAAGTTGGGTGCCGCCGAGGCGTTGGCGCCGAATGCGGAATCGCCATTTTTCTTTTCGCAGATAGGACATGTCTTCCCGGCGCACGGGGAACGGAAACACAAGGTCGCGTTGCTGTCGGGCTGTATCGCGAACGTCTGTTTCGCGCGCCTGAACGAGGCCACCGTGCGCGTACTCCAAATCAACGGTTGCGAAGTCCACGTGCCCGCCGGGCAGACTTGCTGCGGAGCTCTGCATGTCCACGCGGGCCTGGTTGGCGCCGCGCGCGGTCTCGCCCGAAAGAACATCGACGCGGTTCTTGATCAGGGCTTCGACGCCGTGCTGACGAACGCGGGGGGCTGCGGATCGACGCTGAAAGAATATGACCACCTGCTCGAACAGGATGCCGCGTATGCTGCGAAAGCGGTCGACTTTTGCAGGCTGATGAAAGACGTCAACGAGTTCCTCGGATCGATTACGCTCACCCCGGAGATGGGCGAGCTGGACTGGACGGTGACGTACCAGGATTCCTGCCATCTGGCGCACGGCCAGAAAATCCGGTCCGCTCCGCGTGAATTGCTGCGCCGGATTCCGGGCCTGACGCTGAAAGAGATGGCGGGTTCCGACCAGTGCTGTGGCAGCGCCGGCATATACAACGTCGTCCATACCGACATGTCGATGTCGCTACTCGAAAAGAAGATGACGAATGTGAACCGCACGAAGGCGGACAGAATCGTCACCGCCAACCCGGGCTGTATGCTGCAACTGCGCGCCGGCGGGGAGAAGTTTGGGAGCAGCCAGCAGGTGTATCACGTCATCGAGGTTCTCGACGCGGCGTATGCTGTCAAGCGAAAATAGCGGTCCGCGTCACATGTGCTTCCCTTCCCGCTTCTTCCGAAAACTGTCCGCTGCGATGCGCAGCCCGGCCTGATCGACGGCCGCAAGAGCCTCGCATTCCTGCCCAGACAACCCCGCGCGCTGGGCTTCTCCTCGCGGATCCACTAGGAACCGCTTCAGCATCGGCTCATCGGTATACAGCCGAGCGAGAAAGGCTTCGAACGCCGGCGTCGTCATCCGAGCAGCTTTCGTGCGCGGCCTTTTTCAATCGCCAGTCGCGCGGAATCCAGTTCCGCAACCAGCTCCTCCATGGCGGGATACGCTCCGTCGCGCTCGAGAACCACGGTCAGCGGACCGTCCGCGCGACGCGCGACTTCGGTCAGCATCTCGAAAACATTACGCGGCACGGGATGCTTGTGATCGTCGAGGATCCGCCCTTCCTCAAGGAAACGCCCGCCGGCGATATGAACGAACCGGATGCTTTCGAGCGGCAGCGCCGCCAGGCAATCGTCCGCGCGATATCGCCACGGGCTCTGCCACAAATTGACCGCGTTGGTCGCCACGTTATGCAGATCCAGCAGCAGGCTGGCGCCGGATTCCCTCATCACGCTGGACAACCACTCCGCGTCGCCCATCGAACTGCCCGGCGGATCGAACAGCGTCGCGATGTTCTCCATCGCCGGAGCCATTCCGCACACGCGCCGCGCTTGCTCGATATTCGCCGCGGTGCCGTCCACGGTGGCCTGATTTCGCGGCGGTTGCGCAAGGTGGCCGATCTCGATTCCGCCGGCGCGCACGAACGCAAGGTGCTCGCTCCAGGATTCCGGTCGCACCGCGTCGAGGACGCGCGCCATCTTCTCTAAGCGTTTGGTCTCTACGCGGACGGTGGAAGCCATGCCAAGGCCGACGCCGTGGAGCAGCACCGGGCGTTGCGCCGACAGCGTCCGCAGAGCTCGAAGTTCCTTGGCAGGAGCTTCGAAGAAATCATCCGCAATCACTTCGAGCACGTCGATGCTCTCGAGATTCGTCAGGATGCCCGCGGCGAGTTCTCCGCGCCAGCCAATGCCGACGCGATCCTTAGCTTCCACATCCGCCACAGCCGCCTCCGCATCCACCCCCGCAGGACGATCCGCCGCCCGAATCGCCGGACGACGAAGAAGATCCGCAGGTCGACCCGCACGAACTGCTACTCGATGCGCTCGCCTTGGGGAACAATTGGTAGACATAGGGGTAGGCGAGCGGCGGCATGGCGGCGATTCCAAAAACCGCCGCAATCATCACCGCTTCGTTCGGATTGCCGTGCGACTTCGATTTTTTGGCTGGCTTCATTCGCCCGTACAGGGATTGTAGATCCTGAACCATGGCGGATCCGAGCGCGGTCAGGCGCGGAAATCCAACTCCGATCGCGGCTACGACGTCGACGATCATAAACAGGATCAGAAAGCCAATGTTTGAGTGACCGCGTTCAAGCGCGAGGTCGATTTTCAGAATGCCGCCGCCGAGCAGGAATCCCAGGCCGACGGCGAATAGTATCAGGCGCTGAGTCTTCTGGCCCGCGGACGGCAGGGCGCCCAACTGGCGCAGGCGCTCGTCATAGCCGTCGCCTGCCAGCTTGACGCCGGGATCCTGGAACAGGCCGACCGCGTCAGTCGAACGCGCGAAGTAAGACAGGACCGCCTGCTCGAAGAAGTTGTGGGCGCCATCTTTGGTGTGCTTTTGAATCGTCACCTTGCCGTCGGCGGCAGAGGTAAGCAGCTTCCGCTCGATCAAAGAAACGGTCGCGACGCGCGCGGCTTCGGTAACGCCTCCGCGAAGGTAGGCGATCAAGTACGCATCGGACGTATCGAAGGCCGGCGAATTTCCGCCCTCGAGGGCTTTGCGGAAGAACCACATTCCGAAAAGCACGAGCAGCGAAAGGATAGCAAAAAACAGCAGGAACGGAGGACCGGTAAGGTCGAAGGGATTCATCACGCTTTGGCGCCACGGCTCCCTTGCCGCGGAACCACCTCCATTTGGGGGGTCACCAGGACCGCCCATCGTATTTCAGTTTCTTCATTCTCGGATACGAAACCGGTTGACGCCAAGTTCGTGAAAGTCTGGTTACAACTTTGCTTCAAGGCTGCAGGGCTAACGCCCGCTGCCGCATGCTTTCGGCGATGGCCAGCATGGCGAACAACGCCGGCTCCGCTTCGCCCGGCGGAAGTGCCCCTTGTTCCCGCGCCATCGAGAGTTGAGCCGGCAGTTGCGACCAGGCGAAATCTCCGCCCGCCGAAGCGATCTCGACGAGCGCGTGCTTGGCTGAATCCTGCGCGTGAGCTTCGAGTTCCAACAACGTCGCCGCTGCCGCCCGCAATGGACCCGCCGATTCCACCAGCAGCCCGCACAGCTCATCTTCGTTTCGCAAACGCGACGCCATTCCGGCCCGCACCCGCAGGATCAGGTTCAGCAACACCTGGCGTAGTCGAATCATTCCGGCGCCGCGCGGTACGCCGAGATGCAAGAACGGATCGTCGCCGAAGATCACCCGCCGCCGTCGCGCGACATCGGCGAACTTCACGGTGAAGGCCTCCGCGGCGGATCCGATTTCCTGTTCCAGCAAAAACATCGCCTGTAATCGGAACGCGGCTTGCGCCGTCACCAACGCGGGATGGAATGCGTGGACCGCATCTTGCCGGAACTCCTTGAGCACGACGATGATGTTGAGGTCCGAGGACGGCCGCAGCGCATCTTCCGCACCGCTGCCGTACAGGACAATCGACAGCAAGGCCGGTCCAAAAGCCTGTTGCGCGGCGCCCGCGAACTGCGAAAGCCCGTGTTCGATCTGAGGATCTAAAGACATACTGGTTGGAATTATTTTCGCGAACCTTGGATCAGGGTCCACGGCTTCGAATCCATATCGCGGAGCGCGGGCCTCTGCCAATCGAATTCCGGATGCGCATCGAGGTGAGCAGCGGCCTTGAAGTCGCGTCCGCAGGAATGGCCCAGCGACGCCATCATCGACATCGCGGACGCCATCGCCGCATCGGCAACTTTCGCCTGCACCGCTCCGGCCGTACCGTAGGGAGGCTGCCACGGCTGCGATCCGCGCTTCGATTCCTCGATATGTCCGCACAGCGTGCGTTCGCTGGCCTGTTCTTTGTTCTCGAACGTATCGAAGTGATCGCCGAGAAATTTCTGCCCCAGGGAAACGTCGATCCGGCCTTTGTTTTCGGCCATTAGATTCGTCCAGCGAAGCCGCCGTGCGTTCGGGCTCAGACCCATGTCGCGCGTATCGAATTCGGTTTCCTCTTTGATCAACGCTGGGTTTTCAGGAAAGTTCGATCCGATAAAGTAGCCGTCTTTGGTCCGTTCGAGCGTGACGTGCTTCAACCCCAACTCCAGTTTCGCGATCTCGTTCGTCTTCCGATCCGCCACCAGCCATGTGTTCGCGTAGCCGCCATTATTGCCGGCCTTCATGAGGCGAGCGAACTCGTCGATCGACGACGAATACTGCATCGCCTTGCGCGCCCGCACAAATTCCGGAACGCCGTTCGGATCGAAGCCGACAAATTGCGAGATCGTCGTTTCCGTGATCAGGATGCCGGCCGAATTCATGCCGAAATCGTCACCCGAATGAATCAGGCCCGGCATTCCGTCCATCAGGATGTGATGGCCCTTTGCGGGCGTGATGTCGAACATGATGTTCCAGCGAGTGCCGGTCATGTAGTCGGTCCAGTTGTTGTGGCCGATCACGACTTTGCCGTCCTTGGTGTAACTTCCGGTCGCCACGAACGCGCTACAGTGCTCGCCCACCGGACGCTTCTCGTCCTTCTTGCCGGCGGCGGCATCCGCGTACCGCGTGTAGTAAGGATCGAGTTCAAGCCAAGCGTTCATCGCCACCAGATCCCACAAATCGAGCTTCGAGCCTTTCGACGCGAGGCCTTTCTGGATGCCCTGAATTTCTTCGCGGTACTCGGCCTCGACGTGCGGCCACAGAACTCGCTCGGCCGCGCTACGAAAATACGCCCAATCCTTCGATCCGTGCGTCATCGATAGCTTGATCGCGCGATGCGCATCTTCGATTTCAGGCGCCAGCAGGGAGCCATGCTGAAATCCGATTTCAGCCGGTTTGCCTTCGAGGTGAACCAGGATCCAGCCGTTTTCGGCAGGTTTGCGGTACGCGCGCGAGGATTTCTCTCCGACGCGGCTGCCCGCGAAGGCGGCGGAGATCGCGATCACAAATAGCGTTGGCGCAACCCAGAAAGTGCGTGTTCGCATGGTCCTTACATTATGCGGCACGCTCCGGTCGGCGCGGAACCGATGGATTTTCTGACGCGAGTTCGTTTTTGGCACCATCCTGAGATGTATGTGCATCGCGATTCTGCTTCTTTTTATTTCGATAGCGAATGCTGCGGAATCGCCGAAGCTCAGCGTTGGCGAACCGCTGCCTGCGTTGAAGGGCGAATTCCTGACCAGTCGCAAAGCTGAACTTCCAGCCGCGAGTTCCGGCAAAATCGCGCTGCTCGCCATCGGGTTCACCTACGACTCACGATTTGCCGTCGAAGCCTGGTCAAACAGGTTTCGAAAAGAATTCGCCCGGAATCCGCGCGTCACCTGGTTCGAGATTCCGATGATCGGCGGAATGGCCCGCATGGGCAAGTGGTTCATCGACTCCGGAATGCGCCGCGGAACTCCGAAAGAACTGCGGGAAAACGTAATCACGGTCTTCGGCGGCGTCGATCCCTGGAAGAAGCGTCTGGCCCTTGAAAACGACCGCGATGCTCACCTGGTGCTCATCGATGAGGCAGGAATCGTCCGCTGGACTTACCGCGAGCACCTCAACGCAAATGCGATCAACGAAGCAAAATTCGTTGAACTGGTCGCCGAGGTCCGGCGCCTGGCCAGCGCCATGTCATCAAAGAATTGAACTCCAGCTACTTTTTCATCGCCTTTTGATGAGCCCCATTCTGATGCAGGATCAAGTGCGTCACCTTTCCATTCTCATCGCGGACAAAGGAGACTTGCGCCTCGACGACCTTCAAATAGAATTCCGTATCTTTGGTCGCAAACAGCTCGAACTTCGGCTGTCCGGTAATTTGCGTAAACAGACGCGAACCCTCAGCGATGATCGTCACCGTCGCCGGCCCTAAAGCATATTCGCCGGTGTAGGTCTGTAGGAGTTTTGAATCTACAATCACCTCCGGTGGAGGCGGATCGTAATGCTTGACGGGATATTTGATTTCGAGAATGTGGCGCCCGATGTCGTCGTTGTCTAAAGAGGTATTGCAGAGCACGACGACGCCGCGTTTCGCCGCCGGATCGAAACCCGCGAAGGTACGATACCCCGCGGTACCGCCATTGTGCCAGACGATCTCGGTTCCGAACTTCGTGAGGCGGTGCCACGCCATCATGATGTCCAAATCCGGTACTCCGGTATCGCGGTGGACCGAGCGCATCCGCCGCATCGCCGCCTTCAGCGGAGTGTCTTTGAACTCCAGATTCGCTTCGAGGAACGTCAGCATGTCGTTCACCGTGGACCGGATCGCACCGGCTCCGGCAAGCGCATCCAGGTCCCAATTCTTGACCGGATTCAAGGCGGCATCGTGACCGATCGCCAGCCGCTTCCGCTGGTCCGCGGAAAGCGCGATCGACGTGCTGGTCATCCCGAGCGGAATCAGGATCCGCTTTTTAAGCAATTCCTCATAACTCATCCCCGCTTTGCGGGCCAGCGCGTGACCAAGCAATCCGACGCCGAGATTCGAATATTGATACTTCTCGCCGATGTCGCGCTTGAGTTCATAGCTCGAAAGAAATTCGTAGAGCTTATCCGGCGTGTAATCGGCGTATGGATTTTCCGGATCGGCGGGCTTGAAGTTGGTAGGCATCCCGGGAAGTCCGGACACCTGCGTCGAGAGGTCGATCAGCGTAATCTGCTTGCCGTTCCGCTGCGGAACCTTGACCAAATCCGGAAGCAACTTCGCGACCGGAGTATCCGCTGTCACCTCGCCGCGTTCGATCATGTCGGCCAGCAGCAGCGACGTAAACACCTTCGAGATGGAGCCAATTTCGTAGACTGAATCGGCCCCGGCCTCGACGCGCCCTCCCTTGGTGAGGGTTCCCCGCGCAACGAACTCGCGGCCCGCCGCTGACGTGGTCCCGACCACAATCGAAACCGCCTTTTCCCCCTCGTCCACTCGATTGGAAATCAGGGCCCGGATCTCGGCCGGCGTAGCCGCCGACATCGTCGCGGCTGCGATCGCGAACGAGCACAAAACACGAAACATCAGCATCCCGGTAGAATACCTCTGTTTGGCGCGGAAAAAACCGCTACAGGCGTTGGCAGGCTTGGCATCACTAGGCGGAGCCGTACTCATCCTTCACCGGCTTCGCGTTATCGCTGAGAAGAGTCACCGCGTGGAGGCGACGGAAAGCACAGCCGGTGCTGAGTAAGGCCGCGTAGTTAATGACGGTGCGCTCCGGACATACCAGTCCGGCGGACCGTGTCCCCTTCGAAGTCGAATTCGATCATCACTGCGGCTTCCTCCCCGACCACCCAGCCGTCGTGACCCGGCTCGATCGCGACTGCCTGCGGAGCCGCGAATTCCATCACGCATCCATCCGCGTACTGAATATGAATCTGGCCTTTCGCCAAAAAGCCAACGTGCGCGTGCTCGCACAAATCGGTTCCGACTATCGGCTTCATATCTCTCGACCAGCGAAATCCCGGCTTATAGATGACGCGCTTTACGCGGCAATCGCCGGCGCGCACGACATCCAGTTGCACGCCTCCCACTTCGCGATGGTCCGCGCCGGTCATGGGAGCTGTCAGCGGATCCTGAGGCATCGTGAACCCTCCTTGTCGTGAGCGACTTGCCGTAACAGTCTATCTCAGCGCATGGCGAATGAAAAACTTGCGGAACG
Organism: Bryobacterales bacterium; assembly: GCA_038210135.1. Classification (GTDB taxonomy): domain Bacteria; phylum Acidobacteriota; class Terriglobia; order Bryobacterales; family Bryobacteraceae; genus JBBQWZ01. The sequence goes on from JBBQWZ010000031.1 coordinate 20,010, forward strand.
AACGACAATGAGAATGTGCGAATCGTATCCCTCATCGCCTCTGCCACGGAAATTGTGCACGCGCTCGGACTCGGCGAGTTCCAGGTCGGCCGCTCTCATGAGTGCGACTATCCGGACTCGATCGCCAGCCTGCCAGTCTGTTCAAAGCCCCGCTTCGACATCCACGGCAACTCGCAGGAAATCGACCAGCGCGTCAAAGAAACGCTCCGTAGCGCCGAGAGCGTCTATGAAGTATTAGACGAGGTCCTCGAATCGCTCGCGCCCACGCACATTCTCACCCAGACGCAATGCAAGGTCTGCGCGGTGAGCCTCGATGATGTCGAACGCGCACTCGGAGATCGCTACGCGACGCGGCCGCAAGTGATCGCGCTCGAGCCGAACAACCTCCTGGACATTTGGAAGGACATACGCCGAACCGCAATAGCGTGCGGCGTTCCGGAACGCGGAGAAGCGCTCGTCGCCGATTGCGAACGCCGCATGCGAGAGATTTCCGACAAAGCTCGCGGTCTCGAAATTGAGCGCCGCGTGGCCTGCATCGAATGGCATGAGCCGCTGATGGCGGCGGGCAACTGGATGCCTCAACTCGTGGAAATGTTGGGATCGCAGAATCTGATTGGAATTCCGGGAGGACATTCGCCGTGGATGAGTTGGAACGATCTGTGCGCCGTCGATCCGGAAGTGATCATCAGCATGCCGTGCGGCTTCGGCCTCGAACAGACGCGCGCGGAACTCCATTGGCTGACCGAAAATCCGAGGTGGGCCGAACTCAACGCCGTGTGGAATAACGAGGTGTATCTCGCCGACGGCAATCAATATTTCAATCGTCCGGGTCCGCGGGTGGTCGAATCTCTCGAAATTCTCGCCGAGATTCTGCTGCCGCAAGCGTTTCCGCCGAAGCACGAAGGTAAGGCCTGGCAGCGGATATAAGCGCTATTTCGTGGCCAAAAGCTTCTGAATCTGCGCGACGCCGTAGTCCACTTTTAACTCAAAAATGCGCTTTCCTAACGCGCCGCTGGACGGACGTCCGTCGCCGCTGATGCCGTTGTTAATCCGCTGCGAATTCGGATCGCGAGGCTCGCCCGGCTTGCGGACCGGGTCGCCGACCGCCGTCTTCACCAGATCCTTCCGAACCCAATCCTTGTCACCGCCGAGATAGAGCATCTCCGACGTGTCCGGAATCCCGGCATGCGAGCTCAGCGGATATTTGTTCTCAGCCAGCCATTTGTCGAAGTCGCCATTCGCCTTCGAATACACTTCGTCGCAGTAGACGACGCGAATTCCCTGCCCCGCGTACTTGGCGTCCAGCTTCGCCGCGACCTCGCCAAGTTCCTTCTGGCCACCGCCATGGTCGCCCATCAGAACCACGTTCTTGAATCCGCTCTTAATGAGTTGCTCGGCCACCTGTTCGTTTAAATCGCGGAACAGCGGGCCGGTCAGCCCGATCGTCCCGGGTAGGGTCGCGCTCGCATTGTTCACCGAGAACGGCATCACCGGAGCGGCGATTGCATTGCCGAGTTTCGCAGCCATTGCGAGCACGGTGGCATGCCCCATCAAGGTGTGACCGCCATTCACGTTTTGCGGACCGCGTTGCTCAGTGCCCCCGTTATACACCAACGCCGTCGTCTTGCCGGCTTCGATGGCCTGCTTCACTTCGGACCACGTCATCATCTCAAAATCGATATTTCGCAGCGTGTGAATATTGGGTTGCGCAAGCGCGCTGAGGCAGCTGACAGTCAGGGTCGCGAGCGCAAGACGGGTTGATCGCATGGGTGGCTCCATTTCCTCAGAGCGGAGGATATCATGGTGCGCGCGATCGAGGCTACGCCCCAGCGCCTGACGTATCTCACTGAAGTCGCGTGAGATCGCCTTGACTCTCTATTGGGCAAACTTTATAATTCGGTGAGCTTCGGAGCCTGCTTCGAAGCCGGATTTCTGTGGCCTCGGAACCACGTAGCTCGTCGAGGGAGTGATTGACGCGAAATCTGTTGGCCGTCATTTGGATGTCGATTCTGTGCGCCGCGACGGCCGCTGGGCAGAACTCCGCCAAGCACGCGCTCTCGGCGCAAACGGTAACGAATCGCTACTGCGCGGGCTGTCACAACGCAAAGCTTTCGAGTGGCGGCTTCGATCTCGCGAAGCTGGATCTCCAACAGCCGGAGCGCAACGCGGATCAGGCGGAGAAGGTAATCCGCAGGCTGCGCGCAGGTTTGATGCCGCCGGCCGGAATGCCGCGGCCGGATGCGGCGACAACCAAAGCCTTGGTCGTATCGCTCGAAAGCTCGATTGATCGCGCGGCCGCGGCGCATCCGAATCCAGGGCGTCCCGCGCTCCATCGTTTGAATCGCACGGAGTACACCAGGGCGGTACGGCAACTGCTGGCGGTGGACGTCGACGTCTCGACGCTGTTGCCCGCCGACGACATGAGCCATGGCTTCGACAACATGTCAGACGTGCTGACGATGTCGCCGGCGCTGATGGAAGGCTATATCCGCGCCGCCGGCAAGATCAGCCGCGAAGCAGTCGGCGACGCCGGCGCGCTGGCTCTGACATCCACCTATTCGATTCCGCGCGTCGTCTCGCAAGTTCGGCACGTCGAAGGCACGCCACTCGGAACGCGTGGCGGCATGGCGGTGGTTCACGATTTTCCGGCGGACGGCGACTACGTTTTCAAGGTCGGCTTCTATTACGCGCCAACCGGTCCGCTGTTTGGGATGAATCAGGGCAAGGGTCAGACGATCGAGATCGCGGTCAACGGCGTGCGCGTCGCGCTGCTGGATCTGAATCCCTCGATGACGCTCGCGAAGGACGGAATCAAAACTCCGCCGGTTCGCGTGAAGGCCGGACCGCAGAGGATTTCCGCTTCATTTCCGCAAAAGGCCGACGGTCCGATCGAAGACGAGTACCGCATGGTCGAGCAGAGCCTGGTCGATGTCAGCGTCGGCGCGCTGCCCGGCATGACCACTCTGCCGCATCTGCATGAGTTGAGCATTACCGGTCCGACGAAGGTCACCGGAATCTCCGACACGCCCGCGCGCCGCAAGATATTTACTTGCCGGCCAGAAGCCGGAGCCGACCAAGTGCCCTGCGCGCGCAAGATCATCGGAACGATCGCACGTCAGGCGTTCCGCCGCCCTGCGACGGATAACGACATCGAACGGCTGCTGAGCTTCTTTCAGGCCGGCCGCAACGCCGGGGACTTCGACTCCGGAATTCGCACGGCCCTGCAAGCCATTCTCGCGAGCCCTGAATTCGTATTCCGATTCGAACGCATGCCAGGCAGTGTGACTCCGGGATCGAACTATCGAATCGCGGATCTCGAGCTTGCGTCGCGGCTCGCGTTCTTTCTGTGGAGTGGTCCGCCGGACGAAGAACTTCTCAGCATCGCGCAACAAGGCAAGCTCAAAGATCAACTGATGCTCACGGCGCAGGTCAAGCGGATGCTCGCCGATTCGCGATCCGAGGCGCTGGTCACCAATTTCGCCGGGCAATGGCTTCGCCTGCAGAATCTGAAAACCGTTTCGCCGGATCTCTTCGAATATCCGAACTTCGACCGCACGCTTGCGAATTCGATGCGCCGGGAAACGGAGTTGTTATTCGAGAGCATCCTTCGCGCGGATCGCAGCATTGTCGATTTGATCTCAGCCGACTATACGTTCGTCGATGAACGCCTGGCGCGGCATTACGGGATACCGAATGTTTTGGGCAATCGCTTTCGGCGTGTGCAGCTGGCCGATCCGAACCGCTTCGGAATTCTCGGGCACGGCAGCGTGCTGACGTTGACATCCACCGCGCTTCGGACTTCGCCCGTACAGCGGGGCAAGTATGTAATGGAAGTTTTGCTGGGTACCCCGCCGCCGCCGCCGCCACCGAATGTTCCCGCGCTCCCGGAAAATGCGGATCTGCGCACAGCGCACGTCGCCAAGCCGCTCTCGGTCCGCGAACGCCTGGAAGCGCATCGCGTAAATCCGGCTTGCGCGGGCTGCCATAAGATGATGGACCCGATCGGTTTCGCGATGGAGAATTTCGACGCCGTCGGCGTTTGGCGCGCGAAGGACAGCGGCTTTCCGATCGATCCGTCCGGCCAGTTATACGACGGCGCGAAGTTGAACGGGCCCGCCAGCCTGCGCCGCGCCCTGGTGGAACATTCCGACGCATTCGTCGGGGCTTTCACGGAAAACCTGCTCGCCTACGGATTGGGTCGCGTGCTCGAAAGTTCCGACATGCCGTTTGTTCGCGCGATCACCAAGTCGGCTAGCGCGACCAACAATCGGTTTTCGTCGTTCATCATGGGAGTCGTTAACAGCGTGCCGTTCCAGATGCGCCGGGCCGAAGATTCAGCAGCCGGAGCGGCGGACGCGGAGCCCGACGGCAACATCCACAGGAGGTATTGAGTGTCATTCGTTACGAAGAAACACCTATCGAGGCGCACCCTGTTGCGCGGCGCCGGTGTCGCACTCGGCCTCCCGCTGCTCGAGTCGATGGTGCCCGCTCAGACTCCACTGGCAAAGACGGCCGCGACGCCGAAGACGCGGCTCGCGTGCATCGAGATGGTCCACGGCGCGGCGGGAAGTACGGGCGAAGGCACGCTGAAACATTATTGGGCTCCGGAGAAAACCGGTTCCGATTTCGAGTGGAGCCAGAGTCTCGAACCGCTGGCAAAGTTTCGCGAGTACATTACGATCGTCAGCGATACGGATCTGCGGCCCGCAACGGCGTGGTCCGCGGCGGAAGAAGGCGCCGACCACTTCCGTTCGAGCGCCGCGTATCTGACGGCCGCTCATCCGAAGATGACCGAAGGCTCCGACTACTCGGTCGGTACGTCGCTCGATCAAATCTATGCGCAGCAGTTCGGCCAGGATACGCCCATGCCATCGATGCAGCTTTGCATCGAAGCGGTGGACGCGTCCGGCGCGTGCGATTACGGCTACGCGTGCGTGTACGCCGATACGATCAGCTGGTCGTCGCCGACGACGCCGCTGCCGATGACTCTCGATCCGCGAATGGCCTTCGAGACTTTGTTCGGAGATGGCGGGACGCCGGAAGAGCGATCGTCCCGGCAGCGTGTCAACCGCAGCATCCTCGATCATATTTCACAGGAAGTCGCGCGGCTGCAAAAGGGCTTGGGCTCGACGGATCGCAACCGGCTGAGCCAGTACCTCGATAACGTTCGCGAGATCGAACGCCGTATTCAACGGATCGAAAAATACAATTCAAGCGGCGAAGCTCGCTCGCTGCCGGCGGCTCCGCTGGGCGTTCCGGATTCGTATGAAGAGCACCTGAACTTGATGTTCGATTTGCAGGTACTCGCGTTCATGACCGACACCACGCGAGTCTCGTCATTCAAAATGAGCCGCGATGTCAGCGGACGGGTGTGGGCCGCGAGCGGCGTGAAAACGCCGTTCCATCCCTGTTCGCATCACGGCGAGAATCCTGCGAAAGTGGCGGAATTCGCCAAGCTGAATCGCTATCACGTCAGCCTGATTCCGTATTTTCTCGAGAAGCTGAAGAACACACCGGACGGCGACGGCAACCTGCTGGATCACTCGATGATTTTGTACGGAAGTCCGATGGGCGACGGCAACGTGCACAACCACAAACGCGTGCCGCTGTTCCTCGCGGGCAAAGCCGGCGGCAAACTGAAGGGCAATCTCCACGTCCGCTGCAACGACGGAACACCGATGGCGAACGTGTATCTCACGATGATGCGGAAGCTGGGGATCCGGATCGACAGCTTCGGCGACAGTACCGGCGAGATCGCGATTTAGGACGCGAGGTGATTCGAGTGCTTCGAATATTCTTCCTGCTCGGTTCATTTTCGATATTGCTGCCGGGCGCGGACAGCCGCCTATCCGACGCGGCAATGCGCCCCGACCGCGATGCGGTCCGACTGTTGTTGGTACAGCACGCCGACATCAACGGGCCGCAGGGAGATGGATCGACGGCGCTCCACTGGGCCGCGTTCCACGACGATCTCGATCTGATGAAGACGCTGCTCGCTGCGGGAGCGGATGTCCGCGCGAAGACGCGGGAAGGCGGGATCACTCCGCTCTTTATGGCGGCGACCAACGGCAACGCGGCCGTGATCGACGCGCTGCTAAAGGCAGGAGCGGACGCAAACTCGGCGAAAAGCAACGGAACCACGGTTCTGATGATTGCCGCCGCGGCGGGCAACCCGCAGGCAGTGGAATTGCTGCTCGCGCACGGCGCGGATGTCCAGGCGAAAGAAGCGATCCATGGACAGACTGCTTTGATGTTTGCGGCGGCTCTCGATCGCGCCGCCGTGGTGAAAGTCTTGCTGGCGAAAGGCGCCCAGCCGAACGTCGCGACCACGGTCAAGAAAGTGGAACGGGTCCGCTTCGATCAGGATGGCAACATTGTCGAAGAGCGCCCGGTCGCCGCGAAAGGGCAACTTCCGCCGAAGCTGGAATCGGGCGCCGCGGCCGATGCTCGCGATGCGGCCGCGGATGCGCAAGCGGTAGCGGACGCCTTGAAAGCGGCCAATGACACCGCGCGGCGCGAACTAGATTCGTTCGCGCGATCCATCGGATTGCAGTCGGCATCGTACTCGCTCGGCAAGGCGCGGAATCGAGCCGGAGACGTGGCCGCCCGCGGAGCGCGGCGCGTGGGTCCGGAATGGGCGGGCGCGATGACGCCGTTGCTATTTGCGGCGCGAGAGGGTCACACGGATTCGGCACTGGCACTGCTCCAGGGCGGCGCCGACATCAATCAGGTGAATGCGGACAAGTTGTCGCCACTGGTGATGACGATTATGAACGGGCACTACGATCTCGCGAAAGTGTTGATCGAACACGGTGCGAATCCGAAGCTTGCGTCCACATCCGGTCTCACGGCGCTCTATGCCGCGATCGACGTACAGTGGGCCCCGAAGGCATGGTTTCCGCAGCCTGACGTCGGCCAGGAAAAGAACGGCTATCTCGACGTGATGAAGGCGCTGATCGCAAAGGGCGCGGATGTGAACGCCCGCATCAACGAGAAGCTTTGGTTTCGTTCGTTCACCAACGACTACACGTGGATCGATCCTTCCGGCGCGACTCCGTTCTGGCGTGCGGCTCAATCGAGCGACGTCGCCGCCATGCGAATCCTGGTCGAACACGGAGCGGATCCAAAGCTCGCGGTCAAGTCGGGTGACACGCCCCTGCATGCCGCGGCGGGAATCGGGTGGGCCGCGAACTGGAGTGTCAATGCGCCGGACCCGTTGGTGAACGCAGTGAAATATTGTGTCGAGCTCGGTCTCGATGTGCAGGCGACCGACAACCGCGGATACACCGCGCTCCACGGCGCCGCGTATCTCGGAAATAACGAAATGGTCAGCTATCTGGTCTCGCATGGAGCGAAGATCGACGCGCGCACCAAGGCCGGTGACACGGTCGCGGACATGGCCAACGGTCCAACGCGATTTGGCCAACCGCATCCAGAGACGGTGGCGCTGGCTGAGAAACTGGGTTCCCTCAGTTCGCACAACTGCCGTTCGGACCAGTGCGTGGTGGCGCCGAAAGCCACGATCTATGAACGTCCGCTGTCGGCGGCCGAGCAGGTGGAAAAAGACAAGATGGATTTGCTGGCGGTCTCTCTGGGCTTTCGATCGGCGGTTTATCTTGTCGACGCGCCCCCATCGCGAGTGGTTCCAGGGTCAAAGTAGGCGTCACGGGATGCGCGCACTTTTCGACAAACTGGGTTCGCGCTCTTTTCTTACGGCAGGCGTTTCGTCGTCAGCGGTTGCGGCGGCCCTGCTCTGCGGGTCGTTTGCCCAGGAAGCTTTCGCGCAATACCTGGACACGATTCCGCCGAACCATCCGTCGATTCGCTATTCGCAGTCCAAGACCAGCGACCCCGTTTCACGACTGGCGAGCCAATTCGCATCCGGTCAACAGCGCTTGCCGTTCCGCGACGATGGACTCGGGTATTTGCCCGCCCTACTCGACGCTTTTGGAATTTCTGTCGATTCGCAAGCGCTTGTATTTTCGAAGACCAGCTTTCAAGCCGCGAAGATTTCTCCACGAAATCCGCGCGCCATCTACTTCAATGACGAAGTCGCGGTCGGCTGGGTGCGCGGTGGAGATGGCATCGAGATCGCCGCGCTCGATCCGGCGCAAGGTATGGTGTTCTACACGCTCGACACGAGGAAAGTCGAGCGGCCACAATTGGTGAGGCGGCAGGAATGCCTGCACTGCCATCAGGGCACCGCGACCCTCGGCGTACCGGGAATCTTCGTCGGCTCCGTGCTTCCGGACGCCGCCGGGCGGCCTTCGCGCGGCGCCGCGATTATCACCGATCACAGTACTCCGTTTGCGGATCGATGGGGCGGCTGGTACGTGAATGCGGCGAAAGGCCAGCAGGCGGATCGGTCGAACGCGGTGTCGATTGATCCGGCGGAACCGTGGACGTTGAATACTCGCGGACTGCAGAACCGCCGCGACTTGGTGGGATTGGTGGACACCACCGGATATCTCGCGCCGGTCAGCGACATCGTCGCACTGATGACCTTCGAACATCAGACCAAGGTGACGAACCTGATGATTCGAGCGGGTTGGGTGTGGCGGACTTCCGGCCGGCTGGAGATCGATGCTTTGGCGGACGCTATGCTATTTGCGGACGAGGTCCAGTTGCGCGAACCCCTCGAAGGAGTTTCCTGCTTCACGACTTCGTTTGCGGCCCGTGGCCCCCGCGCTACGGATGGGCGGAGCTTGCGCGACTTCGATCTCAAGACCAGGCTGTTCCGCTATCCGTTGAGCTACATGATTTACAGTGCGGGATTTGATGGGTTGCCGGCGCCGGTACGGGACAAGTTGTATGCGCGGCTGTATCAGTGGTTGACTCGAGCGAGTGATTCCAGGAACCCGGCATCGGGCGTCGAAACCGGAAAAATCATTATCGCAATCGTTGCCGCCACGAAGCCAGGAGTGCCTGGATACTGGAAGACGTCTGAATGAAGCGAGCTGAATAATGAGCGAAGTTTTTCGAATACAGGTCCGGTGGATTCTGGTTCTGGTTAGCGTTTGTGGTTGGTCGCTTGCCGCGCAGGAGAAGACCGCGCCCCCGGTGGCGCCGTCGAATTTGAAGGTGTTGAAGCTTCCGGCCGGGGCCGATATTCAGCAGGTCATGCGGACCTTCACCGCGGGCCTCGGTGTACAGTGCGTGTTCTGCCACGTCCAGGGCAACTTCGCGAGCGACGAAAATCCCAAGAAGGAAATTGCTCGCCAAATGATCAAGCTGACGCAGGACACGAACGGCAAATTTCACGACGGAAAGTTAAGGGTTTCCTGCTACACCTGCCATCGCGGCGAAACCGAACCGAAGACGGCACCGGAACCCAAAGCAGGTCAATAAGCGGAGTTATTTCTCAACCAAAGCCACATCGACAGCGTGGGACATCACTCGCGCGAGGCCGCGGTTAGGCGTCAGACAGACTTTGATTTCGAGATCGAGTCCCTCGCATTTAAAGGGGATGACCGTCCACTTCTCTTTGCCGCCGCTGCGGGCGCAAAAACTCAAGCCGTAGACGACGGTCGGGATGCTCAGGCCCAGCACGCCGAGATGGTTTTCAGCGACCGTCTTGAAATTGCCCACAATCATATTGGCAATTTCCGAAACCGCATCCAGGACTTCGTCGTTGATTTCGCTGAACTCGGAGCCGAGCATGGCGCCGGCAATCCGACAAGCCATTTTCACGTCGCACGCGAGACTGGCAGTGCCAATCCAGGCGCCGGCGAGCCCGACCACGGCGATAATTCCGTCGCTCGGCCCAGGCGCGGCCACTTCGGACCGTGGAGTTCCCAACTCGACGGAGAGTCCAAGCATCATCGAAAACGTCTCATCCGTCGAAGTGCGAATCGCATCCACAATCTGATCTTGATTCATCATAAGGTTCCCGGTTAGATGAGCCCTTCCAGCTTTTCCTTGATCTGTTCCATGGTGAATGGCTTTCTGACGTAACCACTTGCCCCCAGTTGGACCGCCTCCATAACCCGCGCGGCGCTGCCTTCCGTGGTGATCATGATCACGGGAATATGCTTCGATTCGGGCTGCGCCTTGAGCGCGGTCAGCAGTTCGATGCCATCCATATTGGGCATATTGATGTCACTCAAAATCAGATGCACCGGGCCGAGTTTCAATTTCTCCAGAGCCTCGATCCCATCCCCCGCTTCGACCACGTTTCCGAGGTTGACATCTGCCTGCCCGAGAATTCGACGCAGCACTTTTCGTATTACCGCCGAATCATCCACGATCATCACGTCAACGCTCATTCGGTGTACTCTCCCCTCACAATCTGCTTATCGGCGGCGCACCGCGCACTCTTAGGACCTTGGCGCATAATCCAAGGGTTTCTAGCGGTGAGCCGGAAACCGGACCACGAGTCCCGCCGACACAAACCAGCAACGGATCAGCGGCGCGATCTGCTGGCCTGCCGACACATCCACTTGGGCGTTCGGGCCTAGTGGGTGCGAAACACCGGCATCTAATGCCCAGACCGTATCGCTCCCGCGAAGCGACGAGCGCGCAAGGTACGCCTCCGTGAAGGCATTCCATTGACGCCTTAGACCTCGACTGACTTGCACACTGACCTGCTCCCGCGAGAATCGTCCATCCGCCGCGGATAGAGAAGAGACCAGGAAATTCCCGCCGACCACGGTGCTCTCGCGGATCGATTTCGACCAGACGAGTTTCACGGTCGGATCCACGCCCGAACTCGAGAACCGCGGATCGCCTGCCGGCATAGAAACCATCGCTACCACCGCCAGTTCCGGACGCCAGGCCGTTTCTTGCACCAAGCCGACCTTGGCTCCGGCTGAGAGGTCGGACGGTCCCGCCGTGCGCGTGACCACGCTCTCGAAAGCACTGTCCGCGCGCTGCGCGGAGCTGCGGAATCCATCCGCGGCGAAGCGCAATTCGATCCCGTGACCAATTCCCCATCGTACGAGGGGACTTCCGCCGGTAAATGAACGTTCCGCGGAACCGCCATCCGATCGGCCGGTCAGCGTCAAGCCGCTTTCGAACTGAAGGTACCCCGCGCCGATGACCTTCACGCCGTCCCCGATGCCGGGCCGGTCCGTCGTAAGCGGTTCCCGGATGCCGCCCTCGACTTGCGCGTCGAGCAAACCGATGGAAGCAAATATGACAGCCCGGTAGAACACCTGCCGCAAATTTCTGGACATGGACGTCTCATCGGCGGCGCGGGCTTGAATCTGAGCGCCGGCGCGGCCAAAGAGGTTTGTCCTTTGGACCGGATTCCCGCGGCGATCCTGGCGTAGTTGGCACGCATCGGAAAGTGAGAGCTCGCGGCACCGGCTATGGCATGATTTGGCTATGCCGCGTTCGCGCGTCCGGTTCGAAATCACAGGGGTTGTGCAAGGCGTCGGCTTCCGCCCGTTTGTCTACAATCTCGCGCGCGAGCACGCCCTATCGGGCTTCGTCTTCAATCACAATTCCGGGGTCACCATTGAAGCGGAAGGAGTCCCGGAAGCTCTCTCGTCCTTCGAGCGCGACTTGCGCCTTCGCAAGCCCCCGCTCTCGATCATCGACCGGATCGTCACGCACTCCATCGCCGGCATCGGCGATTCCACTTTCATGATCGTCACCAGCGAACACGCGGCTTCAGGAAGCACGCCCGTCTCGCCCGACGTCGCGACCTGTGAGGATTGCCTGCGGGAACTGCACGATCCCGCCGATCGCCGCTTCGCGTACCCGTTCCTGAATTGCACCAATTGCGGTCCCCGCTTCACCATCATTCAGGATCTCCCCTACGATCGTCCGGCCACCACCATGCACGTGTTCGCGATGTGCGAAACGTGCCTGGCTGAATATCAGAACCCGGCTGACCGCCGCTTCCATGCGCAGCCGAATGCCTGCCCGAAGTGCGGCCCCCAAGTTACTTTTGAGAACCGCCGGGAAAGTCTGACCGGACCGCCCGCGATTGCCCGTGCCCGCGAAGAGCTCGCCCGCGGAGCCATCCTCGCCGTCAAAGGGATCGGCGGATTTCACCTCGTCTGCGATGCCACCTCGGACGAAGCCATCGATCGACTGCGCGGCCGCAAGAATCGCTTCGAGCAGCCCTTCGCCATCATGGTCCGCGACCTGGAAGCCGCCCGCAAGGTCGCGCACCTACCAGACGAAGAATCCCGTCTCCTCACCGCCAAAGAGCGCCCGATTGTATTGCTCGAAAAGCGCGCCGGAAATGCCCTGTCGGAACGCGTCGCTCCGGGCAACGGCTACATCGGCGTGATGCTGCCTTACTCTCCGCTGCACCCGCTGCTACTCGGCGAAGCGCCCCTCGTGATGACCTCCGCGAACCCATCCGGCGAGCCGATCGTACGCGAGAATCGCGAAGCCGTCGAGCGCCTGTCCGGACTCGCCGATGCATTCCTCTTGCACAACCGCGATATCGAAGTGGTCTGCGACGACTCGGTGATCCGCACCTTCGAAGGATACGAGATGCCGTTGCGCCGTTCGCGCGGCTATGCTCCGTTGCCGATTCAATTACCGAAAGAAGCTGACAGCATTCTCGCGGTCGGCGCCGAGTTGAAGTCCACCTTCTGCATCACCAAACAGAAATACGCGTATCTCAGCCAGCACATCGGCGACATGGGCATGCTCGAAACGCAGCGCGCGTTTGAAAGAGCGCTTGACCACATGCTGCGGCTCTTCCGCGTCGAGCCGCGGCGAGTCGTTTGCGATTTGCACCCCGGCTATCATTCCGCGAACTGGGCGGCGCGGTATGCGGAAGAACGAAAACTTCCCCTGATCAAGGTGCAGCATCATCACGCTCACGTCGCGGCCCTGGTCGCGGAATCCGCCTTGCCGCTCGATTCGCCGATCATCGGGATCGTCTTCGACGGCACCGGCTACGGAACGGACGGCGCCATTTGGGGCGGCGAAGTTCTGATCGTGAGAGGAGCGGAATTCGAACGCTTCGCCCACCTGAAGTACGTGCCGTTAGCCGGCGGGGATGCCGCGGTGAAAACGCCGGCCCGGAGCGCGCTCTCGCATTTGCACGCGGCGAAAATCGATTGGGACGATGACCTGGCGTGCGTCGCGGAATTCCACGCGCCCGAGTTGAGGCTGCTCAGGCAACAATTGGATCGCGAATTGAATTGCGTCCGCTCGAGCAGCATGGGACGCCTCTTCGATGCCGTCTCCGCGCTGATCGGAGTCCGCCAGCGGGTGAGCTACGAGGGTCAGGCCGCCATCGAATTGGAATCGCTTTGCGCGACCGATAGCGAACCCCGCTATACGGCGAAGATCATCCAGGACTCTCCACAAGGTTCGCCCGTGCTTCTCGATCCCGGCCCCATGCTACGTGAAATCGTCGCCGACTTGCGAGCCGGAGTTCCTCGCGAGCGGATCGGCTCCGGTTTTCACGAAGCCGTAGCATCGTGGATCGTGGCCGGCAGTGAGTTGGCGCGCCAGAGCACAGGCCTGAATCTGGTCGGACTCACCGGCGGCGTTTTTCAGAATCTGACACTCCTCCGCAAATCCGTTACTCGACTCCGGGCGGCGGGCTTTGATGTGCGCGTCCACCGCGTCGTACCGCCAAACGACGGAGGCCTGGCCCTCGGCCAAGCCACGCTTGGTCTCCTCCAAACGCCTCCCCCGGCTTGACCTCCCATTGCCACGGCCAACGTTTCAATCGCAAAAATAATTCTTGACTTGCCCAGCCAATGTTGTACGCTCAGTAAAACTGAATGCTGGTTCAGTATTCATTTATTGCCTCTGAAAGCAAAATGACCACGGCGTCACCCAAAGCCAAAACCCGCAAAGCGCAAGCCACTCGTCAGCGCCAACTTGAAGCAGCAGAAGACCTTTTCGCTGCGAAGGGCTATTTCGATACCTCCATCGTGGACATCACCCAGACGGCTAATGTAGCCTTGGGCACATTCTACGTCTACTTCCCAAGCAAACTCGCCATCTTCCAGGAACTGGTCCGCCACCTGAACGCCAGCCTCCGCAGCCATCTTCGCGAGGCCCTCACCGGACTCACCCATCGCGCCGAAATCGAGCGCGCCGGCTTTGAATCGTTCTTCGAATTCGTCGATCGCCACCGCAATCTCTACAGCATTGTTTCCCAAGCCGAGCTGGTCGATCCCGACCTCTATCGCTGGTATTATCGCTCGCTCGCCGACAGCTACACGTTCGGCCTGCAGCAGGCTATCGACCGTGGCGAGGTCCGCGCGCTCGATGCCGAAACCATGGCCTGGTGCCTGATGGGCATGGCGCACTTCCTCGGGATGCGCTGGATGCTGTGGGAAGGCAAAGCCGTCCCGAAACCGCAGTTTGAAACCGTGCTGGCCCTGATCCAAAGTGGCTTGGCCGGTCCGCCCGCGGGCTTTGGTCCCGCGCCGCAGTCTTCCGTCGAAAAACCGTAGTTTGAGGAGGAAGCCATGAAGCTTCGAGCTGTTCGCCTTGCCGCCATTCTCGTTCTGAGTCTTCTCGCGATCCCGTACGCGAGTGCGCAAACCGTGACCACCGGTCAGATCACCGGCACCGTCGCCGACCCATCCGGAGCCGTCGTTCGTAACGCCACGGTGCGCCTCGACAGCGAGACCGGCAACCGTCGCGAGTCCGTTACCGGTCAAGATGGAAATTACGTCTTCAACCTGCTCGCCCCCGGTAAGTACACATTGCGAGTCACGGCGGCGGGCTTCCAAAGCGCCGTAGTGAAAGACGTCGAAGTCAGAATCACGGAGACGGCGGCGATCAATATCCCGCTCAAAATCGGAAGCGCCACCGAGACCGTGGACGTCGTGTCGGACGCCGCTCTCGTGCAGACCGCGGCACCCGTTCTTGGCCGTGTAGTCGATTCGCGCACCCTGACGGAACTGCCTCTCGCAACGCGAAACTACACGCAGATCCTCGGGCTTTCCACCGGGGCCGCCACCTACCTTCCCGATAACACCTCGGTCGGCCGCAATTCGCAAAACATTTCGGTGAACGGCGCGCGAGTCACCAACAATAACTTCATCATCAACGGCATCGACGCCAACTCGATGGGCACCAACTCGGCCCCATCTCTCGGCGTCCCCGCCCCTGAATCCCTGCAGGAATTCAAGGTGCAGACCTCGCTCTACGACGCGACCTACGGCCGCTCTGGCGGCGGCAATATTCAAGCCGTCACCAAGACCGGCTCGAACGCATTCCACGGAACGCTCTATGAATTTTTCCGCAACGAAAATTTGAACGCCAACAACCCCTTCCTGAAAGCCGCCGGCGTCGCGCGCCCTGAACTCAAGCGCAACGTCTATGGCGGAACGCTGGGCGGTCCGGTCAAGAAGGATCGCATTTTCTTCTTCGCGTCCTATCAAGGCACCCAGGAACGGAACGCGGCATCCACCATCAACAGCCTCTCGTCGAACGTTCTGATCGCCCCCGGCCTCACCAACGATCGCTCGCAGGCCGCGCTGCTCGCGATCTTCAAACCCACACCCGCCGGCGGAAATCCGGCCGCCACCATCAATCCCACCGCTTTGGCTTTGCTCAATGCGAAACTGCCCGGCGGCAACTACCTGATTCCCACTCCGCAGGCGAACGGCCGCTACTCCGGCGCCACGCCGTCTTCCTTTGAGGAGAACCAATTCAACGCGAATATCGACATCCGCATCTCCGATCGAAACACCCTCACCGGCAAGCTCTTCTCCTTCAATGCCCCGCAAACATTGGTGCTCCCCAGCTTCCTCGGCGGCGGACCGAACCTGCCCGGCTTCGGAAATTTCCAGCAGAATAACGGACGCCTCGCCAGCATCACGGATACGCACACGTTCTCGCCGACCATCGTCAACGAGCTTCGCGCCGGCTACAACTTCCTGCGCGTCGATGCCTTTCCCCAGGAGCCGATCAACGATTCCGACATTGGCATCAAACGCGTCAACGCCGCAAGTTTCCCCGGCCTTCCGCTGATTCGCGTCAACGCCGCTGGCGGTGGCATGGTGATCGGAACCTCGCCGACCATCGACGTCAAAGCCGTATCGCCGTCGATGACGCTCGCCGATACGGTTTCGATTGTGCGCGGGAAACATACCTTACGCGCTGGCGCCGAAATTCGCTTGAACGAAAACAACTACACGCTGAATTTCTACACGCGGGGCCAGATCGATTTCTTGAGCTTCAACGATTTTCTCCTCGGCAATACCTTCGTGTCCGTATTCGGTAGCGGCATCGGAAACCGCAGCCTGCGCGCCTGGGACTACAATTTCTTCGCCCAGGACGACTGGAAAGTGACTTCGCGCCTGACGGTGAATCTCGGCTTGCGCTATGAACTCGACTCGCCGCCGTATGACACCCGCGGCCGCATCTCCACCTTCGACCCGAGTCTGTATCAGCCGCGTCTCTTGTCAGCCGGCGGAACACCTTTTGGACCGCCCGTCGGCGGCTTCGTGCAGGCCGGCAACGTGATTTCGCAGTATGAACAAGCCGGCGTGCCCAAGGGTTCGAACAGCTTGTTGAAGAGCAACGACCCGAATAACTTCGGACCGCGCGTCGGCTTCGCCTATTCGCCCTCATTCAATGACAAGTTCGTGGTGCGCGGCGGATACGGAGTCTACTATTCGCGGACGTCCTTCCAATACGTCACGCTGAACGTCATCGCTCCGCCGACCTATGTGTTCGGTGCGCGCGTCGGCGCTCCGGTGGCCGATCCGTTTTTCGCCGCACCCACCCCGGGCCAATTCCCCACTCTGGTGCCAGGCGTCAACCTCTCGGGCACCCTCTTTGATCGCAACATTCGCACGCCCTACCTCCAGCAGTTCAATTTCAGCACGCAGTACGCGCTGCGCCGCGACCTTTCACTGGAACTCAGCTATGTCGGTTCCCGCGGCACCAATCTGTTCCGTCAAGTCGGAATCAATCAGGCCCGCCTGGTTACCGGCAACGGGTCGATCACCAACGACGTCACCGGCGCCGTGATCACCACCAACACGCCCGCCAACGCCGCCCTCCGCGCTCCGTATTCCGGCGTCGGCATCAACAATTTCTTCCAGAATCAATCCACTGCGCAGTCGGTTTATCACTCCCTGCAAACCAGCCTGACGCAGCGTTTCGCGCACGGCGTGCAGTTCCTCGCGTCCTACACTTTCTCGAAATCGATCGATAACGCATCCGGCCAAGGCGGCGGAGCGGGTGTCGGCGGCGTCGTCAATCCCGGCGGAGTCGGCGAGACCAGCGGCATCCTTGGCAACCAGCTCAACAACCGCGCCAATCGCGGCATCTCGGATTTCGATCGCACGCAACGCTTCGTGATGAGCGGGCTGTGGACCCTGCCGCTGCCCGGTTCGACCGGCAGCGGCAAGTTCGCGAAGTACGCGCTGAAAGATTGGCAGCTGGGCGGAATTCTCACCGCGCAATCCGGACTCCCGATCGATATCGTGGACCTCGGCGCCGGCTCCTTCTACGGCCTGTCTGGCGGCGGAGCCGCGCTGGCTCGTCCGAACTGGGCGCCGGGCGCGACCAAGGATACGGCAACGAGTAACGTTCCGGCGGGCTACTATTTCAACCCGGCGGCGTTCGTCCGGCCGATTATCGCGGCGGGTGCGCCGATCCCCAGTTCCAACGGATCCGCCATCGCCGGCGCTGCCGGAACCGACTTCGGGAACGTCGGACGCAACGCTCTCCGCGGCCCGAAGCAGGTCAATCTCGACTTCGCCATCTCGAAGAGGTTCGCTATCCTCGAGCGCTATTCGCTCGAATTTCGCGCCGATGCGTTTAACCTGACGAATCGGGTAAATTATGCGAATCCGCTCAGCGATTTGAATGCCGGCACCGCGTTTGGGCGGATTATCTCCACCACGAATAATCCGCGCCTGATTCAATTCGCCCTGAAATTGCTGTTCTAGCTTCGCCGGATAAGGAAAGCCAGCATGTTCTTTATCGATCGCGGCCACGGACCCGCGCTGCTGCTGATTCACGGCATGTTCGGCGATCATCTCGACTGGGAGCCGGTGCTCGGCCAGCTCGCCGAGAAGCATCGCGTGATCGCTGTGGATCTTCCCGGCTTCGGGAATTCCGAAAAGCCTGATATCGAATATACGGCCGGATTCTTCACAACCGAATTCACCCGGCTCCTCGATTCGCTCGGCATCGCGTCGTGCGCTGTGGCCGGCAACTCCTTCGGCGGCCAGTTGGCAATGGCATTGGCTCTCGATGCACCCAGTCGCGTTGAGAGCCTGATCCTCATCACGACGGGAGGACTGCATCGCTACACCCAACAGGAATTGCAGTTCAGCGCCGAGCGCGTGAGCGAAGCAAATCTGCAGCAATATACGCCCGCCTATCACGCCGCGATCTTCGGACGCTTATTTTGCAATCAGGCCGCGCCCGACAAAGCGGCCTATATCGCAAAGCAGGACGCCAAGTTGACGCGCCCGGATTATCCCGCGTATACGCGTGTCATCAGTCGCTGTGCGAAGCTTTCGCTCGAACACTGCCAGCTCGACGAAGTCCACCGGATCAAGGCGCCGGTGCTCTTATTGCAAGGCGCGCAGGATCCGATCGTGCTGGCCGAATGGATTCGCGAGGCGGCCCAGCGCTTCGATAACGCAAAGCTCGTGATGATTCCCGATTGCGGTCATATGCCGCAGATCGAAAATCCTGCTACGGTAATCGACGAGATGGAACTATTCCTGGCGAATCTTCCTGCCACTGCATGAACGCCGTTGACTGGCTCGCGAAAAACGAGACGTACTTCCCCGACAGGACCGCCATCGCCGAGACATCCACCGGCCGGCGCTTCACCTATCGCGAATTCAATCAGGCCGCCAATCGCTACCGTCGCGCGCTCGAACAACTCGGCATCACCCCGGGCGATCGCGTCGCTGTTCTGCTGCCGAACGGAGCCGAAATCTTATTCGTTCTGTTTGCCGCCGCTAAAATGGGCGCGATTTTCGTTCCGCTCAATTCCAAACTGACCGCGCCAGAGCTGACGCAAATCCTTGCGAACGCCGAGCCGAAACTGCTGATCTACGCGGACGAGTTCCAGCATCTCGCCACGCCGCTGGCCGCGCAGAAACTCCAACTAGACGCCTTCCAAGCGATCGCGCAAGAGCCGGTCGCCTTCCCATCCTTCGCCCCCGAGATCGATTTAGAACAGCCGCAAATGCTGCTTTACACTTCGGGAACCACCGGCAAGCCGAAAGGCGTCATCCTCTCCTATCGCCACATTCTTTGGAATGCAATCAACACCGCGCTCCGAATGGTCGGGCCATCCGACACGGTGTTGATTCACACGCCGATGTTCTACACCGGCGGCCTGAACGTGTATACGCTCCCCGCCTTTTTCGTCGGAGCCACCGTCGTCATTGCGAAGTCATTCGACGCCACTGAGGTTTTGCGGATGATCGAAGATTTCGGGGTCACCGCTCTATTTGCTGTGCCGACGCAACTCGTAATGATGGCGGATTCACCCGCATTCGCTACCGTCGATCTGAGCGGATTGCGCTCCATCATCAGCGGGGGCGCTCCCTGCCCGGTCGGCCTGATCGAGCGCTGGCTCGCGCGCGGAATCAACCTGCAGCAGGGCTTCGGCCTCACCGAAGTGGGACCCAACACCTTCGCGCTCGACGCCCGCGATTCGGTCCGCAAGGCCGGATCCATTGGCTTCCCGAACTTCGCTATCGAAGCGCGCATCGTCGACGAGGATGCAACGGACGTCCCCGAAGGTGAAATCGGAGAGCTCATCTTCCGCACCCCCGCGATGTGCAGCGGCTACTGGAACAACGCTGAACAGACCGCCGCCGCCATCCGCGACGGCTGGTTTTACACCGGAGATTTGGCCCGCAGGGACGACCAGGGTTACACCTACATCGTCGATCGCAAGAAGGACATGTTCATCAGCGGCGGCGAGAATGTGTATCCAGCGGAGATCGAACGGCTGCTGCGCCAACATCCCGCGGTGATGGATGTCGCCGTCATTGGAATGCCGCACGAAAAATGGGGAGAGGTCGGATGCGCGGTGGTGGTTCCTGTCCCAGGAACGCATTGCGATCAGCAAACTCTCATTGCATTTTGCGACGGAAAACTCGCGCGCTTCAAGATTCCGAAAAAGGTAATCTTCGCGACGGAGCTGCCGCGCACGGTAACCGGCAAAGTGAGAAAAGCGGATCTGCGCATCCCCTAGATCGTTGCGCTGTTTCGTGACGGGAAGTCGCGGAAACAGGCGCTACTAAGAAGGGTTGTGCGGAACGTAGCGGTAGGCGGGGAAGAAACTGACGTCCGAAAGATCGTGCCCTTGTGCCTCGAGGCGCGCGCGATGCTCTGCTTCCAGCTGCTCGAAACACACCGGATCGAGAATCCAGCTTCCGGTCTCAAACGGATGCGCCGTTTCGGAAAACCTGCGCTTGAACCGGAACAGATCGTCCTCTTTGCCGCCGAGCCCGCCGCCAAGATGCAAACATCCGTAGCCGTGGCTGGTCCCCCAAATGCGGACGTCGTCCAACATCACCTTTGAAGGAGACAATTCGGCGAACTTCGGAGCGCTGCCTAGCAGATGGCAATGCACGAACGGCTGATATTCGACAACGATCATCGCGGCCGCAATCTCGTCGTCAATCTTGGTGATAAAAAGGTGCGCATGCTCTCCCAGCATTTCGCGAAATGTATGCACCCAGGCGTGGTTCACCAGATACTCCGGACGGCAGCTGCGCCGCGCCATGGTTTCGCTATACACGCGAACGAAATCGTCGAGGTGCTTCCACTGTTCGTCCTCGACCGTGACTAAACCGGCGCGCCGCGCCTTACCGATCTCCTGGCGCAGCTTCTTGTTGTATTGCCGATACTGTGTTTCCGCCGGAAGCTTCAGGTCGATTGAAACCGTCGAGCCATACACCTTGATGCCCTCCGCAGCAGCGGGAATTGCCAGCAAAAGCGAGCTATTTTCGAGGATAGGGTGAAAGCGGGTGAAGACCGAAACGACGCGTTGCGCTTTCCAATGGTCCAGTAACGCCTCCCAGGCCCGGCTCAGAAACGCCGGATCCGCCGAACCCACCGGACCCGGATAGCCATACACCGACGTGACGTCGTGATAGCCCTCCGCCCCGGGAATCGGCGCCAGCAAATACGGCCACAGGAACACGCGATCGCCTTCCTCGTATGAGAAAGCCCGGGCCGCCCCCACCTGCCCGAATCCCGGAACGCGATGATACTTCGCCGTGTGATACACGTCGTGCGGAACACGCTCAAGAACAGAGGCCCATTGCGCGCTCTCCGGAGAGAGCACGTCAATATGATGCGCCAAGGTCAACGACGCTCCTCCCGCCGTTCCATGGCGATGGAATCGGCGCTCCAGAGAAGTGGGAAAACCGCGCTGTCCTTATAGTCGGGCTCTCCGCGGTCATTCGTTTTGCAAATTGTATCGTTGAACAACCGCACCGGACGCCCGTCGGGCCGCATCGCCGCGCGATACTCGTTCTGGTCGTCCTGCATATGGATGGCGAGAGCGATGCGCGGACGATCGCTGCGATTCGGATAGCTGCCGTGAATGGCGCGGCAGTGATGCAGGCTGAACTGCCCCTTCTTCAATTCGATCGTCACTGGCTTGCACTCGAAGCCGGCCGCTTCGACGTGTCCAGCCAGGGCCTCCATGTTCGAACTGTGAAAAGACAAAGCCGAACGCTCAATCTTGTGCGACCAGCGATGGCTCCCATCGAGCACCACCAGCGGACCCATTTCGACCGGGCAATCGTGCAGCGGGATCCAGGCCGTGAGCATCTCTTGCGACGTGCACGTTCCCCAATAATCGCCGTCAACGTGCCAGCCGACCACCGCTTCCTGCTGCCCGCCGGGCTTGTACACGGTTTGATCGTCAAACAGCCGGATCGCCGAAGTCTCCGCGGCACGCGCTGCGATCGCGCCCACGATGGGCGACCAAGCGAGTTGGCGAATTCGGCGATTTTGCAGGGAAATATATTCGTTATTACGCGTTCCGGCTCCGGTACCCGGCATCCAATCGGCGAACTGTTTTCCGCTCCCGGGCAATTCGGAGTCGCGATGGCCGGACCAATGCTCGTCGAGCGCGGCCAGCGTTTCGTCGATCAGGGAACCGGCAATCACGTTCGAGGTTACCACCCAACCGTGTTCGCGGTAGAAGGCGGCGTCGTCGTTGCTCAGCAATCCGGCCAAGGCGTCAGTGTCTGTCTGTGCGGGCATCGAAGTTAGCATCGAGTTGACTCCAGATTCGGATTACGGTGCGACGCCAGCCGCCGCGGCGCGACTCAACAATGGCACTTGCTGGACGGCCTTGCGCACGGGCGCGGATGGCAGTTGCGATAGGATGCGGTCGCTCGGCGTGTATTCGGGCACGAGTTCCATGATCATCGCGATCACCTCGCCGACCATACGCGTGTCACAAAGATGATGCAGCTTGTCCATCTGGTCGGCGATGCGGGAAGAAGCCGCGCTTTCCATGAAGATTTTGATCTTGCGATGCGACGTCGCCACCGTGGCTTCGTCGTCGAGATTGAGTTCTTCATAAAGCTTTTCGCCAGGTTGAGGTCCCGTGAATTCAATCTTGATATCGTCCTCCGGCACGAATCCTGAAAGAACAATCAGCTTGCGCGCGATATCCACGATCTTCACTTGACTGCCCATGTCGAGTACGAAAGTCTGCGCGCCGCTCCCCATTGCCGACGCCTGCAGCACCAGTTGCGAGGCTTCGGGAATGGTCATGAAATAGCGCCGCATCTCGGGATGCGTCACCGTCACCGGACCGCCATTCGCGATTTGGTTCTTGAAAAGCGGAATGACGCTGCCGTTGCTACCGAGGACGTTGCCGAAGCGAACAGCGACATAACGAGTCCGGCTCGAAGGCAGCGAGCGGATCAGCAGTTCGCACATCCGTTTCGTCGCACCCATCAGGCTGGTCGGGCGGACGGCCTTGTCGGAGGAGATCAGAACAAATTCATCGGTTCCGTATTCGTCGGCGGCAAGCGCCACGTGATAGGTTCCGAAAACATTATTGAGCACGGCCTCGATCACGCTCGATTCCATCATCGACACATGCTTGTAAGCGGCTGCGTGATACACGATGCTTGGGCGATGCGCGGCCATCACAGCGGACACGCGGCTCGGATCCTGAATGCTCCCGATTTCCGCGCGGAAATCCAACTCCGGAAACTTCTGCCGCATCTCCCGCTCCAAATGAAACAGCGGCGTTTCGGCAATTTCAAACGCCACCAGCCGCGACGGCCCGAAACGCGCCAGTTGGCGGCATAGCTCCCAGCCAATCGATCCGGCCGCGCCCGTCACCATGACGACCCTGCCTTCGATCTTCTCGTGCAGCAGTCCATGGTCTAGTTCGATCTGCGGACGCGACAGCAGATCCTGCACATCGACCTCGCGGATCTGTGCCGTCATGGCCTTCCCTTCGATGATCTCGCCCAGCGCCGCGACCGTCCGGAAGCGCACCTGCGCATGCTGGCAGTGCTGCAGAATCTGGAACATTTCATCCGGGCTCGCCGACGGCGCGGCAATCAAAACCTCCCTCGCGCCCGTCCTCGTTGCGACCGCGCTCAACTCGTGTCCCTGACCCAAAACCTTCGCGCCCTGCACGTACACTTCGGTCAGATGCGGATTATCGTCAATGAATCCGACCACATTCAACCCCAGCGCTGGATTCCGCCTCAGCTCCGATAACAGCGCCACGCCGGCGCCGCCCGCGCCGTAAATCAGAATGTCACGACCCGCGCCCGGCTTTGAATGCCGCGCTTCCACCAGGATTCGACCCGACAAATACCGGGCTCCGACGAACAAACAACACAAGATGAAATCGAGAATGTAGATCGAGCGCGGAAATCCAGTGGTCGCGAAAAGCAGGACCACACTACTGATGATCGACGCCGTCGCATTGGCCCGAACCAGTTGCAGAACGTCCTGCACGGAAAAGAACCGCCAGGCCCGGCGGTCCATACGGAACCAATGGAATACGCTGAGCTTGATCACGATCCAAACCACTAGCGCAACGTTCAAGTGGGAAAGATAAAATGCCGGTACCTGAAATTCGAAGCGCAACAGGAAGGCGGAAAAACCGGCAGCCGCAATCATTCCCGCTTCGGCAAACAAGTTCAACCAGCGAGGGCTTTTGGTCGCGTCAGAAAAGGTAATCATGACAGCTTCCCCTAGCCCGCCACCGCTGCCGGACGCAGCGCCCCGCGATGACACTGATTGATCGCCTTGGTTAACGCCGCCGCTACGGTACGAACCTGCGCCTCGCTCAGCTGATTGAAAAACGGCAGGGCAATCGTCCGGTCCGCGACATGCTCCGTGATCGGGAAATCGCCGCGCCGGTATCCGAACTGATCCTGATAAAACTTTTGCAGGTGAATCGGAGCGAAGTAGTTGTTGCAGCCGATGCCCTCACTGCGCAACGCCGCCAGAACCTGGTCGCGATCTTCCCGCCCGAACTGGTCCTCGAGGCGGATCACGTAAACGAACCAGCTCATCGTGGCGTCGCCCGAAGGACGAGGCGGCAGAATCACGCCCGGCACGCGCTCGAGATGCTGATCGTACCGGGCGGCCGCTTGCGCCCGTTGCGCCAGGATGCTGTCGAGCCGCGAAACCTGCCCCAGGCCCAGCGCGCAGTTGATGTCGGAAAGCCGGTAGTTATAGCCCAGACGCTCATGCTGGAGCCATTCCGCGCCCTCTCCCCGGCCCTGGTTTCGCCAGCTTCTGGACAAACGCGCGATCCGTTCGTCGTTCGTCACGACCGCTCCGCCTTCTCCCGTCGTAATTTGCTTGTTCGGATAGAAAGCGAAAACACCGCTGTCGCCGAGTCCGCCCGCGCGGCGTCCGCCGACCGTCGCACCAATTGCTTCGCACGAATCCTCAATCACCGCGAGCTTGTGTTTCGCCGCGATCGAGAGAATCCGGGGCATGTCAGCGGGATTGCCGAAAACGTGAACAGGCAGAATCCCGCGCGTCTTCGAACCAATCGCCGACGGGATGGCGCGCGCGTCCATGTTGTACGTGTTGATGTCGATATCGACAAACCGGGGCACGGCGCGCTCGTACAACATGCAGTTCGCTGAAGCGACAAAACTGAACGGCGTCGTAATCACTTCGTCGCCGTCGCCAATGCCCGACGCTTTGACGCAAAGGTGCAATGCGCTGGTTCCGGAATTCACCGCCACCGCGAAACGCGTTCCTGCCGCTTCGGCGAGCGCTTCCTCAAAGGCGGGCAGCAGCGGACCCAGGCTCAGGCTTCGGCCGCTGAGGACATCAAGTACCGCCTGGCGTTCTTCGTCGGTGACATCGGGTGCCGAAAGCGGAATCGCGGAGGGACTGGTCGAATGGAGGGACGTGGCGGGACGGGCCACAGCAACGCTGGACATATTCATTCCTTGGAAGCGAAGAGTTAGATTGAGAAAGCGTGGATCGAGGACAAAGAAACGCGGGAGGATCTACTGGAGCCCGCTCTTTGAAACGTCGTGGACGAACGCCATCGGATTGCGATCGGCAGGTCCAAAGAATTCTTCCATCGAAGCATGACCGGCTTTTGCGATTCCCGCGGCGGTAATCACTTTCAAAAACGTCAGGGCGAGAATTTTGAGGTCGAGCCGAACGCAGCGGTGATCCACGTACCAGACGTCGAGCTCGAACTTACGATCCCATTCAATTTCGTTGCGGCCGTTCACTTGGGCCCAACCGGTTATGCCGGGCGGAACGGTGTGGCGCCGGCGTTGTTCTTCGGAATAACGAGGCAGGTACCGGACCTCAAGTGGCCGCGGCCCAACCAGGCTCATATCGCCGGTAAGCACGGTCCACAACTGCGGCAATTCATCCAGACTGTACCGGCGAAGCGATTTGCCGAATTCCGTAAGCCGAACAATCTCAGGCAGCGGCCTGCCGTTCGCATCGCACTCGTTCGTCATCGTGCGAAATTTGACGCAATCGAAAGTCACTTCGCCGAAGCCCGGCCGCGGGTGGCGATATAGCACCGGCGCGCCCAACTTCACCCGCACTAGAATCGCCACGATCAGCATGACCGGTGCGAGCACAATCAGCGCGATGGTCGAGATCACGACATCCATCAGGCGCTTGGTGAATCGATACATCGGCGAGGGCAGCTTCATATTGACGTTCGTTGGCTCCGGCTTAGCGCGCAACGCTGAGAGCCTCTCCGAGATAGCGATCGCCCGGCTGGCGCTTCCGGACAATTCGCGCAGGCGTTCCATAAGCCACCACGAAATCCGGAATGCTTCGAACCACAACAGCGCCGGCTCCTATCACCGTGTGCGCGCCGATCGCCAATTCCTGAATCACCGTGGCGCCGATTCCGACGCTCGAGAATTCGCCGATCTGCACGCCGCCGCCAATCGTAGCCGCCGGACCCAGACTGGTGAACTTCGCCATCGTCGAATCGTGATCAAGCGACGCGCGCGTATTCAGAATGCAGCCCGCGCCAATTCGCGCCGCCGGATTCACTACCGCCCCCGCCATGATCACCGTGCCCTCGCCCACCACCACATCGCGGCCGATCTCCGCCGACGGATGGATCACGATCGCGAATCGAATCCCTGGGCATACCGCTTCGAGCTCGGCTGAAATCCGGGCCCGCGCCCAGTTATCGCCGATCGCCACGACGACTTCCAACTCCGGATATTGGCTGCGGGCCTTCCGAAGATCCTCCAACGTTCCATTGACCTGAATGCCACCGCACTCCGTGCCGGCCGGTTTATAACGATCCAACAGGCTGACCGTTTCATAGCGACCCTGGCGCTCGACAATATCGAGTACCACCTTCGCGTGGCCGGACGCGCCAAAGACGGCGAGCGGTTTTTTGTCCGGAAAAGAAGGAAGGGTCATGAGGGCGGAAACTATTCCACTGCAATTACGCGAACATCGTAAGCGGCGATTTTCACCGCGACCGTAACGCTCGAATTGGAAGCCACAAACGGGACAGGCCGGTCTGAAATGTACTCGCTGACTCCATGAAAATCAACCGGACGTGGAAATACAATTTCGCCCGACCATTCCGCCGCCGATTGGTTTACCAGCGTCACGATCGTCCTGCCGTTCCCTTGATTAAGGACGTACTCAACCGGCGGACCGTTGACAACCGCCGGCTGTGAGCGCAATGCCAGCGTGTCCAACAAAACCAAAGCGCCACGCACCAGCGCGCTGCGATTCGCCGCTTGCCCGTAGAGAGCAGTGACGAAGTACACCTCGCCGTCGCCCATCTGCCGCCGCGTGATCAATGGATCCGACGCGCCCGCGAGAGCCACCACATCCGCTCCCGCCGTTTTCGCGCCGACATAGGAAAACGATGCCTCTGTTTGGCTCGCGGCGCCATTCAGCCACCGCGAAGACGTCGCTGTCCGCGTAGATCCATCGAGTGTGACGCCCAAAAGGTCTGCTTCCGCCGCCGTCGCCTGCCCGCCGAACACAACCAGTGCGCCGCCGCTTTGCACCCACGCGGTCAGATCCGTGCGGAGCGTATTCGTCATCCGCACATCGCCCGCAAGCACAATCACTTTGTAGCGCGCGAGCACGTCCGCCGTGACATGGTCTGTGAGAATATCGAGCGTGTCGCCCCATCGCGTAAAAGGCATCGGCTCGTACGGACGCGGATCTCCACCGGCCGCAAGGTACGCGCGAAACTTGTCCGCATCCGGAACACCCGCGCTACTTGCAAACGGAGCGCCAGGAGCCAGACCATGCGACCAGTGATTCGGATACGCCGTGCGCAGGATGTTGTTCAACATGTGGTCGCCGTCGGCGTACGGGATGTCCTGATACCAGACCGCATTCTGCTGGTTGTAGGCTCCGTGTTTCGGATCGAATCCGTGGTCATGCGCAACCAGCAACGCCGTAGTCGCAACCGTTTGCCCCACGTCGCGATGGCGGCGCAGAGCAAAATCGGCGAAGTCCTTCGTCGCTTGCCCGAACGGATTCAGCTGCCCGTTCGACAAGCGATATTGCACCGCTTCGTTATGGACGACGTTCGCGCCGCTCATGTAAGAGAGGTAGTAAATGCGCCGCAGATAATCGGCTGACCAACCTCCGAGTAGGTTGCCTTTCTCGTCGTATTCGGTCGCCTTGTTGTTGCCCGTGCGCCACGCCGAAATGTCGATACCCCATTGCCGGCCGTTCTGCCGCGCGGCTCCGCGAAGAAACGCAATACCCGTCGAGAGGTCGCCGAGCTCGTCGATTCCGCGCTCGAGCATCTGCAGTTCGACGCCCATTTCATAGGCGTAATTAGCATTCGGTGGATAGTCCGTCACCGCGGCCAATGAATAACTTCGCTGCCCTGCCGGCTGCGCGAGATACTGGCTCAGCGCCGGATCGATGTTCTGGTAATACCGCTGCAAGCGCCCGCCCGCCGCGGACCGCGTGAGCGTTCTATACGTCGGCCTTCCGGACGCTACCCAATCGCCGCCCGACTGATCCCATTCCGGCATCAGGTTCCAGTAATACGGCGCCTTCAAGCCGGACATCGCTTGGAACGCCGCGCGTTGCCGGTCGATCTCGTCGGCCGAAAGGCCCGCCGGAAGGGAGAATGCCGGCAAGCGCAACATCACGCTGGTCAAGCTTCCGGCCGCGGTTTTCATTCCCGCCTCGACCGGCGGCGTAAACGTCAACGCGTTACACATGCCGAGCGCCAGGTTCTGCGCAATCTGAGGATCGGTGTATCCCTTCGCGCCATAAAATTCGTGGAAGAACTGGAACGGCACAGGCTCGGCGGCCTGCGCGGCAACCACGTGCGGTACACGCGTGGGTTGCAGAAGCCCGTATCCGGCGATCATGGCTAGCACAGCCAGACCCACCTTCACAAAGTGCATCCGCATACTATTCACTGTAATTTGCTTTCCCCGAGCACCACCGCCGGATTCGCATTCGCGACCCGTGACCCCAGCGGAGCGTTCGCGATCAGGCTCCGGTATTCATTCATCCAGAGCCGGTCCACCCGCTCCGCCGAGAACTTCGCGCGAACATGCTCGATGGCCGCGCGGCCGAACTGACTCCGCTTTTCTGGCGTCGCAGCTAACTCGAGCAAGGCCTGCGCCAGCCGTTGCGGCTCGTTCGGAGGAACCAGCAACCCGGTAACGCCGTCGAGCACCGGATCGACGATGCCCGCCACTTTGCTCGCCACCATCGGAATGCCCATCGCCGCCGCTTCGAGCGCAACCTGCGACAGGCCCTCGCGAAACGACGGCAGTACACAAATGTCGGAGGCGGCAAAAATACCTGGAACCGCATCCGCCGGGACGCCGCCTGGCAAATGGACTGACGGCTCACTCCGAAGCCACTCGCGCGCGCTGTGCGAAATCGGATCCGTCTCGTCCTCCTCGCCAGCCAACAGCAGATGCAGATCCGGTCGCTTGCTTACGACAACCTTCCAGGCATCGGCGAGAACAGCAATTCCCTTGTCCTTCGACAATCGGCCGATGAACGTAACCAACAGCGCGTCTTGCGGAATGCCTAACGTCGCCCGTGCAGCGGAACGAATCGCCGGAACATCATCTGGAGGACGGAACCGGTTCAGGTCCACACCAGCGCAGGAACCATCGCCTAACGTGAACACTTTTTCGGCCTGGCAAAGCCCTAGTGAAAGGACCTCCGTGCGCACCGAGTGGCTCACGCAGTACGACCGCGTCGAGAGCCCGGCGCTCGCGCGTTCCGCGCCTTCGAGAATACGTCGAAGCACGCCCGTCCTGGTCAGCAGCGGCAAGCCGTGCACCGTGTATAACCGCACTGGAACCCCAGCAAGCTTCGCCGCGGCCATCCCCAGCAGTCCCGCTTTCGGAGTGTGCGCGTGCACCACATCGGGTCTGATTTGCCGCAACAGAGAATACAATCGGCGCAGCGAAACCAGATCCTGTATCGGCCGCGGTGGCCGCGCCATCGCGATCCCGTGCGTCGCGATTCCGCATTCTGCGCCCAGGCGATCCAGTTCCGCGCCCGGCGACGACACCGCATGCACTTCAAATCCGGCAGCCGAAAGAGACCGCAGTTGGCGCGGGAAAAACGCAACCATCGTCTGCGGCACCGTGGTGATCACCACGATGCGCGGCTTTCTCCCACTCACGCGATCGCTCCTGACGCCATCGCCCGGTGATCCGTCGGCTCGCTAGCCGCCGCCAGGCCGTCCAAAACCGCTTGCCATTCCGCGATATCCGCGCCGGTCAATTTCTCTTCGCGGAGCTTCATCATTAGATAGCGCGACGACGTCAACGCGAGTCCCGCGTCCATTGCGACTCTCACCGCCTCAGCCGACGCCGCCCGCAAATACAGGCCAGTGCCTAATTCCTGGCGCCGCGCTCGCAGATATCGGATTCTTCCGCAACGGCTATGCCAGCGTTTCTGAAATCCGCCGCGCAGTTCGCGATAACCCAACAAAATATCCGGCAAGTTCGCGAACCGGCTGTATGGATGCGAACGATACAGAATCTCGCAATCTTCAAAGCGGATCGCTCGGGCATCGTACAGATGCTTGCGGTACCAATCCGCGCGCCCCATCCACGTCGGATGTCCCATTCCGAAGCCGAGCGCTGGATGCGCCACGATCGCCTCGTGATCGACCGACAGCGGCCGCTTGCCGATGGGCTGATTTTCTTCCCCGCAAATCAGCATCCGGCAGCCGAGCAAATCGACCTCCGGATTCCGCTGCATGAATTCCACCTGCCGCAGCAAGCGGTCCGGATAGCTGATGTCGTCCGAGTCCATGCGCGCGATCAGGCTCCCGCGAGCGCGTCCCAGACATTCGTTCAATCTCGATGCCAGGCCCTTCGTCTTGCCGTCTGACCAAACCACCACGCGCGAATCCGGAATCTGTCTCGCATATTCCAGGCTGCCGTCGTTCGATCCGTCGTCGCACAGGAGAAATTCGAGGTTCGTGTGCCGCTGCTCGAGAATCGAACGCACGGCCAGCGGAAAGAACCTGCCTGCGTTATAAAACGGCAGCATCACGCTGACCAGAGGGGTTTCCATTTTTCTGTCCTACGCTCGCGCGTACATCTGGCCGAGTTGCGCCGTGACGCTTTCCCAGGCAAACCGGCGCGCATTCGCAACCGCTGCTTCTTCAAACTTCCGCCGCATCTCGCCGTTATCCATCAACGTGCGGAGCTGCGCGGTCAAGTGTTCGACATCGCCCGAGCGGAACAGCAGCCCGCTCGATTGGCCAATTACTTCGGGAAGCCCGCCGTTATCGCTTGAAACCACCGGCCGACCACACGCCTGCGCTTCAATCGCCACCATCCCGAACATCTCGTTCACTCGCGTCGGCAGCACGAATACGTCGGCCATGTTGAAGATCGAAGGCAGCGCTTCCTCGGCCACAGCCCCGAGGTAAATCCCCTTCAACTCGCGCAGCCGCTCGGTGATCTCATCCGACCCTTCATGGCCAAATTGCCCGATCGGCCCGGCCACCACCAACCGCACGTTACGGCCTTCGGCGAGCAGCTTTCCGTACGCTTCCACCAGCAAGTCAGTTCCTTTTTGGCGGCACACACGACCGACGTAAAGCAACACGAATTCGTCCGTCAATCCCGTTGCTGCCCGACGCGCGGCGGCGGCCGCGGCATCAGGAAAGAACTGCTGCATGCTCACTCCGTTGTGCAGCACCTGCATGCGCTCCTCTGGAATCGACCAATACGCGGCGGATTCACGCAAGCAATAATCCGACACCGGAAGCAAGGAAGTGAAGCTGTTCAACGCGCGCTTATACCAGGGAAAGAACGGATTCTGTTTCCCGCGGCGAAAGATAAAGTAATCGAACGAAAGCAGCGTCTTCGGTTGAATCCCCGAAGCGAAGATCTTCGCAAACGCCGCCCCTTCGGCGATCGAATGAAAATGGATCACGTCCGGCGCAACGCTGCGCACATCGCGCAAACTCTTCGCCAGAAACTCCGCCGCCCGCAGGACGCCTTTGCGATGACAAGCCAGCGCGCGAATTTCAGCGCCGCAATATTCCATCGACTTGGTTTCGTCTTCGGCGGAATAGACGATCACGCGCGAGCCCTGCTCCACCTGGCGCATCGCCAGTTCGCGAATCCGCCGCTCCATTGCGCCACCGAATTTGTAGAGAATCGGCAAATGCGGCATGCCGATATGGACAATCGTCATATGCTTTCCGCCGCCGCGGACGCGGTCGCTCCGCTTGTCGACTTCGGAACTCCCCAGCGCCTTACCGCCGCGCGCACCACAGCAGCCGGCACAACGCCCCACGCCGATCGCCTTCTCGCCGATGCGCCTTGCACGGCGGAATACAATTCGAGGTGCCGCGCAACCATCGACTCCACCGAAAACGACTTCCGCGCGTAGCTGCTCATGCGTTCCGCTGCGCCAGAATATTCGGGGTAATGATCGAGCACGTGCGCAATGTCCGCCGCCAGTCCCTCTTGCGTCCTCTGAGAAACGAGACGGCCGAAGCCACCCGCCTGCTCGGGGATCCCGCCGACCGCGCTCGCAACAAACGGAAGCCCGGACATCATCGCTTCCGTAATCACCGACGGAAGCGCTTCCGTCTCACTGGGCAGCACCAGAAGATCGCTCGCTTGGTACAGCGCGGACAATGCTTGGGGATCCTGCTTACCGATGAAGAACACGCGGTCCTGAAGGCCGAGTTCCGCTGCCAACTCTCGAAGCGAGTGTTCGAGGGTCGCCGTCTGATAAGCAAGCGTCAAAGTGACTGGATGCTCTAACCGCGCGATCGCGCGCAACAGAAGATCGCAGCTCTTCAAAGCGATTAGCTGGCCAACGAAGAGCAGCCGCCAAGGCTCGCCGACTCCTCCCGCGTTCGCGCGTCGAAAGGGAAACTGCGACGGATCGATCCCGTTCGGAATGGTTGCCTGCCGCGCGCTGGCGACCGAATACTTCCGCTGCACGAATTCCGCTTCCGCCTCGCTCAAGCTGACGACAGCGTCCGCCCGCGACATCACATAGCGAGTCGCCTGGCTCCGCATCGGACTCACCCGCGTCCCCGACATGTGGCTCACGTCGTGCGCCGAGTAGACGAATGGCGTCGCACTCGCGTCGCTCGCCAACCGGACCGCGCCATAGCTCAAGTGATGCACATGGACCACGTCGAAGCGCGAGAAATCCGCCGCGTCGTAATGGCTGAACGTAGTCACTTCGTGGCCCGCGCGCCGGAACCCGGCTTCGAGCGTCGTTTCGGGCGTACTCTTCACATAGCCCGAGCGCTTGCCGCCCGCGCCGTAAATGCCGCCGATCAAACCGATCTTCATCGCGATCCTGCCTCGGTCAACGGCGCGTCGGCCAGCACGCGATCCTGCTGCAGCGCGGCACTGTTCCGCAGCCAACGGCGAATTTGGATCGCCGCCACAAACACGTAAATCGGGCAGAAGAAATAAATCAGAATCTGTGAAACCACGCTCAAGCTCCAGCAGCTGAGCATCGCGACCCACAGGAACACATATTGCAGGCAGAACGCTGCGAACGTCGATCGCGCCGAGTCAGACCAGCGCTCGCCCAACCGCAGCAGCGCGCCCAGCGCAACAAATCCCGCGACCACGCCAAGTCCGTGAAAATTTGCGAACAGCTCGGCATCGAACGGCAGGATCTGATCCTGAATATCGTCCACGCCATAAATCGCGCGGTTGAACAGCAGCGGCCCGCTCGAATCGCGGAAGCCTTTCCCGAGAATCGGCACCGGCGACAGAGCGCTCGCGATCAGCGATTTGCCGAACAGTAGTTCCCTTCCCCACCCGACGACATCGTAGAACGTGCCGGTATACTGCGGCCCCACGACGTAGGCCTGCACTGTCTCCGAGGTCTCCCGCAGCATGGACGACATTTTGATTTCAGCATCGCTTCCGCCCAACATCAGGCTCGACCGATAACTGCCGATCGCCATCAGCAACGGCATGGCGATCGCCAATGCCGTGACCATCGTCCACACCGGAATCCGCCGCACGCGTGCGCTGTACACGGCGGCCATCGACACCAGCGGAAACACAAACGCCGCGCGATTGAAGCTGAACGTCATGTTGGCCAAGGTAATTCCCAACCCCGCTCCCAGCCCGATCAGCAGCGGCCGCCACGCGCGTTTTCCGGATTGGCTGCCATCCACCGATCGCGCCCACCACGCCACCAGCGCGAACGCCAGAAACGGCCGCAGCAGCGTACTCAGAAGTCCAAGCAGTGTTCCATCCAATTCCTGCTGGTTGGTCTCACCGGCCAGCGGCTCGGTGAAGAATGCGAGCAGCGCCGCCGGACTGCGGAACGTCGCCATGAATCCGATCAAACCCAGCCCGCCGAACAGCAACGCGAATCCGGGGCCAGGCGTTTTGGTCAGAATGGTTCTCCATGCGCCTCCCGGTTCCTGAAGTTGCCGGTTCGGAACCAGCGTCAGCCCCACCGCCAACGCCGCCGCTGAAACGGTGTCGATCAGCAGCGCGCTCTCGATCGACTGCCAAGGCGGCAACTGATGCAGCACGCGGCTTTCGGCACCCGTCGTCATGATCAAGACAGGCACCACCACCAGCCGAAGCAGCATCAGGAACAGCCCGATGTTCACCGGGCACAAATATTGATCCACCCGAAACCGGCTCTTCGGCAGCAGCCACTGCATCGCCATCCACACGCCAGTCGAGACCAGCGACGAATACAGCCACCGCTCTTGCGGACTCAGAAACATCGCCGCGAACACGAGCAACGGCAGCACCAGCGTCCAGCGCGGCCCGAGCGTTTTCATTGGCGGTTCAGCCTGCTGCATGCGCCCTGACCTTGGATTCTGAAACCCGCGGCGCTTTTGCGGGAGCGTCCAGAATCATCCACAAAAACAAACTCGCGCACGAATACGCGACCGCTAACGAGCCTGCCAAACCGACCGCATGCCAACGCGGCACGGCGAACCACGCGACCGCAAGGAACACGATCGCCAGCAGTAGATCGGCTCCCGTCCTTGACCAGGCGCGTCCGCTGCTCAGGATCGCGGCGCCCAATTGCGTATTCAAAATCGTCGGAACCGCGGAGAACGCGAGCAACGCAAGTACCGGCCAGCCTACGCGGAAAGACGCGCCGAACAGCGACATCAGCCACGGCGAAAGCAGCACGCAGAACAACGTCGCCGGCAAGGTCGCGATCATTCCAAATCCCAAGTTCCAATGCAGCGCGCTTCGGTATCCGCCGTGGTCTTCCGCCGCGCGCAAGCGCGACATCACCGGCACCGCAATGCGCGAAACCGCCAGCGGCACGAAGATCAGCAAATAGCGGAACCGGTCCGCCGCGCTGAATAAAGCCATCTCGCTAAATCCGCCCGGTTGTTGAACTAGTAAGACTCCACTCAGCCACGTGACCGGCGCGACGAGGACTCCAGAGACGTAAGCCGGCAGGCTGAACGAAAACAAGACATGCCGTTCCGAACTCGCACCCTTCAAAGACGTCCGAATGCCAAATCGCCGGCACTCCAAGCGCAACGCAATGGCGTTCAACACGCACGAAACCAGGAGCGAGACAGTCAGCCCGGCAATCGCTCCCGACGCTCCGTAGCGGTACGCGAGGAAAGTAGTGACTGGAATCGAAAGCAAGCCGCCCCATGCGCTCAACCGCGCAATCCGCGAGAAGGCTTCGAGACCCGTCAATGCCCCCAACTGCACGGCTTCGATCACGCCCAACAACAGAAGTCCGGACGACGCGACCAGTTGCGTTTGCAAGCCGGGAGAAGCGAAACCCTTGGTTGCGAGCACCGGCGCAAGTAGAATCAGCGCCGCCATCATTAGCAATCCGGCGAGCGTCGCCGAGCAAAGCGATAGCGCGATCATTCTGCCCGCGCGCTCCGGACTGCGGTCGCGATATTCAGCGACGAATTTCGTCGTCGTTAGTGCGAGCCCAAGTCCAGCCAGCGGAGCGAACATTCCGACTGTGCTCTGGATCAGCGCCACTTGCCCAAACTCGTTTTGTCCGAGGACGCGCGCGCACACCGCGAGCGCAACCAGGTTCGAGCCGCGTGCCACCACCGCCGCCAGAAACGACCAGCCCGCGCTGGTGGTCATCTCGCGTTGGTCGCGCAGCGAACGACGCCACCCTGCCACGCGGCCCGATGCCCCAGTGTTCGATCCGCCAACTTCCAGCATGTCAGGCGATGTGATTGAGAACCGTCCCCAGAACCACCGTGCCGTCTTCCTGCAGACGCGCGGCGACTGCCTGCGCGGAGTCGAGCGATTCGCCCGCGCGAACCACCAGCACGACGCCTTCGCCCATGCGTCCGAGGACGCGGGCGTCCGGACTCTCACTCAGCGCCGGCGTATCGATCAGCACCACGTCGTAGGCGCGGCGCATCTGTTCGATCATCATGCCCATGCCCTCGGCGTACAGCATGTCGAGCGCGGACCGGTCCGCCGATCCCGTCATTACCAGATCGACGCCCTGTATCGGAGTCGGATGCGTGACGTACGGCAGCAAGTCCGAATTCTCACCATGTTCTTCGAGCAGGTCGAGCAGCCCGCAGTCATTTGAATGATGGAAGACTTTTTGCAACCGGCAATCGGTAGAGGCGTCCACCAGCAACACGGTCTGTTTGGTTTGCGCGATCGCCGCCGCCAGGTTGACGATCAACGCGGTCTTGCCCTCGCCCTTCGAGGCGCTGGTCACCACGATCACCTGCGGAGACCGCCCCGCCTCTTGCGAAAACAGAATCGAAGTCAGCACCGCGCGATAGGACGCAGCCGCCGGACCGGACCGGTTGTTCCAGGTCTCGAGCGCCACCCCTTCGAGCGGATCCGTTTTGCCGGATAACCGCGTCAGCGCGGATTCGGAGATCGCGGTCAGCGCGACAGGCCGAACAGGAGGTACCGAACCCAGTTCCGCCAGGTTCAACCGCAACGCCAGGTCGCCCGGCTGCGTCACCTGCCGGTCGGACCGGTCCCGTGCCATTCCTAAAACCAAACCGAGCAGCAGGCCGGCAGTCGCTCCCCAGGCCAAATTCAAAATCGCATTCGGACTGAACGGACGCGACGGTGGATTCGCGCCATCGACCAGGCGCGCCGTACTCGCGTGCAAAGCGGACGCGACCTTCGCTTCCGCGCTCCGTTGCAGCATCGTTTTGTAAATCTCGCGGCTGGTATCGGCCTCGCGTTTGAGAATGCCGTATTGGATCGCGATGCCGGCTTGCTGGGTCACCTGTCCGACCTGATTCCGGTAGCCTTCCTGCAGCAGACCTTCGCGCCGGACCGCGTCGTCGTAGTCGTTGCGGATCCCTTGGAGCACCGTCTTGCTTTCGTTGCGAAGCGATGTTTCGAGACTCGCGATCTGCGAATCCAAACGCTTCACGCCGGCAAAGTCAGGCGTGTACACCGTCATCAGGTCCGCCCGTTGACGCCGCAAATCCGCCACTTTCGCCTGGTGATCCCGCAAGGCGTTGCCCACCGGGACTTCAATCGCTTCGAGAGGCGAGTTCGCGGCGGTCTCCATCCGCGCCTGCTTCATCATGCGATTTTCCTGGGCTTTCGAGAGACTCTCCTGAATCTGCCTCAGCTTCTCTTCGTCCGGCCGATGATCCTCAGTTGTTACCAACAGACCCGTCTCGCGCGCGTACTCCTGCAGCCGCTTCTCTGAATCGGCGAGCGTGCCGCGCATTTCGGCCAGCTGCTTTTCGAGCCACACGCTGGTGCTGCGCGACGCTTCGACGCGCGATTCGACACTCTGGTCAATGTATTCCTGCGCGATCCGGTTCACGAACGCGGCCGCATAAACAGGATCTGGACTCTCGTACACCAAATCCACGATGTGGCTCTGCCGCGTATTGCGCACCTGCAATTGCTGGTGCGCGGCCTCGATCGACGCATCGGAGCCCGGCTCGACCGCCGTTCGCGGACCACGGAATCGGGCCATCACGGATCGCAGTCCCGTTGGCGGCGGAACCTTCTCCGCCGGCAGTTGCTTGAGTACCTTGCCGATCAGGCTGTTGCTTTCGAGAATCCGGATCTGCGTGGCCACGTCCGGCGTGCCGGAATTCGAGGTCATCGACGAAACCTGCGAAACCTCGCGCAGGTTCAGGAAGTTCTCATTGAGGTTCTGAATCTCAATTGCCGCCGTCGCACGATACGCCGGCCGTGCACTGATCGTGGCTAGATACGCCGCCAAAAATCCCAATGCCAGCGAGCACAACAGCAGCCGGTAATTCCGCCGCGCAAACGACCACAAGTCCAGCCACACCGAATCCTCAGCGAGCAGCGGCTTCACGGCGCGCGTCGGGATCACAGCCGGACGCGCTACCGATTCGCTCGGGCGGGTCTGGATCGCGTTTCCTGAAGCGGTCAACAATTTAGTGGGTGGCACGAATCTCTTACCTGCCCCAAATTACAATTCCGGTCGCCATCTGGATGGCGACTTCGAGCGCGCGCATGCCGGCGTTCTTGGCCGCGCTGTTGGGAATCACCAGGACGTCGTTCGGCCGCAGTGGCTGATCGGGTTGCTTGTTCTGCAGGATCATGCGCACATCCACCTGGACCTCAGTGGCGGGTCCGTTCGCCGACGCTCTCAGGATCCGCGCGTTCTGCGGAGCCGCCGTCGGCACCATGCCTTCCGCCAGGGCGATGGCCTGCAGAACGCTAATCGATTCCTTTTCCGCCAGTGGGAAGCCGCCCGGCTTGCGGACGCTGCCCATGATGTAGATCACCGACGCGCGCGGGATCGAGATGATGTCGCGCGGCCGGATCGCGATGTTCTCTTCCGGACTGGTCGCTTCGAGCAGCGACTTCACGCCGACTTCGGCCGTCGTGAACTGGCCAGTCGAGTCTTCCTTCGCGTTTGCGAGCGGAATGCGGCCGGCCGCTTTCGACCGGGTGATCTTGATCACGTTGCCCGCTTCGGGCTTCAGGCCTTCGGCGAGGGCCAGAACCTCCACCAGGTTCTTGCCGCCTTTGAGCTGGTGAACGCCCGGCTTGTTGACCGCGCCAAGAATCGAAACCGGTTGCGAGCCATACTCCGTGACCTCAACCGTTACACGAGGTTCGCGCACGATTCTGCTGAGGTTCTTCTCGATTTCGCGTGCCAGTTCAAGTGTCGTCAAACCTTCGGCTTGCAACCGGCCTGCGTGCTGGAGTTCGATCGTGCCATCCAACTCCACCAAACCCGGGCGGATTTCGATTTCCTTCAAATCGCGGACGTTCACGTTCACGCGGTCCCCAGGTCCAAGCAGGTAGGTAGCGCCGGCGTCCATGGAAGACGCGGCGAAAAGCAGCGCTCCGACGACGATAAAGATATGATTTAGAAAGGTTTTCATCCTGCGACTGCCAAACGGAGGGAGCTTGCGGCCAGCGGTTCGACCAATGCCTCGTCGATTTCGACGGAAACCGAACGGTGCAGAATGGTAACCGAGACCGCCAGGCGAAACTGACTTCGGACCTGCAGCAGCCTGCCCTCGGTCCCAGCCAGCGGCCCGTGCGTTACGCGCACCGGAGAGCCGACTTCGAGCGAGGCCGAGCGCCGGACTTCGATGCCCGAAGCGACCAGCTTCCGCAGCGCCGCGATTTCTCCATCGTCCACGGCACAGCTTTGGTTGCCGAAACTTACGATCGATGCCACGCCGTGGACGTCCTCGACCGTGCGACGGCCGGCGAAGTCAAACCGGCCAAAAATATAACCCGGAAACAGAGGCATCTCGATCACGCGAATGCGGTCCGCCCAGACGCGGCGTTCGAAGGCGACTCCGCCGAAGACCTCGATTCCTTTCGCGGCCAAGCCAGCCACAGCGATCTTCTCGCTCCGTGATTTGACTCGGATGGCGTACCAACGTTCATTCCCCAACATATCGATTTGCATACAACCAGATAGGCTCCCGCCCTTTCAGTCCAGGTAAGTGCTTAACCTTAAGGGTGCCGGTTTGAAGATTATCCTCGTCGGGATAGGACCCTGTCAATACCAGAGAGTGGCAAACCGTCCTAGTACTAGTAGTGTTTGCAATAGGTTACTGATGAACATAGTAGCGAGTGACATTTCCAAACCGGCTTACGCATACGACTTGTAGTACACAACGTCATAACCGGTAGTAGGCCTGCTAGCGAAGGTAGTACTTTAATAGCAATGGCCGATGCCTAACATCCAGCGGCGATGCGAGGGTAAAAGAAAGCCTGAGAGCGCGGCAATCGCCGGCGGATCTAAGACGGGAGGCCTGGGTATGGATAAGAGCGGACTGAAAGAGCTGTTCGTGGAACACATTCGGTATCTTTACGACGCCGAGCAGCAGTTGGTGGTGGCTTTGCCGAAGATGGCGGAGGCGGCGGATTCAGAGGAGCTGGCCGCCGCGATCCGCCAACTTTTAGAGGAGACGAGGACGCAGCTGAGCCGGTTGGAAGAGGTTTTTCGCATCACACAATCGTCCGTTAAAGGCTTCTTGTGTAATGGGATGAAGGGATTGCTGCAAGATCACGATGAAGGAATCGGAGCTTATAGGGCGGGTCCGCTGCGCGACTTGGCAATGATCGCTAGCGCGGCAAAGGCCGGGCATTATCAGGTGGCGGCGTATGGTTGCGCGGTGGCAATGGCGGAGCGGCTGGAGATGGAGGACGTTGTCGATCTGGTGAAGCGATCCGAGGAAGAAGAGTCAGCGGCGAATGGCGCGTTGACGGAGATCGCCAAGCGGATTCTGGCGCGAGCGGGCGACGACGTCGAGCAGGGTCCGGATGAGGGCGGCGACGACGAGGATGGCGGATTCGGCGACATCCCTGCCCCGGTTCAGGCTTCCTAAGAGGATTGGCGCACCTGCGGCTCGCGATTTTCGGGAGGCGGCAACGTGGAGCGGCGCACTGGATGGGAAAAGGAGGTAAGGCTTAAAGCCTGACCCGTTTGCAGCCGATAGCTCCCAAGTAGGTGTCTTTTCAGCGATACCGTGGCCGCTCCCATCACAACAGTGCCCGCCTCATTACACCCAGACCTTCGGGTGCGGGTGGCGGATTGCGCGCCGGCCCAGGGCGTCGCCGGAGCAGGACATTCGCTGCTCCGCGAGCGGGTGTGTGCGCGAACCCTACGCTGGATCGCCGCAGCGGTGGCCTTAGGTCTGGCAGGCCACTTGGTGGTCCTACTATGGGCCCAGCATGATTTCACGCCGGTGGAAGCGCTGGTTGCGCTGCATTCGAACATGTTTGCGGAGGGCGAAGGACTATATTGGGGCGTCAATCGCCACCCCTACACGATTTCCCCCTATGGGCCGATCTTTTACGCCGTCTCCGGCTGGCTACAGCATTGTGGGGTACCCGCGTACCAGAGCGGCAGGGTGCTTTCCTTTGCTGCGCTTCTCGCCAGCCTTTATTTCTGCTGGCGGATCCTGGGACATCTGACGGGCAACCGCTTCGCGCGGATCTCCGGTGTGATTCTAGCGGCATCCACGGCAAACGTTCTTTTTTGGGGAACGGTCGGCCAGACGGACCTGCTCGCGTGTTGTTTCTCGCTTGCCGCTTTTGATGCTTACCTGCGTTCGCGCGGCGGCGGCGAGGCAAAGCATCTTGTGCTGTCTGGGTTCCTGGTGGTACTGGCGGTGTTTACGAAACAGACATTTTTGGCCGCGGGCGGGGCGGTCGCGATCGGGCTGCTGTGGGAGGACAGGAAGCGGGCGGCCTGGTGGATTCCGGCGATGACGGCCGTAGGGGCTGGAATTGCGTTTGCCTTGAACGCCGTAACACACGGCGGCTATTTCGAGGACGCGGTCTGGGCCAACATCAATCCGTTCGCCTGGTACAAGCTGACTCAGCACATACAGTACCTGATCCTGAGTGGCGCGGGAGTCATCGTAACGGCTCTTGCCGGCGCGTGGCGGATGTCACGCCGAACGGCTCCGCTGTACATCTATGCGGGGTTGGCAACGGGCATCTGGCTGGCGACCGCGCCCAAGATCGGTTCCGATCTGAACTATCAGGTGGAGATGTCGGTGGCGCTGGCCATGTGCGCCGCCGTTGGGCTCGACCGGCTGGAATTTTTTTCCGTCCTCTTTTCGGCGCGGCGGCAATGGATCACGCTGCTGCAGATACCCCTGCTGCTGCATGTCGGGCTGAACCTGCTGCTGACGGCGCGAGTGGTGGCCGAACGCGCGCTGATGGAGCCGTACAAGCGGGCGGAAACCGAGACGCTGCGGCCCTTCGTCGAACGGCCAGGCCGATTGTTCTCGACGCACTACGATTCGCTGGTTCGCTATCGGGGGCGCATCGAAGTGGAGCCTTTGATCTATGGGCTATTGGTGCGCGCCGGCGTCACCGATCCGGCGCCGGTGACACGCGATTTCACGACGCGCCAGTTTGCGACCGTCATCCTCGCCGAGAACGTGTTCGCGCCGGGGCAAGGAGACGAAGATGCGGAAATGGCGCACTTGCCAGACCCGCTGATCGAAGCCATCCGCAACAACTATAAGGTGGTCCGTCAGGTGG
The DNA here is from genome assembly GCA_038210135.1 of Bryobacterales bacterium. GTDB lineage: Bacteria > Acidobacteriota > Terriglobia > Bryobacterales > Bryobacteraceae > JBBQWZ01. Next base: position 62,321 of record JBBQWZ010000031.1, read on the forward strand.
ACGGCCCCAACACGGTGTACATCTATGAGCCCCGCAACTGAAACCTTCGTCCAGAACTATCACCGCGTGCGGCTGCCGTTCGACCCCGAACGCGCAAAGGTGTGGCGCGTCCTGTGCCGCTATCTCGCACCCTGGGTGGACGCCACTTCGGGGTTGTTAGACCTCGGTGCCGGATACGGAGATTTTTCGCGGTTCTCAGCGGCCTGCGAAAAGTGGGCAGTCGATATGAATCCCGATTTGATCGCTCACTGGGACAAATCCGTCCATCCCCTGATCCAATCGGCGCTCGAGCCTCTGCCGCTGCCGAGCGCGTCTCTCGGCACGGTATTCGCGTCGAACTTCTTCGAACATTTCACGGCTGCGGACGGAGCCCGAATTCTACTGGAAATGCGGCGCGTGCTAAAGCCGGGAGGCCGCCTGATTGTCGTGCAACCGAACTTCCGGCTGGAGCCGCGGCGCTATTTCGACGACTATACCCACCAGACCATCTACACCGACGAAGGCTTTGCGGGCCTGCTGCGCGCCTCCGGTTTTGAGATCGTCCGAAGCGAGCCGCGCTTCACCCCCTTCACAATGAAATCCCGCTTGCCTAAGGCCGAGTGGATGGTCGAATGGTACCTGCGCCTGCCGCTCCGGCCGTTTGCCGGCCAGTTCCTGGTGATTGCCGAACCCGCGAGGAGCGCATAGAGTGTGGCACGGCAAGAAAGTCGCGGTGGTTTTTCCCACCTACAACGAGAAGAATTCCATTCGCCGGGCCGTTCTGTCCTATTACGCCACCGGGATGGTTGACGAAGTGATTGTGGTCAACAACAATGCGGCCGCTGGAACTTCGGAGGAAGTGGCGGGCACGGGCGCGCGCGAGATCTTCGAATCAAAGCAAGGGTACGGCCATGCACTGCTGTGCGGCATCGACAATACCGACGCCGAGCTGATCATCCTTTCTGAACCGGACGGCACGTTTAGCGGGCACGACGTCACGAAACTGCTGGCATATTCGGACGACGTGCCGGTGGTTTTCGGTACGCGCACGACCCGTGAATTCATCTGGCAGGGCGCCAACATGGGAAAGTTTCTGCGCTGGGGCAATTGGGCTGTGGCCAAGATGACCGAGGTGCTGTTCAACACCACGATCCTGACGGACATGGGTTGTACGCAGAGGCTGCTGGCGCGGGATGCGGTTCGGCTAATTCGCCCTCATCTGACTATCGGCGGCTCTCACTTCGGTCCCCAGGTGCTGCTCGAAGTCATCCAGCACGGAATTCCGTTCGTTGAGATCCCGATGAACTATCGCGCCCGGATCGGCGAGTCATCGGTCACGGGCTCGTTCCTAAAGGCATGGAGGCTCGGCTGGCGTATGATTTTTCTTGTACTCGGCTACCGCTTGGGGTTTGCCGCCCGAGAGCGCACGCGATGGCCGGAGGCCGCGACGCCTCTTTCACTGGCGCGCCAGGGCGAGGAGCACTCGACCGAATCGCTTGCGGCCCTGGTCCGCCAGATCCGCGACCGCGAAGAAGTTGCGTCCGCGGTACGCGGCGCGACGCAGGACTCGGTCCTCAAGGGCTAACTACTAACCGCGTCCGTGACTCCTTCAGCCCATGTCTCGAAGAAGGAAGTCTCCGCACACCCAGCCATCGCTTACTGCCCCGCCACCTGCCGCATTTTATAGAAGTCCACATCGATCTCGGCCTGGGCCCCGCCCCTCACGGGAAACCAGAAGGGAAACCAGAGGAACCAGCGAGAACCAGAAGGACAGCCAGAATCGACGGATTCATTTTCGTCTTGAGAGGGACGTAGCGGCCCTGGCAGGTTCGCACTTTTTCACGCGAGCATTCGATTTTCTAGCGCCTTTTCGAAACTCCATCGCCTCCAGCGGCGCTGGAAAGGTTTTTTCGAGGTTCGCAACGAACGACAGCCACTGCGTATGCGGCCAGCGTTCCGGTGCGGCGTGGAGATCGTGCCAGGTTTGGACTCCGCCGGACCGGTTTGGTGCCCACATTGGTTTGCGTACGTTGTCCGCTTCCGACGCAGCGCTTTCGCGCTGCTCTGGGCGCGGCTCGGATTTCTGACTCCGGTTGACTCAAAGGCTCGCCGGGCCGCTTCCTTTGGGGGCGGAACTGGGGGGGCGGAACTGTGTCAACGATACGTGGACAAGAGTTCTTACACAAAGTGGAACAGGCGGTGGACATGGAAACGGGAGCCATGGGGCGGAACTGTGTCAACGATACGTGGACAAGAGTTCTTACACAAAGTGGAACAGGCGGTGGACATGGAGACGGGAGCCATCGTGGCCGTAACGACGCACGGTGGCGCGGCTGCCGATCACGCAACGGTTGTGGAAACACTGTGCGAGGCGGGCGAAGCGGTGGCGGAGTTGATCGCTGTCAAAAACGAAAAGGGCAAGTATCCGGTGGCCATCGATGGCATCGCGGAAGTCGTCGCGGACAAGGGCTATCACAGCAACGCAACGATGGTTGGGATCCAGGAACTCGGCCTGAGAACCTATGTCGCCGAACCGGATCGTGGCACTCGCAACTGGGCGGGTAAGGCGGCCGAGCGGGATGCCGTGTACGCCAATCGAAAGCGGATCCACGGCGAACGCGGTAAGCGATTACAATCTCAGCGCGGCGAAAAGATCGATAGAAACTTCGCGCACTAGTTCGATACCGGCGGCATGGATCGGTTGTATCTACGAGGCCGCGAAAATGTACATAAGAGACTACTGCTCCAAGCTGCGGCATGCAATCTGGCGTTTGCTGTTGCGGCTCCTGCACGGAGTCGGCAAGCCGAAAGCGGCCAACGACCTCCCGGCATTCGCCATCTTTGCGCTTCCACGGCTCACCATGGTCCTATTCGAGGCTGCATCGGTGGATCCGGCGTTTCCACCGGAGCCGCCGCTGCCTCGATATGCGCTCACGCAGACGGAACAGACCTCGCTGCTTCCTCAAAAGGGCTGTTTAGGCACGGGCTGTTAGGGATGTCCGAAGGAGACGTGAATTCCGTGCGAAAACTCTGCCAAGGATTACCGGGCATAATTGTTTCCCCGATTGTTTCCCTTGGCATCGAGGATCCTACCTGCTCGCAAAAGGCGTACGCAAACCCGCGTGATCGTGAATCAGTGGGCTTTGGATCCGTTTCGCTCAGGAATCACGATATCCACGCTCCACGCCCCGCGCTCGTCGATCACCTGGTAATCGCGCGGCGCGGTAAACAAATCCCAAGCGGGCTCCGCCGGATTGTAGTTCCGCAATCGCGCCTCCGAGTTCTTGTTGACCGGATCTACGCGCTTCGAGAATATCGCCACTTTGCGCTCGTCGGAGATCCAGGTTTCGATCACCATCCGCACGCCTCCACTCTTGCCAAGAACGCCCGCCGGATACTTCTCGACAATGCGAGTCCCCCGGACCCGAACGCCATCCATCGTCTGCTCGCCGAGTTCCGTCGTCGTGCGATCCGGCGTCACCCACTCCGGTCTGCGCATCCCACGCACCAAATCCAAATGTAGAGACCCCCGAAGGAAATCGTTCAAAACGAACGGCGTCTTCGACACCTCCTGATCGGCGGGTGGAACCGTGATCCGGTGCGCCACCTTGTGTACCGGATCGAGAAAATATTCGTAGCCGCCCACTGGATCTACGATCTGCGCGAAACGGGATTCGGGTCCTTCATCCGGAACCACCAGCGAACGCTCCGTGCGCGTCCGTCCCAGGCGGTCGCGATAGAGAAATTCAAGCCATACGGTCGCCTTCGTCCCAACCGTCGGATCCTCCTCCCGATCCATACGAGTCTGCCCACTGAAAGGAGCATTCAGGATCGGACGCGCCGTAGATCCGAATCCTCCGTCCAATCGAGCCCGATACCTCCGAGGCGTCGGACCGTCCTGCGCGACGGCAACGGCGATTCCAAGCAGGATCAGCCCAGTCAATCCCCAACGCTTCATGGCTTGCCCTCCGGTGAAATCGAGCATATGGGACTCGGCTACCGGAATCAAGCGGAAGCTTCCACGGAAAAGCCGTAAAGGAATCGGTGCCTGGGAAAAGCATAGAGGAGACTTTCCTCCCGGGAATGAGTTCCGCTTTTTGTTGTAGAACCTATTTCCAGCGGTAGGCTGCGATGGCTTTGAGTTCGCGCACAAAGATATCCTGACCGGCTACGGCGATGTGACCCCAGGTGGAATCCTTGCTGATCTCGCGCGTGTCCATCAATTCGAACTTCTCCGGATTAGCGCGAATCAGCAGCAATTTGCCTTGCTCATCGAGGGCCAGGATGCGGTCGCCGCGCATCGCCATGGACCAATATTGGCCGAAAGGTTCCGTAGTCCAACGGGATTCGCCGGTCTTGACGTCCAGGCACGTGAAGCGCTGGTTGCCGAGGTGCAGATAGACAAAGCCGTCGATGATCACCGGCGTTGACATATAGCCTTTGGCTTTATTCTTCCAGGTTTCTTCGACGGTCCACTTGCCGCCATCGTTGCGGACTTTGTAGAGAAACGAATTGTTCTGATAGGTACTGGTGAAGATAGAATTGCCAACCGCCACCGGCGTGAGAATGTTCATGCCGCGAAAGTGGGGGACCTCCTGGCTCCACAGAACGCCGCCGGTTTTCGGATCGAGGCCATTCAGATGGGTCCGCGTCTGCACCAGCAATTGCCGCACTCCGCCCAGTTCGGCGAAGTGGGGAGACGAGAAGGCTCCACTCTCCATCACGTCGCTCTTGTGTTCGAGGGAGCGCCAGATGGTTTCGCCGGTGGTTTTGTCGAGCTTCACGATCGAATTGGCGGCCTGGACATACAGGAACTGGCCATCGACCAGCGGGGAGCTGGAGAATCCGAAATCAGGAGTCGGCGTACCGAAGCGTTTGCGAAAATCGACGCGCCATTTCTCCTTGCCGGTTTGGGCATCGAGAGCAACCAGCACTTCTTCCATGCCGCCTACGAACAGCAGTTTGCCGTCGAAGGCGGGCGTTGACCGGATCCAATCGCCGCTTTTCTTGGCGAAGAAAGGTACCGATACTTTGCCGGCCCAGGACGCGCGCCAGATCTCCTGGCCGGTCTTGCGGTCCAGCGCCCGGACGATTTCAGTGTCGCTATTCGCGGTTTCCGCTACAAAGACGCGATCCTCGGAAACGATGGGGCCGGGATAGCCTTTATCGAGTTCGACCCGCCAAAGCAGCTGGATGCCGTCGAGTTTTCCAGGCCAAGCGGCCCCCGGCGCCACGCCTGTACGTTCCGGACCGCGCCATTGCGGCCAGATGTTTTCCGCAACCCCCACGGCGGCAAGAAGGAAGAAGCCGGCGGTGAGGATCGCAGTCCGCCCGAAGCGGGTCCCCGTCTGAACAGAACAGCATGGAGTCAACGTCACGGGGGAGTGATGTCCTCCGCATCCCGCTGGCGCTAAAACGTTTCAGGCAGATTGAGAATTCGGACAAGAGGAACCTGTCGAAAGGCAATCCATGGAGGCAAATTCATGAGAAAGCGATCCAATCCACATGATCCTGCTCAAAATCTATTACAAGAACTGGGGGGACTGCGTGGAAAAACTGAGCCTCCCGCCTGACGTCGCGCCGTTTTCGGCGATATTATTTATTCGCAACCAGAGACCGCAATAATTGGTTCGGCCACAACAGCAATATGCCACTCGGAACTGCGAGCAAGGCCGCCGTGGAGGGTTCAGGTACCCCTGTCGCCGGTTGAGAACAAGGGTCAAGGCGTGGAGAACTCGCACCAAAGGCGGTAATGCTGTCGATGCTGAAGTTCAGTCTGGTGGTGTTTGGTTCCGGGGCGTGAAAGTAAATCAGTTGGCCTACGTGAACATCTAGGAGCGCCAAATCCGGAGGCGGGCGCAGCAAGGCGTCCGCTTGCACGAAGGGTGCGATGGTGTCCCAAAAATTCAGAATGAGGGCAAACGTGTTGCTCCCGTCACGACCACCGATATCCCAGTAATATCCGCCCACCCCAGGAGTGAAAATTTCAATCGCGGGGTTGACCGTCGATTGAGAGAGCGGCCCCGTCTGCAGGTACGTAGTGATGGCAGCGTAGCCTGCATCTATAGAACTGCCTATGTTCACCGCGTTGGAGTCATAGGAGAATGAGCCGAAGACCGGGGAGCCCACGGTCAGCCCTCCGAAGCCCGGTTCAGCCGGTCCCGTGACGCTGGTGACTGTCCCGGAGAAGTTGAAGCCGATCGGACCAGCGTGTGCTCCCGCGGCAAGGGCGATCGCCAGCCCGATTATTTTATGCATTACAACCTCTAGAGCGGGCGAGCGCGGCGCGCTTTCTCAACACCAGGGCGGCGATGCCGGCAGGGGCTAGCCAAAGGGCGGATGGCTCCGGTACCGCGCTGGCCGTGCCGGTAACGTCAACAAAGATGTTGCCTGGGGAAGACAACGGAAGCCATGTGGTGGCGGGCGGAAATGGACTAATCCCGGCGGAGACGCTGGTGCTGCCTAAAGCGGTCACTCCGCCGCCAAGAGTAACAACGGGGAAGCTCGATCCTTCCGGCGTCATGGATTGGAATGAACCTCCGTTTGTCGCGATCAGGACCAGGTAATAATTGCCCGGCCCGAGCGTGAGGCCTGAGAACACCGGAATCGTGGTGAAGGAAGCGGCGAGGCCCGAGACCAAAACGGGTGCAGCCACGTTATTGGCGGCTGTTGCGCCAGCGCCGATCTGATTTACCAGGTAGATGGTGCCCTCGGTTCCGCCAATGGGACCGCCCACGCTGTTGTCTTGGAGCGGCATCGTGATGCTCACGCCGGTGTAGGCAGTGGTCAGATTGAATCCCTCCACGATTCCGATAGAGCTTCCGAATCCGAAGGGCGATGGACCCGTGACGTTGACGATGGTCGCGGCGTTCGCGGCGAGACCGGACATGAGTAGTGCCGCGATGAGGGGCAATTTGATGGGCATGGTGATTCTCCTGGTGATTTTCCGCCGGAGTGATCCGGCGAAACCAAGTGTGCGCGGCCCAACCTGGATCTGGTAGTGACTCTCCCGCTACCAAGGGGTAAGTAACCCCTGATATCTCCTTGTTTTTTAATATTTTGTGGGCCACTCCCATTTCGTGAGAAAATGCCAGCGTGCTCCCGCCAGCGACGTCGGTGATCGAATCGCTGGAGCGAATCCTGGCCTCCCCGCTGTTCTCACGGGCTGACCGGCAGAGCCGCTTCCTCCGCCACATCGTGGAAAAGTTTCTTGCGGGAGACGAGGAGTCCTTGCGGGAGACCGCTATCGGCTTGGAGGTCTATGGGCGTCCCGGTACCTATGATCCCAAGGAAGACTCCATCGTCCGCGTCGAAGCAGCCCGTCTGCGCGGACGTCTCCGCGAATACTATGAAGACGAGCGCGCGGCCGATCCGATTCGAATTCGCATTCCCAAAGGATCTTACGTCCCGTCGTTTGAGTGGACGGCCCCCCCACTAGAATCGCCGCCGCCAACCGATCCCGCCTTCGCGCCTTTGCCACTGGAAAAACCACCGGTCTCCGCCACAGCGGCTTGGTCTCGATTCCCGCGTCCCATTTTGTTGCTGTCATCGCTCGCCGTCATGATGGTGGCCGCTTATGCGTGGTACTCGCAACGGCAGTCTCCGCCACGGACGCGTCCCATAGAGCTGATCGCCGTAATGCCCTTCACCGACCTGTCGGAGAAGAAGGATCTTTCCCACCTTTCCGAGGGGCTGACCGAACAGATTCGGGACGAATTGACCCGCATCCGCAACCTACGCGTGATTGGTTCCGCCTCCGCCGGCCAAGCGGCCGCGAACCCCGACCTGCGCGCCGCCGCCCGTCAGATTGGCGCCGACGCCCTGCTCCAGGGAAGTCTTCGCAGCGAGGGAAGCAAAGTTCGTGTGACAGTCCGGCTCTACGATGGAGCCACCGCGACCGCCATTTGGTCGGGATCTTTTGAAGGCGATCGCGCGGGCCTGTTCCAATTGGAAGATCAGATTGCGCACGCCGTGGCGGCAAAGCTGGAGATCCAACTGGCCGTCCGGCGCGAGGGAATCGATGTCATCATGGCGCCGCAGCGGGCGCAAGCCTACGACTATGTGCAGCAGGCGCGGGCGCTCTCAGAGAAAGACTCCGCCGGACCGCGCGACGAGATCCTTCGTTTGTATCAACTAGCGGCAACCACCGATCCACTGTATGCACCGGCCCATATTGGGATCGCTGAAACGCTGATTGTTACCGCGAGTCCGGACAAAACCCGGGCCTTTGCCGAAGCCCGGCGCGGGCTCGAGCTCGACCCCGAACTGCCGCGGGCCCGCTCCGTCCAAATTCTCTACTACCGCGACGTCGAAATGGACTGGGCGAAGGCCCGTTCCCTGTGTGCCAGCTCTCTGCAGAGGTTTCCCAACTCCGGGGCCATTCTGCGCATGTGCGCGACTGTCGAAGGTATTACTCTGAATCCCGCCAAAACGGTCGAGCTGACCCGGCGTGCCGCCGCGCTCGATCCGCTCTCGCCGGGTGCCCACGGAGGGCTGATGCTCGCCCTGTACCAGGCGGGCCAATTCGATGAGGCGTTGCGCGAAGCCAACGCGGCGCTGCAACTGGGATCCCCCAGCAATTTCGTCCGGCGGCATCGGGCGTTAATCTTGGGAGCCATGGGAAAGCCAACCGAAGGCTTGGCGGACATTGACGACGCGCAAGCCCGGTCGGGCGGCGTACTGTCCGATTGGGCCCCGGTGCGAGGGTATCTTCTGGGGCGTTCGAACCAGAGCGAAGCGGCGAGAAAATATATTTCGCAGTACGCGGACCAATCTCCTCCGCCGCACCATCTCGGCATCATGTATCTTGGCCTGGACGATCGCCCGAAGGCGTTGGATTATTTCGAAAAGTCGCTCAGGGTGGATGCGTCCGTTCTGGCCAACACGATTCCGGAATACTACATGCGCGTGCTCGACGGCAACCCTCGATTTGAGGCCATTAAGCGTAAGTTGCGGATGTAGCGTTGTGTCACTTCTACCCTCCGGGAATTCGTTGTCAGCTAAGCGTCTGGCGGAAGATAGACGCAGTCGGCGGCCACGGAACACAGCGGATGTAAAATCAACTGAAGACGGCGTAAGCAACTGCGTCAATCACCTCGATTGTTTCCAAACCCGTTGCTGCGCTTTCCGCGTCTCCTGTGATTTTCTGAGCACCGGGCTATCAGGCTTACCATTCCGCCTTCAGTTCCCTGAACGCCTTCAGCAGAAGGCGCTTCGCTACCGGCAAGTATGAGAAACGTACCTGTCCGGTTACACGGCAACCGGCCTTCCGCTGTCGCGATCAAGCCGCCCGTCACCGCATCATACAAGGGCTTTTGCTTGATTTGAGTCACAACCTCTCTAGCGACGGTCTTCGGAAGTGTCTTGTAACGACGAAAGTACCGAAAGATGGAATCATATAAGTCAGGCCTTTGCTCAAGTACCTTCCAAAGGCGGGTGTTTAGTGTCGAACTCGGAGATGCATGAGCCAAGAGGAACTTGAAGCGTGTATCATTCACCACGCGATATCTTGGCGAAAGTGTAATCAGACGACGCCGAAGCTTGTCTTGGTCAACCACCTTACGCTTGATTGACGCTTCCGGCGGGCGGCTAACCGATTTCAGTTCCGCTTCGATGTCTACCACTTCATGTATTTCGATCTTGCTACTTTGGGGAAACAGACCGACGTCCTTGCTTAATAGGTCCAGAGTTACAACCATTTCGCGAAGCTCCCTCGACGTAGCGGCGAACAATCGAATATCGTCCACATATCGCAGATATCGAACACGTTTCGGGTCACCATAATTGCTATCAAAATGTTGCAACACAACCTCGGATAATAATCCCGAACCGAGGGGACCTTGGGGTATGCCGTGATTGTGGTAAACGCGTCGCTCGGTCGCCGTCCATCGGCTTAGGTATTCGGCTAACGTTGAGCAGAACTGCTGATCGCATCCTATGGAGGAAAGGAAGTGGCGCAGTACGCCATGATCTAGACTGTCGTAGTACGCGGTCAGGTCAAAGCTTGCTGTGAATTTCAATCCACTATTGAAGGCTTGGCGTGCCGTCTTATTGAATGCTGCATAGCCATCTGACCACTTCCGGTAGAACCACACACTGCTTTTCCCTGCGTATAGGTGCCCGAAGGTTTCCGTCAGGTACCGTGTCTTGACATGAGGAAACAATTTTTCCGCCACTATGTTGACCAGAGATTGGTAGACTATCTGGTCTTCCACTGCCAAAAGCGTGTAGGGCCGCAAGATGCCAGAGCGCTTCGGAGATCTTGCATGCGTGCGACGGTTGGTAAGGACCCCGCTTCAGACGCTTCTGAAGATCGGCCAGCAAAGCGGAATCCGCCAAGGCGAATTGTGAATATGCACTGCGGAAGTACGACTTGTATTCCGAATCAGGATTGCTTCTGATCCATCGCCACGCCCGGTCAATATTCGCAGAATCGTATGCATCTTTAAGCAGGCCCATCGTCATCGTCCATGTCTCTGCTCCCTCCGCCAAGGCGATTTGTTCTACTAGAGAAGTACGCGTTGGGATGGCGGTATAGTCAACAAACGGGAACGCCCTATATTATCTGGCTGCCGTCACAAATGCCAAGTGGGAAAACAACTGGAGGATGGCAACCGTGTCAACGGGTTGGAGTGAGCCCCAACGGGCGGAAACGGTGTCCAGGCAACATCACGTTACATGACGACGTATTTCGAGGAAAAGTTTTCTCTCGTCTCCTCTAGGGCTTCGGTTTCGATGGAGCGCTGCATCGCTGGGTTCGTGCGAAACCGCCTCCCGCGCGGCGACAAACCGGGCGAAGAAAAATCCGCACCAGGGGAACGCCCACAACGGATGTGGGCTCGACTCCCACTCGCTTCCGCCATCCCGCGTAGATGAAGCCGCGCTAAAATACCAGCCGCAGCGAAAGCTGACCAACGCGTCCGATGTCGTTTGCCTGGCCCGTGATCCTTCCAAACGTGCTGCTGGTGGCGTTGGTATCCGGAGCGTTGAACTGGGGATGATTGCCGACGTTGAAAAATTCTACCCGGAACTGGAGGTTTATACTTTCCAGAACACGGGTGTTCTTGATCAACGAAACGTCCATTGTGTTCGATCCATCCTGACGAATGTTATTGAACTGCGAAGGGAAGTAACGAATGTTATTGCTGAGCTGATTGCCCGATACCGTATCGAATCGCGTGGTGTCGAAAGCGTGATCGGCGTTGTGCGAATTGTAATTCAACGGCCCGCCTAAATAGATGGAATTGCCGAAGGCCACCGGGGCACCACTCTGCTTGGTATAAACAGCCGCTACAACCCAACCGCTCACAACGCGATCCAAGACGCCGGCTCCGCCATTCGCGAATAGCTTTCCTTTGCCGAACGGCAGTTCGTAATTAAAGTTCATCACGAACCGGTTTGGACGGTCGTCCGAACTGACGCGTTTTTCCAACTGCGGGTCCGTCTCATTCAAACGGCTCCGGCGTTCCATCAAACGCGAGTGCAGGTAATTCGCCGACAATTGCAGGCCATTGCCAAAGCGCTTCTCGAACCGGACCTGCCCCATATGGAAGTACGAACTTCCCACGCTGTTGCCCTGCAAAGTAACACCGGTAAATTGCGGATACGGTCGCAGAAGCTGCGAAACGCCTACGGTGCTGCCGTTCAGCGTGGTGCCCGGGATCAAGCCCGCGAACGGGTTGGTAACCACCGCCGTATTGCGGTCGATCACCGCCTGATCGCGGCGCAATGAAGAGCTCAAATATTGCCGGGGAATGGCATCGATCGGCGTATCCACCGGCATATGAACCGCATGGTTTCCCAGATACCCAATTTCGATCACCATGTCCTTGCCCAGTTGGCGCTGGATACCAAAAGACCAACGCAGTGAGTAGGGATTCAAAGGATTCGGATTGTAAAGTGTTAACGATTTACCGAGGTTGGTGGACGCTCCCAACGTAGAACCGGAGGGGCGTTGGATGCCGTTCGGAAATGGATTGCTCAGCGTCACATTCGGCGTCAGAAAGCTGTTCAGCGAGGCCACCACATCGGTCGTCTGGCTGAAGCCCGGCTGGTTGATGCCGGTCGTAATAATAGGGAAGTAAAACTGGCTGAATCCGCCGCGCACGACCGTCTTGCCGCCGGGTCCGCTGGGCGTCCATGCGAATCCGAAGCGCGGACTAAAATAGTTCGACTTGGTGTGGTAAACGTCGCGGTTCCCGGATGCGGCGAAAACCGGTCCACCCGCCACCTGAAACTGACCCGCCGGTAGCAACGATGCCGGCGCGCCATTGTAAGCGGCCCGCGCGGCGGCCGAAATGCCAATGGCGGCTGACGGATCGAAACCAGCCAACGTGCGGTTGTAACGTTCCGTCGTGGATAAATCCTTGTCGTACCGAATGCCAAGGTTGAGCGTCAAGTTGGACCGCACGCGGTAGTCATCCTGGAAATACAGCGCGTAATATACGGCTTGGTTGGTACGGGCGGCATTCAGATCGAAGCCGCCGCTGCTCGGAAGGCCCAACAGGAAAGCCGCGAGCTCCTGACCTAGCGGCGCGGAGGAGGAATTATCCAAAGGGCCTCGCGTCCAATCCGTGCGGAACGCATACGTGCCGGAGGAATTGCCGAAGCCGATGTTGCTTTCGCGGTACAACCGCGCGTCGATTCCAGCTTTCATGCTGTGTCGGCCGGAGATTTTGTTGAGGCTCGCGAACACGCTGAATATATCGAACGGTGTTACGTTTCCAGCGTTATCGCCTAACTGCTGGAAGCCGCCGATATCCGCGACCGGCAACACCAGGGCGGCGCTCTGCTGTACCAGACCGGCCGGAAAACCGAGCTTGGAGAAATCGAAGCCCGCGCTCGGTTTGGCGCTGCTTTCGACGAACCGGTTCCACGCGACGCGCGTATTTAATACCGTTGTGGGCGTGAAGGTGTAGACGTCGTCAATCGTGAAGCCGCGGTTATCGCGTCCCAGAAAATTGCCGCTTGCGATATTGAAGAACCGGTTGCCTCGGTTCTCGATGCGGTCGTTGGTGTGTGCCGCTCCAAAGATCTTGTGGCGGTCGCTGATGTTGTAATCCAAGCGTCCGAACTCGCTTCCAAACGTATCGCTGCGAATTCCGTTGGATACATAGTTATTCGCTCCATCGGCTTGCCCTGGCGCGTTCGGCAGCGGATAGTACTGCAAATACGCCTTCGCGATGGGGCTGATCAACTCGGGAGAAATCAGATTCCCGGCGAAGGGCTGGCGCGAAATGCGCGAACCTTGCGTCACGGCGGTGAACGGATTGAAAATTTGGTAGCGCGCGCCTACGTTCAACAACTGCGAGAAATCGCCTCTTCGCTCCGCCGCGGTGGGTACGGTCAACGTCACGGTTTCCGGATACGAATCCTTGATTCCTTCATAGGCGAAAAAGAAAAATACTTTGTTGCGCCCATTGAATATTTTGGGCAACACGACCGGGCCGCTGATGGTCCCGCCATACTGATTGAATCGGCCTACCGGCAGCTTTTGGCCGCTTCGGCTTAAGAAGAAGTTTCGCGATTCAAGCGCCGATGTCTGATTGAATTCATACAGCGTGCCGTGGATTTTGTTGGTGCCGCTCTTCGTAATCTGATTGACCGTTCCGCCACCGGTGTGTCCGGCGGCCGCGTCGGCTTGAAATATTTCAACCTTTACCTGTTGCACCACATCCACCGGCGGGTTGTAGGAGACGCGGTCGTTGGCCGTCACATCGGGTGCGCCATCCAATAGGATCTCGTTCGTCTGCGCGGGTGCGCCACCGATCGAGAACCCGGACGGTCCACCGTTATCGAATGGCCGGTTAAATCGCGGATCGGAGTTGGGAATTACCCCCATCGATAGCTGCGCCAGAGTCAGCGGGGTGCGGCCATTCAGAGGAATATTCTCGATCTGCCGGCTGGTGATTACTTGCCCGGTCGAGGCGGTCGAACTCTCGATAATCGACGCGTCCGCGGAGACCTCCACGGTCTCCGACGCCGATCCAAGCTCCAACTGAATATCCAACGGCACACGCTCATTCGCGGAGATTTGGATGCCCGAACGGGAGAACTTCTTGAAGCCGGTCGCGGTCACTTCCACCCGGTACATTCCCGGCGGAACGAACGGCAGCGTATACTGCCCGTCGGCGGCGGATAGAGTGCGGAAGCGCGCCGCGGTATCCACCTGGGTGGCAATCACTTCAATCTTTGGAACGACGGCACCTTGCTGATCGGTGATCAACCCAGTGATGGTGCTCCGAAATTCCTGAGCGAAAATCTGAGATGTGAAACCGAGTCCGGTTGCGACCGCGCAACACAGGACCATAGCTTTGCGACATGGCATGCTTTTTCCCCAATTTCTGAATCACCCAAAAACACAGCGTCGCTCATAGTAACGCAGAATGCGCGTGAAATTAAGCGCGGCACATCCGAAGGAATAAAGGAGACCAGACTCTCCTCGGTCATGTGCCTCCACAATCGTATCTACAAAGTAGATACACTGAGAACATGCGATCAACCGTCAAGAAGTGGGGCAACAGCGCCGCTGTGCGTATCCCGGCGTCGGTTATGCAGGCGATGCGCCTCGACCTGGATGATGTCGTAGACGTCCGCGAAGAAGGCGGCCGTATCGTGATCAAGCCGGTCGAGAAGAGAACCTATGACCTCGCGGAACTGCTGCGCGGCATCACCGCGAAGAACCGCCACGAGCCTATGGACACCGGTACGCCGGTCGGCAAGGAGGTCTGGTGATGTCGAAAACATACGTGCCGGACGCGGGAGATATCGTCTGGTTGAACTTCACTCCGCAAGCTGGACACCAACAAGCGGGGCACCGTCCGGCGTTAGTCTTAAGTCCGACTGTATATAACGACAAGACCAGCCTGATGATCTGTTGCCCAATCACGACGCGCATCAAACACTATCCGTTTGAAGTTCTCCTTTCGGGATCGCCAACCAACGCGGTCCTCGCCGATCAGGTTAAGAGCCTGGACTGGCGAGAGCGGAAAGCGATCCATAAGGGGAGCGTGCACGCGGCCGAGCTGGCTCAGGTGCGAGGGAAGATACTAGCTCTAATCGGATAACTCAGGGGCGAGGGGACAGTCAGGGGGGGGAAGAACCGTGCCAAGCCGCTTGGACGCTGTTCTTTCTCTGGTTCTCGACGCCACCCGCTGCAATCTGACCCAGATAATGCGGATGAACTAAATCGACGGCTCTTTTTCTTCAGCCTTGTTTTCGAGCATTTGCTTCGTGTGCAAGTACGCCGCCTGCGAATGCTCTAGCGCCAACCGGGAGCGCTCCTGACCCGTCTGATGATCCTGTTTGCCGTGATGTTCGGCAGCGGCGCGATGCGCATGCGCCGCGAGGTCGTGCAACTCGGCGGCTCGTTGGTGGTTATTGTAATGATTATCAGACATAGGAAGCTCTCGATCGGGCCCGCACTCAGTATACGCCTCCTTCGCGATCTTGTGAGCGCGATGGTCGAATGGGGCCGGACCGGAATCCACGAAGAACTTCTCGCCGAAGACATAGGCGCAAGTGATTCCAACAAATTCGGAATAAACGGGATTATTATGCGGAGTGTGTAAAACAGACCTCCGGTTTAAAATATTCCCGGAGTCTATTCCCGGCATTTCCCCTGCCTGTTTGTATCGGACCGCCAAGCGCATGTATTGCCAGGGACTTGGAAACACTCGTGTCCACGAGAACGCTGGCCCGGCGTCTACAAAAGCCACTCTGAGGCCTCCGCTGAGCGTTTCGGGAAACACCGGGTAGCGGCCGACGCCTGACTTGTCAAAGGTCTTGCTACCATCAAATCGATGCGTCTTCCCATTGCCATTGTCTGTTGTGCGTTCGTCCTGGCGTCGGGCTGTCAAAAGAAAGAGGCCGCCGCGCCTGGCCCGCAAGCAACGGTTATCTTCCGGGATGGCACGCGCATCTCCGGTGAGGTGGTGCAAACCACACCAGCACAGCTTACATTGAAAGCCTTTGATGGCACGGTCCGCGTCCTGGAAATGCGGAATGTACGCACCGTAGACTACGGCGACGCAACGTCGCCAGCGCCACCCGTGGCCACCAATACGCAGCAAAGTCGTCCGGCGCGAGTGCACAACGATGGACCGCCAACCCCGCCGCGCTATCACCCGGAGGAATCACATATCTCCACCGCCACGTTTACTCTCCCGGTAGGCACTAGAGTGGAAATCCGAACTGACGAGAATATCGATTCAAGGACTGTGGCCGAGGGCCAGACCTACGCTGCTGAGATCTATCGGGATGTAATGGACCCGGCAGGCGACGTCGTCCTCCCGCAAGGGGCGAACGCTCAATTGGTTGTGCGATCAGCGACAAATGGCGGACGGATTTCAGGATCCTCGGACCTACTCGTGGATTTGGCTTCCGTGTCCGTCGGCGGCCGGCGATATGTGGTCGTGAGTTCAGATGTGGAGCGGCGCGGTAGGCCGGGAATTGGCGCCAACCGGCGCACTGCGGAATATGTGGGCGGAGGGAGTGGGCTCGGGGCCATCATTGGTGCCATCGCAGGCCATGGCAAAGGCGCGGCGATTGGCGCGGGCGCAGGTGCCGGCGCAGGTGTACTCGCCCAAGTCCTTACGAAAGGTGGCTCCGTCAGTATCCCCGCCGAAACGCTGCTGACGTTCCAGCTCGATAGGCCATTACGAATCGTTCCCGCGCGATAAGATCCGCGCGTCAGAAAAGCACGTCCGGGAAATCGGTTACTCGATTACACTCGCATGGGGTTCAGGGGACTGCGAGAGCGTGAGGGGTACAGACAGAATCAGCGGACTCATCGCACCGCGGAGGAGTCCCAACGAAAAGACCGCTTGCGAACCGGCTCTGACGGCGCTAGCCTGATCCGGAGTCTACTCATGTTCAGTTCCACGTCCCGGATCGCCACCGCTTTTTCCCTCGCCGTGTTGTTGACCGCGTGCCGCACCGGTCCCGGCAAAATGGACGTCACCACTCGCGACGGCCGCGTCTCGCCGATGCTCCGGAATCTGGGCCGCTTCCATCACTCGATCTCGACCAGGGAGGCCATGGCGCAGCAGTATTTCGACCAGGGCCTCATGCTGGTGTACGCCTTCAACCACGCCGAGGCGGTTCGATCTTTCAAGGAGGCCGCCCGCGTCGATCCCCAATCCGCCATGGCCTATTGGGGCCAGGCCCTCGCCCTCGCACCCAACATCAACGACTCCGCCATTGGGCCTGATCGCGAACAGCAGGGCTACACCGCCATGCAGGAAGCCCTGAAGCGAAAGTCCGGCGCGAACGAACAGGAGGAGGCTCTTATTGATGCGCTCGCCGTCCGCTTCGCCGCCACGAAAGATCCGGATCGCAAAGTCCTGAACCAGAATTACGCCGACGCCATGAAAGGCGTCTACGCGAAATTCGCCTCCGACCCGGACGTCGCATCACTCTACGCCGACGCCGTCATGAACACCATGCCTTGGGACTACTGGCGCAAGGGCGTCGCGAAACCCGGCGTCCCCGAGGCCCGCGCCGCGCTCGAACAAACCATCGCGCATTATCCCGATCACGCCGGCGCGAATCACCTCTACATCCACTTGCTCGAAGCCTCGGACGACGTCGATAAAGCGGTCCCCAGCGCCGACCGCCTGGGCGCGCTTGCCCCCTCCGCCGGGCACCTGGTGCACATGCCCGCGCACATCTATATCCGCGTCGGACGCTATCGCGACGCCATCGACGCGAATGTCCGCGCCGTCGCCGCCGATGAAGATTACATTTCGCAATGCAAGGCGCAGGGCATTTATCCAGCCGCGTATTATCCGCACAACATCCATTTCCTCAACGCCGCGCTGGCCATGGAAGGACGCAGCAAAGAGGCCATCGAATCCGCTCGCAAGTCGGCGTCAAAGCATAATCACGAAATGATGAAGGTGCCGGAAATGGCCGGCTTCCAATACGCGCTGAAAGCTTTGCCGCTGATGAACCTGGTCCGCTTCGGCCATTGGGACGAAATCCTAACCGAGCCGGAGCCGCCCGCCGACGAACCCTTCAGCCGCGCCATCCGCCATTTCGCACGCGGCTTCGCGCAGTCCGCGAAAGGCAACCCCGCCGAAGCTAAGGCCGAGCTCGAAGCCATGATGAAGGATGGCGCCGAGCCGTCCCTCAAGAACATCAAGATGGGCGAAAACCCGCTTGCGAGCCAGATCGCCATTGGCGTCGGAATGTTAGACGGCGACATCGCGCAGAAAGCGGGAAAATTCGAGGTCGCGATCAAAGCCTTCGAGCGTGCCATCGACGCTGAAGACAGCCTGTTTTACAGCGAACCGCCGGACTGGATGATTCCGCCGCGGCAATACTTAGCCGCCGCTTTGCTGGCGGCTCAAAAGCCAGCCGACGCGGAGAAAGTCTATCGCGAAGACCTGAAGCGCCACCGCAACAACGGCTGGTCCCTGTTCGGGCTAGAGAAAGCCCTTCGCGCGCAAGGCAAAGCTCCAGCGGCTGACCGCGAAAAAGCCCGCTTCGAGGAAGCCTGGGCCCGCGCCGACGTCCAGCTAACCGCCTCCCGTTTCTAACGGTCCGCGCACTGAAGCGGTTCCAACGTCGAGACACGCTGCCCTGAACCCTGAGCGTAAGCGATGGGACCCCTACGCTCGACCCGTCTCGAACTTGGCTTCGTTTCGCACCGAGGCACGATCGTAAGATCGCGCTCCCCAAAAAAAACCAGTACCGCGAAAACACCAACGAAATCTCAAACCAAATCAAAGGCTTGCAAATCCAACCCGCAAATCCAGCAACCGCCCATGCTACAACCTAAATCGTAAGTCAATGTTTGGCCAACAAACTCGCGGGAAGCCCGGCTCCCAGACGCCGGATCGGAGGCGGTTCTCCGAGACGTTCCGCCGGCCGCCCATGCAGACAACTGGGCCGCAGACCGGGAATA
>JBBQWZ010000032.1:0-80302 GCA_038210135.1 Bryobacterales bacterium
CTTCGCCGCGCAACAATCCGACACCGAGGCCGCGCTCGAAATGCAACGCGCCAAGCGCCAGCTCCTGCACCGCATCGCCAAACTCAGCGCTTGATCGCTACCAAACGCCCGACCCCGGAGCGCTGTGGAAATGCCGGGCCGAGGACGTCCGTGGAAAACCGCCATCGCCAGCGATGGGCGCTCCGCGCCGGTTTCCCACCGCCGCCCACCGCCCTTGGAAAACGCACCCGCGTTTCCCACATTCCCACAGCGCCTACGATTGCTTCTTTCCTCAAACAAAAAAGAAAGACTCCAGCCTCACCCACCCTCAACGCCCCGCTTCAGGCTCATCCTTCGATGAGAAAATGCTCCTGCATAGCGCCGAATCGGGTCATCCACCATCTTCCAAGGGGAAGGACCAGAAGGAGCAGAAGGACGACGAAACCAGAAGGACAGCCAGAATCGAAGCATTTATTTTCGCCTCAAAGGGGACGGAGCGGCCCTGGCATGTTCGCAATTTTTCACGCGAGCATTCGACTGTCTGGCGCCTTTTCGAAACTCCATTGCGTCCGGCGGCGCTGGAGGGTTGCTTCCAGTTCGCCACCGAACGACTCATTTTCGACGGAGTGCCCATCCCAGCATTTTAGAGCAGCGCTCCCAGAGCAACCTACTTCCCAATCATCAGAATCGTAAACGACCCCGGAACCGGAGCGCCCTGCGGAGCCCGACCCCCACCCGCCGGAGCCGGAGGCGCCGGACCCCGTTCCTGGCTCATCACGAAAATCCGCTTCGTCTTGCTGTCGAACGTCAGCGTCCGCGCGCCCATCATCGTATTGAGATTCTGCTCCACCTCAAAACTCGTCGCGCTCTTCTCCTTCACCACCGTCATCGTTCCGTTGCCATGCGTGCTGAACGCCTCCATCGTCGATAGATTGAACTCCGCCCCGTCGGACCCTCCCGCTAGAGGCAGGTTCGCCAAAATCTTCCCATCCTTCGCGCTCAGGATCACCATCATCGGCTGCGCCGGCTGCACCGGCGGATTGCCGGAATTCGCGCACGCCGCAAACAACACGTGATGCTTCCGGTCGAGCGCCAACCCATTACACCGCCCTCGATCGCCCAGCGGAAAATGCCCCACCGCTTTCATCGTCTTGACATCCACCGTCGTCACGCTGCCCTGCGCATCCTGCATCACCACGTACAGCATTCCCTTGCCGTCGCTCACCGCCTGCTCGGGAACGCCCCCCAGGTCGATCTTGCCCAGCACCGCGCCGTCCTTCGCGTTGATCACCGTCGCGTCCTTCGTCGGATGGCTGAATACGTAGACCCGCCCATTGAAAGCGTCGAAGTAAATCCCATCCGGCTGCGCCGCGCCGACGTCGATCGTCTTGATCAGCTTCTGCGTCTTGGTATCGAACATCGACACCGGCTTGCTGCTCGTGAACCCATGCCCGGACTTCGGATCGACCGCCGTGCCGTTGCCGCCCACACCCGCGATTTCGCCAGCCGGCTCCAAAGTATCCAGATTGAAAATCGTCAGCCGCGTCGGCACACCCGAAGCCGCCGAGCCTCTTCGCGGAATGTACAATCGCCGCCCCGCGACATCCGCGTAGATGTAATCCCAACCGCCTTCCCCACCCACGCGAGCCGTCTTCAAAACCTTGTACGGACCACCCGATTCGGCCGCACCCACCATCGTCAAACTCATCAACAACGCAACCGCCAGCCAAATTGATCTCATAGGAATTTGTTCCGCAACGAGTATAGCCCGATCGCACAAGCGAGAGCGGTAGGAAGAGGCCACGGCACCCTCAGCCGATCCAACCAATCGCCGCGCTCCAGCCCTGAACGGCATGGTAATCTCGTGTCGTGCGGATTCTCGTTATTGACGACGACACCGAGCTCTGCGCGCTGCTCCGCGAATTCCTGGAGCGCGAGGGCCTCGTCGTCGATTTTGTGAACGACGGCAACGCCGGCTTGGCGCGCGCCCTTGAGGATAAGCATGACCTCATCGTCCTCGACCTGATGCTGCCCGGCATCGATGGCTTCGGAATCCTGCGCAAGCTCCGTCAGCAATTCAAGACTCCCGTGATCATCCTGACCGCCCGTGGCCAGGAAGAAGACCGCATCGTCGGACTCGACCTCGGCGCCGACGACTACCTCGCGAAGCCCTTCAATCCGCGCGAACTCGCCGCCCGCATTCGCGCCATCCTCCGCCGCGTCGAACATCGCCCGCAAGCACCCGCGCGCTTCGAAGTGAACGGCGTCGTGGTCGATCCCGGAACCCGCGAAGTCTGGTGCGACGGCCGCGACATCGAACTCACCACGCTCGAATTCGACATCCTCGATATGCTGATGCGCTCCGCCGGCCGCGTCCTCTCGCGCGACGCCCTGATGGAGAGCATGTACAACCGCAAGGCGACTCCCTTCGATCGCTCGATCGACATGCACGTCAGCCATCTGCGGAAAAAGCTCGAACATGGGCGGACCCTGATTAAGACCGTCCGCGGAATCGGCTACCAATTCTGCCTGACCGGCGAAGAGGAGCCTGTCGAGCGATGAAGTCCCTGTTCGCAAAGATCCTCGTCTGGTTCATCGCGACCACCTTCGTCCTGTTATTCGGCAGCATCATCACCGCCGCGTTCAACTACAACTTGCCCGGCCAGCGCAAGATGCCGGTCACCATCCTTTTGAACTACCAGCTCGACGAGGCCCGCCACTCCTTTGAAACCGGCGGAGCCATCGAACTCGCCGGAACCCTGCAGCGGATTCAGACCGCCACCGAAACCGAAGCCGTCCTCACCGACGAGACCGGCCGCGACCTCGCCACCGGACGCATCCGCAAAGATCTCGTTCAGGAAGGGGAGCGTCGTCAGCGGAGTCCGCTGGCGAAGCTCAACTCGAAGCTATACGCGCGCCAGTCGGCCGACGGCAAGTACTGGTTCTTCCTGGTCGGCGGACGCAGCTCGACTTTGCTCTGGTATTTACAGCCTGAAACGCTCTGGGTTTGGGGTCTGGTTGTCCTGCTCTGCTACGGACTCGCTCTCCATTTCACGAATCCCCTGCGCCGCCTGCAGCGCGCCGTCGATCGCTTCGGACGCGGCGAAACCGACGCCCGCGCCGACGCCAATCGCCGCGACGAGATCGGGCAACTCGCCCGAACATTCAACCAGATGGCGGACCGCATGGTCAGCCTCCGCCAATCGGAACGCCGCTTGCTCCTCGATCTCTCGCACGAACTCCGTTCGCCGCTGACGCGCATGAGCGTCGCCATCGAACTTGCCCGCGCCGACAGCACCGGCTCCAAGACCCTTGACCGTATACAAAAGGAAGCCGATCGCCTGAACGCGCTGATCACCGAGCTTCTCGAAGTCACCCGCGCCGAGAGCGACCCGGCACATCGCCGCACCGAACCGGTCCGCCTCGACAATATGATTCGCGGCATCGCCGACGATTGCAAGATCGAAGCCAAGGCGCGCGACAGCGAAGTGTCGGTCGGCCCGCTCGAACCCGTAACCATCGATGGCGATCCGGAACTGCTCCACCGGGCCGTCGAAAACGTGCTGCGCAACGCCATCCGCTACGCCCCCGCCGACACCCAGATCGAAGTCGGAGTCCTGCGCCTCGGCTACGGCGTCCGCATCCGGATCCGCGATTACGGCCCCGGCGTTCCCGAGGAAGCCCTGCCCCATCTCTTTGATCCGTTCTATCGTGTGGACGCCGATCGCAACCGGTCGAGCGGCGGAGTCGGCCTCGGCCTCTCCATCGCCCGCCGCGCCATCGAACTTCATCGCGGCACCCTCCGTGCACGCAACGCCATGCCGGGCCTCGAGGTCGAATTGGATCTCCCGGCCGGCCGCCCGGTCGCCAGTACGCCGTCGCCGCAAAGCCCGGTACTGCTCGAGACCTAGGGTTCAATTTAGGGCGTTCGCCGCAAATTGACTATTGTCGGCAGCCAAGTTGTCCGATGATACTTCTTATGAAAGCCACGGCCGTTCAATCAACGTATGACATCCCACGCTCGACGGAACTGGAACAGATGCAGTTCCGCGTCAGCCTCCTGCGCCTGACCGGCCAAACCACCGAGTCACTGGAAGAGATTCTGACCTCTCTCCAGCCCGCGCCCTAAGATTTCAAAACGAAGCCAATCGCCGACCAAGCCTTACCAATCTCGCAATTAACTCATTTATAAACAGCAACATACAAAGATTGGCTTCGTTTCGCAGGCTTCTTGACCCGCAGCTAAACCCGCCTTGAACCGCGACCGTGAGGGAGCGGACCCACCCCAGAACCGAACCGCGACCGTGAGGGAGCGGACCCACCCCAGCACCGAACCGCGACCGTGAGGGAGCGGACCCACCCCAGCACCGAACCGCGACCGTAAGGGAGCGGACCCACCCCAGCACCGAACCGCGACCGTAAGGGAGCGGACCCAGCCCCGGCTTACCACCTCAGAACACCCCGATGAAGCCGCGCCCGATTTCTGCCGATAGATAAAGGTAGATGAGTTCCCACGGCGGCGGTCACAAGTTCCAAGATCACTACGCGATCCTCGAGATCGACGCCAACGCCGATCAGACCACCGTCCTCGCGGCCTACAGCCAGCAGGTCGCCAAGTATCACCCCACTCGTGGAACCAGCCCGGACGAGGAGAAGTACAAGGCCATTTCGACTGCCAACGAAATCCTGTCCGATCCGTCCTCCCGATCCGCCTTCGACCAGCTTCGTGGAAACCCCCAGCAGGAAGGTCCCCATCGTTTCAGCGGACAAGCCTTCTTCGAAATGGTCGCGACTGAACCTACCCGGCGCCTCGCGATTCTTTGTCTCTTATATGACCGCGCCCGGCAGAAGCCCGGCCGCCCGGGTCTATCCTTCCGCCAGACCGAAGCCATCTTGAATATGAGCGGCGACGACATGCGCTTCGCCTTGGTTTATCTCAAGCAACGCGGACTCGCCATCGCCGACGACAAAAGCAACCTGCTGGTGACCGTGGACGGTATGGATTTCGTCGAGAAAGCCAACATCGACATCCCCGCCATCCTCTCCGTTCTCGCCGACAAGGAAGCGCCCCCGGATGAGCCGGAGCCCGTCAAGGCCGCGACCGAGCAACCCACCCCAACACTCGCGCCTCGCGAGTCCTACGTTGAGCGGACCATCCGGCCAGCCGAACCGGCAGCGCACGAGCCCACACAGTCCGAGAATCTGGCCGCGCGCATCCGATCCCGCATGGCGATACCGCGTCCGCCTGTTGCCGCGAGTTGACCGCTCGCCAAAAGAATCTCGAAAGGGGTCAATTTCCAATTGTCTGGCATCGAAAACAATGTATGCTATGGGTGATTCGGCCTCGACCGGCCATCACGAGGAGCCCAACATCCAAATGTCAGATCGTTACATATTCGCGAAAAAAGAAGACGACGAGCTGGACGATTTTGAAGACACCGCGCACATCGATATGGACGCGGAACTTGGCGACTACGATGAAGTCGATGGCGTCGACGAGGATGACGACGACGAGGTAGAGACGCCCGCCCCCGTTCGCGCCATTCCGGTAGTCCATCACTCCGAACCGGCACCGCCGCCTGCTCACGAAGCGGCGGAACCGGCGCCGGTACCTGTCATGGTGCACGAAGAACCAGCAACTCCGACTCCTGCACCAGCGAAAAAGCCAGCGACCAAAGCTGTAGTTCCGGCGAAGAAAGCAGCTACAGTAAAAAAGGCCGCTCCGAAGCCCGCGGCGAAGAAAGCTCCGGCCCCTTCTGCGAAGAAGAAGGTCGCGCCGCCGGCTAAGAAGGCCGCCAAGAAAATTCCAAGTCGGGTGCCCGCAAAAAAGGCGGCGCCTAAGAAAGCAGCGAAGACAGCAATGAAGAAGATGGCCCCTAAGAAGGCAGCAAAGAAAGCCCCCGCCAAGGTTGCCGCAAAGACGGCCGCCAAAAAGGCTCCGGCTAAGAAGATGGCGAAGACGGTAGCCAAGAAAGCGCCGGCGAAAAAGGCCCCCGCCAAGAAGGCTCCGGCAAAGAAAGCCGTAAAGAAAGCAGTCAAGAAGGGGAAGAAATAGACCCAAGCGGTCATTTCCATGGAAACGAAAAGGGCGGCCCCAGCGGGCCGCCCTTTTTCATGTGCTTCAGCGGAAATCGGGCAAGCTTACTTGTTCACCACGGTGCGGCACTTTTCGAACAACTCCATCAGCGCCGCCGCCTGCTCTTCCGGGGTCCGCGCCGAGCTCTTCCCGCCGAACCCGGCAGCCGCCGCTGCGCCCTTTCCGTAGCCGGTCGTCACGGCGATGAACTTCATCATCTCGAGCGCCACTTCGTTCGGACTGCCGCCCTTCAACTCCGGCGCATTCTTGTTGTTGTCTTCAGCCATTCGGTGTCATCCTCAATCTGCAATAATTCCAGGTACGCTCGATTGCCGCACGTGACTGCAATTCGCGCTAGTCGATTATCCCATCCGGATGCCTGTCGAGGCACGCAGATTCTTACGCAAAATGCGCGGAGGCGCGCAAGCCCACCTCATCGAAGCCGATGACGGGCACTTCTACGTCGTAAAATTCTCGAACAATCCCCAGCACCGCCGCATCCTCGTCAACGAGTGGATCGCTTCCATCTTGCTCGACTATCTGCAGATCGCCGCGCCGCCTTGCGCCATCGTCCGGCTCGCGCCGGAATTCCTCGAAGCGAATCCCGACGTCTATCTTTCGCTCGGCAGCAAACGAGTCGCGGTCGCCGATGGATGGCACTTTGGCTCGCGCTTCCCCGGCCATCCGGAGCGCCAGGCTGTCTACGATTTCCTGCCCGACGCGCTACTCGGCAAAGTCGAAAACCTCTCCGACTTTCTGGGCATCCTTGCCTTTGACAAGTGGACCGGCAACGCCGACTCGCGGCAGTCAATCTTCTTTCGCGCGCGATTGAAAGAGTACATGCCCGCCGTCGCCCAGCCCCTGCGCGTTGGCTACGTCGCGCTGATGATGGATCACGGCTTCGTCTTCAATGGACCCCATTGGGATTTCGTCGATTCCCCGATCCAGGGCCTCTACTTCCGCCAGGTCGTCTACAGCGCCATTCGTTCCATCGCCGATTTCGAACCGTGGATCGAACGCATCCGCAATTTTCCGGAAGAGGTAATGGACGACGCTATGAAACAGATTCCGCCGGCATGGCTCGAGAGTGGCGCGGACGACGTCGAAAAGCTATTCGTTCAGTTGCTACGCAGGCGGACACGAGTCGCCGACTTGATCGAAAAGTGCCGAAGCGGCCGCATCAATCCGTTTCCAAATTGGCCATGAAGCGATCGAGCATCATAGCCTCGGTCGCGATCTCGCCTGTCAGGTATTTCGCCGTCAGTGGAGCCAGCAAAATTCCGTTGCGGTAGTGCCCGTAGGAAAGCCATACGTCGCTCGGCGAGCCATCGGCGAGAGGCAGGCGCTTGACGACCGGTTCATTCGAGACTTGACCGGCCGCATCGAGAGCGCCCGGGCGAAGCCCAATCCACACGCGGTCCGGTTTCCGTTCCAACAATTGCGGTACATATTCGCCCGCCGCCTGATGCAACCGCTCTCCGGCCCGCGGATCTACCTGGCGGTCGAAGCCCGCGCGCTCCGTCGTAGCACCCGCGATCAGGAACCCGTTCGATCGCTGCAACAAATACGTGTGGCCGCGCCGAACCACCGGATCGAGGAATCCAGGTTCGAGCGAATACCCGATCAGATGGCCTTTCACCGGCGTCGCTTCGGGAACTTCAAGCGGCAGTAATGCGGAACTCCAAGCGCCCGCCGCGACGATCACGATCCCGGCATGGAATCGCTGCGCGCCGGCGCTAACCGTTCCGCTGATCGGATCCACTTCGGTGACGGGCAAGTGCTCGACCACTTGCACCCCGCGCCGCGTCATCGCGATTCGCAACGCCCTTGTAACGTCCACCGGATCGACGATGCCGTCGTCGGGATAGAATACGGCCTGGTCGAAACTCCCGGGCGCAAGCACCGGCGCCATCGACATCGCTTCCGCGTGCGTGACGATTTGCGACCGCATCGGAATCCCGGCCTGCACTTTACACCGCTGCTCGAGAGCCGCAAACTCTTCTTCGCCGCGCGCAAGTTCGAGCGCTCCGCACAAACGTAAGTCCACATGCTCGCCGGATTCCGCTTGCAATTCCTCGACGAAGGCGGGATACAGGCGCCGGCTTTCGACAGAAAAATACGACCACCGCGACACGCCGCTGAACTCGCCGCCGGGTGCGAGCATGCCGGCTCCGGCGCGGCTGGATTCCGCACCGTATTCGCCCGCATCGACAAGGGTGACCGAGAGTCCGTGTTGAGAGAGACGCCACGCGGCTGACGCGCCAATGATTCCGGCGCCGATCACCAAAACGTCTGGAGAGGTTCGAATAGCCACAGCGGGGCCTACGCCATTATTTCAGCACGCCCATCCGCTCAATGGGCCAATACACGAAAACCGCCTTGCCGTAAATGAAAGGACGCGCAAGCATTCCCCAACTGCGGCTGTCGTTCGAAGAACTGCGATGATCGCCGAGCACCCAGTAATTTCCGTCGGGAACTACGCGCGGCGAAACCGAAATCTGATCGCGATATTCGTCGGGCACGTAGTTCTCTTCGAGCTTCTTGCCGTTCACCAGGACCGTGCCCCGGTCCACTTCAATCGTGTCGCCCGGCAACCCGATGACGCGCTTGATGTACGACTTAGTCTGGTCGCCCGGGAACCAGAAGACGATCATGTCGCCGCGCTCGATCAACCCGATGCCAAACCGGTACACAAATTTGTTGATGAAGATGCGCTCTTTGTCTTCGAGCGCCGGCATCATGCTGGTGCCTTCCACCTTGACCGGCTGGTACACGAAAAGAATGATGACGACCGCCAGAACAACCGACAACAGCAGGTCGCGCATCCACGCCAACGTGGATGCAAAGAGAGACCTGGCACTGTCTGGCGCAGAAATTGGCGCTTCCGAAGCCGCATTCGGCTGCATGTTAACCCGTTCGTCCATCGCTTGCCTTCAATTACAACATGCCAAATCCGCGGCCTGCAACGCGCGCGGACCCGTCCGCGGCTGCGGGGTGGCTACTCGTTTGGACGAACGAACTGCGGAATCGGTATACGGCGAATATGGCTTACTTCGCGAGGCGCGACCAGAATTCCCGCTCGGCGCGGACCCAGTCCTCATCCGGCGAACCCGGCCGATAGCCGCGCTCTTCGTAGTAGGAATAGGCGATTGCGCCGATCGCGTTGTGGATCTGCTCCGGCGTCAGCGCCTCAACGGCGGCCGCGACGGTGACGGCCTCAACCATGGCTTCGAGCTTCTTGTGTCGGTGGGTCACGGGTTTGGATTTCTTCGGTTCGACTTCGAGAACCTTCTTCGCCCGCGGCTTCGCCGGAGCTTTCTTCACGCTCTTCACCACCACCCTAGAAACGACGGAAGACACTACGGGCGCGAGCTCAGTTTTCTTTTTAGGCATTGTAAATCAGATCTCTTCGAGGAGGAAATACTTCGCGGTACGTCTAATTCCAGATTACCATTCGTCGAAACACAACCGCATCACAATGTTTCTGCCCGAATTGGGATTGGCAAAAAGTGACGTCGGTTCCCGGCTTATAATTGCGACATGTCCCAAGTAGCACGTAGTCAGCCGGTCTACGACGTGGTGATCATCGGCTCCGGCGCCGGCGGCGGAACCACCACGAAAGTATTGGCGGATCTGGGAGTCAGCGTAGCGCTGCTCGAAGCCGGCCCAATGCTCAACCCGGCCAAGGATTTCAAGGAACACAAGTGGCCGCACGACTATCCGCACCGCGGCGCGGAAGAGGACGGAGGCCGCTACTTTGGACGCGGTAAGGGATTCGGATTTTTCGCCGCCACTGAAGGCGACTGGCAACTCGAAGGCGAACCGTACACGGTCGCGCCCGGATCGCAATTTCGATGGTTCCGCTCGCGCGTGGTCGGCGGACGCACCAATCACTACGGCCGCATCTCGCTTCGCTTCGCCGACTACGATCTGAAATCCTACTCGCGCGACGGCATCGGAACCGACTGGCCGATTTCCTACGAGGACATCTCGCCTTACTACGACAAAGCCGAAGCGTTTATCGGCGTCACCGGATCGAAGGAAGGCTTCCGCTCCGCGCCCGACGGCATTTTCCAAAAATGCCCTCCGCCGCGCGCGCATGAACTGTTGATCCAGAAGGCCTCGCAAAAGGTCGGAGTGCCGTGCATTCCGGCGCGCCTCGCGGTAATCACGCAAAAGACGAACGGACGTCCGGCTTGCCACTACTGCGGCGAATGCGGACGCGGCTGCGTGACCGCTTCCAATTATTCTTCCAGTCAGGTGCAGGTTTTCCCGGCCATGAAAACCGGCCGCGTCACGCTGATCACCAACGCCATGGCGCGCGAGCTACTCGTGGACGACCAGGGGAAGGTGAAAGCCGTTTCCTATATCGACCAGACGACCCGTACCGAGCGCCAGGTGAAATGCCGCTCCGTTGTCGTCGCTGCCAGCGCTTGCGAAACGGCGCGGCTGTTGATGAATTCGAAATCGAGCAAGTACCCCAACGGCATTGGAAACGGATCTGGCCAGCTCGGTCGCAACCTCGTCGACTCCACCGGCTTCTCGCTCGGCGCGCACATTCCCGCGCTTGAAGGCCTGCCTCGCTATGATTCGGACGGCATGGGCGGCGGCCACGTCTACATGCCGTGGTGGCTATGGGACAAGAAAACCGACTTCCCGCGCGGCTATCACATCGAAGTCGGCGGCGGCTACGGCATGCCCGGAATCGGCAGCTTTTCCGGCATCGCGAACCGCGTCGAAGGCTACGGCGAATCCCTCAAGAAGACCATTTACGAAGGTTACGGCACCAACGTCGGCCTGGCCGGCCGCGGTGAAATGGTTCCCAACGAGGGGACCTTCTGCGAGCTCGATCCGTCCGTCGTGGACAAATACGGAATCCCCGTTCTCCGCTTCCACTACAAGTGGACCGACTACGAATTGAAGCAGGTCGAGCACATGGAGCAGACCTTCACCGAAATTCTTGAGGCGATGGGCGGTCGCATCACCAAGCCCGCCACGCCGGTGGCAACCGAGAAGAAGATTTCCGTCGGCGGCGAGATCATTCATGAAGTCGGCGTCGCGCGCATGGGCGACGACCCGAAAACTTCGTACCTCAACAAATATGGCCAATCGCATGAGGTCAAGAATCTCTTTGTTGCCGACGGCGCGAGCTTCGTTAGCAACCCAGACAAAAATCCGACGCTGACTATCTGCGCGCTTGCCTGGCGCACCGCGGAATACCTTGCAGAGGAGTTGAAGAAACGCAATGTCTGATTCATCCAAGCTCTCGACGCGCCGCGAGACATTGATCAAGATCGCGGGCGCCGTCACCGCCGCGAATCTCGCGCAGCCTCTTCTCTCGCAGTCCGACGCCGAACACGTTCACAAGGCGGCCGCTGCTTCCACCGCGCTAGGCGGCGTTTACAAGCCGAAGCTATTCACGCCGCACGAATTCAAAACCCTGCAGGTGCTTTCGGAAATCATCATTCCGGGCGCGTCCAAAGGCAACACGGCGGAGTTCGTCGATTACCTCTCGGCGAACAACAAAGAACTCGCCGCGATTTTCACCGGCGGCCTGCAGTGGCTCGACATGACTATGCAGAAGCGCGTGGACGCAAAATTCATTGATGCGAAAAACGCGCAGCAGACCGAACTGCTAGATCTGATCGCGTATCGCCGGAATGCGCAGGACCATCCGGAACTCGCCCCCGGAATCCGTTTCTTCACATGGGCGCGCCGCATGGCCGTCGATGGCTATTACACCAGCGCGGCGGGAATCAAGGAAATTGGTTTCAAGGGCAATGGCGCGAGTGCAAAGTTCGAAGTCAAACAGGAACTCTACGATCAGGTTCTGCGCAAAGCCGGTTTCGCCTAGTGGAGTAGGTCTCCGACCTGTGCAGGTGAAAGTGGCGTAGGTCTCCCACCTGTGCTCCACGTCCTCGCTCACTCCCCGCTCTGCTGCAATAACTTCGCCACCAGCGCCGTCCAACCGGTCTGGTGACTCGCGCCCAACCCGGCGCCGTTATCGCCGTGGAAATATTCGAAGAACGAGATGTAATTGTTGAAATGCGGATCGGTCTGGAACCGCTCCGTGCCTCCGAATACCGGACGCCGCCCTGACTCATCCCGCAAAAACAAACGTGACAGCCGGCGCGACAGTTCGGCCGCGACGTCGGCCAAACGCAT
Organism: Bryobacterales bacterium; assembly: GCA_038210135.1. Classification (GTDB taxonomy): domain Bacteria; phylum Acidobacteriota; class Terriglobia; order Bryobacterales; family Bryobacteraceae; genus JBBQWZ01. Next base: position 12,221 of record JBBQWZ010000032.1, read on the forward strand.
GTGCTGACCACTGCCCGAGGGAAACTCGACCGTCAGCGAATCGCCGAAATAATAATCGAATTTCTGTAGCGCCTCGATGATCAGGTAGTTCGTCGGGAACCACACCGGACCGCGCCAGTTCGAATTTCCGCCGAACATTCCGGTGCGCGACTCCGCCGGCTCGTAGTCAACGCGGTAGGTCATTTCGCCTACCTGCAGGCGATACGGATTCGCGTCGTGCCGCTTCGAAAGCGAACGGATTCCGTGCGGCGACAGGAACTCTGATTCGTCCAGCATTTTCTGCAAAATCCGGATCAGCTTATCGGGGGTCACCACCGACAGCATGCGCCGCTCTTCTTCACCAGCGCGGGCCATCGACGCGATATTTCCGCAGAGATCTTTCCGGTTTGTCAGGAACCACTCCATGCGCTTCTTGAACCCTGGACGGCTGTCGATCAGTTCCTTGTCGAGCACCTCGACGGCGAAGAGGGGAATCAGGCCGACGAGAGACCACACCGTCATCGGTAAATTCCGTCCGTCTGGAAAACGCAGGCAGTCGAAATAGAATCCTTCCTGATCGTCCCAAAGTCCGTCCGAACCCAGCCGGTTCATCGCGTCCGCGATATGCAGGAAATGTTCAAAGAACTTGCTCGCCACATCTTCGTACACGTGATTCGTGCGCGAAAGCTCGAGCGCAATCTTCAACATATTCAGGCAGTACATCGCCATCCAACTGGTTCCATCCGATTGCTCGAGGATCCCGCCCGTCGGCAGTGGAGCGGAGCGATCGAACACGCCGATATTGTCGAGGCCCAGGAATCCGCCTTCGAAAATGTTGTTGCCCATCGCGTCTTTGCGGTTCACCCACCAGGTGAAATTCAACAGCAGCTTATGAAATGCGGCTTCGAGAAACGACACGTCGGCGATGCCCGTCAACTTGCGATCGATTTGATACACGCGCCAACAGGCCCACGCATGCACCGGCGGATTCACGTCGCCGAACGCCCATTCGTATGCGGGAATCTGTCCGTTCGGATGCATGTACCACTCGCGCAACAGCAGCGACAACTGGCTCTTTGCAAAACCCGGATCGACCTGCGCCATCGGAATCATATGAAACGCGAGATCCCACGCCGCGTACCACGGATACTCCCACTTGTCGGGCATCGACAAAATATCTTCGTTGAACAAATGCGCCCACGAACTGTCTCTGCCTTTCTTCCGCTCGGATGGTGGAGGCGGCTGCGCCGGATCGCCTTTCAGCCAATCTTCAATGACGAAGTGGTAATACTGCTTCGACCACAGAAGCCCCGCGAACGCCTGCCGCTGCACGTTCCGAGCGTCTTCTGAAAGGTCGGCGCGCGCGAACGAATAAAATTCATCCGCTTCTCTCAGCCTGTTCTCGAACACGTCATCGTGGTCCAGCAGCGCGGCGCCGCCCACTCGCGACAAACGCAGCCGGATGACCTTCGCCTCACCCGCTCGAAGCGTCAGCGGATACCAGGCCGCTGCCTTCGTACCCAACTCAGCCGGATTTGACGCGCCGTTTCGCCCCTGTACGACGGCTTCATGAAACGCGTCCTTGAAATAGCCGTGGCCTGTTCCCCACAGCGCCTGGATGTTCGTTTCGTTCTCTGTGAAGAGCATCTTCATGCCATCCAAAGGTTCGACGTCGAATTGGAATTCGCCGAGCGTCGGCTCCCGAAGGCCAATGCGGTTCTCGCTCACGCGCCACAACTCCGGCTTCTTGTGATCGTAGCCCCACGACCAGGTATTCCGGAACCAGATTTGCGGCAGAACGTGAAGCACCTGCGTTTCCGGCCCACGATTCACCACCGTCAACCGCATCAGGACGTCGTCAACGTTGTCCTTCGCGTATTCCGTAAACACGTCGAAATACCGGTCGCCGTCGAACACACCGGTGTCCAACAGTTCGAATTCCGGATCGAACTTTCCTCGCCGTTTGGTCTCTTCGAGCAGCCGCGCATATGGAAATTCCGCCTGCGGATATTTGTACAGACACTTCATGTAGGAGTGTGTCGGCGTCGAATCCAAGTAGTAATACAGCTCTTTGACGTCCTCGCCGTGATTGCCCTGATTACCGGTGACGCCAAACAGCCGCTCCTTCAAAATCGGATCGCGGCCATTCCACAACGCAAGTCCAAAACAAATTCGCTGATGGTTGTCGCAAATTCCGGAGAGCCCGTCGTCGCCCCATCGATACGCACGCAGGTGGGCGTGTTCGAAGGGAAAGTATTCCCACGCCGTTCCGCCCGGCGAGTAATCTTCACGTACCGTTCCCCACGCGCGTTCGGACAAATACGGACCCCATCTCCGCCAATGCGCGTCTCGTGCGTAGGTTTCCTCAAGACGGCGGCGTTCAGCGTTCATGGATGTTAGTGTAGCGAGGACATGCGATGCTGAAGCGGTTTTATTTGGCGGAAAATAGTCGCATGAGGGAACACCGCTACGAAATCGACAACACCTGGACGGGCAATCTGGGCAGCGGAACTTCGAGTTATCGCGCCTACAGTCGCGATCATGAAATGAATGCGGCCGGAAAGGATTCTCCCATCGCCGGCTCGTCGGATCCCGCTTTTCGCGGCGACGCCCGCCGCTACAATCCCGAAGAACTTTTCGTGGCGTCTTTGTCGACGTGCCACATGCTTTGGTTCTTGCACCTCTGTGCCGACGCGGGAATTAGCGTGACCGCGTATGCCGATCGAGCAACTGGAATTATGGCCGAGAACGTAAACGGTGGCGGCGAATTCGTGTCGGCTATGCTGCGGCCCCGCGTGACCATTGCGGACGGAACGCGCGCGGCGGAACTCGAAACTCTGCACGAGCGCGCCCACGAACTCTGCTTCATCGCGCGCTCAGTCAATTTCCCGGTACACCACGAAGGCGTCGTTACTGTCGCCGCGGAATCCTGAAACTTAACCTTTGCGCAACCACTCGTCGATGCTCGCCGCCGCTTTGCGGCCTTCGGCAATCGCCCAAACGATCAGCGATTGTCCACGCCGAATGTCGCCCGCCGCGAATACCCCCGGCACCGATGTCATATAAGATTCGTCCGTCGCCACGTTACCGCGTGCGCCAAGTTCAACACCCGCTGATTCCAACAGACCGCTCTTCGCCGGCCCCGTGAATCCCATCGCGAGAAGCACCAGATCGACATCCATCGTAAATTCCGTGCCCGCAAGCATGTTGAATTTCTGATCGACCCGGACGCCGTGAAGCTGCGTTACGCGGCCGTCGGCATCACCGGAGAAGTGAGTTGTCTGTACTGCCCAATCGCGCGCACCACCTTCTTCGTGCGACGACTCCTCCCGCAACATCACCGGCCACAACGGCCACGGGGTGTGACCCGCTCGAGTTTCCGGCGGCTTCTCGAGAATCTCGAACTGGCTGACGCTCGCGGCCTTCTGCCGGTGCGAAGTCCCCAGGCAGTCCGCGCCCGTGTCGCCGCCGCCGATGATCACCACTCGCTTGCCGGTCGCCAGAATCTGATTCTCGATTACCTCGCCCGCCACGCGCCTGTTTTGCTGCGGAAGGAACTCCATCGCGAAGTGGATCCCCTTCCGTTCGCGACCCGGTACCGCCAAGTCGCGCGGTTGCTCAGCGCCGCCCGTCAACAGAATCGCTTGAAACTCTCCGCGCAGCGCACTCAATGGCACCTGTTGGCCGACGTGCACCCGCGTCCTGAACTCAACCCCTTCCGCCCGCATCTGCTCGACCCGCCGGTCGATGTGCCGCTTCTCCATCTTGAAATCCGGAATTCCGTAACGGAGCAAACCGCCGAGGCGATCCGCCTTTTCAAATACCGTCACCCAGTGCCCGGCGCGATTCAATTGCTGCGCCGCCGCAAGCCCCGCGGGACCGGATCCGATCACCGCGACCCGCTTCGAACTTCGTGATCTGGGCGGCTCCGGCTGAATCCATCCTTCGTCCCAGGCATGATCGATGATCGAGCGTTCGATGGCCTTGATCGCGACCGCCGGTTCGTTGATACCGAGCACGCACGACGTCTCGCACGGCGCGGGACACAGCCTCCCGGTGAATTCCGGAAAGTTGTTGGTCGCATGCAGAGCGCGAATCGCCTCGCGCCAACGATCGCGATAGACCAGGTCGTTCCAGTCTGGAATCGCGTTGTTGAGCGGACAGCCGGTGTTGCAGAACGGAACGCCGCAATCCATACAGCGCGCGCCTTGCGTACGAACTTTCTCGGCCGGGAAGTCCTGATAAATTTCGAACCAGTCGTTAATTCGCTCCGTCACCGGACGGCGCGCCGGAAGCTCGCGCGCGTAATCGAGGAAACCGGTCGGCTTACCCACGCACCACCTCCTCGCGCCCCCGCGTGGTCACCGCCGGTATGGGCACGGCCGCCGGTTTCTTGATTCCCATCACCCGCTGTAATTCATGCGGAAAAACCTTCAGGAACTTCTCGCGCATCGTTCCCCAGTTCTCTAGGATCCATGACCCGCGCGGCGATTGCGTCAGTTCGACATGCCGCTCGATCAGCGCGCGGACCGCTGCTTCGTCCGTCGCATCCGACATCGGCGTCAAGTCCACGCTCTGCCGGTTGCACGTCGTCTTCGCGAACTCGCCCGTCTCGTCGAGAACGAACGCGAGTCCGCCGGTCATCCCGGCGGCGAAGTTGCGGCCCGTTCGTCCCAGCACCACCACCAGCCCTTTGGTCATGTACTCGCAGCCATGATCGCCAACGCCCTCGACCACCGTCGTCGCGCCCGAATTCCGCACGGCGAATCGCTCGCCGGCTACTCCGTTGAAGTACGCGTCGCCCGAGGTAGCGCCATACAGAGCGACGTTGCCGATCAGAATATTCTCCTCCGGTGCGAACGTCGAAACGCGCGGCGGATACACGATCAGGCGTCCGCCGGACAAGCCTTTTCCGACGTAATCGTTGGCGTCGCCATCGAGCGTCAGCGTTACTCCGCGCGCTAGAAATGCACCGAAGCTCTGCCCTGCGGAGCCGGTGAAATGGAATCGAATGGTGTCGGGCGCAAGTCCTTCGCTTCCGTGTTTGCGCGCAATTTCACCCGAAAGCATTGCGCCTACTGTTCGATGAACATTGCGAATCGGCAGGCGGATGTCGATATTCTCACCGCGCTCGATCGCGCCTTTCGCGTGGGAAATCAGTTTGTAATCCAGCGCCTCGCTGAGGCCGTGGTCCTGCGGGATCGTGCATCGCCGCGATACGCGCCCCGGTACCGGCGGATCGAATAGGATCGCCGAGAAATCGAGTCCGCGCGCCTTCCAATGCTCCACCGCCTTCCGCATCATCAGCCGATCCACGCGCCCGACCATATCTTCCATGCGCCGGAATCCCAGTTGCGCCATCAGCATCCGCACTTCTTCCGCGATGAAGAAGAAGAACTGAATGACGTGCTCCGGCTGACCCGTAAACTTCTTGCGCAATTCCGGATCCTGCGTCGCGATGCCCACCGGACAGGTATTCAGATGGCACTTCCGCATCATGATGCAGCCCAGGGCCACCAGGGGAGCTGTCGAGAATCCGAACTCTTCCGCGCCCAGCAGAGCCGCAATCGCGACGTCGCGTCCGGTTTGCAGCTTGCCATCCGTCTGGACGCGAATCCTGCTGCGCAAATCGTTCATCACCAGAACCTGCTGCGTTTCGGCCAGTCCCAGTTCCCATGGAATGCCGGCGTGCTTGATCGATGTCAGCGGCGATGCACCGGTGCCGCCATCGTGGCCGGAAATCAAAACCACATCCGCATGGGCCTTTGCGACACCAGCCGCGACCGTGCCGACGCCGACTTCCGCCACCAGCTTCACCGAAATCCGGGCCGATGGATTCACATTCTTCAAGTCGTAAATCAGTTGCGCCAAGTCTTCGATTGAATAAATATCGTGATGCGGCGGTGGTGAAATCAGCGGAACGCCCGGCGTAGAATGCCGCACCCGCGCGATCACGTCATCCACTTTGTGTCCCGGCAGCTGACCGCCTTCGCCGGGCTTCGCGCCTTGCGCCACTTTAATCTGCAATTCCTCCGCGTTCACCAGGTAGTGCGCCGTCACGCCGAACCGGCCCGACGCCACCTGCTTAATCGCGGACCGCTTCCAGTCTCCGTTCGCCTCGCGCGGATATCGTGCCTCGTCTTCTCCGCCTTCGCCCGTATTCGAGCGGCCGCCGATGCGGTTCATCGCGATCGCCAGCGTCTCGTGCGCCTCTTTTGAAATCGACCCGAACGACATCGCGCCGGTCGCAAACCGCTTCACGATTTCGGTCGCCGGTTCCACGTCCGACAGCGGAATCGGCTGTGCATTCATGCGGAATTCCATCAGGCCGCGCAGCGTCGAGAACTGCTGATTCTGCTCGTCGATGGCCTTCGTATATTCCTGGAACGTAGCAAAGCCGTCTTCCGCACGGACAGCGTGCTGCAATTTCGACACCGTCGTCGGATTGAACAAATGGAGTTCGCCATTCGCGCGGAAATGATAATTGCCGCCGGTGTCCAGTTCGGTCGAATACCCGTTCTCCGGCTCGAAGGCGAACGCGTGCTTCATGGCCGCTTCGCGCGCCAGTACATCCAGGCCAACGCCTTCAATTCGCGAGGGCGTGCCGGTGAAATATTTCTCGACGATCCCCTTGTTCAAACCAATCGCTTCGAAAATCTGCGCGCCGCGGTAGCTCTGCAGCGTCGAAATGCCCATCTTCGAGAAAACTTTGAGCAGTCCTTTGTTGACGGCTTTCTTGTAGTTTTTAAGGGCCGTTTCAAACGTCGCGCCCGGCGGAAGCAGGCCACGCTGCTCGAACTGTTCCAGCGTTTCGATCGCCAGATACGGATTGATTGCACTCGCGCCGTACCCGATCAGCAGCGCGTAGTGCATCACTTCGCGCGGCTCGCCGGATTCGATAATTAACGCGACTTGTGTACGCGTCTCCTCGCGAACCAGATGATTGTGTACCGCCGCCAAGGCCAACAGCGACGGAATCGGCGCGTAATTTTTATCCACTCCACGGTCCGACAAAATCAATAGCCGATAGCCCGATTGGATCGCCAGCGAAGCCTGCCGGCATAAATTATCGAGGGCGAACTCCAACCCTTGTGCGCCGCCGGCAACCGGGAAGAGCATCGGCAGCGTCGTCGCCAGGAAATCGCCCCACGATACACGTCGCAGCTTTTCCAAATCCAGGTTCGTCAGAATCGGATGCGTCAATTTCAGCGTATGGCAGTGCTGCGCCGTCTCCGCCAGGATGTTGCGCTCCGTGCCGATGTAGCTCGTCAGCGACATCACCAGTTCTTCGCGAATCGGATCGATCGCCGGATTGGTCACTTGCGCGAACAGCTGTTTGAAGTAGTGGAACAGCGGCTGCGGCTTGTCGGACAAACACGCGAGCGGCGTATCCGTTCCCATCGAACCGATTGGCTCTTCGCCCGCCGCCGCCATGGGACCGAGGATCATCTTCAGATCCTCTTCCGTGTAGCCGAAGGCGCGCTGCCGCATGGTGATCGTCGATTGATCGCTCGCATACACGCGCGGCGGATCCGGCAGCGCATCCAAGTGGATTTGCTGTTCGGCCAGCCACTCCGCATACGGTTGCCGCGCGGCTAATTTCGACTTCAATTCCTCGTCCGGAATGATGCGGCCAGCCTCGGTATCGCACAGCAGCATGCGGCCCGGTTGCAGGCGGCCTTTGAACGTAATCTCCTCGGGCTTGATCGGCAGTACGCCGGTTTCGGACGCGAGAATCAATTGACCGCCCGTCGTAATCACGTATCGCGCCGGACGCAGTCCGTTGCGATCGAGCGTCGCACCGATCAGTCGCCCGTCCGTGAACGCTACCGCCGCCGGGCCGTCCCAAGGCTCCATCAGCGACGCGTGATATTCGTAGAAGGCCTTCTTGTCCTTCGGCATCGCGTCGTCCGCGTCCCATGCCTCGGGAATTAACATCGCCATGACGTGCGGCAATTCGCGGCCCGCCAAGGTCAACAATTCGACTGCGTTATCGAGTGACGCCGTGTCGGAATTTCCCGGCGAAATCACCGGATAGAGCTTCTTCAAGTCCGCGCCGAACAAGTCGGATTCGAGCACGCTCTGCCTCGCGTGCATCCACGCCGCATTTCCACGGACCGTATTGATTTCGCCGTTATGGCAGATGTTGCGATACGGGTGCGCCAGTTGCCAGGTCGGAAACGTGTTGGTCGAAAAACGCTGATGGACCAGGCACAGCGCGCTCTCCGTATCCGGATCCTTCAACTCCCCATAAAACTCCGGAATCTGCGGAGCCAGCAGCAGACCTTTATAAATGATTGTCCGCGTGGAGAGCGACGGAATATAGAAGAAACTCTTGTCGCGGATGTTCGATGCCGCCATCTCGTTCTCCGCCCGCTTGCGGACCACGAACAGCTTCCGCTCCAGCGCATCCTGTGTCATACCGGACGCGCCGCGGATGAAAATTTGCTCGATGTATGGCTGCGATGCCCGAGCCTGCCGCCCTATCGCATCCGAATTGATCGGCGTATCGCGCCAGCCCAAAACCGTCAGGCCTTCTTCGCGGGTGATCCTCTCGAGAATTCCCTCAACCAGAAGGCGCTGCTGCATCTCCACCGGCAGAAACACCATGCCGACGCCATATTGCCCCGGTTCCGGCAGCGTGAAGCCGGACGAGGCCTCGCCCGGACGGCCCGATCCCATTCCCCCCGCGCCAGGCAAAGCACATTGCTTCGCGAAAAATTTATGTGGAATCTGGATCAGGATTCCGGCGCCATCACCCGTCTCGGGATCGCAGCCGCAGGCTCCGCGGTGCGCCAGATTGACCAGGATTTCTAGACCCTTCTTTATGATTTCGTGGGACTTACTGCCGTTAATGTTGGCGACGAGACCTAAGCCGCAGGCGTCGTGCTCGGTCGAAGGGTGATATAGGCCGACAGGGCCGGAAGGGGCGACGGGGAAGCCATCCATGATTGACTGTAGCGAATCCTGAAGTATTAGTCAATACGAACACAAAGATCGCTACTATCCGTAACGCTAATGTTATATCCGCTCGTAGTGGACCTTTCGCGCTCCCGACCCTCAGCTGCAAAGTAAGGCAAAATCCAGCGCCTACTTCTTATTATTCCAAAAGAAATCGGCTGCGCTTTCGCCCTAGAGTGAAGAAATGTCACTGGCTGCTTCGTTTCAAATTCTCAGCACGCGGCTTCTGCCAATGCTGCTGCTTGCACTACCCGGACTCGCCGAGGCTGTACCGAGCACCGAAAACGTAAGCTTCGGCTTTCTGCAGCAAGGCGGCGACCCGGCCTCTTCGATTCTGCTAACTACCCTTGAAAATGGCCTGCTCGGATGGAGCCCCGTGGAATCCCGTACGCCGCCGGAGTTGGCCACGTTCGGATATTGGACGGGCGACGTCTCGGAAATCGGAACCCAGCTCGACCGCGGCTCGAACGGAAGCATGCTCAGCTATTCCCTGTCGCAAGCGGGCGGCGAAGTAGCAACAGTGATCTACCCCGATGCGATCGCGAGATTCACCGGGCGCGAGACCGGCGTATACGCAGGCCGGCTCCGCGAGGCTTTCGGGTCCCAAGCCCAACCCGCCGATTCGGATATCCTGCCCGTATTCCGGCCGTGAGTTCACCCAGCCGTGCGGAATTCCGCCGTTCCTCTCGAAGGGGCCTTGACACAAATCGCGGGATGCTTACAATTAGAGAAGTCTTGGTCTCTATGCCATTCTGTGAGCACAAGCGGACAGAAATCATGGCGCGCCGCGACGGGGTCGACTACGTGCGCTGCCTGGATTGTGATTCGGTCTTCGAAGCGGAGGATCTCGAACAGGTCTCCGTATACGACGACGGCGAAGAGCCGCAACAAACGCCCGCGGGACGGTAGCCTTGTTTATCCGCGCCGTTGCACGCCGTGCATCGTTAGCATAAATCAGAAATACTGGGGAGCGGAGGCTCGAACTGACACCACTGCGAATCGTGGCGATCGGCGGAGGGACAGGTTTGTCTACCCTGCTGAACGGATTGAAGCGCTACGCTCGCATCGGCGATCAGAGCGAGGGCGAAGCTCCGGTTCAAATCACCGCCGTCGTTACGGTGACCGACGACGGCGGCAGTTCCGGCCGCTTACGCCGCGAGTTCTCGGTCCTGCCGCCGGGTGATATCCGCAACTGCATGGTTGCGCTTTCGGGCGACGAGACTTTAATGGCGAAGCTGTTCCAATACCGATTCTCGAGCGGTTCGGGTCTCAAAGGACACAGCTTCGGCAACCTTTTTCTCACGGCCCTGACCCACCTGACCGGCGACTTTGCGCAGGCCGTATCACTTTCCTCGGAGGTTCTGGCGAGCCTTGGACGCATCTATCCTTCGACTTCGGCGAATGTAACGCTCGAAGCGCTGCTCGCCAACGGAAAGCGGGTGCAGGGCGAAACCCGCATCAGCCGCAGCCGCTCGCGCATCGAACGCGTCTCCCTGAAGCCCGGGCGGTGCAAACCCCTCCCTGAAACCCTCGACGCGATCGCACACGCCGACCTCATTACGTTCGGACCCGGATCGCTATTCACCAGCGTGATCCCGAATCTGCTGGTCAGTGGAATCCCGGAAGCGATCCGCAACTCCGCCGCGCATAAAGTTTATTTCTCGAACCTGATGTGGCAGCCCGGCGAGACGACGCAATTTACGGCGTCCGACCATGTCCGCGCCCTGTATGCGCACGCCAAGTCGGAATTCCTCGATAGCTGCGTCGTGAATACGCGGCCCATCTCCGCCGCGTTGCTTCGCGGATATGCCGCACAGGGCGCGCGTCCGGTGGACAACGATATCGATACGCTCGAACGGATGGGCTTAAAAGTCATCGGCGCGGACCTGCTCCGTCGCGCGATCAAAGCACGGCACGATCCGAGCGTGGCGGCCGCCATCGCGATTGAGCTCGCGCAGGCAAGCCGCCGGCGGAAGCGCCAAAGCGATTCGCGGGCCGTCCGCAAACAATCCAAGTCCTATAAATCATGAACGTCTCCATTGTGATTCTCGCCGCGGGCCTCGGCACGCGCATGAAATCGAAACACGCCAAGGTGCTGCATCGCGCCGGTGGCAAGGCCCTCGTAGAACACGTCGTCGATGCCGCGCTCGAAATCGCCGACCCTTCAAACGTCGTCGTGATTACCGGTCATCAGGCGGAACGCGTCGAGGAATTGCTCGGCGCCCGCAAGATCCGCTTCGCCCGCCAGACCGAGCAGTTGGGAACCGGCCACGCGGTTCTGATGGCCAAACCCCTGCTCGAAAACCAGCCCGGCCTGGTCGTCGTCCTGTACGGCGATACGCCGCTGCTTACCGCCGGAACCATTCGCAGCCTGCTCGACGCCCACGCGGCGTCCGCGCGCGCCGCCACGCTGATCGCGACCGAACTCGACGACCCCACTGGCTACGGCCGCGTTTTGTTGAACGCCGCTGGCGGCGTCACCGGCATCGTGGAGCAAAAGGCTGCGACGCCGGAACAATTGAAGATTCGCCTCGCGAATTCCGGCATCTATGCCTTCGAAGCGCCGCTGCTGTGGAAGCACCTTTCCGCCATCACGCCGAATGCGGCGTCGGGCGAAATCTATCTCACGGACATGGCCGAGATTCTGGACCGCGCGGGGCACACCGTGCGGCCGTTCCAGATCAAGGATCCCAGCGAACTGTTCGGCATCAATACACGCATCGAGCTGAGCCAAGCCGATGCCCTGCTCCGCGAGCGCAAAGTTCGCGAATTGATGCTCGCCGGAGTCACCATCGAGCAGCCCGAAACCGTAACCATCGACTCTCAGGTCCGCGTCGGCATGGATTCCATCATCGGGCCGTTCGTGCAACTGCGCGGCGCAACCACGCTCGGTGCGGACTGCATTGTTGGAGCCTGTTCGATTCTCACCAACGCCACCCTCGCGGACGGCGTAACCGTTGAAGCGTTCACGCTCATTGCGGATTCCGAGGTTGGGGCTGGCGCCGGTATCGGACCCTACGCACGTCTGCGCATGAATACTGAGATCGGGGCCAAAGCCAAAATCGGCAACTTCGTCGAACTCAAGAAAACCAAATTCGGCATGGAAGCCAAAGCCCAGCATCTTGCTTACCTGGGCGATTCCGACATCGGCGAAAAAACAAACATCGGCGCCGGAACCATCACCTGCAACTACGATGGAACCGCCAAACATAAAACCAAAATCGGCAGTGGAGCGTTCATCGGGAGTAACTCGACGCTGGTTGCGCCGATCGAGATCGCGGATCGCGCCTACATCGCCGCCGGGTCCGTGATCACCGATCCCGTGCCAGCCGACGCACTCGCGCTGGGCCGCGGCCGGCAGGTCATAAAAGAAGGCTGGGCTAAGAAGAAAGCCACCGCCAAGGAAAAATAACCCAGGTGCAACTGGCTTCCTTCTGCAAAATGAAAAGCCCCGCCGTTTCGGGACAGGGCTTTTTATCGATGCAACCTTCCAGATCGCGGCGCTAGTCCACCGGAGCCGCTGGAGCCGGAGCCGTTCCCACCGTCACCGGTGGCGCAGCGACAGGAGCCGGCTTCACCTGCTGCTCCTCTGCCCGCTTCTCCAGGTGATCCTTCATCTGCAGCAGCGGCATCCCTTCGGTCAGCCAATTCGGAGCCGGTTTGTCCATCAGGTGATAGTCGAAGAACTCTTTCATCCGGACCGCGTAGTCCTTCATGTTCTTCGGCTCGCGAAGCCCGTGATTCTCGCCCTTGTATTCGAGCATCACCACCGGCTTTTCCAAACGCCGCAGCGTATTGAAGTACTCGATGCCCTGCGTGAAATCGACCGCGCCGTCTTTGTCGTTGTGCAGGATCATCAGCGGCGTCGTCACGTTCTTCGCGTGATATACCGGCGAATTCCGGATGTAAGCTTCCGGAATATCCCAATACCCGGCCGTGAAGCGGCCTTGGCTCGATTCAAAAATCGGCTGGTTCGCCGAACCCGTATTCCAGTAGATCGAGCTGTACATGCTGACCATGTCCGTCAACGGAGCGCCTGCGACCGCGGCCCGGAACATCTTCGACTGTGTCACCATGAACGCCGTCTGATACCCGCCCCAGCTGTGCCCGTGCAGTCCGACCTTCTTCGCGTCCACGATGCCGGTCGCGATCGCGGCCTTCACCGCCGGTTCGAGACACCACACCGCCGACATACCCGGATCGTTCACCTTATAGGTGATGTCCGGAGTCAGCACCGCGTATCCGCTGCTCGTGTACATGCTGCGGTTGAAGCCGCCATTCGTGGACGGACTCGCGTAGGTGTTCGTGCCCTGCGAAAGTTTCTCGTAAATGTAGACCACCGTCGGATAGGACTTGCCCGCCTCGTAACCCGCCGGCAGGTACAGTGCACCTTGCAGCTTGTCGCCCTTGGTGCTGACGTACTCGATGATCTTCACGCCCTTCGACCAGAGCAGATCTTTCTGCTGCGGATTCGCATCGGTGATCTTCTTACCGCCGTTGAGCGACGCCGACGCGACCACGAAGTCCGGATACTGGTCTGGCGTCTCGCGCGTGTAGAGCCAAGTGTCAGTATTCTTCGCTTTGCGCAAGCCGGAGTACGCCGCGTCGTCAAACACCAGGACGTTGGCACCCGGCTTCGACGGATCGATGCGGACATAGCCGCCCTTCTTGGTGAACTCGCCGAGTGCCGAGAAATACTGCGGCTTCGACAGATCCATCGCGCGCTCTTCGGGATCGATGCGCAGGCGCTGCTGATAACGGATCCCGTCCTTCTTGCCGTTGCCCGTCAGGTTCACCGGCTTCGCGCCCGTCGCGCTGATCTTCCAGATGTCCCAGTTGTCGCTCAGCAGCAGCGCGTCGCCGCCCTTGGCCCAACCGACGAAGCGGGTCGGCGGATTCTTGACGTTGTGATCGTCTTCCGTATTGATGAAGCTGACCGGCGCATCTTTAGTTACGTTGCGGACCGCTCCCGTCTCGATGTCGTACACGAAGTAGTGACCGTCCTCGTACCAGGCGAGGCGCTTGCCTTCGAATGAAGGTCCGTTGAAGTAGGAGACTTTCTGTTTCGCCAGCTTCTTGTCGCCGGTCTTCAGATCGAAGGTGTAAACGTCCTGGAAGCGGCGACCGTCGAGGTTGCCCATGCGCTCATATTGATTGCGGTCCGTACCCACTGCGTACGCCATTTCCGCGCCGAGGTTGACGTCGCGAACGCTCTCATCGGCCAATCGGACGAACTTCTTTTCCGCCACGCGATAGACCGACAGGTAGCTGAAGGTCTTGTCGCGCTGCTGCTCCACTTCCTGCTGCGAGGGCAGGCGCTTGTCTTTCCAGTGCCACAGGACCAGGGTCGCCGTCTCCGGATCGTCCTTCGGCGGAACCGGCGCGGCGCCTTCCTTCTTCTCTGCGTCGCCCTTCTTGACCTTCACCTCGTGGACGCCGAACACCATCGCCGAGAGGTCCTCCATCCAGAACGGACGGCGGTCCGGACTGACGGTCATCAACTTCGGGAAGCCTTGCTCCTTCTTCGGATCGAAGACGGCCTTTTCGATCTTGCCGTCCAGATTCTTCCAGCCAAGCAGCGTGTAGAATTTGTCTTCGTAGGCCTTATCCTCGACGCCCTTCAGCGCGGCGAGCGCAGTGCCCTCGCGCGTCCAGCTCAACATTTTATAGCTGGCCTTGCCACTGTCGAGGACGCGGACCGCACTGCTCGACATGTTCCGCAACTGGATTCCGTTGCCGGTTTTCTCGTTCGCATCGACAATCGTGGCCAGCCAATTCCCTTTTTTGTCGAAGGAAAACTCGCTGACGTTGCCGATGTTCTGTTCGTCGCCAGAAGCCAGTTCGCGCAGGATCACATCCGATCCAAGAGCGCGTTCCGGAACCGGCGGCGCACCCGGAACCACCGGAGCGGCAGGCGCGGCCGCAGCGCCAGGAACAGGATCCGCGCCGTAGCGCTGCAGGGCGATCCAGCCTCCGCGCTCGCCCGAGAACTCGAAGCGGCGCGTCTTCTCAAACTCGGTCTTCTTGGCGGTAGCCAGTTCCACCAGAATCACTTTATCCTGCGCCGGACGCCTTGCTTTCTTGGCTGCCTTCGCTTCCTTGACGGTCGCGTGTACGGTGAATGCCAGCCACTGCGAATCCTCGGAGAACTGAACTGCTCCGCCGCCAGCGCCGGCGGGGGCGAACGGATTGAACGCGAACGGCGGCTGTTCCCCGCCCGCGAAGCGAGTCTCCTTGCCGTCCTTGATGTTCTTGAGGATTACTTCGCTGTCGCCTTCGTTCGGCGCAAGGACATAGGCGAACCAGGTGCCGTCGTTCGACACCACAGAGGACCGTATGCCCTTCCAATTGAGTGTGTCCGCCAACGACATAGGGTGCGGATCAGCGGCCAACACCGCCATCGAAGCGGCGGCCAGCACCAGCGAAACGATGAAGAGGCGAGCAAAAAACGTACGGGAAAGGCGGACCTTCATGAACTTCTCCTTGGGGAACACAACGACAAACGGGTAGGCTTGATTATCCTATACTCGGCCGCCGGACGAAACCGCTACGCATCATCAAAACCAGGCTCTTGCTGCACCTGCCATGCCTGCCAAAAATGGCGGCGGTTGTGAGCGGTCAACAGCTGGAAGCGCGCGCCCAGCGGCATCTTGATGTACTTTGAAACCGGCGAGACTACCTTGATGCGAGCGAGGTCCAGGCCGTTCGCTTCGTGGACCAATTCCGTCAGCTGATCCAGTGCTTCGACGAAAGCGCGCCTTCCTGATTCGAGGGGTCGCGGATCCACCGGAACGTAGATTCCAGGCGCTTTGAATCGGCGTTTGGGAGGAGGCTCCATCGACCGCACGAACCAGCGGCTAATGAAGCCGTATTTGAACGGGCCTGTCGAATAGAAGCTGTCACTTTTTGCCAAAGCAATCACGCGCTTCATCTCTGCGAGATCCAGCCGGATGACGCTGGTCACGTGGGTGAAGTTTTCGGACATCGACCACACGTGGGGATCGGGTTTCCAATTGAACTGCGCGTCCGTAACTCCGAGCAGCAGGATGCTGGTGTCCTGCCGGTTTCGGTCGAGTTCGTCGAGGATCTTTGCGATGTCTCCGTGAACGACCACGCTAGTAATCGTAGCGGGCTATTGATTGAGCGTGTACGTGGTGTGGACGTCGCTATAGTTGCTTGCGCCGCGCTAGACGGCGGATGCTACGGTGAGAGTCTATGGCTTCTTCCACGGCGAATCCCGTGAATCTTCTCAGTCCTCTTTCGATCCGCGGCGTACATCTTCGCAATCGCATTGCGGTGTCGCCGATGTGCCAATACAGTTCGGTGGACGGCTTCACCGACGACTGGCATCTGGTTCATCTGGGCAGCCGCGCCGCGGGCGGAGCAAGCCTGGTGATGGTGGAAGCGAGCGCGGTTGCGGCCGAAGGCCGGATCACGCCCGGCGACGCCGGAATCTGGAAAGACGAGCACATCGAAAATCTTTCTCGGATCGCAAAATTCGTCGCGCGCATGGGCGCCGCACCGGCGATCCAATTAGCGCACGCGGGAAGGAAGGCAAGTTGCGCGCCGCCATGGACAGGCGGCGCTCGCCTGGTCGCGCCGGAGGAAGGCGCCTGGACGACGGTGGCGCCGAGCGCTATTCCGTTTCGCGATACCGATCCGGTTCCCGTTGCGCTCGACCAAGCGGCGATTCTGTCCATCGTGGATGCCTTCGCGGCAGCCGCGAAAAGAGCCGTCGAAGCTGGGTTCCAGGTGATTGAAATCCATAGCGCGCACGGCTATCTGCTGCATGAATTTCTATCCCCGCTCTCGAATCAGCGCACGGACCGCTACGGCGGATCGCTCGAAAATCGGATGCGGCTGACGGTCGAAGTCACGACCAGGATTCGCGAAGTGATCCCCGATTCGATGCCGTTGTTCACACGAATCTCGGCGACCGATTGGGTCGAGGGCGGCTGGGATCTCCCGCAATCGATCGAGCTTTCGCGAGTCTTGAAACGCGTCGGCGTGGATCTCATGGATTGTTCGAGTGGAGCGGCGGTACCGTACGCGAAAATTCCGGCGGGCCCCGGTTTTCAGGTGCCCTTCGCCGAGGCCATCCGCAAAGAAACGGGAATACTGACGGGCGCCGTCGGCATCATCATTGAGCCGAAACAAGCCAACGCGATCATCGAATCGGGTCAAGCCGATCTGACTTTGTTGGCGCGTGAGATGCTACGCGAGCCGTATTGGGCGATCAAAGCGGAGGTCGCGCTAGGCGGGCAGCCGACCTGGCCCTTGCAGTATGGCTACGCGGTGAAGCGGAAGCCCTAGATTCCGATAAACTCTAGAATTGGACTTTGGGAGGAAGCATGTTCGATTGGAACTTGGATGGCACGGGATTAGGGCAATCGACCGCCGAATCCTGCTGGTACGCGGCCTACGCGATGATTTTCGATTGGAAAGGCAAGCCGCGCTCTTCCATCCGCGACCAGATCGAAAAGGCGGGCCTCGACTACAAGGATTACTACAATAATGGCCTGCCGCAAGATGATTTCGCTAAGACGCGCAACGCGCTCCACCTGTCGGGTTATCGGGGTGCGTATTTGTCCACCCTGGCGGACGATCTCGACTATTTCGCAAAGGTGGTGAAGGACAATGGTCCGATGTGGTGCGCCTTCGCCAAACCGAGCGCACATATCGTCGTGATCAGCGGCGTGAATCCCGGCCTCAAGCAGATTCACATCATGAATCCGTGGAATCAGACGAATGGCGCCGACGCGGACAGCCAATACTTTGAACCGTCAAAATTTCAGCTGCGGGTGAATACGGCGGTAAATTCCGTCGCCCAATTCTTCGTGTAACGCGCGGGTTCTTCCAATAAAAAGACTGGCTGTGGGCCAAATTGCGTTTGACTCTCGCTAATGGTTCACAGTGTCGCGCATCGAGTAGCGACTACTGCGCGATCACTTCGATTTCGCCGACGCCGCCGGCGACATCGACGCGAATGTTCACTTTGGATTTTCCGTAGGAGCTCGAGAAATAACGGCCCTCGCGCTTTTCAAGGCCGCGGACGTTGACTCCGCCGATGCCGCCTTTGGCATCGACGACAATACCGGCATCGGGCGGCAGGTAGACTTTAGCGTGTCCGACGCCGCCGCGGACGTTGACGGTGTAATCGTGCTTCGGGGTGCCGCGCAGATCGAGTGTCAGTTCGCCGACTCCCATTTTCACCTCGAGGCTCCGCAGGTCCACGCTGCCCAGCTTGAGTTCGCCGTGGCCGACGCCGAAATCCATAGAGAGGTCGGTCGGAATCGAATCGATGAGCTTAAGATCCCAGCGAAGATTATCGCCTTTCATTTTCGTATGGCCCGACATCTTCTGATTGACGACGACGCTTGCGCGGAAGCTGGATGTATTGGTATCGACGGTGGGTTTGTCCGGCTCGAGATACCGCAGGTCGCCTTCGATCAGATTCTTCGCGCCGCCGGAGACGTTGAGGTCTCCAACTTTCATATGAAGCTCCACGCGGGCAAGTTCGGCTTTGCCGGGTTCGACGGAAATTGACATCGTTGCCGATGGCCGTTCTTTCCGATCGATCTCCATCTCACAGCCGGTGAGTAGAAAAGCCAGAGTGGCGACTCCGGCCGCGGTGACGCGCGTGTGGACCATTTGCTAGTTCCCCCTACGATCCGGAAGTACGGGCTCCGGCGGCCGGATGTTCCGTCGATTCGAAGTGGCATAGGCCTCCGGCCTGTGCGAACTAATAGATTACAACGCGGATGATTGTTTAGGGTGCACAGGCCGGAGGCCTACGCCACTTCGATGCACAGGCCGGAGGCCTATGCCACTTCGATGCACAGGCCGGAGGCCTATGCCACCTACCTACTGGTTGGCGGCGGTCGTCGAAACGGCTTCCTTCGGTTTGTCCACCGTGTAGGTGATGCCGGTGTACTGCATCTCCTGCCAGGTCTGTTCGCCCCAGCGGACGTCCTTCGTCGGATCGGGATTCCACTTGTTGGCGGCGGAATTGTCGTAGTGCGCTTCGGCTTCAAGGCGCGCGCCCTTAGGCAGAGCGAGCGGCTTCGCGAACGTGTAATACGTTTGCCAATTGAAATCGTACTTCGGAACAGCCAGGACCACTTCCTTGCGGCCGTCCGGGTACACGATGCGATACTCCCAGCTCTTGCCGCGCAGATGGGTGTGCGGGAACAGCGCGAGGACATGCGAATCCTCGGTGAATTCGATCGCGGAATCCACCCGCTTATTGTTGTCGCCGGCCGGCAGCACCAGCAATGGATTGATGAAGGCGCCGGAGCGCACTTCCTGCTTCGGCGTCTCTTTCGCGAAGATCATGCCGACGGAGGTCTGGTCGGACGTGGCCTTGCCGTTGGTCGTGTAGTGCAGTTGCAGCACCAGCACCGCGCCGGCTTTGATGCGCAGGGCGGCGCCGGGTTCGAAGATCATGGCGTTGGTGCCGGGGGCGGTCGTGGCGATCAGCGTTCCGGGTCCGGCTTCGGCTCCAGCTCCGCGCTCGCGATTCGAAGGATCGGACGGCCGCAGCGCGCTGATCGGCATCTTGGGCACTTCGATCGTGTAGGGCGGAACGCGCGGCTTCACGCCAGGTTCGCGGCAGAACACCAGAACGTGATGAACCACCGCGCGGGCGCCAGGGCGTACTTCGATGGCCTGAATCCATTTATCTTCGGTGAGGTTGGTGGGCACCGCGACGTACTGGTAATTCACGGTTCCGGTCACGGGCACGTCATAGGCTTTTGCCATCGTATAAATGGCGTCGGGCTTGCCGATCTCCCAACCTTCCACGAACTTCGGAGCCGGCGGCAGATCCTTCAGGTCGCCCTTTGGTGCCCCGGCGTTGGCCCAGCGGGACAGGATGTCTTTGTCTTTGTCCGACAGACGGCGATCGTTCGAGAACGTTCCGCGCGCATCTACCGAATGCCACGGCGGCATCTCGCCGAGCGCGACCTTTTCGCGAATGGACTTCGCCCAGGGCCGAACCTGCTCGTAACTCTGGAACGCCATCGGAGCAATGTCGCCAGGGCGATGGCAGGAGACGCAATTCTTATTCAGAATGGCTGCGACGTCCTTCGCGTAGGTCGGCGTCAGGGACATGGACGGCTGGGCGTTCGCGATGACGACGGACGCAAAAGTGGCGAGAAGGATCGGGCGCATTTTTTCATTCTACCAGCCCGTGGGGCTAAATCCCTCCGCCGTCTTGTGAGGTTTGGTAAAGGTTCCGTTCAGGGCTTGTCGGTCTCGATCGACTTCGACTGGATCGTTTCGCGGCCTTGCGCGCTGAGCTTCACCGTCGTGGCATCGGATTCGAAAGGCTGGCGGAAGTCCGGATGCAGCCAGGCTCCCCCTTCCGCGTCATCCCAGGCAAACACCACATACTCGCCAGGAGCCATGGAGTTGAAGGTGAACGTGCCGTTCTGATCCGTCACGGTGGATTTCTCGCGGTCTGCGCGGGCAAGCGCGGGATCCTTGGGGTGAATGGAGACCGGGATCCCGACCGCCGGCTTGCCGTCTTTACTCTGCGCCGTTCCTGTGATTACGCCGGCGCCCTGCGCAATCACAAATTCGAGTGTCGCGCTCTGCGTATTCGAGAGGTCGATGCCTTCCGCGCCGATTTCGCGATCGGCGATCTTGATGGATTTCAAGTAGTAGCCGTCAGGCATCGAGGCGATGTCCGCCGTGTAAAGGCCGGGCGTCATGCCGCCACCGAAGCTGAAGGAACCGTCGGGCTTGATGCCGGTGTTGCTCTGATTATTTCCGTCGCGCGAATGGAAGCGGACCATCACGCGCGATCCGGCGGGCAGTTCGCCTTCATCCACGCGGACCATTCCGGTGACGGTCAAACCCGGCCCAAGCGCAATACTTAGTCCCTCGACGTCTTCGTTCGACACGTCCACATTCTGGCGCGCAAACAACATCGGACCACCTTGGCCGCGTACATTCGCGTGCGCTTCATAGGCGCCGGGGAGCACGCCTGGAATTTCGAAGGAGCCGTCGGGAGCAACCTGGACGTTGTTGATCCCGAAAAAACTCATACCGCTCTGGCCGCGGTCGCGCGGAATCAGAGTGATGTTGGAGCGCTGCCCAGCGGGCATGCCGATCAGCTTGCCCCCCACGCGGAAAGCCCGGATCTTGCGCATCCGGAAGTCCATGCCGCGCAAGTCCGCGCCAGCCGTGACTTCGAGCGGCGCGGCGGAACTGATGTCCGGCGCGTTGGGATAAAAAATGGACGGATACGCTTCCTTGACCTTGCTCTGGCGCGGTCCGAAATTCTGGCGTCCAGCCACCAGAAACAGACGTCCCGGGGGCAGATTCGGCAGCCGGAATTCGCCGAGGTCGTTGGTGTTCCCGTTCGTGACCTGGCTGATGACACGCTTTCCCTGGCTGTACACAAAGCGGACCGCTTGCACGGTGACGCCCTGCATCGGATCGCCGTCCTCGTCGAGAACGCGCCCGGTAGCGACGCCTTGCGGCGTCATGCGGATCGTCAAGTCGCTGATCTTCTGCGCGGTCGCGACCGTCAACGGCGAGCCCAGCTTGCCTGGTGTGCGCGCACCCCACTGCGAATTCACGAATCCTGTGCGAGTCGCGGAAATCGTATAGCGGCCCGGCACGACGTCCTCGATCACGAACTTGCCATCCTGCCCAGTGACCGTGATCCCCGGGCCTTCCTGCAGCCCGTTCATGAAGTCCTGGTTCGAGCCGAACTGCATTCCGTCGTTCCCTGAAGTCGAAGCACGCGCGGTGACCGTCGCCTTGCGAAGCGGTTCGCCGGTCAGCGCGTTGACCACAATTCCCTCCAGCCGGCCGCGGTCCTTCTTGTCGATTGGAGCGGGCGCGGTGGCGGGACGCCGGGCTGCGGGAGCGGCGCCCGGTTGGGCGTGGGCCAGCGAAACGGCCAGGGTGAGCAGCAGGCTGAACTTCATAAGCGATTTGACGTAAGTACTCGCGGACAGTTGTTATGGTTTCATAAATCGATGCCAAATTCGCTGCCGTTATCCAAGATGACCGAGCTGATCCGCGAACGCAAGCTAGGGCCGGTCGAACTGATGACGGCTCACCTGGACCACATCGAACGCGAGAATCCCAAGCTGAACGCCTTCGCGATTCTTCTGGCGGATCAGGCCCGCGAGGCTGCCCAGCGCGCCGAAAACGGCTTGCCGCTCGGCCCTTTGCATGGGATTCCGGTGACGGTTAAGGACAGCTTCGATGTAGCCGGATTGCCGACGCGCCTCGGCAGCATGTTTACCTCCTCGACTCCAGCCGCGGTGGATGCGACGCTGGTCGCGCGGCTGAAGCGAGCCGGCGCGATCGTGCTCGGCAAAACCAATGTCCCGGAATTTCTGGCGAGCTACGAGTCAGACAATTTCATCACCGGACGCACAAATAATCCCTGGGATCTCGAGCGGACTCCGGGCGGATCGAGCGGCGGCGAGGCCGCGGCGATTGCGGCCCGCATGTCGCCGGCGGGAATCGGCTCGGACGGCGGCGGCTCGATTCGCATCCCGGCGCATTTTTGCGGCATCGCGGGATTGAAGCCGACTCCGGGCCGGTGTCCGGCCACTGGGCATCAGCCCGACGTCCTGAATCCGCAAGGCCTGATCAGCGTGACCGGCCCCATGGCCCGGACCGTGAAAGATTTGTCGCTCCTGTTCCGCGTCCTGGCAGGACACGATCCGCTGGATCCGTTTTCCGCTCCGGTCTCGATCGGGTCCGCGCCGAAGCTCAAACGAGTCGGCGTGGTGGAGGGGATGAACGGAGTCGCGGTCGATCCGTCGATTGCCAGAGCGCTCACAAAAGCCGTCTCGCTTTTATCGGACCACGGAATCGCGACCGACGAGTTCGGCTGGAAAGGGTTTTCGACAGCCCCGAATCTCTGGGCATTTTTCTTTGGCGAGTTGCCGACCGAAGGCCGCCGGCAGATGATTGCCGGGCGGGAAGCGGAAGCGCACTGGACGCTGCTGGAGAATCTGAAGCGTGAACCGCCGCCCGCCAGCGCGCAGCAAGTCGTCGAAGGACTGATGGAACGCGACCGGATGCGCCGCGCGCTCATCCGGCAAATGGAAGGCATCGACGCGCTGATCATGCCGCCGGCATCGATCCCTGCGTTCCGCCACCGTGCACGCAAATGGGAGATTTCCGGCGCGCCGAAACCGATCGGATTATTCCAGGCCATGATGCCTTCGACGACATTCAACTTCCTCGGCTTTCCGGCGCTCGTGCTGCCGATGGGCATGACGGAGGACGGCCTTCCGGTAGGCGTGCAGATCGTGGGGCGTCCGTGGGAGGAAGAGACGCTTCTCGCGATCGGCGAGCGGATCGAAGAGGCGCGCGGAGAATTTGCCGGTCCGGCGCTCGACTAAATACTCTGGAGCAGCAGCGCCGAGGCGTAGCCCAAGCCGATGCCCATCAACGATCCGACGACCACGTCGCTGAGGAAGTGCATTCCGAGAAGGACGCGCGAGACAGCGACTGAGAGCGCGCAGAAGAGAAGACCGGCGAGCAGGCCGGGATAGAATTCGCTCAACGAAATCGCAAAAGCGAAGGCCGTGATCGAGTGGCCCGATGGAAACGAAAACTGGTCCGGCGGAAGCAGTGTGGCCCAGCAATGCGGTTCAAGTGCGCAAGGACGGCTACGGCCGATCGCACGCTTTAATCGGAGAAACAGCAAAATTCCGGTTCCTGATGCCAGCATGGCCGCTAGCAGGGCCGGGATGCGGGCCTCGCCGCCGAAGAGCAGGATGACGAGGCAGATTCCGTACCAGAGCCAGCCGTCTCCGCCGCGGGTGGCGCCAATCATCCACATGCGGATCCAGCGGGGAGCGCGCCACCGGTTCACGCGCTTCATCAGGCGATGATCTCCAGTGGAGATCAGATCGAGCACCTTCACCGCTTTTGTCAGGCTGCTCATACTGTTATTCTCGCGCGGATTCGTTACGGGTGGGTGAATGATCCATAAAACATGAATGAACCGGAATGTTTTTCACTCTCTTTCTGGTAGGTTTAGAAGTTGCCGAAAATCGACTTGATGTTCTTCGACGCGGGAGGCGGACACCGGTCCGCCGCAACGGCGCTGAAGGCGGTGATCGACTCGCAGAATCGCGGCTGGGAAGTCCGGATGGTCAACGTCCAGGAGTTGCTCGACTCGCTGGACATCTTTCGTAAAATCACCGGACTCCGGCTCGAGGATGTATACAACACGCTGCTCGCGAAGGGCTGGACGCTGGGGTCGGAATACATGCTGCCCGCCATGCACGGGGTCATTCGCGTCTATCATTCGGCGCAGGTTCGCATCCTCAAAAAACATTGGGAAGAAACGAAGCCCGATATGGTCGTTTCGCTGGTCCCGAACTTCAACCGCTCGATGTTCGAAGCTCTGAAAACCGCCAGTCCGAAAACACCCTACGTCACGATCTTGACGGACATGGCCGACTACCCGCCGCACTTCTGGATGGAGAGGCAGCGGCAGTACTTCATCTGCGGAACCGATCGCGCGGAGAAGCAGGCGCTCGATCTCGGCAACGCGCGCGAACGGGTTTTCCGTGCATCCGGCATGATTTTACGGCCGAAGTTCTATGAGGAGACGACGGTCGATCGCGAGGCCGAATGCAGGAAGGCCGGACTCGATCCGTCGAAGCCGATCGGCCTGGTTTTGTTCGGCGGCCAAGGCTCAAACGTGATGGTGGAGATCGCCGAGAGGCTGACATCGCGGCAACTGATTCTGATTTCCGGCAAGAATGACAAACTTGCTAACAAGCTGCGCGCCTTGAAACGGGAGGCTCCGTCGTGGGTGATCGGATTTACGAGCGAAGTGCCCTACTACATGCGGCTCGCCGATTATTTCATCGGAAAACCAGGCCCTGGCAGCATCAGCGAAGCGCTGAAAATGAAGCTGCCCGTGATCGTGGAACGAAATGCGTGGACCCTTCCGCAGGAACGCTATAACGCGGTTTGGATCGAAGAGAACAAAACCGGAATCGTTCTGAAGAATTTCCACCGCGTTGCGGAGGCGGTAGACCGCTTACTCGAACCGGCGGCGCTGGCCCAGTATAAGGCGAGCGCGGCTGCGCACGAGAATCGCGCGGTGTTTGAAATTCCTGACCTACTGGAAAGAATCTTGGCGCGGCAGGAGGATTGACGCGAATCCTCCGCCGAGCCGGACTTTCGGCTAACCGTTCGCCTTGCGAATCGCGGCCCAGCGCTTCTTCTGCGCTTCCGCCATTCGTTTTCGCGCCTCAGCACTGATCACTCGCTTTTTGGGTGCGGCGCTTTCCATGAATCCGCCGTTCGCCGACTTAGGCGGACGCCCGCGCCGCTTGGCGCCGCCGGAACCGAGTCTCTCGAGTGCAACGATTGCCTGTAGTAACAGATCCCGTTGTCCTCTCAAATCTCCCAATAGCTTGTTTACATCCATATATTCTCCCTTTGGTGAATGAAACTTTGCATTCACGAATCGGATAAACCGATGACTGCTGGTGCGTACAGTACTACTTCACAGGCTTTTCTACAAGTTAGCACCTTCAATCGGAAGAAAGGGAATTCCCATTCGACGGTAGGCGGACCCGGGCCACGGTGCGAAATCTACCGGATTCGCGCGCTGGCTAACAGGACGGCGGTCGCCGCCAAAGACGCAATCAGGCAGGACCACGCGAACCAATCGCCATTCCGGCTATACGGCGTCGTCTGCTGCACGAACGCGTAGGGCACACGGGCGGCCACCTGTTGGTTCGGCGGAAGGCGAGTGACGATACGGCCCGCCGGATCGATCGAAACCGAGATGCCGTCGTTGGCGGCACGCAGAATCCACCGATTGTTTTCAATCGCGCGGGTGCGGACAAGTTGAAGATGTTGTTCGCGGGCGAAGCTGTTTCCGAAATAACCATCGTTCGAGATGTTGACTAACAGTTCCGCTCCGCGTCCGGCGAAGGATCGAACAAAATCCGGAAATGCGGATTCGTAGCAAATGAAAGTGGACAGCTTGTGATCCCCAACCGTGAACACAGTGGGGTCGGTGCCGGGGGCGTAGTCGCCGGCTTCCTTGGTGATTTTATTTACCCAGCTAAACCAACCGGGCACGAATTCGCCGAAGGGAACGAGATTCATTTTGCTGTATTGCCCGACCGCCTGGCCGCCCGGCGAAATCAAAACCGAGGAATTCAAGGGCTCGCCTTTGGCTGTGCGGGCAACAGTTCCCAGCAGAACGTACGCGGCCGATTCCCGCGCGAAGTTATTCGCCAGCGTAGCGAAGGCTGGATCCTCGAAATAGAAAACCGGAGCAGGAATTTCCGGCAGCACGATGAGATCCGCGTTGGATTGCGCAGCGTCGTGTGCAAGGCGGAACAGCTTAGCGGATTCGGCCTGCCACTGCGGATCCGTCCAGGGCCGCTCCTCTGGCGCGTTCGGCTGCACCAGAACGGCCACGCGATCGGCCGGCGCGGGCGTGCTAATGGTTGGAAAAAACGGCATCACGAACAAGACAGCGAGCGACATCGCCGGGCGCCAGGAGCGCGCAATGAAAGCCACGCCGATCGTTGCCGCGCACAGCGCGAAGATGAACGTGATTCCGTAGACGCCAAGCACTGGCGCGATGCGGGCAAGCCCAGACACGTCGATGGCGGAATTTCCCAGCGTCAGCCAGGCGAATCCGAACGTGCCGTGGGTCCGTTCAATGCCGGTGAAAAGAGCGGCAATCGCGATCGGCGTCCAGGCGCGCGGACTACGAAGAAAGTATCCGCATAGCCACGTGAAAACGGCAAGATGCAGCCCTTTATAAAGGGCGAAGAGCAGATACCCTAGCCAACTGAGGTAGTGACCCATGCCGCCGTGGACTTCGAGGATGAACTGGATCCAGGGACAAACCAAGGCCCAGAAAACGGCTCCGGCGAGCCACCCATTGAGAAATCGATGCAGCGGTCGCGTTTCGCGATGCGCGGCGGCGATTAGCGGAACGAGCGCAATTCCAGCGACTGCATAGCTGCCTGTGGGATGCAGCAAACTCGGGAATACGAGAGCCAGGACGAGCGCGGAAAAGACTGCCAGTGCGGGCGTCACGGCTTTGCATCGTGAGCGGCGGATGCCTGTTCGCTGACGAGGTCGGCCATATACGAGCTACGAACCAGCGGTCCGCTGAATACCATTTTGAAGCCGATCGACAGGCCGTAATCGCGGTACGCATCGAATTGCGCGGGCGTGACGAATTCGGAAACGGGGAGGTTGCGGCGCGTCGGCTGCAGATACTGGCCAATGGTGGCGACGTCCACATCGGCGGCGCGCAGATCGCGCAGCAATTCAAAAACCTGCTCGGGCGTCTCGCCGAGTCCGGCCATCAAACCGGATTTCGTTAGCGCTTCCGGACGATGGCTCTTCGCGAATTTCAGAACGTTGAGGGACTGGCGGTAGTCGGCCTGCGGACGCACGCGGCGGTAGAACGGCGCGATGGTTTCCATGTTGTGATTGAACACGTGCGGACCCGCATCGAGCACGCGCGCGACAGCCGCCAGGTCGCCCTCAAAATCCGGTGTCAGCACTTCGACGCGGGCTTCCGGAAGTGCCAGGCGTACTTCGCGGACCGTCTGCGCGAAATGATGCGAGCCACCATCGTCGAGATCGTCGCGATTGACGCTAGTGATAACGACGTAGCGAAGCTTCATCTGCGACGCCATTTCTGCGACGTTCGCGGGCTCGAGCGGATCGAGCAGGAATTCCTTTTTCGCCGGCGAACCCTTGGGCACCGAGCAGAATCCGCAGCCGCGCGTGCAGAGATTCCCCAGAATCATGAACGTCGCGGCGCTGCGCGAAAAGCACTCGTGGATATTCGGGCAGCGGGCGGATTCGCAAACCGTATGCAGATTGCGGCGGCGCAACTCGACTTTCAGGTCGTGTACCGCGGCAAAATGCGTCCGCCCTTTGCGAAGCCACTCCGGCAGGCGCGGCGACGGCGCGTCGATTTGAACTAGAGACATCGGGGTTGGTGTTTCCCTATTCTCGCATTGGCCACGGCGGTCGCGGAACCTAGAACACTTTGCGGATCGCTTCGTTGCCGCGGAAGCCCGCCGCCGTCAGCTTGGCCTTCGCGTCCGCGACGGCCGATGCATCCGGATAGGGACCCACGAACACGCGGAACAGGTTCGGCTTCTCCGGCACTTGGACGTGCAGGGCCGAGAATCCTCTTTGCCGTAGTGTCGAAACCATCACTTCGGCGGCTTTTTCATCCACAGCCGCAATCTGCAAATACGTCGCGCCAGAAACGGGCTTGGTCGAGGCAGTGGGCGTCGGGTCCGCGTCCTTCTTCTTCTCGCGTTTGGATTCGGGCTTCGGCTCTGCGGTCTTCTCGACCTCGACAGGCTTCGGCGCAGGCTCCGGTTTGGCTTCTTCCTTCACCTGCTCTGAGGTTTTCTCCGCGGGCCTGTCCGGAGTTCGGACGGGCGAATCGACGATGACCGGGCGCGACGGCCGGGTGGGCGTGGTGTCGGCGACAGTGGCCGGCGCGGAATTGCGTCCGACGATGTAGCCCATCAGGAAGAACACGCTCATCAGGATGACTACGAGAAAGAACACGCTCAGTAACTGGCGGTTCCCCAGGACCAGTTCAAATTCGCCGTCTTCGTTTCTTGGCATCACACCTTTTTCGGGAAAGCCTCGCGATCCGGCGACTTCATCCACGCCGACGCTGGCTTGCACCACTCAAAATACCGGGTTGTCCAGAGCCCGGCCTTACAAACGAGAATATATCGGGTTGCCTATAAAACACAACCGGGTGTTTTTGTTTTGGCTGGATTTAGTGGCCGGCGACGAAAATGACGTGGACTTCGCCCGGTCCATGGACGCCGCGGACCAGGATCATCTCGATATCGGCGCTCCGCGAAGGCCCGGTGATGATCACCATCGCACTGCTGCGTTCGGCCGGCATCGCCTCCCGTACGAACAGCTCTTCGAGGCTGGTGAGCAGCACGGATTCCGGCACGATCGCGATGTGACAGGGCGGAAGCAGCGAAACCATGCGAGGCTCCGTTGCGCTGGAAAACAGAACCAGCGAACCGGTGTCCGCCAAGGCGTAATCGGCCGACGTAATTCCGCAATCCGCGGACGCGCAGGCTTCGCGCAAGTCTCCAGCGGGTGGCGCGAATCCGCAATCCGCCACGATCGCGGCGGAAGAACAGACCGTGCTGCGAGCGCCGATCAATTCCACAGCGCGCCCGCGGGCCTCCGCGATGCCAGGCACTTCGGATACGGTTCCGCCGAGCTTCTCGATCGCCGCCCGGAAGAAAGCAATCCGATCGGCAACCGGCGTATCAATGAACGACAGATCCAGTGCCGGAGGTTGCGGAATACCCTGCCCTTTCGATCGTTTGAGCGCCGTGCGGACGGCGCTAAGAATCGCTTCACGAGCCTCAGGCATTATGCCGCCGTTCCTGGCGTTCGCGCCACTGCTCGCGGAACGATTTCGCCGGCGATGGCGGAAGGTCGCGTTCGGAAAGCCACGCTGCAACCGGTCCGCGATGCAGCAGGCTCGGAAGTTTCTTGATCCACGCCTCATTCGCCGGATTCGGTGCGGCGCCCGCCGCTAGCTTGCCAAGGCTCTCGTACAATCTCGGATGCCGCATCGCGTAGGACCAAAGTCGGAACGCCAGCTTCTCCAGCCGATTCTGCCCTTCGCGGGTCCGCATCTCGGTGACCTCGTGGCGGAGCGTCAGCAGATGCTTCGGAATGTCGATCTTCACCGGACACACTTCGGCGCATGCCCCGCACAGGCTCGACGCGTAGGGCAGCCACGGATCCTTAGCGAGACCCATGAATTGCGGCGTGATGATCGCGCCGATCGGGCCCGAGTACACCCAGGGATAACTGTGTCCGCCGATCTTGCGATACACGGGGCAGTGGTTCAGACACGCACCGCAGCGAATGCAGTAGAGCGATTCGCGCTTGCCCTCGTCGGCGAGCAGGCGGGTCCGCCCGTTGTCGAGAAACAGCAGGTAGAACTCTTCCGGCCCGTCCTGTTCGTTCGATCGCTTGGGCGGCGAAAGGAACGACGTATAAACAGAGAGCGGCTGTCCGGTGGCGCTGCGCGCAAGTAATTTCAGAAAGACGGCAAGATCCTGCGCGCGCGGGATCAGTTTTTCGAGCCCCGCCACCGCGATATGAATTTTCGGCGCGGAACTCGTAATCCGGGCGTTGCCTTCGTTTTCGACAACCACCACGGCGCCCGAATCGGCGACGACAAAGTTCGCGCCCGTCACTCCGATGCCGGCCGCTAGAAATTTCTCCCGCAGCACGCGACGGGCAATCTGCGTCTGCTTTTCAGGAACAACTTCTCTGGCACCGCCGAGTTTGCGTTCGAAAATATCAGCCACGTCGAATCGAGTTTTATGCAGCGCCGGCGCGATGATGTGATACGGCTTCTCGTCGTTCAGTTGGAGAATGTATTCGCCGAGATCGGTTTCGACAGCCTCGACGCCGCGCTTTTCGAGCGCATGATTCAGCTCGATTTCCTCGGTCGTCATCGACTTCGATTTCACCAGCAGCTTGACGCCACGCTTCTCCGCCAGCTGCGCGATCCACTCGCACGCCTCGGCGGAATCTCGCGCGTACACCACCTTGCCGCCGCGCGCGGTGATATTCTTCTCCGCCAGTTCGAGGTAATGGTCCAGATGATCGAGCGTGTGCTTTTTGATCGCGTGTCCCTGATCTCGCAGACCCTGGTAACCCGGCAGAGCCTCTGTCGATACCACACTCTTCCGATTCTCAACGAGGCGGCCGGTGTTGTTGTAAATCGCAATCTGGAGGCGCGGATCGCCGACCGTGTCCTTGATCTGTTGCTTGTAGGCGTCGGGCATCGGAAGCTCAGCGCGAGGCCAGGACTTCGGCGAGGTGCATCGTGCGGACGCTCGAGCCCGCGCGAGAAAGCGCTCCACGCATCTGCATCAGACAGCTGGAATCCGCCGAAATCAGCGTATCGGCGCCAGTCTTGATGATGGCGTCGATCTTCGTCCGCGCCATCGCGCCCGAGACGTTCGCGAATTTCACCGAAAACGTTCCGCCAAACCCGCAGCATTCCTCGACAGCGTCCATCTCACGCAACTCAAGTCCGCGGACTTGGGCCAGCAGCTTTCGCGGTCCGGATTTGATTTTCAGTTCGCGTAACGAATGGCAGCTGTCATGATACGTGGCCACGGCATCGCATCGCGCGCCGAAATCTTCGACGCCGAGAACGTCCGTCAGAAATTGCGAGAACTCGAAGACACGGCCATGAAAGGGCGACTCGCCTGTGTCGAAGAGTTCCGCGAAGTGGTGGCCGATCATCGCCGCGCAGGATCCGGAGGGAACAACGATGGTTTCGGCGTCATTGAAAACAGCAGCGAAATGTTTGGCGACTTGCCGCGCCTCGTCGCGGTACCCGGTGTTGAAAGCAGGCTGCCCGCAGCACGTCTGGGCTTCGCGAAAATCGATTTCGCAGCCCGCACGTTCGAGCACGTCGGCCATCGCGAGGCCCACCTGCGGGAACATCTGGTCGATTACGCAGGTTACGAAAATAGAAACGCGGCGCGCCATAGTCTCCGGTTAATCGAGAAAGAAGTGACCCTCGATCGTGCGCACCGCGTGACCGGACATGTACACGCGATCGCCGTCGAGCTCGCACCACAATTCGCCGCCGCGCGACGAAACCTGCAGCGCATGAAGTTCATTCTTACCAAGCCGCTCCGCCCAATACGGAATCAACGTGCAGTGTGCGGACCCTGTGACCGGATCCTCCGGAACACCTTTCGCGGGCGCAAAAAAGCGCGATACAAAATCCACCTCGCGCCCCGGCGCAGTGACAATGACAGCGAAGCGATCGATCTCCATCAACCCCTGCATGTTCGGCTTCAAGGCGCGAACCTCTTCTTCCGTCTCGTAGATAACCAGGTAGTCCCGCGCCGCCAGAACCCTCTGCGGCTTCCCGCCGAGCGCGGCAATCAATGAGTCGTCGTATTTGCAGTCCGTCGGCGGCCGCGATGGAAAATCGAGCGTTAACAAATTCATCGCGCGCTTCACCGTTAATTGCCCGCTCTTGGTTTCGAAAAAGATTTCCGGCAGGCCGGGCTGCAGGTACGAAAAGATTACGTGCCCGGAAGCGAGCGTGGCATGCCCGCACAAATCCACTTCGACCGCAGGCGTAAACCACCGCAATCCGAAGCGGCCAAGCGGGCCCTTTTTCACGAAAAACGCGGTTTCGGCGAGGTTGTTCTCCGCCGCGATCGATTGCATGACGTCGTCCGGCAGCCACTCCTCGAGCGGACAAACCGCGGCCGGATTCCCGCGGAATGCTTGGCTCGAAAACGCGTCGACTTGGTACAGAGGAATTTTCACGGCGTTCTTCCCAGGCGAATATCGGAAGGCTTATTCTAGCCGAATTGGCAGCGTGGAAGCCGAAAACCCATTACTGTAAGGGCGCGCGGTGGCGTTCGTTCTCGACGAGCTGGTCGAAAATCGCGAGCACACGTTTGCGGTAGCTAACCAGGCGCTTGAGATTATCTTTGAATCCGGGCTCGTAGCGGTGCGCGGAAAACCACTTTTCAAGCACCGGCTTCGGAACGTCGATATCGCGACGGAGAGAGTCGGGTGAATGGCCGCGCATGAAGAGCCCGTAGAACAACGCAGCTTCCCGCTGCGGCGCTTGCGGATCGAGTTCGTCACGTACCCACATAAGCTTTCGATTGCGTCGGCCTTAAAAAAGCAAGTATAAACACGACCTCGCGAAATAGGCAAGAGGCGGCGGCGAATGGTTTGTGTCGTCCCGGTTAAACTGCTTTCGCAACTAACCTTTGCCCCGGACCGCGGCGATTATTTTTGTTAACGCCTTGCCGAATCCGATTTTTTGTGCTCACCCGCGAAGCGTTGCCGCATGCCATAATTCCCAGCATGAGAACCGCATCGCTTGCCTTGCTGTTTGCCGCCTGCGCCGTTGCTGAAACCTGGACCGGAACCGTCGTGGATATAATGTGCAAAGGCCGCGACCTCGCCGGTCACACACGAGAATGCGCGTTAACCTGCGCGAAGAGCGGCTTTGGGCTGGTCCTCGCCGATGGGAAATTCGTGAAATTCGACGAAGCCGGCAACTCTAGGACGCTCGCGCTGCTTAAGAAGAGTACGAAAGAAAAAGAGCTGAAGGCAAAGGTTAGCGGCGTCCTTGAGAACGGCGTTATTCAGGTGGAGTCGGTGGAGCTGCAATAGCTTCCATCGGCTGTCCCATGGCTAGACGTCGCACCCGTACCCACTCCGGAAACAGCGGCGGATTCTCTAGCCAGATCAACATCCACTCCGCCATTTCGGCCTTCTCCGAATTCTTTTGCTCGTCCTTGGCACGCTCCGACGCCCAGCGCGCATGGTCTTTTCCGGACCGCACCACCTTGCGGCTGGCCGCAACGGATTCGCGATCGCCAGCCGTTCGCGCGTCCTCATAAATCCGCGAAAGCGCGGTGAGCGACCGCTCCAGCGCGTCGAACGAATCTTGATGAACGCCGTCTACCAACGGATCGAGCGGCACACCGGAGTCGCGAAGCAGCTTACGCAAATAGCTTTCAGAGATCGGCCCGTGTTGCTCGATCAGCGTCCGCCAGTGAACCGGCGTGATCGCCGCCGGCTGCTCTTCTTGCAGCCACGCTGCGATCGCTTTGCGCTTCGACGGCTTAGGGCTTTCGATCTTTTCTGTTTCCGACGCTTCCATTGTTCACTCCCGGAGTTACGCTCTTCGCCGCCGCGACACCGTGCCGGTACTCCTTTACCGCGAGCTCATGCGCAGCCAGATTGGCTGAGAAATTGTGTCCGCCGCCGCCCGGCTTCGCGACGAAGAACAGGAAATTGCTTTCCGCCGGATGAACCACCGCGCTCAACGAAGCGGCGCCAGGATTCGCAATCGGACCCGGCGGAAGCCCCGCGTGTTGGTACGTGTTGTACGGATTTTTGCTGTCGAGATCGGATCGATGTATGACGCCCGCCCAGCGCCCGTCGAGCAGCGCGGCGTAAATCGTCGTCGGATCGCATTCCATCCGCATGCCTTTGTCCAGGCGGTTCAAATAAACACTGGCGACCAGCGGACGCTCGATGCCAGCGCCGGTTTCCTTCTCGACCA
The DNA here is from genome assembly GCA_038210135.1 of Bryobacterales bacterium. Classification (GTDB taxonomy): domain Bacteria; phylum Acidobacteriota; class Terriglobia; order Bryobacterales; family Bryobacteraceae; genus JBBQWZ01. The sequence continues at coordinate 46,284 of JBBQWZ010000032.1, forward strand.
GCGACGCCAGAGTGACTGTCGCATGCACCGAAGCCCCGCCGCCAACCTGCTTCCAGTGCTTGCGGAATTGATCCGTCATCTGCCGGGTCAATTGCTCGGCGGTCGTCCGGCGCGTCAACCGGTAGGTCGACGGGAACAGATAGCCTTCGAGCGTCGGAGCCTGCGGATCGAGATCGCGAATGATGGCCGGATTTCTCGCCGCGCGCAAAAAGTCCGCTCCGCGAATTGTCCCCACGCCATCAACCAGCTTGGCAATATCAAAAATGTTCGAGCCTTCAGGGGCCGTGAATTCGTAATAATGCACGTCGCCGCGGGCCATGCGGTCGAGAACCTGCCAAGGCGTGGCCTGCTCGCGGAACAAATATTCTCCAGCTTGCAGGCGCGCACTCGGCCGAGTGGCGCGAGCGGCGAGGAATGCCCAGCGCGACGATACGACGCCGGCCTGCTCCAGTTTTTCCGCCATCTCGCGCGTGGAAGTTCCACGGTCGAAATCAACGATAGCTTCCGGATCGAAACTTTTGTACGGTCGTGCCACCCACCATGCCGCGCCAGCTCCGAGAACCGCGAGCAACACCAGAGCGCGGACCGCTATTCCGCGGGATGTGCTTCGTCTTCCCATTTCGTAAACGCCAGGCTGTCCAGATAGCTTTCGAGCAGGATCACTGCGGCGAGCCGATCCACCGATCGCGCCCGTTTCTCAATGCTCGCGCCACTTTCGCGCAGCACCCGCTGCGCTTCTACGGTGGTGTAGCGCTCGTCCCATAACTTGATCGGCTTGCCGGATTCGCGACCCAGCCGTTCCGCAAACTCGTGAGCATGTTCGCTGCCACGACCTTCGCGCCCGCTCATGTGAAGCGGATTCCCGATCAGAATAAAACCGACCTCGAGCTCTTCGATGATTTTGCCGAGTGCCGCGAAATCGTCGCGAACCCGCGTGCGCTGCAATGTCGGAAGCCCCTGCGCGGTGATGCCCAAGGGGTCGCTGATCGCGAGCCCGATCCTGCGCTTCCCCAGATCGAGCGCCAGAATTCTCACCGGCCCGGCGAAATCGACAATTTCAGAGATTTTTGTTTCCACCGGTTGTTCTCAATTATATAATCGATTAGGTCGCGAACCTCTTTCTCTTTCCCTATGGCCGTGCTGACTCCGATTACGCCCACCAGCAGGCCGGCTCAAGCCAGCCTGGCGGTGCTCGCGATCGCGGCCGGAATCGCCCTCCTCTATTTCGGGCGCGTCCTTCTCGTCACGCTGGTCATCGCCATCATTTTTGCCTTCCTGCTGGAACCGCTTGTCCAAGCGCTCATGAAAGCAAAGTTTCCGCGCGGCGTCGCCAGCTTCGTGGTTTGTAGCGTCGCCCTGCTCGGACTCTATTTCGCGGCCCTCGGTATGTATTCGCAGATTCGTTCGCTCACCGAAGACCTGCCTGCCTATAGCGAACGCATCAACGAAATCGTGGACGGAGCCGCCGCGCGCTTCGATGAGTTCGAGAAGTCCACCTACCAGTCCATCGTGCCCAAGCGCTTTCAACCGCGTGACAGCATCCCGCAGGATACGGCGATTACCGCCGCGAAGGCGCGCAAGAAAAAACAAGATCCGCAAGCCACTCCGCAAATTCAGGAAGTCCGCGTACGCCCAGAGCCAACTCCACTGTTGACGTACGTCTACGACACGTTACGCTCGTTTTACAACGTGTTCCTGATGGCATCGTTCGTTCCCTTCCTCGTGTACTTCATGCTCAGTTGGCGCGATCACCTGCGGCGCAGCTATCTCTCCCTGTTCGACGGCGCGGACCGCCAGGTCGCGCATCGTACCTGGGCCGGCGTCGCCGAAATCGCTCGAGCCTACGTCCTCGGCAACTTCGTTCTCGGCCTGATGGTCAGCGTCGCCAGCGCGATTTTCTTCTTCTCGATCAAGCTGCCGTATTGGCCGATCGTCGGACCGATGAGCGGATTCCTCAGCCTGGCGCCATACATCGGTCTACCGCTCGCCCTGATTCCGCCACTCGTCGCCGCACTGCCCGTCTACCGCGACCCCGGCATGTATCTGGTCATCGGAACGACCACCGCCGTCATCCACTTGCTCGCTCTAAACCTGCTCTATCCGAAAATCGTCGGCGCGCGCGTCCATCTGAATCCGCTGATCGTAACCATCGCGCTGATGTTCTGGGGCACGCTCTGGGGAGGCATCGGCCTGCTGCTGGCGATTCCATTGACCGCCGCCTTGAAGGCGGTCTGCGACAACATCGAAGGCCTGGAGCCGTACGGCCGCATCCTGGGCGACTAACTTTACCCAGGCGCCTGGCTCCGCGCAGGTTTCCGCAACCCGAAATCCCGGTCCGCGTCGTATAGTAAGAAGGATTTCCTGAAGCCGTATCCGCGTTTTCAGGCGCCGGCCCATTCGCAAAAGCAAAATGTCAAAACGCCTGCTGCTCTTTGTCGGTCTGGGAATTGTGATCGTCGCCGCCGTCTTGTTCCTCAGCGTGGAGGGCACAAAAGGCCAGCGGATCCGCCTGGATGGCAAGATCCTGAAAGTTCGCACCGTTGCGCTCGACGAGGCCCACACGCTGGTCATCGTCGATTTCCGCGTGACCAATCCCTCCGATTTTCCCTTCGTGTTCCGCGACGCGAACGTTATCGTCGAAGATGTGAAGGGTGGAATACCGGAAGTGATCCCAGTCGCCAAGCGCGACATGGAACGCGTATTTGAATTTCAAAAACTAGCCGGCCCGAAGTTTAACGAGATGGTCGCGATTAAAGATCAGATCAAATCGCATGCCACCGTGGATCGTATGGTTGCGGCCAGTGTCGCGTTGCCCGAAGCCGACGTCGAAGCCCGCAAAAGCCTGAAGGTTCACTTCATCGAACTCGACGGCAAGGAATCGGAGTTGGTCGAAAAGAAATGAAGAAATCAACAGCTGGCATCACGGCGGCAATCGCTGTGTGCGCCGGCATCCTTGTTTTTGGCGCGGACAGCTCGGTCGACCTGACCTATCGCGCGGCGGCGGATAAAATCATCGACGCCGCACTCGCCGACAACGGAGCGTACGACAAGCTTTCCTACCTCTGCGATCGTATCGGCAACCGGATCAGCAGCAGCGAAAATTACCGCAAGGCCGTGAAATGGGCAGCCGCCGAGATGGAGCGTGACGGGCTGGTGAACGTCAGCACGCCCGAAGTCATGGTGCCGCACTGGATCCGCGGCCGCGAACGCGCCGCTATCCTCGCGCCGATTCAACGGACTCTACCGATGCTCGGCCTCGGCGGCAGCGTCGGGACTCCGGCCGATGGCATCACCGCGCCGCTCGTCATCGTCGCCAACTTCGAGGAACTCGAACGCGCCGGCCGCGCCAAGGTGGACGGAAAAATCGTCCTGTTCAACGTCCCCTATACCGGCTACGGCCAGACGGTTCGCTATCGCGCCGAGGGTCCGTCGCGGGCGGCGAGGCTAGGTGCGCGCGCGGTTCTGGTTCGCTCCGTCACGCCGGTCAGCTTGCAGACTCCGCACACCGGAGCGCTGCATTACACCGACGGCATCGCGAGGATTCCCGCCGCCGCGATCACCATCGAGGACGCCCTGCTGCTCTCTCGATTGGCCGAGTCTGGCGATCCCGTAACCATCAAACTCGAAATGGAAGCGCGGCAGGAGGCGGATGTCGCCTCCGCCAATGTGATCGGCGAAATCAAGGGCCGCGAGAAGCCCGAAGAGATCGTCGTCATCGGCGGCCATCTGGATTCCTGGGACGTCGGGCAGGGCGCGCAAGACGATGGCTCCGGTGTGGTGACTTCCATGCAGGCGGTCGCGTTGATTCAGAAACTCGGACTCAAACCAAGGCGCACGATTCGCGTGGTGCTGTGGACCGACGAAGAATACGGTTCGTCCGGTTCCGTCGCCTACCGCAAGTGGGTCGGTCCCGCGATCCGCAATCATGTCGCGGCGATCGAAATGGATGGCGGCGCGGAAAAGCCCCTCGGCTTCGGAGTCGCGGGCGAAGGTCCACTACAACGCGTGAAGCCCATTGGCAAACTTCTCGAGCGCATTGGCGCGGGCACGATTACAATCGGCGGCGGTGGGGCCGATATCGCTCCGCTGATGAAAGACGGTGTCCCCGGAATCGCCCATCGCAGCGTCGGCACCCGCTATTTCGAATGGCATCACACGCAAGCGGACACGATTGACAAGATCAAGCCCGAGGAATTACGAATGAACGTCGCCGCCATGGCCGTGATGGTCTACGTACTCGCCGACATGCCGGAACGGCTGGACGGCAAGTAGTTCAACCGCGTCCGACGAGCGGCATCTTGGTCGCCATCACCGTCATAAACAGAACGTTCGCGTCGAGCGGCAGGCCCGCCATATAGAGGACCGCATCCGCAACGTGGCGTACGTCCATTCGAGGCTCAATCATCATGCCGCCGTTGGCTTGCTGGATACCCGCGGCCATGCGATCCGTCATTTCCGTCGCCGCGTTCCCGATGTCGATCTGGCTGCACGCGATGTCGAACGCGCGCCCGTCGAGCGCGATGCTCTTTGTCAATCCGGTGATCGCGTGCTTCGTCGCCGTATATGGCGCGGAGTTCGGACGCGGCGCATCGGCCGAGATCGAGCCGTTGTTGATGATGCGCCCCCCGCGTGGATCCTGCTCCTTCATCATCCGCATGGCCTGTTGCGCGCACAAAAACGAGCCCGTCAAATTCACGCCGACTACCGCGCTCCATTGGTCGAAAGTCAGCTGATCCATCGCGATCGCCGGCGCGCTCATCCCGGCGTTGTTGAACAACACGTCCAGACGGCCGAACTGCGCTTTCGCTTTTTCAAATAACTCCGCGACGCTTTCGGGTTTGCTGACGTCGGTGGGCACCACGAGCAGCTTTCCACCGTCCGGCTTCGCCATCGAAAACGTCTTCTCCAATTCCGCCGAGCGGCGTCCGGCCAGCGTCACCGAATAGCCCGCGCCTTGTAAGGCCAACGCCACCGCACGTCCGATTCCGCTGCCCGCGCCCGTCACCAGCGCGACCCTGTCAGTCGTTATCATGAGTTCTCCGACCCTCAGTGTATGCCCACCGATTTCGAATCCGCTCGGCCGCTCGCGCTCGGAATCCTGGTGCACGGCGACAATCACTTCATCGTCCGCGGGCCCGAACCCAATCGCGATACCGCGCTCGAACTCGTCGAACTCTGGACCGTGATTCACATCGGCCAATCCACCCCTCCGCGTCTCACCGCATGGCGCATCAGCACGAAAGAATTCCGCGAGGATTTGCAGTGGGCGATTGTTGTTCCGGCCGAAACCAATCACTCTGAGGCTGTCACCAGGCTGTTGTCGGAGCTCGTAGCGCGCGGGATTCCTCTCCGCCACACCAACGTTTCCGAAGCCTGGACCAAGTCTTCCGGCGACGCTGTGGGAAGATAGAATTCTCAGCGCGACGGACAACTTTCTTGGAGTCCTCGTTCCTCTCAAAACATTATGGCGACCGGCGGCACAAGCACGTTCCTTGACGAACTTCGTTGGCGAGGCTTCCTCGAAGCCGCCACCAGCGAGGATCTTGACGAATACCTAAACGAATCGCGCCGCACCCTGTACGTCGGCTTCGATCCCACCGCCGACAGCCTCCATCTCGGAAGTTTGATTCCGGTCATGGCGCTCGCCCATGCGCAGCGCCACGGCCACCGTCCTCTCGTTCTGGTCGGCGGAGGCACCGGCCTCATCGGCGATCCAAGCGGCAAATCGGCGGAGCGGACCCTGCTCACAAAAGAGAAAACCGAAGAGAACGCAGCGGCGATTCGCGCCCAACTCAGCAAATTCTTCGACCTTTCTTCCGAAGACAAAGCCCTCGTCCGCAACAATGCGGATTGGCTGGTGCCGCTGAATCTGCTCGACTTTCTGCGCGATGTCGGCAAGCATTTTTCCGTTAACGAAATGATCAAGCGCGACTCCGTGCGGACCCGCCTTGAAGAACGCGACCACGGAATCTCGTTCACCGAATTCAGCTATATGCTGCTGCAGGCCTACGATTTCCTGTACATGTGCCGCGAGTTCGATTGCACCATTCAGATGGGCGGCAGCGATCAATGGGGCAACATCCTCTCGGGCGCCGACCTCATCCGCCGCGTACTCCGTAAGCGCGCCGAAGGCATCACGTTTCCGCTGCTGACCACATCGACGGGCAAGAAATTCGGCAAGACCGAAGAAGGTGCCGTATGGCTCGACGCCAATCGCACCAGCCCGTACAAGCTGTATCAATACTGGCTGCAAACCGCCGACGCGGACGCCGTCCGCTACCTGAGACTCTTCACATTCTTGGACAAAGCGCGCATCGACGAGCTGGAGCGTGAGGTCGAAACCGATCCTGCAAAGCGCGAAGCCCAGCGCGTGCTCGCCGGCGAATGCACCTCGATTTTGCATGGCACCGATTCCGTCCGCGCCGTCGAAGCCGCCAGCCGGATTCTGTTTTCCGCCTCGAACGAAGTGCCGTCCCCCGAGACGATCGCAATGCTGGCAACGGAAATTCCTGTCACGTCGATTCGCGCCACGGAACTCGAAGCCAAGATCGGCCTGGTCGATCTACTGGTCCGCACCAAGCTCGCCGAGAGCAAGGGAGCCGCCCGCAAACTCATCGAAGGCGGCGGCGTGTACATCAATAACAACCGCGAAAATCAGCCCACCAAGTCCGTTTCCTCATCCGACCTCGAATGGCCCGACGCGATCCTCCTGCGAGCCGGCAAGAAAAATTACCACCTCGTCCTGGTTTTCTAGCGCAAGAACTCTCTCCCGTGCGAGATACTAGCGACTGAGGAATTATGCTCGACTGGTCAACCTGTCCCGTCGTGGAACGCCACCCGCAGAAACTCAGCGGAGTGTGGCTTTTCCGGGATACCCGCGTACCCGTCTCCGCGCTTTTCACAAATCTGGAAGGCGGAGCCACGGTCGAGGAATTCCTCGAGTGGTTCCCTGGCGTTACTCGCGAACAGGTGAACGGAGTGCTCGACCATGTCGCACTCAGTGTTTCGGAACCGGTTCTCGCTTCCTGAACCCACCTATGCGAGTGCTGTTCGATCACAACACCCCCGCGCCTCTTCGCTCTTCACTGAAATCTCACCACGTCGAAACGGCATACGCGCGCGGTTGGAGTAAACTCCTGAACGGCGACTTGCTCGCCGCGGCGGAAGCCGGCGGTTTCGAATTGCTCATTACCTCGGACCGCGGTTTCCAATATCAACAGAACTGGGCCAGAAGAAAGATCGGGCTATTGATCCTCAGCACGAACGACTGGACACGGATCCGCAGCGTGCGAGACCAGATCGCGAATGCCGTCGACGCGATGGAAGCCGGCCAATTCGCCGAATTCGAAGTCCCGTAAGCTGGCGACTCGGCGAAACCAAATCACCCCCTTCGTCCGAATCGTCTAATCCGCCCGCGGCTTCTGATACAACGCACAAAAACGCCGCACAGGCGGATCCTCATCGTCCTCGAAATCTTCGATTGAAATCAGCCGCAGCCCGAACTGCTCAACGCCCTCGATCTCGGCTCTCGTCAGCGGCCACGGAAGATCGCCCTCCGGTTCATCCTCTTCCCTGCCCCGCGCAATCAGCAGCAGCATCCCGCCCGGCTTGACCAACGCCGCGATTCGCGCGGCCGCCAAACCTCGTACTGCAGGCGGCAGGACCTGCAGCGTGTACGCTTCGAATACGAAGTCGAACCCGCCGCGCCATCCCTCCGGCGCCGCCAGGACATCCGCCACTTCATAACTCACCTTGCTGTCTGGAAATCGCTTTTTCGCCGCTCCCACGGCGGATTCCGCCACGTCGAACGCCGTCGTCCGGAAGCCCCACGCCGCAAGCTGTTCCGCGTCGTCGCCCAATCCGCATCCGACCACCAGCGCGCTACGTCCGTCCGTCGGCAACGGATCCTGCTCCCAGAACGCCAGCAGGTTTGGATTCGGCCGCAAGTCCGCCCAGGAGATCGTCGTCTCCCCGCGCTCCGCTTCCTGATACAGCCGTTCGAACCAGCCCGTCGGATCTCCTTGCGCCAAAGACTCCGCCGCCAGTTCGCGAGCGCGCGATCGATTTGTCATGTTCACCCTCAACTAGACTGGCATGGCGGCGGGCTTCCGGTACAAATGCGACTCGAACGCGTCTACAAAACTGGCGGCCGCAAGGACGCCGTGGTAGCATCCGGTTAGAAGTTGATGCAGCGCATTTCCCAATCCGGTGTCTGCCTCCTGGCGATCCTTCTGATCGCCGCAGTCGCCCAATGCGCCGTCGTATGCCAGACTTCGCCGCTTGAAAACACAAAGTCCGAAGCGAAGCTCCCGCCCTGCCACAAGCAGTCTAAATCTTCGTCCTCGAGCAACGATTGTTCGCACCTGCAGAACGCTTTGCTGGCCGCGACCGCGAACCTCTCTTTCGATTGGACCGCCGCGCTTCCCGCCTTCGCCGCGCTGTCGCTGACCGCGATCGCATCCGCACCCGCTTCGCAAATCAAGATCGCATTCGCGCCCATTTTTCCAGCCCCGCCTCTCTGTCTCCGCGTCTGATTTCACGTTCTCTCGCTCTTTCCTCTCAAAAACGCCCGTATTTCGTGACAAACGAAATCCGGACGCGCCTGAGCCCAGTCTAATCAGCAACTCTTTAGGAGCCAGAACGTGTATCGCATTCTTCTTTTTTGCGTCGCCTTTGCGACCACTCTCAACGCTGCCACCGAGCGTGCCGGCAAATACGAAATCACCCTTCGCGAACCCGACGGCGGACTCTCCGCGCAGGAGGAAATGCAGCTTGAATTCCGCGTCGTCGATACGTCGCGCGTCGATCCCGTGATGGGCCCGGCCGGGGTTATCCGCGCGAAGATCGAAGGCATCGTCGAAATGCCCGCCATGCGCGGCATGCCGAAAGTCGTCGAAATCGCCCATCCGGAAGGCGTTCCCGGCGAATATGGTTTGCATCCCACCTTCGCTCATGGCGGCGAGTTCAAGCTGACACTCAAGATCGCGCCTCCCGGCGACCAGCCGTTTGAGGTCACTTTTCCGCTGCAGGTCGCTGACGCCAAGGCCGTCACCCGGACCACCGTCAAGCCGTACCGCCTCGAAATCGTCTCGTCGCCGAAGAACCCGAAAGTCGGCGAGCCGGCGGAACTCACCATCCGCGTCCTGCGCGAAACTCCCAAAGAAACCGTCACTGCTTTCGATCTCACCCACGAACACCCCTTGCATCTGATCGTCGTTCGGGCGGACCTCGGAACCTTCTCCCATGAACACCCGGCTCTCGGAGAAAACGGCATCTTCAAAATTCGCTATGCCTTTCCTTCGGCCGGCGAATATCATCTTTTCGCCGACACAGCCCCACGCGCCGCGGGATCTCAAGTGCTGATGGCCACTCTCAAAGTGAATGGGAAGGCCGAACCGAAATTCGACTTCTCAAAAGCCGATCGCAAATTGGAACGGGAAACCGGCGGAGTCGTCGTCTCGCTGGACGCGGCGACCTCGCGGCCCGTCAAGCGCAGCGTCACCGTCACCGCCACGGTGCGCGACCCCAAAGGCAATCCGATCACCGACCTCGAACCGTACCTGGGTGCGATGGGCCACTTCATCCTGATCCACGAGGACGGCGTGACGATGGTTCACTCGCACCCCGACGAGCGCGATCCCGCGGTCGGAAAAAACGGCGTCATACCGTTTCTTTCGCGCTTTCCGAAGCCGGGAAGGTATCGCGGCTGGGCCCAGTTCCAGCGTGCCGGCAAGGTGATCACCGCGGACTTCATTCTCGAAGCAGGCGCGAAATGAATCGCAGTCGAATTCTCGCTGCTACCCTGACCGCCACAGTATTACTCACCGCCGGAGCCTGGGCGCACGAAGGCGACAACAAACCTAAGAAGAAATCCGCCGCCGCCGCCGAGCTCAAATCCGCACGCGCCAAGCTCGACGCGGCAAAGAAGAAACTCGCATCGCAGGGCAAATATTCCTGCTGCGTAAAGCCCAGCTGCGACACCTGCGCGCGCCGCAACGGATCCTGCAAGTGCGCCGCGAATGTAGCCGCCGGCAAGGGCGCCTGCGGAGAATGCCAGGGAGGCTGGCTCGCCGGCCGCGGCGCGATCCCCGGCGTCGATCCAAAATCCGTCAAGCTGCTCGACTCTTCTCACCAAGCCGTCGCCGCCAAAACGCCTGAGGCGGATCTGCCGGACGCATTACGCGATGCGCTCGCCGAATTGACCAGTGCCAAGAAAAAGCTGGTTGCCGAAAAGCGTTTCGGATGCTGCATCAAGGGTGGCTGCGACGAGTGTGCCTTCGAAACCAGCTGCCCCTGCGGCTCCGACCTCGCCAAAGGCAAGGGCGTCTGCGGAACCTGCGTGGACGGCTGGAACGCCGGCGACGGACAATTCCCTAACCTTCCCCTTTCAGAAATCCATCTCGCGCCGATGTCCGGGCACGAGGGCATGCAACACGGCGGCATGGCGGGAATGGAGCACGGGTCCAACATGACTATGTCCTCCGGAACCAGCCAGCAGCCCGCCGCCGCGTTCAGCGATAACGAAGCCACCCAGGCTGCTCCTATGCCCATGCTCATGGGCCGGACCGCGCGCGTAGGCGGTTGGGACTGGATGCTCTCCGCGAATCTGTTCGTCGTCGGCACCGCCCAGAGCGGCGCGCGCGGAGGTGACGCGGTGTACTCGGCAAATTGGGTGATGCCCATGTTCGGCCGCAAAGTAGGACGCGGCTACCTGACTCTGCGCCCCATGTTCAGCCTCGAGCCCGCGACAGTTCGCAACGGATTCTATCCGGAGCTGTTTCAGAACGGCGAAACCTATAAAGGACGCCCCATCGTCGACGGCCAGCATCCGCACGATTTCTTCATGGAACTGGCGGCCAGCTATCGCCTGCCCATCAATGAATCCACCTCTGTGCTCTTCTATGGCGGCCCTCGCGGAGATCCGGCGCTCGGGCCGACAGCGTTTCCGCATCGCGTTTCCGCGTCCGAAAATCCGTTGGCAGCCCTCGGACATCACGAGCAGGATTCGACGCACATCGCCGCAAACGTGATGACGTTCGGAGTTACCCATCGTTGGATTACCCTCGAAGCGTCCGGTTTTCATGGTCGCGAGCCAGACGACAAGCGCTGGAATCTCGACCGCGGAGCCGTCAATTCCTACTCGTCGCGAATCACCGTTTCCCCCAATTCCCGCTGGAGCTTTCAGTTCTCCGGAGCCAACATCGAAGGCCGCGAAGTGGATCATCCGCTCGACACGACCGTCCGCCTCACCGCCTCCGCCATGCACGTTCTCCCTACGAAGACCGGCCATCTTGCGACGTCTTTCGTATGGGGCCGCAACATCGAGCACGGCGCCGGCGTGCCGCTCGCGGCACTTGCCCACGAGACCAGTGGGACCTTCGACGCCTACCTCGCCGAGACTACCTGGAAGACAAATAGCAACTGGGTGTGGGGCCGCTTCGAGTCCGTCGAGAAAAGCCGCCAGCTGCTGACGCTCGATTCAAACGACGATCCGCTCGGTTTCGTGCAAGCCTACACAGCCGGCTACGAGCGCGAACTCCCGCGCAACTGGTTCTCGGGCGCCCGCTGGCTCACCGCTGGAATCGGCGGACAGGTCACGCTGTACCGCCCGCCCGTCGAGCTGCGCAAAGTGTACGGCGATACTCCGGTCGGCGCACAGATTTTTCTGCGTCTTCGACTGGCCAATCCGGTGAAGTAAATCGCGAAGGCGTTTTATCGCGCCACTTTTCTTATCGCTTTCCACGCCTGCACCAGTTCCTGAATCAGCCGCGGCGACGGAACTCGCACGTTATACCGGCACGCGTTGTGGCTGGCTTTGTAGTAGATCTCCAGCTCGCTGCGCGACATGGCGGTCAGCTTCTCTCGCAACAGAGAAAGTTCGTCCTTCGTCAGCTGCTCTCGTTGGGGCGACAAAATGCGGCGGGCCATACCCCAGCAGCTTACCATTACTTTCGCCTTGTGTTCGCCCATCTTCGCGAAAAGCTCTTGACCGGATCTGGCGTCTTCCTCTTCGTCGGAGCGGCCATTGGAATGCTGTTTTATAGACTGTCGAACTAACCTCGCAGACTCACGTCGATGGGTTCGAAGCCGACGGCGTTTCGTGGGATTTTTTTAATCGGAAGTCAATGATTCCTTCGGAATCGGTATGCTACATTTTTCACTGGGAGAAGTACTCACACATGAAACAAATGATGAACCTGATCGTCCTCGCCACCGCCTTCGCGCTGGCCATTCCGGCGTTCGCGCAGCCGGCCGCCACCAAGGCGACCACCGCTGCCAAAATGACCACCGACTCCAAAATGACCAAGAAGGCAGCTATGGTTCCGCCGACCGACGCGGAAATCGCAGACGCGAAAGCCAAGGGCATGGTCTGGGTCAACACTGAAACCAAGGTCTATCACAAGGACGGCACCTACTACGGCAAGACCAAGCGCGGCAAGTTCATGATGGCCGCCGATGCCGACAAAGCCGGCTACCGCGCCGCGAAGGAAAGCCCGATCGGCAAGAAGAAGAAGACCACCGCTCCGGCAGCGAAGTAATTGTTCAACCGGACCATCATGTCGTCATCCAAGCGATATCATGATGGCATGATGGTCCGGACCCAAATCCAATTCACGCCCGAGCAGGCGGATCGTCTGCGAAGGCTGGCGGCCGAAAAACACGTTTCCGTTTCAGAGCTCGTCCGACAGGGTGTGGATCAAATACTGGTCGCCGAATCGACACCCTCGCGGGAAGAATTGGTACGCCGGGCGATGTCGGTGGTAGGTAAATATAAATCCGGGAAACGAGCTCACTACGGTCGCGATCACGATAAGTATTTAAACGAAGGAAAGCGCTGGTGAACGTGTTCATTGACACGTCCGCACTCTTTCCACTCATCGAAGCAACAGACGCGGATCACCACCGGGCGAAGAGTACTTGGATCGAGCTCACTCGGCGGCAAGATATCCTCGTCACGTCCAATTACGTCCTCCTCGAAGCAAGTGCTCTCATTCAGCGGCGTCATGGGTTGAGAGCGGCGTTCGATTTATTCGAGAATTTCGCGCCCGCCTTGGATGTCCATTGGATTGGCGCGGAGATCCATGCCGCAGCCGTAGCGAAGTGGACATCTGCGAACCGAACGAAATTGTCACTGGTTGACTGTTCGAGCTTCGAACTGATGCGCGTCAAGCAAATCTCTCACGCGTTCGCATTTGACCGGCACTTCAACGAGGAAGGATTCAAGGTTTTACCTTAACCTTAATCGTTCGCGCCCAGCGTCGTAAACCAATATTTCCCGCCCGCCTGTTCGAAGACAAACATCTGCTCTCCGCAGAAAATCTCAAAGCCGTTCTTATCCTTCACCAGCTTCTCTTTCGCGAAACACGCCCGAATCTTCGCCGGAAACAGCTTCGGCACCGCTTTCACGAATCCCGCCTTATCCAGATTCTTGTTCTCCAGCAGAAACGGCAGCTGCGTCATCGACGCGATCGCCTCCGCGTCCGATCTCCCCACCGCAGCCTGAAATCGCGCCCAGAACGCCGTCATGGTTTCCGCTGCCGGGGCCGTCTGCGCGGAACACAACCCAGCGACCAGCAGAAACACGAAAGCAAGCTTCTTCATAAAGGCCCTCCGAAACAAAAAGGGCGCGAGCTGGGATCGCTTTCGATCACCAGCCCGCGCCTTTTTGACACCAGAAAAATTACGCCGTTGCTTCGACCGGCGCGTCCGCCGCATCCGGCACCACCTCAATCGCATGCTTGTACTTGCACTCGTTGTTCGGGCACTGCGCAAACGCGCCGGCCTTCAGGAACTTCTCGATCATGTAACTGCCGCCGCATTCCGGGCACTTCTCCGGAATCGGCTTGCCCCAAGCCACAAAATCGCAATCCGGATACCGGTTGCAGCCGAAGAACGTCTTGCCGCGCTTCGAACGCCGCTCGACCACTTCGCCTTCCGTACAATTCGGGCACTTGACCCCGATGGTCTTCTGCTTGACGAATTTGCAGGTCGGATAATTGCTGCACGCAATGAACTCGCCGAACCGCCCGTACTTCTTCACCAGCTTGTTGCCGCACGTCGGACACGGCTCGTCGAGCGGAACATCCTGCGGCTTCTGCTTCTCGCCAAGCTGCTTCGTCGTCTTGCAATCCGGGTAGCCGCTACACGCCAGGAATTGCCCGAAGCGCCCTTTCTTCAGGACCATCGGACGTCCGCAGTTCTCGCAATACACTTCATCGCCCTGCTCGGTCAGATCGCCGGCCTCGGCCGTATCCGCGTCCACCAGGTCCGCGGTTGGCTCCCGCGTATTCGTGCATTCCGGATATCCAGTGCAAGCCACGAACTTCCCGTGACGGCCCCATTTGAGCACCATCGGCTTGCCGCACTTCTCGCAAATCAAGTCGGTGGGAGTTTCCATCCGCTTGATGTCGGTCATGTGCTCTTCGGCGTGCGTCAGATCCTTCTCGAACCGCACATAGAACTCGCGCATCGCGTCGCGCCAGTCCATCTTGCCGTCTTCGATTTCGTCCAGCTCCGCTTCCATGCGAGCCGTGTAGTTCACATCGAAGAGATTGCTGAAACTCTCGAGCAGCAGGCCGGTCACAACCATGCCAAGCTCGGTCGGCTTGAACTTGCCGCCCTCCTTCTTGACGTACTCGCGCTCCTGAATCGTGGACAGGATTGACGCGTACGTGGATGGCCGGCCCACGCCATCCGATTCCAGTTCTTTCACCAGCGTCGCCTCCGTGAAGCGGGGCGGCGGCTCGGTAAAGTGCTGCTCCGGCAGAATCACTTTCAGCTTCAGCGTCTCGCCGACTTCCACCTTCGGAAGCCGCGACTTCAGTTCTTCGTCTTCCTCGTCCTTGGCGTCCTTGCCCTCTTCATAGACCTTCAGGAAGCCGTCGAACTTCGGCACGCTGCCCGTCGCCCGGAACAAATATACAGCGCCATCCGCGCCCGTCGCGTTGACCTCAATCGTCGTCTGATCGAACACCGCCGGCGTCATCTGCGAAGCGACAAAGCGCATCCAGATCAGCCGGTATAATTTCAATTCGTCTTCGGCGATATACTTCGCGACGTCGTCCGGATGGCGCATCGCGGACGTCGGGCGGATCGCTTCGTGCGCGTCCTGCGCATCTTTCTTCGACTTGTAAAAATTCGGAGTCTCGGGCCTGTATTCGGGACCGAACCGCTCGGCCACCATCTCGCGGACCTCGGCGAGCGCATCGTTAGAAACGCGCGTCGAATCGGTACGCATATAAGTGATCAGACCGACCGAGCCTTCTTCGCCGATCTCCATGCCTTCGTACAATTTCTGCGCGAGCATCATCGTGCGCTTGACGCTGAAGCGAAGCTTGCGAGCCGCTTCCTGCTGCAACGTCGACGTGATAAACGGCGGCACCGGATTACGGCGCTTCTCGCGATTGTTAACGCCCTTGACCACGAACGGCGAATTCTCGAATTGCGCGATCAGCCCCTTGGCAGTCGCCTCGTCCGGGATCTCGATGTTCTCGTCGTTCTTCTTCGCGAAGTGCGCGTTTAAGACCGGCGCCTTCTTCGCGTTCATCTGAACGTCGATCGACCAGTACTCGCGCTTCACGAACGCGCGGATCTCGCGCTCGCGGTCCACAATCAACCGCAATGCCACCGTCTGCACGCGGCCAGCCGACAACCCGCGCCGGACCTTGTCCCACAGCAGCGGCGAAATCTTGTAGCCCACCAGGCGATCAAGCACACGGCGCGCCTGCTGCGCGTCCACCAGATTCTTGTTCACCTGCAGCGGCGTCTCAAACGCCTTCTGAATCGCGTTCTTCGTGATTTCGTTGAACATCACCCGGAAAAACTTCGGACCGCCTTCTTTCTTGGTGTCCAGTTCTTCCTGCAGGTGGTAACAAATCGCTTCGCCTTCGCGATCCGGATCGGCCGCGAGATAGATGTTGTCCACGCCCTTCGCGGCGGTCTTCAATTCGCCCATCAGCTTCTTCTTGCCTTCGATGACGACGTAGCTCGGCTCGAAGTCTTTGTCGACGGCAACCGCCAGGTCTTTTTTAGGAAGATCCTTTACGTGACCGAGCGAAGCCTTGACGACAAACTGCTTGCCCAGATACTTCCCGATGGTTTTCGCCTTCGCCGGAGATTCGACGATGACGAGTGATTTTGCCATAAATACGAACTTTGCCTACCTTATGAATTCGAACAACCGAAAGCTTAGCACGCCAAGCCCGCAGGAACGTCAACCGGGCCGCTTAGCCGTTCCAGACCTTGGCGAACCGCTTTCCCGGATACTGCCGGACGTGGCCTTCCATTTCGAGGTCGAATAACGCCGCGATCAATTCGGTGGCTGAGGTCCCGGGGAAGGCCTCGAGGAGCGTATCCAAGTCCTCCGCTTCTTCAAACGGGAGGTGCGCCAGAATGCGCCTGCCCAGATCGGCCATGGGCGACTGTATTTCGGCTAGAGGTAGAGATGCCTGGGCGCCACCAAAAGATTCAGGCTCCGCCAAACCAAGGCGAATCATACGCTTACGAATGATCGCCGAAAGCTCCTGCCGGACCTCGACGGGGAGTTCAGCCGTAATGTCTGACCAGTTCTGGACGATTTTGGCCCCCTGCCGGATCAGCAGATTCGGTCCGAAACTCATCTTCGAAGTGATGTTCCCCGGAACCGCAAACACCTCCCTGCCCTCCTCCATTGCCAGCCGCGCCGTAATGGCGGACCCGCTGTATTCCGCGCCCTCGACGACAATCACCCCCACCGACATGCCGCTGACGATTCGGTTCCGGACCGGAAAGTGCTGCGGATGCCCCGGCGTGCCCATCGGATACTCGGAGATCACCAGGCCCTTTAGCGTAATCTCCTCGGCCAGCTTCCGGTTCTCTGCCGGATAAATGACGTCCACGCCGCAGCCGAACACCGCGATGGTTTCGCCCTGGACCGCGAGCGCTGCCCTGTGCGCGGATGTATCGATTCCCCGGGCCATGCCGCTGACAATCGTAAGTCCGGCCTGCGCCAACTCCCGCCCGAATCGATCCGCCACCGCCACGCCATATGGAGTCGGACGTCGCGTTCCAACCATCGCGATCATCGGCGACGCCAGCACCTCCACCCGTCCACGCGCAAACAGCATCAACGGCGGATCGTAAATCTCCCGCAGCAGGCGCGGATAGCGCGGGTCCGAAAACGGAATCGCCACCACGCCCTTCGCCTTCATCTTCTGATGCTGTTCGACCGCCGTCTCGAAAGTGCAGCCACTCGCGATGGTCTGCGCGACCGATCCCGAAAGGCCCTGCGCTTCGAGTTCGCTGCGCGACGCGCGAAACACGTCCTGCGGAGTTCGGAATCGCTCGATCAGCGCCACTGCCTTGCGATCTCCCAGTCCATGTACCAGATGCAGCGCCAGCCAGTGCAGTTCGTCGTCGGGAGTCAGGATCGGAGCAATCGTCTCCACGGTCGGCATCATCAAATAGGTTGTGGGTGGCGAGGGCAAAAACTCTCACCGACTGAGACGCTGGGACTAGCCACGCTGATCCGGAGAGGTATCAGTCTTCGTCGCGGACCGTCTTTTGCTTATTGATGACGGCGTTGTTCTTCAAGAACTGGATCAAAACCGTTTCGATTTGATCCCTTAGCAGCTGGTTATGGATTTCGATGTAAGCGCCCGTTTCAACTAAAGGCGGCTTGAACCAAAATCTGCTGCTGTGATCATGCAACCTTGAGGAAATTTTGCCTGCTTTGCCTACATAGATGGGTCGCTGACTAATGTCGTACAGGACGTACACGCCAGGCTTACCGGGGATCTCTTTAGGATCGTAAGGATTGAAATCAATCAACTCACCGATCCCTCCAATTTCCGGCGCCTTCGACTCCTGTTTAGACTCAAACTTATCTTCGAGAGCCTTTTCTAAGGCTGAGATTGTGCGGGGGTGAGGGTTCTGAGCGCGATTATTAAGGATGTTGTAGACGGTTGGTACGCTTAGCCCTGCCTTTGCGGCAAGCTCTCCCACCGTCTTGTTATTCTTTGCTAGAGCGCGCGAAAGCCACGCCGCCAGAGGCGTTTGAGATTCAGCTTCGGAGAGAGATTCTGCCGATGCCGTTAGCCCCCCAAGAATCTCATTCAAAGTCGCGAGTTGATCTTTGCTTGGAGATGCCTTACCCATCTCCCATAAAGAGACCGTTGGCTGGGACACCTTAAGACGCTCAGCGAGCTCAGATTGAGACAAGGCATTTCCGCGCCGCCTTTCTCGAATACGTTCGGCCAATTCGCCAGAGCCTTTCATGATAATCAACCGCCTCCAGTGCAGGAATCGTACCATGCCTCAGCCCGAGGGACCATTGATATTGATCAGTTTGTTAGACGTTGCAGCAAGCCTCGCACATTATGTTCCGGCGGCGTTACAATTCGGAATCAACGTACGCCCCAAGAAGGAACGCCAATGAAAATCAACCGCGCTCTCCTGATCCTAGCCTGCTCGCTCTCGCTATTCGCCGCAGGCACCAAGAAATTCACCGTCGAAGACTCGCTCGCCATCAATCGCGTAGCCGGACCCCGGTTCTCGCCTGACGGCAACTGGGTCGTCTACACCCAAACCGAATGGGACCAGAAAAGCGACCGCATGGTTTCGCACGTCTGGCTCACTGGATCGAAGGGCAACGCCACTCCGGTGAAGTTGACCAACGGCGACAAGGGTGAATCCGCCCCCGCCTGGTCGCCCGACGGAACCCGTATCGCCTTCCTCGCCGATCGCACCGCGGGAGCCCCTGTCGAAGGCGCGCGCGGCGGCGGCCAGATTTGGCTCATCCGTCCCGCCGGCGGCGAAGCCGAAAAGCTGACCGCCGAAGAAGGCGCCATCTCCGCCTTCAAATGGTCGCCCGACGGCAAGCGCATCGCCTTCCTATTAAAGGACACGCCGAAGGACAAAGCCGACCGCGACAAGAAGAAGAAAGACAAGTTCGACGCCATCCTGGTGGACGCGAACTACACTTACACCCACCTCTGGACCCTGGACGTCTCCACCAAGAAGAAAGACCGCGTCACCGACGGAGCCTATTCCGCCGCTGCCCCCGCCTGGTCGCCCGACTCCTCTTCCATCGCCTTCGTCCGCACCACCAACGGAGCCCAGGAAAGCGGTTACTTCGCCCTCGACCCCGACAGGAATTCCGACATCTACGTCGTCAGCGCCACTGGCGGAACGCCCCGTCAGTTGACTACCAATAAAGGTCCCGACACCAACCCCACCTGGTCGCCTGACGGCACCATGATCGCCTACGTCGCGCAAAACGATCCCAAAGCCTGGGCCGGCAAAAACGAAATCATGGTGATTCCCGCGTCCGGCGGAACGCCCCGCAACGTCACCGCCGATTTCCCCGACGGAGCCGGAGCCAACCTCAAATGGTCGCCCGATGGCAAGAGCCTGTATTGGGATTCCGCCGAAGGCCTCCGCCATCACCTCTTCCGCGTGCCCGCGAATGGCGGCCGCTTCCTCCACGTCACCGAAGGCGAGCGCATGTACTCCGACTTCGATATTTCGAAGGATGGCTCGCGCGCCGTCACCGTGATCGACGACGGCAAAGCGCCGCCCGACATCTGGTCGCTCGACCTCAACGGCAACGGACGCGGCAAGCTCACCAACGCCAATCCCCAGGTCGCCGATTTCGACATCGCCAACGCCGAAGCCGTCCGCTGGAAGGGTCCGGACAATTTCGACGTCGAAGGCCTGCTCACCTATCCGCTCGGCTACACGCCCGGCAAGAAGATCCCGCTGATCGTCTCCATTCACGGCGGTCCCTACGGGGCACATAGCGCGCGCTTCGACGCTCGTTCGCAGATCTTCGCCGCTCAGGGCTACGCCGTTCTCGCCCCGAATCCGCGCGGCTCCACCGGCTACGGCATGAAGTTTGAAACCGCCAACATCAGCGATTGGGGCGGTAAAGATTTCGGCGACATCATGGCCGGCGTCGACGCGCTGATCGCCAAAGGCATCGCCGATCCCGACAAAATGGTCGTCATGGGGGGCAGCTACGGCGGCTTCATGACCTTCTGGACCATCACCCAAACCAACCGTTTCAAAGCCGCCATCGGCCACGCCGGAATCAGCGACTGGTACAGCTTCCACGGCCAAAGCGACATCCCCGGATTAATGGAATACGGCTTCGGCGGCCAGCCCTGGGTTTCGACCGCCACCTATCGCAAGTCTTCGCCCATGACTTACGTCGGGAACGTGAAGACGCCCATCATGATCACCCACGGAGAACAGGATCGCCGAGTCGCCATCGCCCAGGCCGAAGAATATTACCGAGCCCTAAAAGGAGTCGGAGTAGAAGCCATCTTCGTCCGCTACCCCAGAGAAGGTCACGGAATCACCGAGCCAAATCACCAGATCGATCTAGTAGGCCGCCAGCTCGACTGGTTCAAGAGCCACCTAGGGAATTAGGTGGCATAGGCCTCCGGCCTGTGCAAATCAGTGGCATAGGCCTCCGGCCTGTGCAAATCAGTGGCATAGGCCTCCGGCCTGTGCAAATCAGTGGCATAGGCCTCCGGCCTGTGCAAATCAGTGGCATAGGCCTCCGGCCTGTGCAAATCACAGCACATTTAGATAGCCCCGCCCGTAAGGGCGGGGAACCACTCTTACGAATCCTGCAAACGTAAATTACAGGCGCAAAAACCAGCGAGTATTGTCGTTGTAGTGGCCCGACACGGAGAACAAATACCGGCCCACCCTCGCCGCGAGCGGTACAATCAAGTCAACGGATTCGCTCTATGAATGTGGTCATCGATAAGCAACAAGCGCACCGGCTTCTCGATCAGCTGGAACCGGCGCAATTTGAAGCAGTTCTTCAATTGCTTTTAGTGATGGCCGACCCAGTCGCCGCATCGCTCCGTAACGCCCCGTTCGACGACGAACCTGAAACGGAAGAAGAGCGGCTTGTGGTCGAGCGCGCCCGGTCTGAAACCAGTCTTGGTACATCGAACGAACAACTGCTTCGTGAATTCCGCTTTCGCTAGATGCCCTTTACCTGGACGGATGCGGCAAAGGCCGAATTGCGCAAGATTGATCGCGAACGCGCACCTGAGATTTTGGAGACCCTCGCCAAGTACGAGAAAACGGGCCATGGGGACGTAAGGCTGCTGAAGGGCTCTGCGGACTGGCGGCTCCAGGTGGGCGATTACAGAGTGCGTTTTCAAGTGATGCCAGATCGGATGCTCCAGATTGTGCACGTGAAACACCGAAGTGAAGCCTACCGCTAACCGAATTCGACTACCCTAAAGACGTAGGGCCTCATGCGGAAGACTGCCGTCACTCTCATCAGCCTCACCGATGACATCTACTGCATCGGGCCGCGCCGCATTGCGGCGCAGTTGAAGCGCCACGGCTTCGAGACCAACCTCGTTTTCCTCCAGACCACCGACTTCTGGGGTCAGATAAGGCATCGCTTCTCGAAACACTACGAATCCGACGACCTGCCCGACGACCTCTACCAGAACCTTCTCGACATCTGCAAAACCACCAAAGTCATCGGACTCTCCGTCTGGACCCACCAGGCCGAACGCGTCAACCTTCTGACCAAACGCCTGCAGAAAGACCTGCCCGACGCCCTGATCCTGTGGGGCGGCATCCATCCCACCAGCTACCCTGAGGAAACCATCCAGATCGTGGACGCCATCTGCATGGGCGAAGGCGACATCAGTTTTCTCAAGCTGGTCCAGGCCGTGGACGATGGCCGCGACTATCGCGACACCAAAGGATTCTGGTTCCGCGACGGCGATCGCGTCTTGCGCAATCCAGCGGAACCCCTGGTCGAAAACCTCGACGAATTTCCCTTCCTCGACTTCGAATTTGAGCAGCACTTCGTCAACGAAGGCGGAACCCTCAAGCGCATGGACATGCGCCTGATGAAGAAATACTACGGCGCCAAGCTCTGGATGATGTTCAGCCAGGGCTGCCCCTACAAATGCACCTTCTGCTCGAACGACGTCCTGATCGACCTCGACAAAGGCTATCGAAGATTCCGCCGCCATTCCGCGGAATTCTTCATGGCGCAGCTCAACTACATCCTGTCGAAATATCCGCACATCTACAACATCGTCATCGACGACGACGCGTACATGTTCCTGCCGATGCACGTCATCCTTGAATTCGCGAAGCAGTACAAAGCCCAGTTCGACATCCCGTTCTTCGTCTCCGGAGTCATCCCCGCCTCCGTCGATGAAAAGAAATTCCAGGCCCTCATCGACGCCGGTCTGATCAAGACGCGCATGGGCGTGCAGTCCGGCAACAAGCGTGTGATGAAGGAAGTCTTCGTCCGTCCGCAGCACGATCACAAGCTGTTGCTCGGCTCCGAAATCGCGCACAAGAATCGCGCGAAAATGGCGCCCGTCCAATACGACCTGATCGTCGACAATCCGTGGGAGCACCCCGACGAGCTGAAGGACACGCTTCGCCTCGTCGCCTCTCTAAAGCCGCCCTACACCTTCGCGATCAACTCGCTGACCCTGCTTCCAGGCACCACCATCTACCGCATGGGCGAGGAATCCGGCTACACCACCAAGGACGAAAAGATCACGCTCGCGTCCTACGTCACCTACATGCCGACGGCCCTGAACCTGACGCTCGCGCTCTACAACATCGCGCCCGTGCCGAAGTTCTGGGTCGATCGCGTCCTCGCCAAGGATTACGGCGACCGCACCGTCACGATGAAGACTTATCCGATTCTTGGCGCCGTCATCGCCATTGCCGGCATGGTCAAGAAAATCCTGCACGGCGTAATCCGCAAAGATATCTCCGCCATCCCGCGCCCGCTCGATCTGCTAGCCGGCCGGATCTTCGCCCGCCGCAAAGGCCAACTCGATCCGAAGGCGAAGATGCCGCGCGAATTTGAACTCTGCCTGCCCAAACCGAATCCGCGCCTTGAGAAACGCCAACCCGCCTTCGCTGCGGCCAACAAGCCCATCCAAATCGCCCCACTCCAGCCGCGCTAGATATCAGCGCACGAAGCGAATTCTGCAAAGAGACTCGCCCGCCAGCCGGTCGAACTCGTGATGATCCGCTGTAAGCAACTCCGCATCCAAGGTTTGCGCAAGGACGATGGCCAGGCAGTCTGCAAGAGAAATTCGCCGGTATTCCGACTTCAGGACTCCCGCGGCCTGCCAAAACGTGGGCGAAAGATCGGGCCGCGCAAGAATGCCCAACATTGCAAGATCAGCCAGAGCGCTGCGGGCAACCTCCGGTCCACCCCGGCGATGAGCGTCGTAGTAAACCTCGCGAAGATTGAGCGAATGTGCGAAGCATTCGTTCGAGGAGTCTTCAAGAACGTCTGCGACTCGTCCCGCGCCCTCCTCGTCACGAAGGTACGCAATCATCGCGGAGGCGTCCAGGACGTATGTCACAAGGATTTACGAATGATTCTCAAGATCGAGATCTTCTGCTTTTCGACTAGCGAATTCCTCGGTCGGAGTCAACACACTGGCGTATTTGCCGCGAATCGACCGCACAAGATCGCGCCTCGACCGGACCAAAGGAGACTCGCGCTCAAGAGCAACTCGCAGCTCGCGCATCTCGTCCGGCGTGAGTGTCCGAACCACCTCTAGAATTTTTTGGACTTGGCTCGACATTTTTCTTGATCGCCTTAATCGTCATTCTAACGGAACGCCAGCGAACCGCGCCCTTCACGCGGGTTTTGCAGCCGCGCTAGATCCTGATCGCGCCATCCAACTTAGCCAGATTCCGGTCGAACGTCCCCAGCGGGAGGTTGCCGGATTTCCTCGCCAATTGGAGCATCAAGCAATCCGAAAAACCCAACGACGGACGCGTGCGAAATGCACCCAAGGCGTTGAGGACAGCATCGTGGTCCTGCAAAACGAGAAATTGATGGTTCAGCAACATTTCGACTGCCGTGGCAATTTGGCTGGCGTCGAGGCGGTAGACAGTCCGCAGAACCCATAACGATTCCGCCAGCGCGAGAACCGATACCCAAGCGCTATTCCTCCCGACAAACTTTTCCGCGGCCGCCGCCTGCTTAGGGTCGTCCCGCATTATTAGGCGGACAAGGACATTGGCGTCAATCGCGTCCATGTCGTTCACGTATGTACTCGTGGATGCCGTCCTTGCGTTGTTTCAGCGTCCGAGGTTGGATCTTGCGGCTTCCAAAGAGCGCTCGATGAATATCCTCGAAGCTATACTTGCCCGCCCGGCGCACGACGATCCGGCCGTCGTCTTCTTCCCATTCAAGCACCGAGCCCGGACCCACGCCGAGCTTTCGGCGCACGTCCAGCGGAACGGAAATCTGACCCTGCGAAGAAAGCTTGGAATGCGCGATCGGGACGCCTCACATTACCACGGTAATGGCAGCACCTAAAACCTACAAAACGTCCGCGAAGCCGCGCTTCAAGTGCCGGAAAACCAACCCGCCAATGAAAAACATCGCAGCCGCGGACCCCGCGATGATCGCCAATTCCGACGGCACGGGCCACGCCGTCGAAAGCAGGCGGTCCTGATACGCCTTGACCAAGTACGACATCGGATTCCACTCGACAAGGAACCGCAATCGAGCCGGAATCGCCTCTACCGAAATGAAGATCGGCGTGATCCAGAACCACAGCGTCAAGCTGACGCTGACGATCTGCGCCGTGTCCCGCAAGTACACCTGCAAGCTCGAAACAACCCATGACAAGCCCACCGCGAACAATCCCACCAGGAAAATATAAACCGGCAGCCACGCGATCATCGGCGACACCCGCCCTTCGCGCAGCGCAATGGCTCCGATCACCAGCGCCAGCGCAATCAAGTGATGCACCAGCGACGACAGGAACACCGAAATCGGCAGCACTTCGCTCGGAAAAACCGTCTTCGTAATCAGGTTCGACTGCTCGACCAGAACCCCCGCCGAGCGCGTTACGGTTTCCTGAAACAGCAGCCACGGGAGGAACCCCGCGAACAGAAACAGCACGTAATCCTGCGTGAGTTCGCCTCGCGGCGACGGCATCTTCAGGCAGATTTTGAATACGAAAGTCCAACTCGCCAGCAGCACCAGCGGATGGATTACGCCCCACAACCATCCTGCCGCCGACCCCACGAATCGCTGTTGGAAATCCCTTCGGACCAACTGGTAGAGCAGCGCGCGGCGCTCGACCATTCCCATCAAAAACAACTGTCCTGGAAAACGCGGCACTTGCCTCTAGTGTAGCCGCTCAACGCCGCAAACCAAGCCGCGCAGGCAAGCCAAGCAATGATTCTTGCGTTGCCCGCGCCGACCCTTCATACTGCGTCCATGACCTCCAAAAGTGCGGCGTCCATCGCGCTGATCGCCATGCTGATCCTGTCGCTCCTGCTGCTCGCCGACTTCATCACCGCTCTGCTCGGCGTCCTGCGCGACGTGGTGCCGGTCATGGCCTTGCTCCGTTCGCTCGTCTACGTCTTAGCCAGCCTCGCCGTCACGCTGTACTTCTTCGCGGCGAACAAGCAACGCTAGCTGTTACCTTGAACCAGACGCCCCGCGCGTGCGCTTTTCCATTGGTCATTCATGATTCCTGAATCCGCCGCGGACGCCGGCTTCCTCCTCATCAACGAACGCAAAATCTTCGCCCACGTCACCGGCGCCTCGAGCCCCGCTCCGTCCGTCATCCTGATCGGCGGAGGCGGCGGAACCACCGCGACCTGGACCGAAATCCAAAACGTCCTTTCCATCCCAGCCCTCAGCTACGACCGCGCCGGACTTGGCGCGAGCGACTCGACTCCCGAACCGCAAAGCCTCGACGAAATGATCACTGACCTCCTGATCCTGATCGCCGAAGCCCGCCTCGCGCCGCCCTTCCTCCTGGTCGGACACAGCGTCGGCGGCGTCCACGCCCGCAAGCTCGCGACCGTCATCCCCCACGACATCGCCGGAATCGTTCTGGTCGATTCCTCGCACGAAGAGCAGGTCTGGCGGCTTGGCGATACCTGCCCCGCCATCCTTGATTCCGAATACGGACCCGGTTGGCGCGACGAAGCCGCCATGCAGCGCCTCGGTTGGCTCGCCCACGGCGAGCGTTCGACCTGGCATCTCGATGTACCTCTGATCGTGCTCGAACACCGCCGCAGCGGCCGTCCTAATCCCTTCCCCACCCTGCCCGAAGAAGATTTTCTAGGCTTCGAGGAAACCTGGCACGCCCTGCAAGTCGACCTCGCATCCCGCTCGAAATACGGCGAGCTGCGGGAAGCCAAACTCAGTGGCCACGGCATCCCCGCCTCGCAACCAAACCTGATCCTCGAAGCCATCGCCGAGATCGTCAGCCGCATGGGGCGAAGTTAATTTCGTCCAAGACCGAACCCCGCAAATTGTGGTCAAGTAGACCCAAATGCGCCTGCTCTTCGTTCTCCAGTGCGCGCTCGTACTTGCCTGCGCGTCGTTCCCCGCTCTCGCCGCCGGACCTGACTGGTTTCAGTGGGGCGGTCCACACCGCGACTTCACATCCGATTCCACCGGACTCGCTTCCAGCTGGCCCGCCGCCGGACCGAAGCTGCTCTGGAAGCGCGCCCTCGGCGATGGCTATTCCGCCATCTCCGTGGACAACGACAAGCTCTATACGATGTACCGCAAAGGCGATCAGGAAGTCGCCATCGCGCTCGACGCCAAAACCGGCACGATCCTTTGGGAGACCGCCTGGGACGCGCCGTTCCTCCCCGGCCAGGACTTCGCCAACGGCGCCGGACCGCACTCCGCTCCGCTCGTCCTCAATGGCCGCGTCTTTGTAACCGGCGTCACCGCCAAACTCCATGCGCTTGACGGCAGGTCCGGAAACATTCTCTGGTCGCACGACCTCATGAAGGAGTACAACGCCACCCTCCGCGTCAACGGCTACGCTTGCAGCCCAATCGCCTACGGCGGAAACATCCTGGTAACCGCCGGCGGAACCGGCCACGCCCTCATGGCCTTCCGCGAGGCCGACGGCAAGCTCGCCTGGGCGAACGGCGATTTCAGGAACTCCCCCGCCTCGCCGACCCTGATCAAACTCGCCGGGCAGGACCAGCTGGTCGCTTCTTTCTGGGACGACATCGCCGGCTTCGACCCCAAGAGCGGCAAGCTCCTCTGGAGCATTCCCAATAAAATCGAATTCGGCCTCAACGTTTCCACACCCGTCTTTGGACCCGACAACATCCTGTTTTTCTCGGCCTCTTACAATGGCTCCGGCCGCGCCGTGCAGCTCACCAGCGCGGGCGGCAACACCACCGCCGAGGATCTCTTCCGGACCAGTAAACTGCGCATCCATTTCACCAACGCTCTGCGCATCGGCGACGCCGTCTACGGAGCCAACGGCGATTCCGGCATCTTCACCGCCGTCAACGTCAAAACCGGCAAGCTCCTCTTCCAGGATCGGACCCTGCCGCGCGCCACCATGATCTATGCCGACGGCAAACTGATCCTGCTCGACGAAGACGGCAATCTGGTACTCGCCACCGTATCCGAAACCGGCCTCAACATCCTGGCGAAAGCCCAAGTCCTGGTTTCACTCGCGCGCACCGCGCCCACGCTCTCCGGCACGCGTCTGTTTGTCCGCGATCGCAAATCCATCGAGGCCTTCGATCTCCGATGATCCCGCCGCTGACGAGAAATTTTCCACGGAACGCCAGCCAATTTCGAATCGTATGCATTCGCATGCGAACCGCTCGTACACCATTCGCGAACGCCCCCGAAAGGACCACTCCATGAAACTCGCATTGCTCGCCTTCGCAGCCCTGCTGCCCTTACTCGCCCAGGACAATACTCCCGCGCTCAACGGGAACGACCCCGTCCTGCTTGCTTCGAAGAACGTCGAGAAGCTCGGCTCGCCCAAATTCACAGCCGCCCGTGGAGGCTTCACTTTCCAGTTCGTGGACGCGCAAAACAAGGCCGAATTCGAGAAGAATCCCGCCCAATACGAAATCCAAATGGGCGGGGCTTGTGCCCGCATGGGTGGCGGAACCCACGGTAACTCCGCCAACTACGCCGTCGTCGAAAAGAAGATCTATATCTTTGGCTCCGACGATTGCCGCGAAACCTTTCTTCGCAATCCCAAGAGCTTCATCGGCAAGTGAGCGAAGGGTCCTCGCGTCGGAGGCTTATGGTGGCATAGGCCTCCGGCCTGTGGACTAAACTAAGCCACGACGTAGGGCCAAAACGCGATGCCCGATCTGTCGCATTGGTAGCAGATGGGGGAAGCCGTTCGCGAGGTGGTTCGGGTGACGTTCGGACCAAGCCCGCGGCGAGATCGCCAACTGTACATATGTTACTAATTTAACTATGTTCCTAGATTCCCACAGCATTTCCACAGCAAAATCCACATAAATGCGCCATTTAACCCTCAACAAGTTGGGTTACAGGCATACGAGAGTTAAATTTTTTGAGACAAATCCAGTCCGGAATGAACTATGGTGATGTGAGCAACTCGCCTGAAATTTGTCCTGCCAATAGCGAACAGACCTGCGAAGAGTACGTACTTGGACGGCTCTCTCCCGCGGCGATGGCCGATTTCCATCTTCACATAGAGACTTGCGCTGCCTGCGCGGACCTACTCGCCGAAACCTTCGAATTCGTCGAGGCCTTCCAGGAGGTAGCCGCCGGCGACCCGGAAACGGCCGACTACCGCGATCCCGTCGGTGCCGAGAGCTAAGACACAAATCCACAACCAGCGGCCGAAGGCGATCCCGTTCCGAACTCACTTTCCGCCGGGTCCTATGTTCTAACAAACCGCTCCGGGCCACAGCTTCACCGAAGTCCCCGCGATCCCATTACAATAATGGATCGCGTCATCGTCGCGTGAATCATGTCCATGCCTGGGAGGTCACTCGTTTTGGATCGCCGCCGCTTCTACCTAGCCGCCATCTTCGGACTCAACGCCGTCATCGGCGCCGTCATCGCGATACCCGCAGCCGTCTACTTGCTGTTCCCGGCGAAAACCAAAAAGGGCACACCCTGGATCGAGGTGACCGACCTCGCCCAGTTGAAGCCTAACGAACCGGAAGAGGTTGTCTTCCGGCGCAAGCGCGTGGATGGCTGGAAAGTCGTCAGCGAAAAGACCACCGCCTGGGTCGTGAAAACTTCGGACACCGAAGCCATCGCGCTCGCGCCGCAATGCACTCATCTTGGGTGCGCGTATCACTGGGAAGCGGCGAAGAAAAGCTTCGTCTGCCCGTGCCACACTTCGCTCTTCACCCTCGACGGCAAAGTCGTCACCGGACCGGCCCCTCGCCCGCTCGATCGCTACGAGACCAAGCTCAACGGGAGTAAGCTGATGCTCGGCGGCATTCAGACTCCTGGTTCTGGAAAGACGGCGTAGATGAAATTTCTCGCCCCCATCCTCAACTGGATCGAAGAACGCACCGGCTTGATTTCCGGCATCGAGCACTTCCTCTACGAAGACATCCCCGCTTCGTCGAGTTGGCATCAGGTGCTCGGCAGTGTCGCTTTGTTCAGCTTCCTGCTGCAAGTCATCACCGGAATCCTGCTCGCCTTCAACTACGCGCCCACACCGGGCGAAGCATACAACAGCCTGCGCTATATCGTCACCGAGCTCACCGGCGGCCGCATCATCCGCGGGATGCACCACTGGGGCGCCAGCATGATGATTGTCGTCGTCGTGCTCCACATGATCCAGACTTTCATCTGGGGCGCGTATAAGAAACCCCGCGAGGCAACCTGGATCGCGGGCGTCATTCTTCTCCTAATGACCCTCGGCTTCGGACTCACCGGCTACCTGCTCCCTTGGGATAACCGGGCCTATTGGGGCACCGTCGTCACCACCCAAATCGCCGCCTCCGCTCCTGGCGCCGGTCCTTACCTTGTGCGCCTGCTTGGCAGCGACGGCTCCATCGGCGTTGTGACGTTCGCCCGCTTCTACGCGGCCCACGTCTTGCTGCTGCCGCCCATCACCATGCTGCTGATCGGCGTCCACGTGTTCCTCGTCCGTCGTCACGGAGTCGCACCGCAACCCAAGGACGAAGGCGTGCCGAAGAAGAAATTCTTCCCCGAACAAGTCGCCAAAGACACCATCGCGATCTTCGCCATGTTCTCGATCCTGGTCGCCGCCGCCATCTTCGCCAAAGTCCCTCTCGGGCACATTGCGGATCCCACCGACACCAACTACATTCCGCGTCCCGAGTGGTATTTCCTGTTCCTCTTCCAGACTCTGAAATTCTTTGAAGGCTCGCTTGAGATCGTCGGTAGCGTGGTGCTGCCCACCCTCGCCATCGGAGCCCTGTTCCTGATTCCCTTCATCGACCGGGGAAAAGCCATGGCCGTTTCGAAGCGCTTCACCGCCATCGGGGTCGTTCTTCTCGCCGCCATCACCTGGGGCGGACTCACCGCCGCCGCCGTGCGCTCGACGCCCGCGCAAGTCGAGGCCGATGCTTCGGGGCCTCAGACCTGGACCGAACTGACGGCGGAGGAACTCGCCGGAATCGCCTATTTCCGCCAGGAAAATTGCATCTCCTGCCATCCCGTCGGCAAAGCCGGAACCGGACCCGACCTCACCAACGTAGCCATCCGGCGCGACGCCGCCTGGATGATCGATCACTTCAAGAATCCGCAGAAGATCCCCGGCTCGTCCATGCCGGCGATCACGCTCACCGATCGGCAACTGCGAGCGCTCGCCGCGTTCCTGTTGAAGCTGAATCCCAAGAATATCGAAGCGTTAGAGAACGCCCCCGCCTTCGCGGTCGAAGCCGCGGTGCTCTATCAAGCCAACAATTGCGGAGTCTGCCACCAGATCAACGGAGCCGGCCAGAAAACCGGACCGCCCCTCAACGGAGTCGGCGAGCATCGCGATCGCGCCTGGCTCGAAGGCCACTTCAGCGACCCGCAAAAATACTCGCCTGGTACCACCATGCCGCCGTATAAGTTCAACGCGAAGGACATGGACCGGCTGGTCACGTATCTGACCCAGCTCCCGAAAGTGTCCGGCGAGGCGGTGCAATAAACTCGGTGTCGCCGCGCGGAATGCCGCCGTGCGGGGTTATTGAAGCCGGAAGTCCCGTCGCTTACGCTCCGGGTTCAATCTGTGCGACGCGGCGCGTTGAAAAATATGGAAGTTCAATAGGATGCGACTGATGCTAAGCTCTAGGCATCATGAGCATCCGGACCACAGTTACGCTAGATGAGGACGTCGTCGAACGCTTGAAACAGGAAAGCCGCTCCCGCGGAATTCCATTCCGTCAAGCCCTCAACGAAATTCTGCGTTCCGGCCTCGCCGCGGATCAGTCCGCTCCCTTTGCACGGCGTGTCCCCGCCATTGCGGCCAAGCATATGGGAACCATGCCGGGAATCAATTACAACAGCATTGAAGGGTTACTCGAAATCGGCGAAGGAGACGCCCATCGTTGATTCTCCTCGACGCGAACATTCTTCTCTACCTCGCCAACCTCGACGCGCCCGAGCACGCCCCAACCAAACGCTGGATGGACAGCGTGTTTGAAGGCCCTGAGTGGATCGGCTTACCTTGGATTTCGATTTGGGCCTTCCTTCGTATTTCCACAAATCGGAGACTGCTCCCCATCCCTCTCTCTTCGAACGAAGCGTTTCAAATCATCCACCAACTGCTCGATACGCCGCGCGTGGTGATCGTTCAACCCGGCCCACGTCATTCCGTCATTCTTGAAAAGCTGCTTTCGGATCATCAAGTGGTCGGACCTCTAGTCACCGACAGCGTCCTCGCCGCCCTGGCAATCGAACACGGAGCGTCCATCGCCTCCACCGATGAAGACTTCCGCAGGTTTCCCGAAGTGCCCTGGATCAACCCTCTCCGCGAATCCGATCGAACTCAATAGATCCGCATGGGCGTCAGGCACTCGACTCGAATGACGAGATCTTCGGGATTCCATCGCACCGCTACCTTCCTGATACAATCGAACGCGATGCAAAAGCCCACCCTCGTCGGTGAACTTCTCGCCGAATTCCTCGGCACCGCGATCATCCTTCTCTTCGGAGCCGGAGTCGTCGCCATGACGGTTCTTTTTGGTAACAAGGTTCCCGGCGAAGTCGTCAACGGCGGCTACACCAACATCACCATCGCCTGGGGACTGGGCGTCACCATGGGCATCTACGTTGCCGGAAAAACCACCGGCGCGCATTTGAATCCGGCTGTCACCATCACGCTCGCGGCCTTTCGCGGCTTCCCCTGGTCGAAGGTGCTTCCCTACTCTCTCGCCCAAATCGCTGGCGCGTTCGTCGCCTCCGCCATTGTCTTCGCGAACTACCATCCGCAATTCATGAAGATCGATCCGAACCTCGAAAAGACTGCCGGCATCTTCTCCACCTTCCCCACTTTCCCCGACTTGCCCATGGCTGGTTTGCTCGATCAAATCATCGGCACCGCGATTCTTCTGATGCTGATTTTCGCCATCTCCGACGAACGCAACGCGCAACCGGGAATCCTCGGACCGCTGCTCGTCGGCCTGGTCGTCGTCGGAATTGGCATGGCCTTCGGAGCTCTCCACGGCTACGCCATCAATCCCGCCCGCGACTTAGGCCCGCGCCTGTTCACGGTCGTAGCCGGCTTCAAAAACAACGGCCTCACCGACGGCACTAACGTCTTCTGGGTGCCCATCGTCGGCCCCATCATTGGAGGCCTCATCGGAGGAGCCGTCTACGATTACGGCATCCGCCGGTTCCTCCCCGACACGACCGCGTAGCCGTCAGACATCCAATCCGCGCGGTTCCCGATCCTTATTTCGGATCCCAGATTGTCGCGCTGATGTAGCGCTCCTGATCGCGCGCTTCGTTGAAGTAATAAACGCTCACGATCTTGCCATCCGGCCGCAGCACGGACCGCGTATAGCCCAGGTCCCACGATCCGCCGTCCTTGCGCAGTACGGTCTCTTCGCTCCAGGTCTTGCCTTCGTCCTTGCTGATTCGGGCGCGGATTCCGAAGGGCGGCTTGCGGACGCCGTACACCGCGACCAGTCGGCCGTCTTTCAACTTCACGATGCTCGCCGGATTGTCGGTGTCGGCGATGCGGCTGGCCTTCTTCCAGGTCACGCCGTTATCGTCCGAGCGGTAGGCATCGATGAATTCGCGATAACGAATCGCCGACAGCAGCGCCGTCTGTGACAAGCGGACCGTGGCCGGCATGATCGCGTGATCGATGCCTTCCGGCTCCGGCGTCACGAACGAAACCAGCTTCCAGTTCTTGCCGCCATCTTGCGTTCGCACGTGGATCACGCGGCCTTCTTTGCCGTTCGATTTGGCGGCCGTCAGAAACACGCTGCAATCACTCGGACCGTTCACGATGTAATCGGTCCGCGCCGCGATTCCCTTCTGCCCGAAGTTCGGAATTTTGAACGGCCCGGTCCACGTCTTGCCGCGATCGTAGGAATAGTAGAAGCGTGACGGACCCAGATGGATATCCTCCATCCGCAGCGTCAGCGCGAAATTCGGATCCGTAAAGCGGATGCCGCCGGGCGAATCCACCGGCTGCTTGCCGCCCGTCTCCACCGGAACGCCGGCCATCTTCGAACCCTCCGGCGGCTGCAAAGTCTTGGGCACTTCCATCGACCAAGTGAGGCCGCCATCCAGGCTGCGCGCCAGCATGTGTTCCTCCGGCTGCTTGTAGTCGATGGCATGCTCGCGATGTTCGGCTTCCGTCTTGACGCGGAAGAAACCGGCCTCGAAGCCAACCACGATCTCGTTGCCCCACGACCAGATGCCGTGATTCGCGGGCCAACCCGCGAAGCGGCCTTTCTCCTTATAAACCGCGACATTCTGTTGCGCGAACGCCGAAGCCGCCAGCAGAGCCACCGCCAGTACACGTTTCATCAACCAGTCACCGCCTTCGAAAAGAGTAGAAATTGGATGGAGTTTCCGAGAGAAGAGCGACGCCACGAAGAGATCGAACTGCCGTCCCGGGTTTCCCCCAACGACTTACGATACACGGGTTCACGAGCGTCGGTTTCCGGCACTCTTGTCTCACGCAAGATGAGCCTGAAGGTGGGGATGGATTCTCACGCAAGATGAGCCTGGAGAGGGGATGGATCGGGATGCTGGGGATTGGTCATCAGCATGGACGATACGGAAGCGGGGAGCCTGGAGCAGA